>NZ_JBVYOQ010000010.1:0-232888 GCF_056134165.1 Actinoplanes sp. 13 | reverse complement strand
ACGCCCAACGCAGGCCAGACGCCCAACGCAGGCCAGACGCCCAACGCAGGCCAGACGCCCAACGCAGGCCAGACGCCGCCGACCACCGCTCCCGCTCCGGACGCGACCGCGCCGGCCCCGGGTGACGCCGGCACTCCGGCGCCCGCGGACACCACAGCACCCGTGGACACCCCGGCTCAGCCGGCGCCCACCGACGACGCCGCACCCGCGCCCGTGGATGCTCCGGCCGCTCCTGCGCCGGACGCCGCTCCTGCGCCGGACGCGGTTGCACCGGACGCCGCCGCGCCCGCCGACAACGCACCGGCTGACGCGACGCTGCCCGCCCCGGCTGGCCCCGGCGGCGACGCCGGCACGGACGCCCCCGCGGCTCCCGGCACTGCCGACACCCTGACCGTCGCCACCGGCAACGAGAACAACGACACCGCGGCGAACAACGCTGACGCCACGGCCGGCGACAGCACGACGAACAACACCAACGCCACGGCCGGCGACGCCGCGACGAACAACACCAACGCCACGGCCGGCGACGCCGCGAACAGCGACAACACCGCGGCCACTGACGCCAACGCCGCGACCAGCAACTCCACGACGGGCGACGCCACCGCGAACAACTCCGCGGCTGCCGACGCCTCGACGACCATGCCGGGCTCGACCCGCTGAGCGGGCCCTCCTCGGCGGCCGGGTGACCCCCGGTCGCCGAGTCGTTCGCGGCTCAGCCCCCGGCCATCGCTCCGACGATCAGGTAGGGCTCCTCGCCCTTGGCCACCCGGTCCGGCAGCGGAGCGTCCGGCGGCTCGTTGGACAGGTCCTCCTCGCAGGCGAAGAACCGGACCAGCGGCCGCCGCTGCCCGGTCCGCCGGTCGCGCATGGTGCCGCGCAGCATCGGGAACCGGTCCTCGACCGCGTCGAGCACCGACCGCTGGGTGACCTCGTCGCCGACCTCGACCCGCACCTCTCCACTCACCTGGGCGAGGGTGCGCAGGTGCGGCGGGAGGATGACCCGGATCACGGCAGTACCTGGGCTTCCACCGAGCACACCGGCGGCAGGTCCCGGACGATCGCCTGCCATGTGTCGCCGCTGTCCGCGGACCCGTAGACCTGCCCGCCGCTGGTGCCGAAGTAGATTCCGCACGAGTCGAGGGTGTCCACCGCCATCGCGTCGCGCAGCACGTTCACATAGCAGTGTTCCTGCGGGAGCCCGACGGTCAGCGGTTCCCACTGCTCGCCACCGGTCCGGCTGCGGTAGACCCGCAGCTTGCCGTCCATCACGTAGTGCAGGGAGTCGCTGGTGACGGGTACGACGTAGAGCGTCTCCGGCTCGTGCGCGTGCACCGCGATCGGGAACCCGAAGTCGGTCGGCAGGTTTCCGCTGATCTCCCGCCAGTTCTCCCCGGCGTCGTCGGTCCGCATGACGTCCCAGTGTTTCTGCATGAACAGCGTCCCGGGGCGGGACGGGTGCATGGCCAGCCGGTGCACGCAGTGCCCGACGTCGGCGCCCGGTTCGGCGATGCCGTCGGAGACAAGCCCACGGTTGATCGGCTGCCAGGTGACGCCGCCGTCGTCGGTGCGGAACGCGCCGGCCGCCGAGATCGCGACGTAGATCCGGTCCGGGTCGACCGGGTCCAGGATGATCGTGTGCAGGCACATGCCCCCGGCGCCGGGCTGCCATTTCGGGGCGGACGGGTGGGTCCGCAGCCCGGCCAGCTCCACCCATTTCTGCCCGCCGTCGGTGGATTTGTAGAGCGCCGCGTCCTCGGCGCCGGCATAGACGACGTCCGGGTCGGTCCGGGACGGCTCCAGGTGCCAGATGCGCTTGAACTCCCACGGGCGCGGCGTCCCGTCGTACCACAGGTGGTCGCCGACCGGGGCTTCGTAGACGAAGTCGTGGTCGACCTGCTCCCAGGTCTTCCCGCCGTCGTCGGAGCGCTGGATCAGCTGGCCGAACCAGCCGCCGGACTGGGAGGCCCAGATCCGGTCGGGGTCGGCCGGCGAGGCGTTCATGTGGTAGATCTCCCAGCCGCTGAAGTGCGGCCCGTCGACCGTCCAGTTCTGCCGCCGGCCGTCCGAGGTGAGGATGAAGGCGCCCTTGCGGGTGCCGACGAGCAATCGAACTCCGCTCATAGCTGTTCCCTCCGTTGTGTGACCCACGTCATCATGGCGCACCGCGGGTCATCGCAGGGGGATTGAAACGCATGTTCGATCGGACGGGTCAGCCCTGCAGGGCGCGCGCCATCTCGGCCTGCTCGGCCAGCACCTCGTTCATCCGGTTCTGGACGCTGTCCATCCTGCCGATCGTCTCGCTCGTGGTGTGGATGCCGGCGGCCACCGTCTCGGCGCTGGCCTGGATGCCGGCGATCTGCTCGGCGACCTTCTGGGTGGCCTCGGCGGTCTCCCGGGCCAGTTCCTTGACCTCACCGGCGACCACCGCGAAGCCCTTGCCGCTCTCGCCGGCCCGGGCGGCCTCGATGGTGGCGTTCAGCGCGAGCAGGTTGGTCTGCTCGGCGATCGAAGAAATGATCTTGATGACGTCGCCGATCGCGGCCGACGCCTGACCGAGCGCGGCGACCTCGGTGGTCATCGCCGAGGCGCGGTCGACCGCCTGCTCGGCGACCGAGGTGGCGTCGCCGCTGGCGCTGCGCAGCCGTTCGACGGTGTCCAGCAGCGCCCGGGCGTTGGCGGTGGCCCGCTCGTGGCCGCGCATCACGTCGAGGCGCTGCGAGACCAGCTGCTGCACGTTGCGCAGCGCGGCGGCCCGCGACTCGGAGAGGTCGATGTATTCGGTGGTGAAGAAGTCCATGGTGCCGACGACCTGGTCGCCGCTGAGGATCGGGAAGCAGACGCCGGAGCGGACGCCGGCCCGCCCGGCCGCGGGCGCCCGCACGCAGTCGGTCACCTCGGCCAGCTCACGGACGAAGACCAGGTCCCGCGCCCGCCAGGCCCGGCCGGACAGGCCGACGCCCTCGGCGAAGGTGGCGGCCAGGGTGACCCGGCGGAACTCCTCGCCGGCCGACCCGGACTCGATGGCGAACTTGAGCACGTTCTCGTCCGGGTCCACTTCCCAGTACGAGCCGTACGCCCAGCCGAACGCGGTGCGCACGCTGTCCAGGGCGGTCCGGATCGCGGCCTTGCTGTCCGCCGCGGTGCCGAGCCGGGTGACCACCTCGGTGACGGCCGACCGGTCGTCGGCGACCTGGCGCAGCTCGGCGGCGGCGACCGCGGACTCCCGGGCGCGCTCGGCGACCCGCGCGATCGCACCGAACTTCTCCCGCCGCGGCGCGTCCAGGTAGAGCGGCTGGGCGGAGTAGTACTCGAGGATGGCGTGCACCTCGTTGCCCTTGGTCACCGGCAGCACGACTGCGGCGACCATCCCGGCCTTCAGGGCCGTCTGGCAGCGCCGGCACTCGGTGCATTCCTCGGCGGACTCGGCGTAGACCGCCTGGCGGGACCGGTACGCCTTGCCGACCAGCCCGGCGTCGAGGGGCAGGGTGCCACCGGTGACGGCCTTCAGCTGCGGAGTGAGCGCGCCGGCCTCGTGGGCCAGGCGCAACTGGCCGGCGCGCTCCGGGATCCAGACGGCGCCGTAGCCGAATCCGTGCGACCGGACCATGCTCTCCACGGTGATCCGCCAGGCGCTGTTCTCGTCGGTCGCCGCGTCCAGGGCGAGCACCAGCTGCTCCAGAGCCTCGACGTCGCGGGGCATCGGCCGGGCGGCCTCGGGGCTCGCCTGACGTGAACCGAACAACCGCACGCTTCTCTCCTCACACCCGCTGATCGACACCACCCACATCGGCGGCGGGGATCGGAACTTTAAGGGCGGAAGCGGTAGCCCATGCCGGGCTCGGTGAGCAGGTGCCGCGGCCGGGCCGGGTCCTCCTCCAGCTTGCGGCGCAGCCGGGCCATGTACTGGCGCAGGTAGTTGGTCTCGGTCCGGTACCGCGGGCCCCAGACCTCGTGCAGCAGCTCGCGCTGGGTGATCAGTTTGCCCGGGTGCCGCAGCAGGTGCTCCAGCAGCTGCCACTCGGTCGGGGTGAGCCGCACGTCCCCCGAGACCGACCGTTCCGTCAGGTCGACGGTGTGCGCGCCGATCTGCACCGCCGGCACCGCCTCGTCCGCCTGCCGGCCCCGCCGGGTGACCGCGCGGATCCGGGCCAGCAGCTCGTCGACGCCGAACGGCTTGGTCACGTAGTCGTCGGCCCCGGCGTCCAGGGCGGTCACCTTGTCGGCGCTGCCGGCCCGCCCGGAGAGCACGATGATCGGCACGTCGGTCCAGCCGCGCAGTCCGCCGATCACCTCGGCGCCCTCCATGTCGGGCAGTCCGAGGTCGAGCACGACCAGGTCCGGAGGGTGCTGCTCGGCCAGGTGCAGGGCCGCCGCACCGTCCGGTGCGGTGTCCACGTCGTACCCCCGGGCCTTGAGGTTGATCCGCAGTGCACGGACGATCTGCGGCTCGTCGTCGACCACGAGGATGCGGGTCATGCCGGGCCCGCCGGGACGCCGGCGACGGCCGGCAACGCGAGGATCATGGTCAGACCGCCGCCCGGGGTCTCCTCCGGGGTGAGGCTGCCACCCATCGCCTCGGTCAGACCGCGGGACAGCGCCAGGCCCAGACCGACGCCGGTGTGGTTGTCCCGGTCGCCGAGGCGCTGGAACGGCAGGAACACGTCGTCCCAGCGGTCCACCGGGATCCCCGGCCCGTGATCGATGATCCGCAGCTCGACCGTGTCACCGCGGCTGCTGCCGGTGATCGCCGGCGGCCGGTCCGCCGGGCTGTACCGCAACGCGTTCGCGATCACGTTCACCAGCACCCGCTCCAGCAGGCCCGGATCGGCGTGCAACATCGGCAGGTCGTCCGGCACCCGCACAGCGACCCGGCGACCCTCCGGGCCAAGATCATCAAGCGCCCGGGGTACGACCTCCTCGGCGCCCACCTCGATCGCGGCCACCCCCAGCGCGCCCGCCTGCAGACGGCTCATGTCCAGCAGGTTCGCGACCAGCCGGTCCAGCCGCTCCAGCGACTCGTCCGCCGTGGCCAGCAGTTCGGCCCGGTCCTCCGCACCGAAGTCCACCTCGGTGCTGCGCAGACTCGCCACCGCCGCCTTCGCGGACGCCAACGGCGTACGCAGGTCATGACTCACCGCCGCGAGCAGAGCGGTGCGCAACCGATCCGCCTCGGCCAGAGGTCGCGCCGCGGCGGCCTCGGCCGCCAGCCGCTCCTGCCGCAGCGCCACCGCCGCCTGCGCCGCGAACGCCTCCACCACCCGCCGGTCCGACACGCTCAGCGGGCGACCACGCAGCAGGACCAGCACCTCCTCGTCGGCCCGGACACTCTGGACCGTGCCGGCCGGGTCCGGGCCGGGCGTGCCCACCTGGGCGACCGTCGTCCCGTTCTCCCGCAGCGCCACCGACTCCAGGCCGAACGTCTCGCGGAGCTGATCGAGCAGGGCCAGCAGGGGCCGCTCGCCGCGCAGCACGCCACCGGCCACCATCGCGAGCATCCGGGCCTCGGCGGACGCCTGCGCCGCCTGCCGGGTCCGGCGGGCGGCGGTGTCCACCACCCAGCTGACCGCGACGCCGACCACGACGAAGATGGCCAGCGCCAGCAGGTTGTGTCCCTCGGCGATGGCGAACCGGCCGTACGGCGGGGTGAAGAACCAGTTGAGCAGCAGGAACCCGCCGACCGCGGCGATCAGGGCCGGCCCCAGGCCGCCGACCAGCGCCACCCCCACGACGGCGACCAGGAAGAACAGGATGTCGTTGATCAGAGGCGGGTCGACCGCGACGAGCAGCATCGTCAGCAGCGGCAGCCCGGCCAGCACGGTCAGCAGGCCGGCGATCCGGCGGCCACGGGAGAGCGCGGCCGGCAGCCGTGTCCCGTCCGGCCCCGCGCCGAAGGGCATCACCGGTTCACCGCGTGCCGTCCGCCGGTCATCGCCTCAGGAACCGCTGAAGTACCGCAGCGTCATCTCGGTCTTGGTCCGCTGACGCAAGTCCGGCACCACCCGGTGCGCGTGCAGGACGGCCGACATCCGCGCGGCGACCTCGGGCGCCCGGGCCGCGGCGCAACGCGTGGAGAGTTCCACCAGCGTGGAGCCGTCCGGGTACGTCCAGCGCTCGGCGGTCAGCGGCCGGCCCAGCCCGTGCGGCCGCACCCGGTGCTTCTTGACCTGCACCGGGCCGAACACCCGCAGCTCGTCCAGATCGAGGTCGTCCGGGCCGTACGCCGCGATCATCCGCCGCTGGTGGGCGGAGAGGAGCTCGGTGAGCGGCCGCCCGGAGGCGATCGACCGGGCCACGGCCCGCCGGCCCAGGCGCACCTTCAGGGCGCCGGAGCAGACCCGGTGCCCGGGCAGCGCATCGATCTCCACGTCCAGGTCGGCGCGGCGCAGCCAGCGCGGCACGGTCCGCGCCTCCATCGGGCGCAGCTTCACCACGACGTCGTCCGGGTGGGCCGAGGTGCTGCGGATCCGGACGACCAGGCCGTGCCGGGAGAGCGCCAGGTCAGCCGTCTCCAGGAAGTAGACCTGCCGGACCCGGACGTGACCGGCGCCCCGGCCGAGTGACCGGCCGGCCCGTTCCGGGATCATCACTTTGAGCTCCACCCGCTCCGCCTCGCCGGCCGGGTCGAACGGATGCCAGAGGCCCCAGTCCGAGGTGGCGAGCTGCATGGTGGGGACTCGTTTCTGCCGGTAACCGTCGACGCCACGGTACCCGATCGCATTCCGGAAGAATCCCGATAAATTTCCGTTTCGGCCCGGTTGAGGCGCAGGTCACCGTCCCCCGAAGGACACCACACACCCCAGCGTGTGAAGTTCGGGTGCGATCCGAGCCCCAACCTCACACACTGTCACCCGCGGTAACAACCAGTGTGTGAAGTTCGGGTGCGATACGCGCCTCAAGTTCACACGGTGTCAGCGGGTGGTGGGGCGTCGCTGAGACGCAGGCCGTCGAGCATCGCGGCCGGGCCGCCGCCGAACGAGGTGAGCCGCGCCCGGGCCCGGGCCGGCAGGTGCGGCAGCGCGCGCATCACCTGGGCGGCCAGCCAGATCTGGGCACGGCCGCGCGGGACGATCGAGCCGAGCACGGCCGGCCCGATCCGGTGGCCGTGCCGGACCGGCTCGCGCATCACCGCCTCGTACCGGGCCAGCGCGCCGGGAACGTCACCTCCGGCGCCCAGTTCGGACGCCAGCACATAAGCTCCGGCCGTGGCCAGGCTGGTGCCGCCACCGACGGCCGGGCCGGGGCCGTACCCCGCGTCGCCGACCAGCGTGACCCGGCCCCGCGACCAGCTCGGCATCCGGATCTGCGAGATGCCGTCGAAGTAGAGGTCGTCCGCGGTGTCCAGATGGGCCAGCACCGGATCGAGCCGGGCGCCGAAGCCGTCGCCGATCAGGTCACGCAGGACCGGGCGCGGGTCGGCCCGGTCGTACGGCACCTCCCGCGGGGTCCGGACGAGGAAGAGCGCCCGGGACAGGCCGGGGACGGCAGTGGGATAGACCGTGGCGGCCCGGTCCGGGGCGGTGAACGCGGCGACGGTCGGTCCGGTGCCGAGCACGTCCGGCAGCGTGTAGACGGCCAGGTACGCCCCGAGGAAGTGCCGGTGATCCCGCTCCGGGCCGAAGGCCAGCGACCGCACCCCGGAGTGCAGGCCGTCCGCGCCGACGACCAGGTCGGCGCTGATCGTGCTGCCGTCGGAGAGCGCCGCGACCCCGCCGTCGAGCCGCTCGATCACGGTCCCGAACCGGTAGTCGGCGTGGTCCCGGGTCGCCTCGTGCAGCAGCCCGGCCAGGGTGCCGCGCATGATCTCGACGTGCCGGCCGGAGATGCCGGTGGCCAGGACCGCGGTGGCGAGCGTGACGGGCGGCTTCCGGCCGGGACGGAACAGCGTGATGGTGTCGTTCGGGGTGCGGGCCGCCCGCACCTCCGCCAGCAGGCCCATCCGCTCGATGACGTCGACGGCCGGGCCGAACAGGTCGACCGGGTGCCCACCGTCGCCGGCTCGCAGCTCCGGGGTCCGCTCGACGACGGTGACGTCCCACCCGTACCGCGTCAGCCAGTGGGCAAGCACCGGCCCGGCGATGCCGGCGCCGGAGATCACAGCGTGCATGGCACCCTCCTCCGGTTCGTTGATCTACCGGTAAGTAAACGCTGGGTTGTCAAGGCCTAGAGTTGCGATGTGCCGAGACCCAGAACCAGCGAGACCGCCGACCGGATCCGCGCGGCGGCCCTGGAGCTGATCGCGGCCCGGGGCGTGCGGCAGGTCAGCCTGCGGGAGATCGCCGAGCGGGTCGGCGTCACCAAACCGGCGCTCTATTACCACTTCGCGTCCCGGGAGGACCTGGTCCGCAGCCTGGTCCAGCCGCTGATCGACGACGTCGAGGCGGTGCTGGCCCGGTTCGGGCCGGGAACCGGCGCGCGGGAGCTGCTCGGGGCCTACTTCGACGTGGTGTACCGGCACCGGGACGTCACCGCGATGATCATGCGCGACCCGAGCGTGCTCGCGATGGTCGACCTGGCCGCGGCGATGGGCCGGTGGCGGCAGCAGATGGTGACGCTGCTGGTCGGCCCCGAGCCGACGCTGGCCCGGCTGACCCGGGCGCAGATGGCGATCGGCGGTCTGGGCGACTGCACGATCGTCATGCCGGAGGCGCCGGCGGAGCGGCTGCGCGAGGCCGTCCTCGACGCGGCCGAGGACGTCCTGCGCGCCTGATCAGCTGGGCCGGCGGGTCAGACCTGAGCGTCCTCCTCCTCGGCCGGCTGCTCGGCGAGCGGCCGGAGCCGGAGCTTGGTGATCGCCCGCCCGGTGACCTCCACCACCTCGGCGGTGTGCCCGTCGATCGTCACGATCTCGCCGGGCCCGGTCGGGATGTGACCCAGGCGCGCCAGCACCAGGCCCGCGACGGTCGTGTAGTCCCCCGCGTCCAGCTCCTCGATGTCGACCCCGATGTCCGGCAGGTCGTGGATCGGGAAGGTGCCGGGCAGCAGCATCGCGCCGTCGTCCTCGCGGATCACCGACTGCACGTCCCGGTCGGTCTCGTCGTAGATCTCGCCGACGACCTCCTCGACCAGGTCCTCCATGGTCACGATGCCGTCGATCGCGCCGCGCTCGTCCACCACCATGGCGAACTGCTGGCGCTGGACCCGCAGCTGCCGCATCGCGTCGGAGACCTTCAGCGTCTCCGGAAGGAACAGCGGGGTGTACATGTGGTCCCGGACCGGGCCCTTGGCGCCGATCAGGTCGCGCAGGTGCACCACGCCGAGCACGTCGTCCAGGCCCATCGGCCCGGTCACCGGGGCACGGGAGTGCCCGTCGGAGACGAGCAGGTCGAGGGCGTCGGGCGCGAGCATGTCGGCCGGCAGCACCAGCACGTCCCGGCGCGGGACCAGGATCTCCCGCAGGATCCGGTCGGCGATCTCGAAGGCGCCGGAGATGATGGTCCGCTGCTCCGCGGTGATGTCCTGCTGCTGCGCGACCATGTCGCGGATCTCCTCGGTGCTGACCTCCTCGCGGCCCGCGTCGGGGTCACCGCCGGCGAGCCGGACCACCAGGTCGGTGGACTTGCCCAGCAGCCAGATCACCGGCCGGGACAGCGTGGAGAGGATGTCCAGCGGGCGGGCCATCAGCATGGCCCAGCCCTCGGCGCGCTGCATGGCGACCCGTTTCGGCGCCAGCTCGCCGACGACCAGCGTGAAGAACGTCAGGACGATGGTGATCAGCAGGATCGCGACCGGCTCGGCGGCCGTGCCGAGCACGCCACTCAGCGGCTCGATCAGCGGCTGGGCCAGCGTGGTGGCCGCGGCGGCCGAGGCCAGGAAGCCGGCCAGCGTGATGCCGATCTGAATGGTGGCCAGGAACCGGTTCGGGTCCCGGGCCAGCTTGGCGAGCGTCCGGCCGGTGCGCGACTGCCGCTCCAGCCTCTGCAACTGGCTCTCGCGCAGCGAGATGAGCGCCATCTCGCTTCCCGAGAAAGCCGCGTTGAGCAGCACAAGCACTACGACGAGGACGACTTGCCACCCGTATCCGCCCACGGCGGAGATCAACTCCTTCGCTGAGAAAAGATGCGAAGGTCCAACGCTACCCAGGAAAGCTGTGAGTCATTCCCACGGGGCCCGGCCGGGCGTGCCGTCAGCCGCGGAAGACCCCGTCGAGCATCAGGTCGACAGCGCGGTCAGCAGCGGCGCGGGCCGCGGCCACGTCGCCGGTGTCCTCGGCGACACCCTGGACCATCGCGAAGAGCAGCGCGAGATCCTCGGGCACCAGGTCGGCCCGGACGTAACCGCGCTCCCGCGCGAACCGCATCGGAGTGGCGACCGCCGCGATCACCCGCTGCCGGTAACGCTCCTGGGTGACCCGGTCGAGGCGGCGGACCAGGCCGATCAGGTTGCGCATGGCGATCTGGGTGTGCAGCACCTCGCAGAGCAGGCGGCGGAACTCCTCGGGGCGGTCGGCGTGCGCCGCCACCAAGGCTTCCAGGCGCTCCAGTTGATCGGTGACCACGGCCGCGACCAGAGCCTGCCGATCGGTGAAGTGCCGGTAGAGGGTGGCCTGGCCGACGCCGGCGCGGCGGGCGACCGCCGGCATCAGGGCGACGGCGCCGCCGCCGGCGAGCACCTCACCGGCCGCCTCGAGGATGGCCGCGCGGTTGCGCTGAGCATCCCGGCGACGCGCGGTCGGTGTCCCGTACAGCACCCGGCACCCCCTTACTACCGACGAGTCACGTTACTAGTCGGTAACGAGAAAGTCACCATCTTCAAATTCTCGGAACCGATTCCTACGCTGCCGCCACACCATCCCCACCCGAGGAGGGCGCATGGCGCCTCATCGTTGGTTCCCCCTGCTCATCGCCATTTTGATGACAACCTTCCTGGCCGTGCCGGCCGAGGCCGCCGCACCCCCCACCGCGGCTCGGGCCGTCGCCGTCACCGGGTTCCGGGCCGTCGACATCACCGGCGACGGCGGCGTACGACTCAAGGCGAACGTGATCGCCCCGGCCGCCGCGGGCCCCCATCCCGCGGTGGTCCTGCCGGCCAGCTGGGGGCTCAACGACCTGGAGTACCTCGCCCAGGCCAGAGTGCTCGCCGGGCGCGGCTACGTGGTCGTCTCCTACACGCCCCGCGGCTGGTGGCTGTCCGGTGGCGAGATCGACACCGCCGGGCCGAAGGACATGGCCGACCTGTCCCGGGTGCTGGACTGGACGATCGCGAACACCGCCGCCGACCCGGGCCGGATCGGGGCGGCCGGCATCTCGTACGGGGCCGGGATCAGCCTGCTCGGCGCCGCCTTCGACCCCCGGATCCGGGTCGTCGGGGTGCTCAGCGGCTGGACCGACCTGGTCTACTCGCTCTACGGCGACGACACCCGGCACCGCCAGTCGGCCGGCCTGCTCGAGCTGGCCGCGAAGCTCGTCGGCAAGCCGAGCGCCGACCTCACCGACAAGATGGCCGACTTCAACGCCAACCGCGACGTCGCCGAGGTGATGAGCTGGGCGAGGGTGCGCTCCGCGGCCACCTATCTGGACCGGATCAACGCCAACCGGCCGGCCGTGCTGATCGCCAACGGCTGGGGTGACACGTTCTTCCCGCCGAACCAGCTGGTCGACTTCTACGGCCGGCTGACCACGCCGAAACGCCTCGAGCTGCGCCCCGGCGACCACGCGATCGCCGAGCTGACCGGCGTGCTGGGCCTGCCCAACGACGTCTGGACCAGCCTCTACTCCTGGCTCGACCAGCACCTGGCCGGCACCGGGACGACCGGCGCCCCGGTGCGGATCAAGCCGCTGAACGCCCCGGTCGAGACGTACCCGGACTGGTCCGCGCTCGCCGGGACCACCCGCCGGCACGGCCTCGGGAAGATCCGGGCGCTGGACGGGACCGGCCTGCTCGGCGGCGAGGCGTCCGCGGGCTGGACGAAGACGATCCCCACCGACCGGGACACGGTGGCCGCCGGCGGGGTCGTGCTGATCACCAACGGGGCCGCCGCGATCACCGGCGAGCAGCCGCGGATCTGGCTGCCGTTCGTGGACCGGGGCCGGGCCGGGGTCTGGGCCGCCGAGCGCCGGTCCACGGCGCAGAAGATCCGCGGTTCCGCGAGACTGCATCTGGAGCTCTCCGGGACCGCGCCCACCGGCACCGTGGTGGCCTACCTCTACGACCTGGACGCGGCCGGAAACGCCAAGCTGATCACCCACGCGCCGGTGACCTGGCTGGGCGGGTCCCGCGACGTCGACCTCACGCTGCCCGCCACCGCCTACGACGTGCCGGCCGGACATTCGCTGACGCTGGTGGTGGACACCGTCGACCCGCTCTACTACGACGAGAACGCCGCCGGTGACTCGATCACCATCGGCGGCGGGTCCTACCTGGACATGCCGCTGCGCTGACCCGGCGAGAGTGGAGCGCCCGTCACGGGCCGGGCGGCACCGCTGCCCGGCCGGTGGCGGGTGGCTTCATCGGGTGCGGCGAGCGCGGTCCGGCACGGAACTCGCCCGGCCGCTCGGCCACCGGGAGCGCCGCCGGAAGCGTCACCGGAGCCGGCAGCGCATCCAGATCGAGTGGCGCTGCCGGGCGACGGGCGGCACGCCGCGCCCGGACCGCGACCAGCAGCCCGGCCAGCACGATCAGGCCGGCGGCGAGCACGGCCCACCACACCCGGGCCGGCCCCGGGTCCGCGGTCGGGGACTCCACCAGGGCCGTCCCGGAATAGGCCAGCTCCTCGGTCTCCACCCGCACCACGACGCGGGCCGGCAGATCGCCCGGGGTCGGGAACCGCACCAGGTGCCGCCCGCGCAGGGTGGTCTCCACCTGGTCCAGCGCGGGCACCACCACCGGGTCACCGGCGGGCGCGAAGAAGCCGCCGGTGCCGGTGGCGGCGGCCGGCCAGAACCCGGCCGAGGCCGCCGCGCCGACCACGACCAGGATCGTCCCGCTCCCCCGCAGCTGAGCGGCCAGTTGGTCCGGTTCCGGGCCGCCCGCATCCACCGCGGTCGTGTAGAGCACCACGACCCGGCGGCCCGGCGCGACCCCGGGGAACTGCCGGGACGCCAGGTCCAGCGCGGCGGCGGTGTCCCGCTCGCCGCCCGCCCGGACCGAGTGCAGGGCCCGGACCACGCCGAAGGGCCCGCGCTGCGGCTCGGTCAGCGCGGTGACCGGCGCCCGGTCCGGAACGACCACGGATCGGGTCCCGGCCGGCGCGTCGAGGATGAACCGGGCGGCGGCGCTGAGCCAGGCGGGCAAGGTGGTGGCGCCGGCCGTCGAGGCGTCGACGACCAGCACGACCGCGAGCCCGTCGGCCACCACCGGCTCCAGCCGGGCGGGCCGCGCGGCACCGTCGACGGTCACGGTCGCCGTCCCCGGGGCGGACGGGGAGCCGTCGGACGGCGGCGGGCCGGCGCCGAGGTCGACGACGATCGTCGTCTCCCCGCCTGCCACCATGGCGGCAGCAACCGGAAGCGGCACCGGCGCCGGCAGCGCGAGCGCCACGACGACCGCCGCGAGGCTAGACCGGGTCGGCGTACGCGATGACATTGTCCCGATAGCTCCCTCTGCTCCGATCGAAACCGCCACCGCAGGTGACCAGCCGCAACGCCACGTCCAAGGTCGGCGCATAGACCAGGTCGGTCGGGAACTCGTCCTTCGGCACCCGTGAGATCAGCCCGATCCGGAACGTCACCGTGCTGCCGTCCGCCCGGTCCACGTGCACCAGCGTCCCGGCCGGCGCGCCCGCCAGCTGCGCGAAGACGCCCGGCCCGGTCCGCGAGTCGACGTGCCCGAGGATCACCGCCGGGCCGGCCTGTCCCGGGCGGGGCCCGGCGGAGTACCACCCGGCCACGCCCGGGTCCGCCGGCACCGCGACTGCGCCGTCCGGTTGCCGCCCGAGCCGGTCCAGGCGGCTGCGCACCCGAAGTTCCGGGATCCGCACCCGCACCGGCTCGGCCACCTCGTCGAAGTCGCTCACCGACTGGAAGCCGTCGGCGGCCACCGGCCCGGAAACCGGCGTCCCGGCCTGCACCGGTCCCGGCCGGGCGGGCGGCTGGGCCCCACCCAGTCCGGCCAGGCCACCCGCCGCCAGCAGGACGAGCAGGGCCACCCGGACGCCGCGCATGCTCAGCGTCCACCGCTCACGGACCACACCGGTCCGGTCGACCACACGGGGCCACCGGCGAGGCCGCCGTGCCCGGTCTGCGCCCCGCCCCGCGGCAGCCGCTCGGCCACCGTCTCGCCGAACGCGTCCGCCAGCTGCCGGGCCATCTCGAACCCGTGCTCGTACGTCTCGTAGGCGATGTCGTGGGCCGTCACGTAGTCCCGCTTCGCGTAGGCGTCCGCGTGCCGCACCAGCATGCCGTCGTGCCCGGCGAGCACCGCCGACAGCTCCGCGGCCGGCATCCGCGTCTCGGTGGCCCCGCTCAGGAACTCGGCCATCTCCCGTTCGTAGCCGGTCAGCGCCGCCCGCGCCGATTCCCGCCGCTGCTCGTCGCCCGCCGCGATCGCCCCGCTGTACGCCACCAGCTGCTCCACGTGGAAGCCCCACAGCTTCTGGAACCGCCGTGCCGCCGCGGTGCCGAACATGCTGTCCATCGCCTTCGTCAGGTCCCGCGTGTTTGTGTTGATCATGCGAGCCGCGGCGTCGAAGTCCGGTGTGTCCGCGACCGCCGCCCGGGTGACGCCGCTGATCAGGATCACGTGCTCGGCGAACAGCTTGCCGAGCTGGGAGCGCAGCCGCCAGACAGGCTCGCGCAACGTCGGCCGGTCCGCGGCCGGCAGCAGCGCGTCGGCCACCACCAGCCCGAGGTCGTACATGTGCTGATAGGCCTCCCGGTTGACCCGGTCGGCGGTCGGATAGTCCCCGTCCGCATAGGCGTCCACCTGCGACGTGAGGTGCTCGACGTGCATCGCGAGCGCGTGATGAGCGTCCGCCGGCGCGAGCCGCCCCCGCGACGAACCGGCGATGAATTCGCTCAGCTCCTCCTCGGACCCGCTCAACTCCTCGTGCGCGTGCCGGCGGGCGGCGTCGTCACGGGCCGCCACCGCGCTCGCGTAGGCCACCAGGTCGACCACGTGCGCGGCCCACATCGGACTGAACGTGTTGACCATGTCCTCGCCGAAGAGCTGGACCATCAGCCCGGTCATCGCGTCGGTGTTGCGGCCGAGCGCCGTGTTCGCCGCCTGGACGAAGTCGTCGTCCCCGCGGATCCGGCTGCGCATCACGTCCGCGGCGAGCACCGAGTGCTGCCCGAGCAGCGCCTGCAACCGGACCGCCAGATCGGCCGGGGTGGCGGCCGCGGCCGCCGGTGGCCCAGGGGTGATCAGCAGGAGCACGCAGAGGACCGGTATCGACAACCATCGTGATGTCCGCATGTCGCCTCATCGCCGCAGCGTCCGGACCGGTACGTCCCGGCGTCCGGAAGGGACAATGACATTACGCTGCCGGACCGTTCACCGGGTCAGCCGGAAAGCCGACAGTCACGGTTCGCTTGCATCGAGTAACCTCGACGGCATGATGCCTCCGGGAGAGGTCATCTCCGCGCGTTACCGCGTCATCCGTCCACTCGCCACCGGTCGCATGAGCCGCATCTGGCTCGCCGCCGCCGACGGCCTGCCCGGCGCGCCCTTCGTGGTCGTCAAACAGTCCACCGTCCCCGACGGACTGACTCCTGAGCAGCGGGACGTGGTCCAGGAGTGGGCGCTCTCCGAGGCGCGGGCCGCTGCCCGCGTGCGGCATCCCAACGTCGTCCGCATCCTCGAGGTCCTGCCCGACACCGACGGCCCGTGGACCGTGATGGAGTTTCTACCGTCCCGCTCGCTCCAGGAGATCGTCGACGAGTCCGGCCCGCTGCCGCCCGACCAGGTCGCCACGATCGGCCTGGCCGTCCTCGCCGCGCTGGCCGCCGCCCGCCGGGCCGGCCTGCTGCACCTCGACGTCAAGCCGGGCAACGTGCTGATCGCCGACGACGGCCGGGTGATGCTGACCGATTTTGGTCTCGCGGTCACCCCCGCGGCCGTCACCGCGCTGACCCGGGCCGGGGTGGTGCTCGGCTCGCCGAAATACATCGCGCCGGAGCGCCTCTTCGACCGCGTCTCCACCGAGCAGACCGACCTCTGGTCGCTCGGCGCGACGCTCTACCACGCGGTCGAGGGCCGTCCGCCCTATTCGCGCCCGACCATCGCCGGGATCCTGCACGCGCTCGCCGACACCCCGCCGGATCCGTCGCGGCTGGCCGGTCCGCTCACCCGGGTGCTCACCGGGCTGCTGCGCCGCGATCCCGGGGAACGTCTCACCGCCGCGCAGGTCCGGGCCCACCTGGAGCCGATCGCCCGGTCCGGCCGCCCGGCCCGCGCCCGGCGCCGTCCGGGGTTGCGCCCGGTGGTGCGCCGCCGGCTCTCCGCGACGGCTGCGGTGGCCACGCTGGTCGCCATGCTCTCGGCGGTCACGGCGAGCGCACACGGACAACCCCTCGGCGGTACGCGACGAGCACCCGTCCCGCCGCCCGTCACCGCGTCGCTCACGCCGCCCCTGCCCGCCGGGTTCGTCTGGTGGCAGGACCCGAGCGGCTTCCGGGTCGCGCTGCCCGGCGACTGGCGCCCGCTGCCCGGCCCCAGCAGCGATGCCGCCTTCACCAGCCCGCGGGGCGGCCCGACCCTGCGTGTCGGCCGCTGGCCGGCGCCGCCCGGCGACCTGGTCACCGCCCTGCTCGCCGAGGAACAGAAAGTTCCGCTGGAGGCGTACCGGCGGTTGCGGATCGAGGCACTGCCGACCACCCCACCCGGCGCCGTCTGGGAGTTCACCTTCCACGCCGCCGACCGGGAGCCGATGCGCGGCCTGCGCCGGGTGGTCGGGACCGGCGACCAGGCGTACCTGCTGGAGTGGCGCACCGACCGCGCCGGCTGGAGCCGGGCGCTGCCGCTGCTCACCGTCGTCCTCGCCACCTTCACCCAGCCCACGGCCTGAACCGGCGGAATCCGCCGCGGAGATGATCACGGCGGTCGCCTTCTGTTCCGGCGTGCCCGGCCGATAGTCCGGTACCGGGCCCGGCGCCCGCGGGGGACAATGAACGACTTGATCATCTGGGTGGGAGGGCTGCACAGCCGATGCGGGTCGGGATCACCGGGGTTGGCGCCCATCTGCCGGAACGTGAGGTGACTACGGCCGAGCTGCAGGAGTCCGTCTCGCGCGGAGGCGCCGTGCGGCTGCCGCGCGGTCTGTTCGGCCGGCTCACCGGCATCGAGCGCCGGCGACTCGCCGGCCCCGGCGAGTACGCGTCGACGCTCGGCCTGCACGCCGCCCGACAGGCGCTGGACGCCGCCGAGCTGGACCCGCTCGACGTGGACCTGCTGCTGTTCGCGTCGGCCAGCCGGGACATGGTGGAGCCGGCCACCGCGCACATCCTGCAGGACGGTCTCGGCAGCCGGGCACACGCGCTGGACGTCACCAACGCGTGCAACAGCTTCGTCAACGGCATCGACCTGGCCCGCTCGATGATCCTGGCCGGCCGCGCCCGCCGGGCCCTGGTGGTCACCGGCGAGACGCCGTCCCGGGTGATGCGCCCCGGGGTCGCCGACCTGGCCGAGGCACGCCGCTCGTTCGCCGGCTACACGTTCGGTGACGCCGGCGCCGCGGTGGTGGTCGAGCCGGTGGAACGCGGCGGCATCCTGGACATCGACACCGAGACGCATTCGGAGCACTGGGCGGTCGGCGGGATCCCGGGCGGCGGCTCACGGCACCCCCGCGGCGACGAGCACACGTACTTCGCCGGTGACGGCCACCGGCTGCGCGGCGTCTTCGAGAAGGTCGGCGCCAGCATCCTGGACCGGATGCGCAGCCGCACCGGCCTGGAATACACCGACTTCGCCCGGATCCTGGTGCACCAGGTGACATTGCCTTACCTGGACCGGTTCGTCGAGGTGACCGGCGTGCCCCGGGACAGGCTGGAGGTGACCGTGACCGGCCTCGGCAACATGGCGAGCGCCACCCTGGGCGTGCAGCTGGCCCGGGTCCGGCCCGGGCTGTCCGCCGGCGACCGGGTGCTCCTGATGGGCCTCGGCGGCGGCGTCAGCATCATGACGATGGTCTGGGAGTGCTCGTGAGCACCCCGCTGTGGGTGGTCGTCCCGGCCTGGAACGAGGCCGCCCGGATCACCGCGACGCTGACCGCGCTGGCCGCGCAGACCGACACCGGGTTCACGCTGCTGGTGACCGACAACGGCTCCACCGACGACACCGTGCAGGTGGTGCGCGCGTTCGCCCGCACCGCGCCGTTCCCGGTGCACGTGCTGATCGAGCCGGAGAAGGGTGTGGGCTGCGCGGTCGACACCGGCTTCCGGCACGCCATCGCCGCCGGGGCCCGGCTGATCGCACGGACCGACGCGGACTGCCTGCCCCGGCCGGGCTGGGTGGCCGCGGCACGCGCCGCGCTGGACGGCGGCGCCGGCATGGTGTGCGGGCGGATCACCGCCCGCCGCGACGAGCACGGCCCGGCCGGGCGGGCGTTCTTCTCCGGACTGGTCGCGCTGGCGGCCCTCTTCGGCCGGCTGCGCCCGGCACACCGCGACGCCGGCTTCCGCGCGCCGTACCGGATGCACGCCGGCAACAACATGGCGATCACCGCGGAGCTGTACGAGGCGTGCGGCGGGATGCCCCGGCGGCCGTCCCCGACCGACCGGCTCTTCCTCAACCGGGTGCGGCGCACCACCGCCTCGATCG
This sequence comes from Actinoplanes sp. 13, assembly GCF_056134165.1. NCBI lineage: Bacteria > Bacillati > Actinomycetota > Actinomycetes > Micromonosporales > Micromonosporaceae > Actinoplanes > Actinoplanes sp. 13. Next base: position 214,195 of record NZ_JBVYOQ010000010.1, on the reverse strand, counting down.
CGCGCAGCCGGACCATGGTGGTGGAGAACTCCACCCGGCGGCTCCGGGCCTACGGCGTGGTGGGCACCGCGAAGTGGTACCTGGACCGGGGCAGCGGCGTGCTGACGGCGGACCCGCGGTGAACCGGCCCGAGGCGGACATGCTGGTGGATCTGCGCCCCGGTGACGACACCCCGGCGATCCTGCACGGCCGGTCGGCCGTCACCCGCGGCCGCCTCGCCGAACTGCGGGACCGGTACGCGGCGGCGCTGCACGCCCGCGGCCTGCGGGCCGGGGACACCCTCGGGCTGGCCGTGCGCCCGGGGCCCCGGGCCTTGGCGGTGGTGCTCTCGGCGTACGAGATCGGGGTCCGCGTCGCGGTCCTGGACCCCTCCGCCGGACCCGACGTGTTGACCGCGCGCCTCACCCACGCCCGTCCGGATCTGATCGTTGCCGACGCGGCCGCGCAAGCGGTCGCGAGCTGGGCCGCGCCCCTCGCCCGCCGCGCCGGCCTGGCCCTGCCCGATCTCTCCGCGCTGGCACCCACCGTCACCGTGGGCCGCCGGCTGCCCGGCACCGCGCCCGCCCTGCCGATGGTCACCGGCACCGCACCGCGCTACACCGGCGACGGCGACGCGGTGATCATCTTCACCTCGGGCACGACCAGCAGCCCCCGGGCTGTCGTGCACACCCGGTCCGGCCTCGTGACCGGTCTGCGCGCCGTGTCCGACCTGGTCAGACCCCACCCCGGCGTGCCCGTGCTGGGCGGCACGTTCTTCGTCATGCTGCCGTCGCTGGCCGCCGGCGCCCCGGTCGCGCTGCCCGCACGCCGCCCCCGCACGCTCGCCCGGCAGATCACCTCGCTCCGGCCGCAGGCCGTCTATCTCACCCCGCCGCAGCTGCGGGCCGCCCTCGACGCCGGCGTCCCGTTCACCGGCCGTGTCTACAGCGGATCGGCACCGGTCTCCGCCACCCTCCTCAACCGTGTCCGCGCGGCCGGCGCGGCCGAGGCATGGGGCGTCTACGCCCTCACCGAGGTGTTCCCCGCGGCCGCCGTCGAAGCCACCGCCAAGTCCGCTTTCGACGGCACCGGCGACCTGGTCGGCGATCTTCTGCCCGGCGTACGGGCCCGGCTGGACGACACCGGGCAGCTGCTGCTCGCCGGCGCCGGCGTCTGCGACCGGTACCTGGGCGCCGACCCGCACGACTGGGTGGCCACCGGCGACATCGCCCGCCTCGACGGCCGCCGCGTCGTGCTCGGCGGCCGCAGCAAGGACATGATCCTGCGGCGGGCCGAGAACATCTATCCCGGCCTCTACGAACCCGCGTTGCACGTGCCCGGCGTCGCGCTGGCCGTGCTGGTCGGCGTGCCCGCCACCGACGGCGACGAACAGGTGGTCGCCATCGTCGAGACCGCGCCCGGAGCCGACCGGGCCACGGTCAGCGCCGCGCTGCGCGACCCCCTGCGGCGGATGGGAACGGCCCGCCCGGATCGCGTGCTCTTCGCGCCGGTCCCCCTGGCCGGCCGCTCCCGCAAACCCGACCGGGCCGCGGCCACGTCGCTCGCCGCCGGCATTCCACACCAGAGAAACCGGTTCGGGGTACGACCTTGAGCACTCCCGCCGGCACCGTCCCCGGGGCCTCCTTCGGGTTCGCCGTGATCGTGCCCGCCTACGACGAGGCCGTCTCGCTCCCCGCCACCCTCGCCGCGCTCGCCGCCCAGACGGACACCGCGTTCCACCTCGTGGTGGTCGACAACGCCTCCACCGACGACACCCCCGGCGTGGTCCGCCGCTTCGCCACCACCGCGCGTTTCCCGGTCTCCCTGGTGACCGAAGCCGAACGTGGCGCCGGAACCGCCGCCGACACCGGTTTCCGGTACGCCATCGACTACGGCGCCACCTTCCTGGCCCGCACCGACGCCGACTGCCGCCCCGCGCCCGACTGGGTGGCCACCGCCCGCGCCCACCTCACCGCCGGCGCCCACCTGGTCTGCGGCCGCAGCGTCCCCCGCCGCGACGAGCACCCCACCTGGCCGGAACGCCACCTCTTCCCCGCCGCCGTCCGGCTCGCCGCCCTCTACGGCCGCTTCCGGCGCGCGCATCGTGCCCCCGAGTTCCACACCCCGTACGTCCTGATCCACGGCCACAACCTCGCCCTGACCGCCGAGCTCTACCTGGCCTGCGGCGGGACCGCCCGCGAGCCGCTGGAAGCCGGCTCCGAGGACGTCACCCTGCTCAACCGGGCCCGCCGCCACACCGACCGCATCGTCCGCGCCGAAGACCTCGTCGTCGAGTCCAGCCTGCGCCGCCTCCGAGCCTGGGGCCCCCGCCGAACGCTCCTCTGGCACTGGGACCGTCGTTACCGCCCCACCACCCCGGCCGAGGTCCACATCCGATGACCGTGCCACCACCTGCCACACCCCGGCCCACCCCCGCCGCACCCCACCCCGGCACCCGGCCCACCGCGCCGTACCTCGACACGCGGCCCGCCCCGCCGCGACCGGCCGCCTCGGTGGCCACCCCCGCGACGCCCCACCCCGCCTCCACCGCGCACCATCCCGGCGCCTCGGCCATCGCGCCCCCACCTGCTTGCTTGCCGCATCCGAACGCGCCCGGAACGCGGGCGGCTCGATCGCGGGCCGCGCGGCGACGCGATCGGAAGGTCTACCTCTACAGCCATCCGCTGCTGTTCGCGCTGCTCGCCGTGACCCGCCGCCGGCCGGTCACCCGCCTCGGCCGGGTGGTGCTCGCCCACTCGCGGGCCGCCTTCGTCGACGGGCTGACCCGGGTGCCGCTGGATCGCACCGCCGAGGGCACGACCGGCGGCGCCGCGGGCCGGTTGACCGGCGGCGGACTCCTCTTCGACCAGGAGGGCGACGACCACCGCGGCACCCGCCGCTCCCTCGCCGACTCGCTGAGCGCCGAGGGCGTCGCCCGCCTCCGCCCGATCTGGACCGCTGTGCTCGACCGGCGTCTCGCCCCGCTGGCCGCCGGCGGCCGGGTCGACCTGGTCGATCTCGCCGCCGAACTGGCCGGCACCACCGCCGCCGCACTCCTCGGCCTCGACGTGGACGCCCGCGAACTCGCCTCGGCCGCCCGCGCCGCAGCCGCAACCGGCGCCCGCGAACACCTGCCCGGACTTCCCCGCCCGGGCAGTCGCCGCGCAGCCCGCCGAGCCGCCGACCACCTGACCGCCCTCATCACCGCCGGCCGCCCACCCGGCTCCGACACTCCGCCGGCCTCCTCCTCCGCTGCCGCGCCCGTCTCCTCCGCTGCTCCGCCCGTCTCCTCCGCAGCTCCGCCCGTCTCCCCCGCAGCTCCGGCGGATGACGGCGGGTTGGCCGCCATGCTCGCGGTCGCGGCGATCAACACCACCGTGGCCGCACTCCCCCGGATGGCCGCCTGGTGTGCCGACGCCGGCCTCTGGTCCTATGCGGAGTCCCACCCAGCGGCGCTCACCGCCGAACTGTTGCGGGTCACCGCCCCGACCCCCCTGCTCCCCCGCGTGGCCGCCGAGGCGGGCACGGTGGCCGGCTGCCCGGTACGCGGTGGTGACCGACTGATCCTGACCGCACGGCACGCCGTGGAAGCTCACCGCCGCGACCCGTCCCCCGCGGATCCGGCACCACCACAGATCAGCCAGCTCGTCTTCGGCGTGGGACCGCACGCCTGCCCCGGCGCCCGCCTCGCCCGGGAACAGATCGCCGACACCCTGACCGCGCTCGCCGCCTGTCGCCCGGTGATCGTCACCGCCCGGGTGGACCGCCGAAGCGCCCTCCCCGGCTGGTCCACCCTGATCGTCGAAGCCGGCCGATGACCACCGGTCCAGCTCTCGCCGGGTTGCGGATCGCGGTCACCGGCGCGAGCGGATTCTGCGGGACCGCCGTCGCGCGAGCCGCCGCGGCCGCCGGCGCCAAGGTGATCTGCCTGGGCCGCCGCCCAGGTCCCACCGGAGTGTCACGGCACTGGGACGCCCGCCGTACGATCCCCGACCTGTCCGAAACAGACCTCATCGTCCACCTCGCCGCGGCGGTGGGCGACCCACCACCCGGCCGCGCCGCCGAAGCCGCGTTCCGCGCAGTCAACGTGGACGGCACCGCCCGCCTGCTCGAAGCCGCCGGCGGGCGACCGCTCGTCTGGGTGAGCAGCGCCAGCGTGTACGCCCCACCGACCGGCCCGACCCCGATCCGGGAGGACCATCCGCTCGGCGGGCTGACCGCTTACGGTCGCACCAAAGCCGCCGGGGAACACCTCGCTCTCGCCGCCGGGGCGGTGGTGCTGCGGCCGCGCGCCGTCTACGGTCCCGGCGATCCGCACCTGCTTCCGCGGCTGCGACGGGCGGTCCGCGGCGGCCGGGCCCTGCTGCCCGGACCGGACATTCCACTCAGTCTGACCGCCGTGGAGAACCTCGCCGACGCCTGCCTGACGGCGCACGCCTGGCCGCCCGGCTCGTACAACATCGCTGACGCGCCCGTCTACCGGCGCGACGCGGTGGTCGCGGCGGCCTGCGGCGTGCCGGTCCGGCACCTGCCGATCACCTTGGCCCGCGCGGCCGCCGCGGTCTCGACCGGCATCGCGCGGGTCACCCATCGCGAGGCAACCCTTTCGCGGTACGCGCTGGAGCAGCTCATCGCTCCTGTCGTCCTCGACATCTCCCGCGCTCGCGCACAGGGCTGGACACCTTCCCGCACGTTCCCCGATTTCCTACCCTGACCCCCGCCGGCCCGCCCGCTGAGCCGGCACTCACGCATGATCCCGCGCCGTTCTACCCGCACCACCGCCAGCCGGCCCGCCCACCGGTACAGAGATCGGCCAGGTCCTACGCCGACGCCGCCGGAACCCGCGACGGCGCATCAACGATCCGACGTGTCCTCCCGATAGGTCGCTCCACCAGTGGATTCCTCGGTCAGCGGGCGTGCCCCGCCCTCCGGCGGACCGGCCACCGACTGGCCGCCGGCCGCGAGCTCCGGGAACTTGGTGTCGAAGGCCGGCCGCTCGGATCGGATCCGCGGCATCCGGTCGAAGTTGCGCAGCGGGGGCGGGGACGAGGTCGCCCACTCCAGCGAGTTGCCGTGGCCCCACGGGTCGTCCACGGTCACCACTTCACCCGCTCGGTACGATTTCCACACGTTGTAGATGAACGGCAGCGTGGCGACGCCGAGGATGAACGCGCCGACCGTGGACACCATGTTGAGTGTGGTGAACCCGTCACTGGGCAGATAGTCCGCATACCGCCGGGGCATGCCTTCGGCACCGAGCCAGTGCTGCACCAGGAACGTGGTGTGGAAGCCGATGAAGGTCAGCCAGAAGTGCAGCTTGGCGAGCTTCTCGTCGAGCATCCGGCCGAACATCTTCGGGAACCAGAAGTAGATGCCGGCGAAGACCGCGAACACGATCGTGCCGAACAGTACGTAGTGGAAGTGGGCCACCACGAAATAGCTGTCGTGCACGTGGAAGTCGACCGGCGGTGAGGCGAGCAGCACTCCGGTCAGGCCGCCGAGCAGGAACGTCACCATGAACCCGAGGGACCACAGCATCGGCGACTCGAAACTGAGCTGCCCGCGCCACATCGTCCCGATCCAGACGAAGAACTTCATCCCGGTCGGGATCGCGATCAGATAGCTGAGCAGGCTGAAGAACGGCAGCAGCACCTGGCCGGTGGCGAACATGTGGTGCGCCCACACGCTCATCGACAGCATCGTGATCAGGATCGTGGCCGCGACCAGCGTCTTGTATCCGAAGACCGGCTTGCGGCTGAAGACCGGGATCACCTCGGTCACGATCCCGAAGAACGGCAGCGCGATGATGTAGACCTCGGGATGGCCGAAGAACCAGAACAGGTGTTGCCAGAGCATCGGCCCGCCGGTGTCCACGTTGAAGACCTGCGCGCCGAGCACCCGGTCCGCGGCGAGGGCGAAGAGGGCGGCCGCCAGGAACGGGAAGACCAGCACCACCAGCACGCTGGTGAGCAGGATGTTCCACGTCATGATCGACATGCGGAACATGGTCATGCCGGGCGCGCGCAGGCACAGAATCGTGGTGATCATGTTGACCGCGCCGAGGATGGTGCCGACACCGGAGATCGCCAGGCCGACCACCCACATGTTGCCGCCGTATCCCGGCGAGTGGTCCCAGGTGCTCAACGGCGTGTAGGCCGTCCAGCCGAAGTCCGCGGCGCCGCCCGGGACCAGGAACCCACCGAACGCGATCAGGCCGCCGAACAGGTACAGCCAGTACGCGAAGGAGTTCAGCCGGGGGAACGCCACGTCCGGCGCGCCGATCTGGATCGGGACCACGAAATTCGCGAACGCGAAGACGATCGGCGTCGCGAAGAACAGCAGCATGATCGTGCCGTGCATGGTGAACAACTGGTTGTACTGCTCCGGGGAGAGCATCTGCATGCCCGGCCGGCCCAGCTCGGCCCGCATGATCAGCGCCATCAGGCCACCGAGCACGAACCACGCGAGGGACGTGGCCATGTACATGATGCCGATCTGCTTCGCGTCCGTGGTCCTGATCGTCTTGGCCAGCCAGGAGCCACGCACCTGACGTCGGACCGGATAGGGCCGGGTCTGCACGGGACGCGGGGCGACTGCGGTCATGAGGGTCTCCTCGGGGCAGACAGGCGGCACACGTACCCCTCTGGCACTGTTCGTACCGCTCGGCTTCTCGGTTGCCAACCCCGCCCACATCGGCAAATACCGATCAAGGCCCCGGACGTGCATCATCCGCACACCCGGGCATCGCCCACTCCCGGAGTCAGTCCGGCTGGGCCGCGTCCCGGCCCCGCCAGGCCGTCACCCGCCAGTTCTCGGCCTCGGCTCCGAACTCCACCTGCACGCCGGCGGCCGCCGCCCGCGCCCGCACGGTCCGCAACCCGTGCCCGCCCGCCGTCGGCCGGAAGCCGGCCGGCAGCCGGTTGGTCACCGACACCAGCACCCCGTCGTCCTCCTCCTCGGCCTCGACCAGGATCCGCTCCCTCGGCGCGTGCCTCATCGCGTTGGCCAGCGACTCCTGCACGACCCGATAGATCGCCAGCCCCGCCGCCCCGGACACGTCCGCCCGCAGCGACGATCGCAGCTCCACCGCGAGACCCGCCGCCCGCATGGCCGCCACCAGGGGGGCCAGGTTACCGGTTCCCGGAAGCGGCTGCGGCCGCCGCGCCCGTCCGCCCCCACCAGCCGCGCGGTCCTTGTCACGGCCGGCGGCGCGATCCTGGTCGCGATCACCCGGCGGTTCGGCGCCGGGCCGTTTCATCCCGGCCACGACAGATGCGACCCGTCCGGTACGCCCTCCGCGCGCGAGCCGCCGGCCGGCGCGGCCGGACCCAGCGAGCCGCCGAGCGAAGTGGCCGGACCCAGCGAGCCGCCGGCCGGCGTGGCCGGTTCCGGCAAACCGCCCGCCGGCGTGGTTGAGTCCGGCGACCCGCCCAGCGGCGTGGTTGAGTCCGGCGACCCGCCCGGCGGCGTGGTTGAGTCCGGCGACCCGCCCGGCGGCGTGGTTGAGTCCGGCGACCCGCCCAGCGGCGCGGTCGCATGCGGTGTGCCGCCGAGCGGTGTCGTCGGGTCCGGCGGGCCGCCGGGTGGCGTGGTCCAGTCCGGCGGGTCGCCGGGGCGCAGCGCCGGGTCGTCGACCGCGAACGTCCGCACCGGCCCCGGCGCGGTGTGCGGCCCCTCGAAGCGGACCGTGACCCGCCCCAGCCCGCTGCCCCACACCCAGCCCGCGCCGTGGTCGTCGTGCCACACGTCCTGCCCCGGCCGCCACGTCGGGCCGGCCACCGCGGACGGTCCCGCCGGATCGGGCTGCCCGTCCGGCGCAGTCGTGGCCGGCCCGGCCGGCACCGGGAGCATGCTCGCCTCCGGCGGCCCGTCCACCTCGCCGCGCAGGCCCGAGCGGTAGTCCTCCACGAAGTCGGCGAGCAGGTCGTCCGCCGAGAACAGGTCGTCCTGGGCGAAGTCGGCCAGCGTCGACACACCGACCCCGAGCAGCCGGATCCCGGCCGAGGTGTCCACCTCGGCGAGCAGCCGCCGGGCCAGCTGGGCGACCAGCCGCGGGTCGTCGGTCGGCTGGTCGCGGGTGATCGCCCGGGTCACCGTGGTGAAGTCGTGGTGGCGGACCTTGATGTTCACCGTCCGCCCGGTGATCCCGGCCGCCCGCAACCGCCCGGCCACCCGCGCCGACAGCAGGTCCAGCTCGCGGGCGAGCGCCGCCGGGTTGGTGAGGTCGACGTCGAAGGTCTCCTCGGCCGACACCGATTTGGCCTCCCGTTCCCCCACCACGGGCCGGTCGTCCTGGGCGCGGGCCAGCCGGTACAGCCCGCCGCCGTGTGCGATGCCGAACCAGTCGATCAGGTCCTCCAGCGCGACCGCGGCGAGGTCGCCGACCGTCCGCACCCCGGCGCGGTGCAGGCGCTGCTCGGTGGCCGGGCCGACCCCGCCCAGCGTGCCCACCGGCAGCGGATGCAGCACCGTGAGCTCCTCGCCGGCCGGCACCACGGTGAGCCCGTCGGGCTTGCGCAGCTCGGAGCCGATCTTGGCGAGCAGCTTGGAGGACGCGATGCCGACCGACCCGGTGACGCCACCGGTGGCGGCGGCGATCTCGCGTTTCACGCGCAGGCCCAGCTCGGTGACGCCGGGCACGCTGAGATCGTGGCCGGCCGCGGCCAGGTCGAGGTACGCCTCGTCGATGCTGACCTGCTCGACGAGCGGCGTCACCTCGTGCAGCAGCGCCATCACCACCGCGCTGGTGCGCTGATAGGCGGCGAAGCGGGGCGACAGATATGCGGTGCCGGGCGGGCAGCGCCGGCGCGCCTGGGCCATCGGCATCGCCGAGCGCACGCCGAAGACCCGCGCCTCGTAGGACGCGGTCGACACGACGCCGCGGCCGGCCACCCCACCGACGACCACCGGCCGCCCGCGCAGCGAGACCTTGTCGCGCTGCTCGACGGCGGCGAACATCGCATCCAGGTCGACGTGCAGGATGCTGGGCTGGGCTCTCATGAACGAGGGGGCTCTCATGAACAAGGGGGCTCTCACGAACGAGACCGCACGAACAAAGCCCTCACGAGCGAAGCCTAAGCCGGGGGTACGACAAAAGTCGGTCAGCACAGCCAGTAGTTGCCGACGGCTCCCACGGACAACACTTTTCCCATGGGAGCGTGACCACCGCTGCTTTACAGCCCTCGGGGCCTGTGCCACGATACGGCTCGATCATCGACCAGTGGAGCGTTGTCGCAGGTGATGGGCTCGAGCTTGAACGAGTCCAGGGATGACCTTCGATGCGCCGGGACGAGGAGAGCGGACGGTGCCGGAGAGTCAGACCGCGGTCGCGGACGACGTGGCGGACCTCGTCCGCGCCGCACAGGCCGGCAGCACGGCGGCTCTCGACCAGCTCGTCACCGGGCACCTCCCGCTGATCTACAACATCATCGGCCGGGCGCTCGCCGGCCACCCGGACGTCGACGACCTGGTGCAGGACACCATGCTCCACGCCATCCGCGGCCTCGACTCGCTCCGCGACCCCGGCCGGTTCCGGTCCTGGCTGATCGCCATCGCGTACCGCCGGGTGCAGATGCACCTGCGGTCCCGCAAGATGACGCTGTCCCGCCGCCACCCGGAGCCGGTCGACGTGCCCGACCCGGGCGGTGACTTCGCCGAGCGGACCACCGCCGAGCTGGTCGCCGCGGAGCAGCGGCGCGAGCTGGCCGAGGCCGGCCGCTGGCTGGAGGACGCCGACCGCCGGCTGCTGGCGCTCTGGTGGCAGGAGGCCGCCGGCGCCCTGACCCGCGCCGAAATCGCCGCCGCCCTGGGCGTGAAGCCGAAGCACGCCGCGGTGCGGGTGCAACGGATGAAGGCCCAACTGGACCTGAGCCGCGGCGTGGTCCGCGCGCTGCGGGCCAGGCCACTCTGCCCGGAGCTGTCCGGCCTGGTCCGGTCCTGGGACGGCACCGTCGACTCGGTCTGGCGCAAGCGCCTGGCCCGGCACGTCCGGGACTGCCCGCACTGCCGCGCCCACCAGCGCGGGTTGATCGCCCCGGAACGGCTGCTGCTCGGGGTCGCCGCCCTGCCGGTGCCGGCCGCGCTGCTGGCCGGGCTGCAGTCCACCCTGCACGGTGGCGCGGCGGTCGCGCCGGCGGCCGCGTCCGGCGCCTCGCTGGTCGCGCACGTCACCTCGCTGGTGCAGCACCAGACCTTGGCCGCGACCACCGCGGTGACAGTCGCGGTGGGCGGCGGTCTCGCGTACGCGGTGGTGCACACGCCGCTCGAGACTCAGACGCCGGCGGCGGTCGCCCCGCCGCCGGTGACCGCGCCCGCCGCGCCGCCCTTCTCGCCCCGCCCGTCGGCGGCGGTCAGCCCGGGCCCGTCGTCGGCCGTCACCAGCCGGGCCGCTCCCACCGCGGGCGCGGCCGGGGGGACCGGCGTGCGAAGGGCCGACATCTACGTGGCACCGGACGGCTCGGACGACGGCGACGGCAGCCTGGCCCGGCCGTACCGGTCCGTGGCCAAGGCGCTGGCGGAGGTCGAGGCCGGCCAGACGATCGCGCTCCGGGGCGGGACCCACCGGCCCACCAGCCCGCTCGAGATCACGACGAGCGGGACGGCGACGCGGCGCGTGACGCTCAGCGGGTACCGCGCCGAGCGGGCCGTCATCGACGCCTCGGCGCTCCCGGCGGGCGAGTGGGCGATCACTCACCGCTCGTCCTTCTGGACCGTGCGGGACCTCGAGGTCAGCGGGGCGCGCGATGCGGCGTACACCTGTCTGGCCTGTAAGAACAATGTCTTCCGGCGGATCTCGGTGCACGGCGCGAACGGCTCCGGCCTGATGCTGCGCGACGAGGGCACCGCCGGCAACCAGGTGCTGGACAGCGACTTCCACGACAACCGGGGCTCCGGTCTGGCCGTGCAGTTCGGCGACGGCGACGGGAACCTGCTGCGCGGCAACCGCTCGTTCCGCAACGGCGGCGACGGGGTGAACCTCGGCGCGTTCGGCAGTCCGGTGACGGTGCAGTACACCTGGTCGTTCGGCAACGGGGCGAACGGCTTCGCGGTCGGCGGCGGGGACCCGCCCGCGGCCGCCGCGCACCGGCTGCGGCACAACGCGTCGTGGCGCAACGACGGACACGGCTTCGTCGACGAGGGCAACACCGCCGCGGTCGAGTTGAGCAACAACACCGCGTACCGCAACGTGAACCTCGGCTTCGCGCTGGCCACCGCACCGGCCGTGTTGCGCTTCAACGTCTCCGTCGGCAACGACCAGGGCAGGCACGGCCTGTCCCGGCGGGCCGAGGCGGACAACAACAGCTGGCAGGAAGACGGCTGGTCGGAGCGCAGCTTCCGGTCGGTCGACGACTCCGGGGCGCGGGCGGCGCGGCGGGCGGACGGCGGCCTGCCCGGCACCACGTTCCTCAGCACCGGCAACGGCCGGGGCGCCGGCATGACCGGATGATCCGGGATCGTCCACATGGCCGGGACGCCCGGGGCACCGGCGGGCCACGCTGAGATCGCGCGCACGTTTGGCGAGGGTCGATGCCCGGGAACACCGGGGGGCGCATCCACCCCACTCAAGGAGCTGCAATGGAAGTCACCGGTTTCCTCACCGCCATCGTCATCGGTCTGATCATCGGCGCGCTCGGCCGCCTGGTCCTGCCCGGCAAGCAGAACATCCCGATCTGGCTGACCATGCTGATCGGTGTCGTCGCCGCCCTGCTGGGCACCTTCCTGGCCGCCGCGGTCGGCGTGGACGACACCCCCGGCATCGACTGGATCGAGCTGGCCATCCAGGTGGGTCTCGCCGCCGCCGGCGTGGCCCTGGTCGCCGGCGTCCGCGGCCGCCGTCCCTGAACCCCGTACGCCGGGCCTGGTCACCGGGCCCGGCCCGGCACGGTAGGTTTCGGTCATGGCCCGCGTACGCGCTGCTCTGTATCTCGACTTCGACAACGTGTTCAGCGGACTGATCAAGCAGGACCCGGACGTGGCGATCCAGTTCGCCAAGGAGCCCGGGGCCTGGCTGTCCCGGCTCACCACCACGCTGACCGTGGACGGCCCGCGCCGCTGGCTGATCGTCCGGTGCTACATGAACCCGGGCGGCTGGGTGCCGCACCCGGACCCCACGGCCGGGCAGCCCCGCCTGTACTACTCGCAGTTCCGGCCGTTCTTCGTCAACGCCGGCTTCGAGGTGATCGACTGCCCCCGCCTCACGCACACCAAGAACGCGGCCGACATCCGAATGGTGGTCGACGCCGTGGACGCGCTCGCCGACCCGGTGACGTACGAGGAGTTCGTGATCGCCTCCGGCGACTCCGACATGACGCCGCTGCTGGTCCGCCTGCGGCGGTCCGACCGGCGCACCACGATCGTCTCGCCGTCGGACGCGGCCGAGGCCTTCATCGCGGTCGCCGACCGCCTCATCACCAGCCAGGAACTCCTGGAGCTGGTGCAGGGCGAGCCGGTCGACATCGACGACGAACCCGCCGTCGGGGACACCACGATCGGCGACTCCGGCGAGCCGGAAGCCCCGGTCACCTACGAGCAGTTCCGTGACCTGGTCCGCTGGCGGTACAACGCGGCGCCCGGCCCGCTGAACCTCGCCTCGCTCGCCCACGACCTGCGCCGGCAGCTCGGCACCGGCGTCGACCAGACCAACTGGTTCAGCTACGGCGGCTTCGTCCGCGCGCTGGAGAGCCTGCACCTGCCGCACGCCAAGTTCTCGCACCACTTCGTCTGGGACGACGACCGGCACGACCCGCCCGAGTCGGCCGGCGTGGCCGGCGCCGCCCCGGAGGCGGTGGGCCGGCTCAGCTCACTGCTCAGCCTGCCCCGGCTGTCCCAGGAGATGTGGCCGTCGGTGTACAAGGCCCTCGCCGACTACGCCGCCAGCCACCACTTCAACCTGACCGAGGCAACCCGGTGGGCCCGCGACAAGCTGGCCGAGCAGGGTGTCGACGTGAGCCGAGCGGCGATCGCCTTCGTCACCCGGGGCACGGCGTTCGGCGGCGCCCCGCTCTACCGGCAGCCCGCACCGGCCGCCGAGGAGATCGCCGGCGCCTTCGCGGACAACGTGCTGAACCGTGCCGAGGCGGCGTCGATCGCGCTGACCGACGAGGAGACCGCCCAGGTCCGCGACTGGCTCGGCGCCCCCCAGCCGCAACCCTGACCGAGTTCGGCGTCCCGACCCGACCGGGCACCGCGCCACCCAGCCCCAACCCGACCGGGCACCGCGCCACCCAGCTCCAACCCAACCGGGCGCCGCGCCACCCAGCCCGGCCCGGTCTGGGTGCCGGACCGGGGCGCGTCCGGGAGTTCGGGGAGGAAGCTGATTCGCCTGCGGCGGGCTTTGCCTCCGGCGGGGATCTTCAAGCCTCTGGGATGGCTCTGGGGGTGGGTCCAGGGGTGGGGCTGGGCGGAATCGGTCAGCGCCAGTCGGCGAAGAGGCGTGCGGCGGCCGCGTCCCAGGCCGCGACCAGGTCGATCCGGCCGGGTTCCCGGAGCCATTGGATCTGCAGGCCGTCCATCATCGCGACCACCTGCCCGGCCAGCGCGGCGGGCTCCGCGGCGTGTCCGGTGGCGAGCGCCGCGAACGTCTGCAGAGTGCGCCGCTGGCGTTCGTGGAAGAACTGGTGCGCCGGGTGGTCGGGGGCCAGCGACTCGGCCTCCAGGACCGCGAAGAGCCGGACGATCTCGGGCTGCCCGGCGTTGCGCCGGACCAGGGCCGAGCAGACCTGAGGCAGGGTGATCACGTCGGCGGCGGCCGACCGGATCTGTTCCGGCGCGATCTCGAGTTCGGCGGCCAGCGACGTGGCGTCAGCCTCGTCCCGATGCTCCAGTACCGCGACGAGCAGGCTGTCCTTGGAGCCGACGTGGTGCAGCAGGCCGGGCACGGTGACGCCGCAGACGTCCGCGACGTCCTGCATCGACAGGCCCCAGAAGCCGCGCTCGGCGATCAGCCGGGTGGTGACCTCGAGGATCTGGTGACGTCGCTCGGCGGCGGGCAGCCGGGACCGTTCGCGACGTGGCGGGGCGGCCTTCACAAGATCGTTCCTACCAGCGGTTTCACAGCGCCTTTCCGATCAGCAACCCCTTGCCGGGACCCCGGGGCATCGCTATGTTACAGAGCAGTTACTACTTAGTGGGTACTAAGTAGTGGGTACTAGGGTAAGGGACGCGCGACATGCAGCTCACCCCCGCGGAACAGGCGGCGCTCACCAGCGGCAGCGACTTCTGGCACACCACAGCGGTGGAGTCGGCCGGTCTGCCCGCCGTCACCGTGACCGACGGCCCGCACGGCGTCCGGATGCAGGCCGCCAGCGGTGACCTGCTGGCCGGCGTCCCGGCGACCTGCTTCCCACCGGCCGTGGCGAGCGCCTCCACCTGGGACCCCGGCCTGCTGCGCCGGATGGGCGAGGCGCTGGGCGACGAATGCCGCGCCCAGGACGTGGCCGTGCTGCTCGGACCGGGCATCAACCTCAAGCGCAGCCCGCTCGGCGGCCGCAACTTCGAGTACTTCTCCGAGGACCCGATCCTGACCGGGGTGCTCGCCACCGAGTGGGTGCGCGGCCTGCAGAGCCGGGGCGTCGGCGCGTCCCTCAAACACTTCGCGGTGAACAGCCAGGAGACCGACCGGATGCGGGTCAGCGCCGACGTCGACGAGCGCACGCTGCGTGAGATCTATCTGCGGGCCTTCCAGCGGGTGGTCACCCGGGCCCAGCCGTGGACCGTGATGTGCGCCTACAACAAGGTCAACGGGGTGTATGCGAGCGAGCACCACTGGCTGCTCACCGAGGTGCTGCGCGACGAGTGGGGCTTCGAGGGCCTGGTCGTCTCGGACTGGGGCGCCGTGGTGGACCGGGTCAGGTCGGTGGCGGCCGGCCTCGACCTGACCATGCCGGGCCCGGACGAGGACGGCGACCGGGCGCTGGTGGCGGCGGTCGAGGCGGGACAGCTCGACCCGGCCTTGCTGAGAAGGAGCGCGGAGCGCGTACAGCAAATGATCGAAAAGGCTGGGGAGCGCCCGGCCGGCGGCTATGACGCCGAAGCGCACCACGCGCTCGCCCGGGAGATCGCCGGCCGGGCGATCGTGCTGTTGAAGAACGACGATGACCTGCTCCCGCTGCCCGCCGAGGGCACGTCGGTGGCTGTGCTCGGCGAGTTCGCCCGCACCCCGCGTTACCAGGGTGGCGGCAGCTCGCAGATCACGCCGACCAGGCTGGACGACGCGCTCACCGAGATTCAGGCATCGACCGGCGCGACGGTCCGGTTCGCCGCCGGTTACACGGCCGAGGACGAGGCGCCGGACGCCGCGCTGATCGCCGAGGCCGAGACGGCCGCCCGGGAGAGCGACGTCGCTATCGTCTTCGTGGGCAGCGTGCACGAGACCGAGGGCGCCGACCGCGCCTCGCTCGACCTGCCGGCCGCCCAGCTCGCCCTGATCGAGCGGGTGGCGCAGGCCAACCCGCGCACCGTCGTGGTGCTCTCCAACGGCGCGGTCATCGCGACGAAGCCGTGGGACTCGGCGGTGCCCGCGCTGCTGGAGGGCTGGCTGCTCGGCCAGGCCGGCGGCAGCGCGATCGCGGACGTGCTGTTCGGCCGGGTCAACCCGTCCGGGCGGCTCGCCGAGACGATCCCGGTGAAGCTCGCCGACCACCCGTCGTACCTGGACTTCCCCGGCGAACACGGGCACGTCCGGTACGGCGAGGGCCTGCACATCGGCTATCGCGGCTTCGACGCCCGGGAGCAGGAGGTGGCGTACCCGTTCGGGTTCGGGCTCTCCTACACGACGTTCTCCTACGGGACCATGGACGTGGCGGCCGGCCCGGACGGCATCGAGATCCGGGTGGAGGTCACCAACACCGGTTCCCGGGACGGGCGTGAGGTGGTCCAGGCGTACGTCAGCCTGCCCGGTTCGAAGGTGCGGCGCGCCCCGCGGGAGCTGAAGGCGTTCGCGAACGTGGCGATCGCGGCCGGCGCCACCGAGGAGGTGGTGCTCACCGTCGAGCGCGACGACCTGGCCTACTGGGAGACCCGGCTGGGCCGCTGGGTGGTCGAGGAGGGTGAGTACACGGTCGAGGTCGGCGCGTCGTCGCGGGACATCCGGTCGGCGGTCGCCGTCGCGGTGACCGGTGACCCGGCGCGGATCCCGCTGACCGCGGACTCCAGCGTGGGTGAGTGGTTCGCCGACCCGCGCGGCGCGGAGCTGCTCGGCGAGGCGTTCACCTCGGCGGTCGCCGAAGGGGCCGGGATGGCGCCGATGGTGGT
The DNA here is from genome assembly GCF_056134165.1 of Actinoplanes sp. 13. Taxonomy (NCBI): domain Bacteria; kingdom Bacillati; phylum Actinomycetota; class Actinomycetes; order Micromonosporales; family Micromonosporaceae; genus Actinoplanes; species Actinoplanes sp. 13. The sequence continues at coordinate 197,965 of NZ_JBVYOQ010000010.1, read as the reverse complement.
GGACCCGAACATGCTGATGATGCTGGGCAGCCTGCCGCTGAGCCGGATGGCGAAGTTCCCGGGCAGCCCGCTGCGGCCGGAGGTGCTCCAGAAACTGGTCGAGGCCGCGAACGGTTAGGTGCGGGCGCGGGTCAGCAGGGCCTGGATGCGGGACACCAGTTCGCGCGGGCTGAACGGCTTCGTCACGTAGTCGTCGGCGCCCGCGCTGAACCCGCCCTCGACGTCCTGTTCCTGCACCCGCGCGGTCAGCATGATGATCAACATACCGGCGGTGGACGGATCGCCCCGCAGCATCCGGCACACGTCGATGCCGGAGAGCCCCGGCATCGAGACGTCCAGCACCGCGAGTTCCGGGTGATGGGCGCGCGCGGCCTCGACGGCGGCCTGGCCGTCTCCGACGGTGATGACCTCCAGGCCGGCCTGTTCCAGCTTGAACGCCACCAGGTCGCGGATGTCGGCGTCATCGTCGGCCACCAGGACCGTCGTCACGGCAGCTCCCCCCGATGCGATTCACTACCTGTTGGGACGATAGCCCGTTGCGGGCGGGCAGGTGGGTGCTCTGCGGGAATGTGCGCGCAACCCGTCCGCACCCGGGTCGCGCCCGCGCCGCATCCTCGAAGCGGTGTCCTGGACATCAGGCATCGATTGACGGGGAAGGAACCGATGACCGCACTGATGGACGACGTACGCTGTGACGCGCTCTTCGCCTCCCACCTGCAGCGCTCCCAGCAACCGACGCCCGAGGTGATCCGGGAGACCGTACGCGCCACGGTCGGCCGGCTCGGGGAGAACGGCTGCGCGGAGTTGGTGGCGCAGGAGTTCGGCGAGCACCCGGACTGCGCCATCGGGCGGATGCGGTGGGCCCGCACGGCCGTCCGGGCGGCGTTCGAGGTGTGAGACGTACTTCCGCTGAACCGCGACGGACCGTAAGCTCACCGGCATGCGCGCGAGATTGACCATGTGGTGGCCCGCCTGACAGGCGGCCCCATCCCCCGCGCGTAAGACACCGCGGCCGCCTCCACCGAGGCGGCCGTTCTGCATGGCCGGACTCGGTCGGCGCCGCCGAGACCCGGAAGAGGACCCATGCCTTTCGCCCTGCTGCACCGCGACGGCGCCGACCACGTCGAGGTGCTCACCGGCGACGTCGTCACCGTGGCGACGCTCGCCGAGATCCCTGCCGGACGCACCCTCGCGGTGATCCCTTACCGCCAGATCACCGAACGCGGCTTCGACTGCGTCGACGACGGCGCGCCGCTCGAATGCCTGCTGATCACGTCGTCGGAGAAGCGGCCCCGGTCCGACTTCCCGCCCGGACCGCTCACCCTGCGTGGCGGCGCGTTCGACCTCTCCGACGAGGAGTACGCGACCGTCGTCGAAGACGTGCTGCGCGACGAGATCGGCCGCGGCGAAGGCGCCAACTTCGTGATCCACCGCGTCTACGAGGCGACGGTCGAGGGTGACCCGGTGGATGCGGCGCGGGCGGCCTTCGGGCGGCTGCTCGCCTCCGAACAGGGCACGTACTGGACGTTCCTCGTGCACACCGGCACCCGGACGCTGGTCGGCGCCACCCCGGAACGGCACGTGAGCGTCTCCGACGGCATCGTGATGATGAATCCGATCAGCGGCACGTACCGGCACGGCTCCGGATCGCTGCTCGACTTCTTGCGCGACCCCAAGGAGATCGAGGAGCTCTACATGGTCCTCGACGAGGAACTCAAGATGATGGCCACGGTCGCCGAGCACGGCGGGCAGGTCGCCGGGCCGTACCTCAAAGAGATGGCACACCTCACCCACACCGAATATCTGCTGGCCGGGCGCGGTTCGCTGGACATGCGGGAAGTGCTGCGCGAGACCATGTTCGCGCCGACCGTGACCGGCAGCCCGATCGAGAACGCGTGCCGGGTGATCGCCCGGCACGAACGGCGCGGACGGCGGTATTACGCCGGGGTGCTCGCGCTGATCGACGGGGACACGCTCGACGCGCCGATTTTGATCAGGACGGCGGAGATCTCGCCGAACGGCGCCCTGCGGGTGCCGGTCGGCGCGACGCTGGTCCGGCATTCGACGCCGGCGGGCGAGGTGGCGGAGACACACACCAAGGCGGCGGGCGTGCTGGCCGCGCTGGGTGCGGTGCCGGCCCCAACCCGTTCGGGGGTACGGGTGAGCGCACAGTCCCCTTCGGTCGAGGCGTTGCTGGCGTCCCGCAACGACCAGCTGGCCCGGTTCTGGCTGGACTCCCGGGCGCCGAGGGCGCTGGAGGTGCCGGCGCTGCGCGGGCGGACGGTGGTGATCGTGGACGCCGAGGACACGTTCACCGCGATGCTGGCCCACCAGCTGAAGGCGCTCGGCATGGCGGTGTCGGTGGTGCCGTGGACGGCGCCGGTGCCGGCCGCGGACCTGGTGGTGGTCGGCCCGGGGCCAGGGGACCCGTCGTCGGCGACATCGCCGAAGATCCTGGCGTTGCGGTCGCTGGTCGCGTCGCTGCTGGCGCAAGGGCGGCCGGTCCTGGGAGTGTGCCTCGGGCATCAGGTGCTGGCGTCGCTCCTGGGGTTGCCGCTGGTGCGGCGGGAGTCGCCCTATCAAGGGGTGGCCCGCGACGTGGAGTTGTTCGGGAAGGTGCGGCGGGTCGGGTTCTACTCCAGCTTCTCCGCCGTGGCCGCCTCGTCCCTGGTCCCGGAGGCGGCGGCCGGCGGGTACGGTCCCGTCTCGGTGGCGCGGGACGCTGCGGACGGGACGGTGCACGCGGTGCGCGGGGCGGGCTTCGCGGGGGTGCAGTTCCATCCCGAGTCGGTGTTGAGCCGCGACGGGGTCGACGTGCTGCGGGATCTCCTGCCTTCTCTGCTCGGTGCGGAGGCAAAAGTTCCGACCGGCCCACGAATGGGTGATTAGTCAGGCCATAAGCGGGTAGCGAGACAGTGTCGGTGGTCCAAGGCGATCGAGAGCCTCTCCTTGGGCCACCGGCCCATCTGTGTCTTGCGTCGTCAGGCGTCGATGGCGGTGCGCATCTCGGCGATCAGGGCGGCGACGCCGGCGGGGCCCGCGCCGTTCAGGACGCGGCGCATGAGGGCGGAACCGACCACCACCCCGTCCGCGTAGGCGCAGGCCGCGGCGGCCTGGCGGGCGCCCGAGATGCCGAAGCCGAGGACCACCGGCAGGTCGGTCTCCCGTTTCAGCCCCTCGACCAGGTCCCGGCTCGTCGCGTTCAACGACCGTTGTTCACCGGTGGGGGCCATGACGCTCACCGCGTACACGAAGCTTCTGCTCTGCCGGGCGATCTCCCGCCGCCTGGCCGGCGGCGTCGCCGGTGAGGCCAGCAGGACCAGGTCGATGTCGTGGGCGGCGGCCGCCGCGCCGACCGGCCCGGCCTCGTCGATCGGCAGGTCGGGCACGATCAGCGCGGTGAGACCGGCGCCGCGCAGGTCCGCGCAGAAGGTTGCGGCGCCGCGATGGACCACCAGGTTCGCGTACGTGAAGGCGATCAGCGGCACCCCCAGCTCGAGGCGGGACAGCTCGGCGAGGATTCCGGCGGTCGTCGCGCCCCGGCTCAGCGCCTGGTGGGAGGCCTGCTGGACAACCGGGCCGTCCATGGTCGGGTCGGAGAACGGCAGCCCGACCTCGATGGCGTCGGCGCCGGCGCCGGCCGCGGCCCGCAGCAGGTCGGTCCAGTCCGGGGTGACGCCGGCGGTGATGTAGGGGACGAGCATCTTCATGACCGCTCCATCAGGGTCGCCATGTCCTTGTCGCCGCGGCCGGAGAGCGTGAGCACCACGGTCGATCCGCGCGGGATGGTTCCGTCCGCGGCGGCGGCCAGCACCCAGGCCACCGCGTGCGCGGACTCCAGCGCGCACAGGATTCCTTCGGCGCGGGCCAGCCGGTGGGTGGCCGCCAGCACCGCCTCGTCGTCGGCTGTCACATAGACGGCGCGGCCGGTCGCGGCCAGGTCGGCGTGTTCCGGTCCGACGCCCGGGTAGTCCAGGCCGGCCGAGATGGAGTGTGCCTCGCTGATCTGCCCGTCGGAGTCCTGGAGCACCTTGGACCGGAATCCGTGCAGCACCCCGTCGCGTCCGGCGCTGATCGCGGCGCCGCCGGCCGCCTCGACGCCGACCAGCCGGGCCGGGGTGTCGAGGAACCCGGCGAAGGTGCCGGCCGCGTTGGAGCCGCCGCCCACGCAGGCCACCACATAGTCGGGGACGCCGTCGGCCTGGGCGCGCGCCTCGTCGCCGATGACCCGCTGGAACTGCCGAACCATCCACGGGTACGGGTGCGGGCCCAGCGCCGAGCCGAGGCAGTAGTACGAGTTCTCGACCGCGGTCACCCAGTGCCGGAACGCCTCGCTGGTGGCGTCCTTGAGGGTGCGGCTGCCCGCGGTCACCGGCACCACCTCGGCGCCGAGCATCTTCATCCGGAAGACGTTCAGCTCCTGGCGTTCGATGTCGCGGGCACCCATGAACACTGTGACGTCCATGCCGAGCAGCGCGCCGGCCGTGGCGGTGGCGACGCCGTGCTGGCCGGCGCCGGTCTCGGCGATGAGGCGCCGTTTGCCCATCCGCCGTGCCAGCAGCGCCTGGCCGAGCACGTTGTTGATTTTGTGGGAGCCGGTGTGGGCGAGGTCCTCACGTTTGAGCAGCAGCGTGATGCCGAGTTCCGCGGAGAGCCGCACGGCGGGGGTCAGCGGGGTCGGCCGCCCCACATAGACGGACAGCAGGTGATGCAACTCCGCGCGGAACGCCGGGTCCGCCCATGCTGAGGTGAAGGCCTGTTCGACCTCGTCACAGGCGGGCACGAGAGACTCCGGGACGAATCGTCCGCCGTACTCCCCGAATCGGCCGAGCCCCGCCGGACGGCGGGCGTCGGCACGTGCCAACTGGTCCACGACAACCCCCAAGAGTTCTAGAACAGTGCTAGAGTTATAGCACACAGTTCTAGAACTGTTCCACTGATGAGTGAACAGGGTTTACAGCAGCCGCGCGGACGGGTATCCCGCCCCGCGTCGCCGCATGACCGGGAGGGAACCATGTCCGAGCCGCACATCACCCTCGACCCGCAATCGCTCAATCCCGTGGAGGAGAAGCTCCGCGGCCCACTCGAGGAACAGCTGAGCTCTGCGCTGCAGGCAGCGACGGTCAAGATCAGACAGAAGTACGCCGGGGAGAGCGTGGAGCAGGTGACCGACATGCTCCTGGATCAGGCGAAAGCCGGCCTGCACCCGGACATCGCGGCCGGCTTCCACCCCGACCACGGGCAGCTGCGTCACGTGGCCGAGGAGATCGTGGCCCGAGCCTAAAGAGGGACGTTGTGCCACCGCCTGGTCGAGAGCACCAGGCGGTACCCGTCCGGGTCGGCGATCGTGACACCCCACTGATCCCAGTACGGCCCCTGCGACACCCGCCGGCCGCCGGCGGCGACCAGACGGTCCAGCAGCTCCTCCGGCACCGGCCCGTCCAGATAGAGGACCAGCAGGTCCTGCGCCGAGGGGCAGGGCTCCGGTCCGGCGACGAGTTCCAGGTGCCACGCGGCACCGGCCCGGCCGACCATCAGCAGGTCGTGCTCGCCGGGGCCGCCGGCAGTGGCCCGGTAGAGCACCTCCAGCCCCAGCCCGCCGACGTAGAACCGCTCGGCCGCGGCCAGGTCCCGGCTCGGCCGCGCCAGCCGCACATGTGTGGTTGCTTCGATCCCCGTCATCGGCCCATTCCACCAGCCGCGCGGGGTCAGGCGATCAGAAACCCCGCAGCGGCCGGGGTGAACGCGATCAGGATCAGCCGCGCCGACCGCCCGACCAGGCACACGGTCAGGAACACCCAGGACCGCATCCGGGTCGCCGCGGCGGCGAAGGTCATCAACAGCAGCGGCGGGATCCCGACGAACGCGCTGAGCAGGATCACCGGCGCGGCCAGCATCGGCTTGTCCAGCGGCATCATCCGCCGGGCCCACGCGCTCGCCCGCCGGGCCCACCGCGACCACCAGCGCCCGGGATCCCCCTTCGCCTCGGCGGCCACCTGCTCCTGTTTGCGCCTGCCGATCCAGCTCCGCAGCGCCGGGACCCGCACCGCTCCCCTGGTGGCGAGGAAGATCCCCATCTTCCCGCAGGTCTGCCCCGCCCCCGCGACGGCGCCCATCAGGATCGCGTTGTGGCTGGTGGTGGCCATCAGCCCGATCAGGTACGGCTCGATCGGCAGGCCCGGGTAGAACGACGAGACGAAGCCGACCGCGAACGTGAGGGCCAGGACCGAGATCACGTCAGCACCGGCGGCGCCTCTGTCGCCGCGGGCCGGACATCGTGCGGGATGCGGGACACGGCGACCAGCGAGACGCCCTTGATCGCCATCGCGGCCACCCCGAGCAGCACGCCCACCCAGGCCGGCACCGGCAGCAGCACCGCCACGGCGAGCGCGGTGGTGTTGAGCACCTTCGCCGGCGGCCACCAGTTCCACCGGTAGATCCCCGGATGCACCACGTAGAAGTAGTTCGGGCTGACGATCGGCCAGCGCAGGAACGCCAGGCTGAGCTGGCAGTCGAGGACCAGGAAGTGCAGCAGGAACACCGCGATCGGCAGGGCCGCGTCCGGCCGGACCGTCATCAGGCCGGTGGCGCACAGGGCGAAACAGGCCCGGTCGGACACGATGTCGAAGACCGCCCCGAAGCGGGTCTCCTGGTTCAGCATCCGGGCGGACAGCCCGTCCAGGATGTCGCCGATCCAGTACACGCCGTAGGCGATGATCAGGAAAGGCCAGCTGGCCTCGACGATCGCCGCGACCGCGAACCCGACCGCGACGATCGTCCGGAGCGCGGTGATCACGTTCGGCACGTTCAGCCGGAAGCCGTCCGACCCGGACGCCACGATGTCCGGGTCCCAGTGCGGTGACCCGGGATCCGGCTGCGAGCGCTGGGCCGGTACTCCAGTTCGGGGCATGCGTTTCCCATCTCGCGTGAGCGCTGTCACGCAATTCAACGCGAAAGTGTCAACCTCACGCTGCCCCGGACCGGCACCCGAACGAGATCAGCGGTGCAGATCGAAGATCAGGTCGAGGACCAGGGCGGTCCAGCCGGTCTGGTGCCACGCGCCGAGCCCGGCACCGTTGTCGCCATGAAAGTACTCCGGGAAGGCGACCAGGTCCTTCCAGTCCGGATGGGTCTGGAACAGCTCGGTCGACCCGTAGATCGGCCGCCGCCCGTCGGCGCCCGGCACGAACAGCCCGATCAACCGCCGGGACAGGTCATCGGCGATCTCGGTGAGCGAGGCCTTGCACTGCGACCCGGTCGGGTATTCCGCCTTGAGGTCGTCACCGTAGAACTCGGCGAACTCGCGCAGCGCCTGGACGAGCAGGAAGTTCACCGGCATCCAGACCGGCCCGCGCCAGTTGGAGTTGCCGCCGAACAGACCGCTCGTGCTCTCCGCGGGCTCGTACCCGACGGTGAAGTCGGAGCCGCCGAGCGACACCGTGAACGGCTTCTCCAGGTGCGCCCGGGACAGTGTGCGCAGGCCGTACGGCGAAAGAAACTCCTCGGGATCGAGCAGACGCGCCAGAATGCGCAGCAGCTGGTCCTGGCCGACCATGCTGAGCAGGCGCTGCTGGCGCCGATCGGCGCCGCCGAGGCGCCGGGCGCTGATCACGTCGCCGAACTCGCCCTGGTGGTGGAGCATCCACCGGACCCGTGCGTTGATCTCCGGAAGCCGGTTGAGGGTCTCCGAGGTGAGCCGGGTGGTGGCCGCCAGCGGCAGCAGGCCGACGATCGAGCGGGCCTTCAGCGGCACCCGGTGGCCGTCCGGCAGGCGTAGCACGTCATAGAAGAAGCTGTCCTCCTCGTCCCACAGCCCCTGCCGGTACGCCGCCTCCGCGATGTACGTGAAGTGCTCGAAGAACTTGGTGGCCATGTCCTCGTAGGTGCGGTCGTGCAGCGCCAGGATGATCGCCATGTCGAGCAGGTTGAGCGCGTACATGGCCATCCAGCCCGTGCCGTCGGACTGCTCCAGCACACCGGCGACCGGCAGCGCGGCCGACCGGTCGAACGGGCCGACGTTGTCCAGGCCGAGGAAGCCGCCCTCGAAGACGTTGTTGCCGCCGACGTCCTTGCGGTTCACCCACCAGGTGAAGTTGAGCAACAGCTTGTGCATGACCCGGGAGAGGAAGTCGTAGTCCCGGCCGCCGTCGATCTCGAAGACGCGCAGCGCGGCCCACGCGTGCACCGGCGGGTTCACGTCGCCGAACGACCACTCGTACGCCGGGATCTGCCCGTTGGGATGCATGTACCACTCGCGGAGCAGCAGCAGCAGCTGCGACTTGGCGAAGCCCGGGTCGACGCGGGCGATGCTGACGCAGTGGAAGGCCAGGTCCCAGGCGGCGTACCAGGGGTACTCCCAAGGATCCGGCATGCTGATCACGTCGAAGCTGTTCATGTGCGACCAGCCGTTGTTGCGGCCGTACCGCCGGCCCGGCGGGGGCGGCGAGTTGCCCGGATCGCCGGCCAGCCACCGCTTCACGTCGAAGTGGTAGAACTGCTTGCCCCACATCAGCCCGGCGACCGCCTGCCGGGCCACCGACACCTCCTCCGGCGAGGCGGCGGCCGGCAGCACGTCGGCGAAGAACTCGTCGGCCTCGGCCCGCCGGGCACCCATCACCGCGGCCCAGCCCGCACCGAGGTCGGCTTCCGGCAGCGGCTGGTCGGTCTGGGTGAGACGGAGCCGGATGGTACGGGACTCGCCCGGCCCGAGGGCGAGCACGTGATGCAGGGCGCCCTTGGTGCCGACGCCGGCCGGGTTCACCGTCGGCATGTCGTGGATCAGGTGGTCGTTGATCCCGTCCTTGGGGTACGAACTACGCCCCGGCAGCCCCCACAGCCGCTGCGCGTTCGTCTCGTTGTCGCACATCAGCGCGGGCGCGCCGGCCTCGCCGTGCAGGGTGATGTGGCCGAGGGAGCGGTGCACCCCGTGCAGCCGCCCCGGCCACCCCTTCATCGACGGCGCCTGCCGGTTCGGCAGCCCCCAGGACCAGGTGTTACGGAACCAGAGGGTGGGCAGGACGTGCAGGGTGGCCGGCTCCGGACCGCGATTGTCGACGGTGATCGCGATGCAGACGTCGGTCGGCGAGGCCTTGGCGTAGTCGACGGTCACCGCCCAGAACCGGTCCTCGTCGAAGACCCCGGTGTCGACCAGCTCGTACTCGCCCTCGTTGCGGGTGCGCCGGCCGTTGACGCCGACCAGCTGGTCGTACGGGAACTCGTCCTGCGGGTAGTGGTACCGCCACCGCATCCACGAGTGGGTCGGCGTGGAGTCCTGGTACCACCAGTACTCCTTGGCGTCCTCGCCGTGGTTGCCGCCGTCGCCGCCGAGACCGAACATCCGCTCCTTGAGGATCGGGTCCCTGCCGTTCCAGAGGGCGAGCGCGAAGCAGAACGTCTGCCGGTCGTCGCAGAGGCCGGCCATGCCGTCCTCGTTCCACCGGTACGCCCGGGACCGCGCGTGATCGTGCGGGAAGTAGTCCCACGCCGTGCCGTGCTCGCTGTAGTCCTCCCGGACGGTGCCCCACGCACGCTCGGCGAGATAAGGCCCCCACGCGCGCCACGGCTGCTCGCCCGCATCGGCCTGCGCCAGGCGTACGCGCTCCGACACGTCCGTTCTCACCCCCACAACGCGAAATCCCCCGGAGTCGATCACATTGAGACTGTCACGTGTTTGTGTCAAGTGAGGGTCGTTCACGGCCTGCCTTCGGTCGACGCCCGGTCCAGCTGTTCCGGTACCCGGCGGGGCCGGCGCTCCACTGTGACGTCGGCCGCAACCGGCCCTTTGCCGTCGGCCGCGACCAGCCTTCTGACCGGCCTTTGCCGTCGGCCGCGACCAACCTTCTGACCGGCCTTTGCCGTCGGCCGCGACCAGCCCTTTGACGGCGGCCGCAACCAACCCGCCACCGGCCGTGCACCCGGACCGCAACCGGGGGCCGGGACTCTGGGCCGGTGCGACATGTAGACGGAGGACGCGGCCGGGCCTGGCGACTGTGGCTGCTGGCCGTCGCGGGCTGCATCGGCGTGCGCGCCGTCCTCGGCTTCACCGGGCAGCACCACATGCTGAGCCTGATCCCCTACCTGGTGGTGACCGTCGGCACGCCGGTGGTCCTGCTCGCCGGAACCATCCGCAACCGCCCGCCGCACCGCGCCGGCTGGTTCACGCTGGCCGCGGCGCAACTCGTCTACGCCGCCGCGGACATCGTCATGGTGCTCGACGACTGGATCTCCGGCGAGTTCCTCGAGCCGACGCCGGCGGACGTGCTCTACCTGCTCTCGTACCTGCTCACCGCGGCGGCCGTGCTGGTGTTCATCCGGCGGCGCAGCCCCGGCTGGGACGTCGCCAGTGCGGTGGACGCGCTCATCGTGGCGGTCAGCGCCGGCCTGCTGACCTGGGTCTACCTGATCGAGCCGCTCACCTCCGACTCGGAGCTGCCGCTGGCCGCGAAGCTCACCCAGTCCGCGTACCCGGTCCTCGACCTGATGCTGCTCGTCCTGGCGGTCCGGCTCGTGATGGGCACCGGCACCCGTGGCATGGTCCTCTACCTGCTGCTCGGCGGCCTGTCCCTGATGTTCGCCGCGGACACCTTCTACGCCGTGCTCGGTGTGGTCGACGGCGAGAGCGTGACGGAGACCTGGCTCGACGCCGTCTGGATGGCCGCGCTCGGCCTGCTCGGCGCGTCCGGCCTGCACCCGGGGGTACGCCGTTTCGACCAGCGCAGCGACTCGGCCGTCCCGGACGCCTCCCCGGCCCGCCTGGCGGTGCTCACGGTGGCCGTGCTGATGGCGCCCGGCCTCCAGCTGATCCAGCATCTGCGTGGCGACGACGTCAGCGTCCCGCTGATCAGCATCGCCTGCGCGGTGATGTTCCTGCTCGTGCTGGCCCGGATGGCCGGCCTGGTCGCGATCCAGCGGCGGGCGGCGGTCACCGACGGGCTGACCGGCCTGCGCACCCGCCGGTCGTTCGACGAGGCCCTCGCCGTGGAGTGCCGGCGGGCCGCCCGCGCCGGGTACGGCCTCGGCCTGCTCGTCATCGACGTGGACCACTTCAAACAGATCAATGACAGCTACGGGCACCCGGCCGGCGACCAGGTGCTGCGCGAGGTGGCCCAGCGGCTCGCCGCCGCCTCCCGGGCCGGCGCCGTGGTGGCCCGGTTCGGCGGCGAGGAGTTCGTGGTCCTCGCCCCGCACGCCGACTCCGCCACCCTGCTGGCGCTCGCCGAACGTCTCCGCGTCGCCGTGGCGGGTCTGCCCGTCCAGGTCGGCGAACAGGAGCTGATCGGCGTCACGGCCTCGGTCGGCGCGGCCGTCGTCGCAGGGCCCGGTCTCAGCCCGGAACTGCTGGTGCGCTCCGCCGACCAGGCGCTCTACGAGGCCAAGCACGCGGGTCGCAACCGCTCGGTGGTGGCCGGGGTTCTAGAGTCGCAGGCGTGCCAGCTTCCGAATATGTGACCAACCTGCGGGCCAAGGTCGGCTCCGGTCTGATCATGTTCCCGACGGTGACCGCGGTGATCCTCAACGACCGCGGCGAGATCCTGCTGCACCGGCGCAGCGACACCGGCGTGTGGACGCTGATCGCCGGCATGATGGACCCGGGTGAGCAGCCGGCCGACGCGGTGGTGCGCGAGGCCGAGGAGGAGACCGCGGTCCAGGTGAAGGTCGAACGGCTCGCCGGAGTGGCGCTGCACGAGATCACCTATCCGAACGGTGACCTGTGCCACATGGTCAACACATGGTTCCGCTGCCGGGCGACGGGCGGCGAGGCCCGGGTCAACGACTCCGAGTCGCTAGCCGTCGAGTGGTTCGCGCTGGACGCGCTGCCGGAACTCAACCCGTTCACCCACCACCGCATCCGGACGGCTCTCGCCGAGGACGGCCCGGCCTGGTTCGCCGGCCCCGGCGAAGGCATCATGCCCGGCTGGTGACCGCGCCGCTCAGGCGAGCCAGCCCGGGCGGATCAGCCCCGCCTCGTACGCCAGCACCACCAGCTGCGCCCGGTCGCGCGCCGCCAGCTTGACCATCGTCCGGCTCACGTGCGTCTTCGCCGTCGCCGGGCTGATCACCAGCCGGGCCGCGATCTCGTCGTTGGACAAGCCCTCGGCGACCAGCACCATCACCTCCCGCTCCCGGTCCGTCAGCTGCTCCAGCCCGCGCGGCGGCACCGGCTCGCGGCCCCGCCCCGCACCACCCGCGAACTCCCCGATCACCCGGCGGGTCACGCTGGGCGACAGCAGCGCCTCACCGGCCGCGACCACCCGCACCGCCCGCAGCAGCTCGACCGGCTCGGTGTCCTTGACCAGGAACCCGGAGGCGCCGGTGCGGAGCGCCTCGAACACGTACTCGTCGAGCTCGAACGTGGTCAGGATGACCACCCGGGCAGCGGCCAGCGCGGGGTCGGCGGCGATCCGCCGGGTCGCCTCCAGCCCGTCCACCCCGGGCATCCGGATGTCCATCAGCACGACGTCCGGCCGGGTCGCCCGTACCAGCTCGACCGCCTGCAACCCGTCGGCGGCCTCACCGACCACCTCGATGTCCGGCTCGGCGCCGAGCAGCGCCCGGAACCCGGCCCGGACCAGCGCCTGGTCGTCGGCGAGCAGCACCCTGATCATCGTTTCTCCTCCACGCAGGCCTCCGGCACGGCAGCGCCCCCGGGCGAAGTCGGCAGCATCACCGAGACCAGGAACCCCCCACCCGGCAGCCGCCCGGCCGCGAACCGGCCACCGAGCGTCTCCACCCGCGCCCGCATCCCGGTGATCCCGCCACCCGGCACCACCCCGCCGTCCGCGCCCGCCTCCGGCCCGCCGTTGCCGCCACCCGGCACCGCGCTCGCAGCCGGCCCGCCGTTGCTGCCACCCGGCACCGCGCCTGCCGCCGGCCCGCCCTTGCCGCCACCGGGCACCGCGCCTGCCGCCGGCCCGCCCTTGCCGCCACCGGGCACCGCGCCCGCCGCCGGCCCGCCCTTGCCGCCACCGGGCACCGCGCCCGCCGCCGGCCCGCCGTTACTGCCACCCGGCGCCACCGCGCTCTCCGCCGGCCCGTCGTTGCGGATCGACAGGTGCAGTGCCGTTGGCAAATAGCCCACCGTGACCTCCGCGCCCGGATCTGGTCCCGGCGCATGCCGCCGCACATTGGTCAGCGCCTCCTGCACGATCCGGTACGCCGCCCGGTCCACCTCGGCCGGCAGCTCCCGCGGCTCCCCGTTGACCACGGTGCGCACCGGGATCCCGGCGCCCGCGGTCAGCTCCTCCAGCCGGTCCAGCCCGAGCGCCGGCTGCCGGGGCGCCGCCTCCCCTTCGGTCCGCAGCACGCCCAGCACGGAGCGCACCTCGCGCAGCGCCTCCGCGCTCGCGCTCTTGATCGCGGTGAGCGCCTCGCGGGCCTGCTCCGGCCGGTTGTCCATCAGGTGCAGGCCCACCCCGGCCTGCACGTTGATCAGGGAGAGGTGATGGCCGAGCACGTCGTGCAGCTCCTGCGCGATCCGCAACCGTTCCTCCGAGGCCTGCCGCCGCTCCTGCTCCCGCTTCGCCAGGGCCTGCTCGGCGCGGGCCTTGCTGATCTCGGCCAGGTGCTCGGTGTGCACCTTGGACACCGCGCCCAGCACGACCGCTGCGGCCGGCCCGAGCGCGGCCAGCACCGCCTCACCCACCGTCGGCCGGATCTCCGGCGCCAGCCCGAGCCGCTCGCCCAGCACCACGACCACGAGCAGGTAGGCCCCGTAGGCCACCGTCGCCGCGACCGCAGCCGCCCGCAGCCGGCCCTGGCGCGACACCGCCCACAGCGCGATCAACGGTGCCACCGCATAGGTGAAGTGCGGCACCGCGTGGGTGGCGACCAGCAGCGACGGGACCGCGGCGACGGCGAACACCACGAGCGGGGCGCGCCGCACCCAGAACAGAGCCAGCGGCCCCACCATCAGCAGCGCGTCGACGGCCCGGTTCACCGGGTGGAAATAGACCAGGCCGGCCTCGTCGAGGTTGTGGATGCCGATCAGATGGAACAGCGTCGCGGCCACCACGGCGCCGACCGGCCGGTCGCGGTGCGCCCGCTTCCGCGGCGGGTGCCCGTCCCGCCGGGCGGCGCGGGCCACGGCGAGCCGTGTTCCGAGGTCGGCGGGCTTCGTCATGAGCCGAACCTACGGCACCCGGTGCGCCCCGGGCATCCACGTGCAGAGCGATAACCGGCTACCCCGCCGGAGGCATCGGACGCGGCCGTCGTACCCCCCAGGGAGTACGAAGGGTCCCCCGCGGACCCGCTGGGCACTCCCCCGGGATGCTCCCCCGGGGCGACGCGGCGGAGGCACCGGAACGGCCATCGTGGTTACCGGACAACCGCCGGGCACCCGGCGATCCTCGAACGAGGAGGGGACATGAACCCGATGGAAGCGCACACACACCGGCTGCGGACCTCGGACACCGAACGCGAGCAGGTCGCCGAGATCCTGCGCGCCGCGATGGCCGAGGGACGCCTGGACATGGCCGAGGGCGAGGAACGGCTCGGTTCGGCGTACGCCGCCAGATATCGCGACGAGCTCAGGCCGCTCACCGCCGATCTCCCCGACGGTGGCCGGCAGGCCCTCGCCCGCACCCCGCAGGCCCGCGCCGCGACACGCCGGTCCCTGCAGCGTCACGCAAGTCTCATCCTGATGATCGCCGGGGTCCTGACCGGCGTGTGGCTGCTCTCCGGTGCCCAGTTCTTCTGGCCGGTCATCCCGCTCGCCTTCCTGGTCATGGGCCTGATGAGACACGCGCGCCACGGCCGCTACCGCCTGGAGTACACACTGGGCCGCCACGGCCACCTCTGAGCCGCGCTCCGAGATGGACACGACGGTCGTTGATCTTCCCCGCCGGCTCTGCCAGAGTGGCCGAGTTTGTTCGGGGAGGGACAAGGCACATGATGGGTCCGTCGCACGCTCTTTCGGGGGCGGCAGCGTGGCTGGCGGGCAGTTGGGCGCTCGACCAGTTCGCGAACGTCAGCCAGTCGCCGCTGGAGGTGGCGGTCGGCACGGCGATCTGCGCGGGCGGCGCCCTGCTGCCCGACATGGACCTCTCCGGCAAGGTCACCCGCAACCAGGGCGGCGCCACGGTGGCCCGCACGTTCGGCGTCTTCTCGCTGTTCGTCGCCGAGGTGGTGGAGAAGTTCTCGCTCGGCGTCTACACCGCCACCAAGCTCAGCCGCGACCCCCGCCGCAACAACGGCCACCGCACCTTCACCCACACCCTGCCGTTCTGCGCGCTGATCGGCTGGGGCACCACCGCGCTCGCCGCCAACTACGGTGAGTGGGCGGTCGTCGGCATCGTCTTCTTCATGGCCGGCCTCGCCCTGCGCGGCCTCTTCGACGAGTGGGCCGAACGCGCCGGCTGGGTCATCATCACCATCGCCAGCGCCGCGATCGCCTGGTTCACCGCCGCCAACCTGCCCAGCGACCGCGGTTACCCCTTACTCGGCGTAGCCGTCGGCGTCGGCTGTTTCGTCCACATTCTCGGCGACATGATCACCAAGAACGGCGTGCCCATCCTGTGGCCGATCCCGATCCAGCGCCGCATGTGGCGCATGATCGGCATCCCGAACAGCATGGCCGTCAAGGTGGGCGGCAAGGTCGAGGTCATCGTCCTGCGCACCGCCTTCACCGTGATCTCACTGCTCTCGATCGCCGGCCTCTTCGTACCCGGCGTCCTCGAACGCCTCAACCTCGACGTCTGGGCCAGCAAGTAGCCCCCGCTACCAGCTGCCCCGTTCACAGCGACGGGATTTCGGGTGCGCAGCTACCCACAAGTCCCCACACAACCTCCCACCCGCGACAGCGTGGGAACTTCGGGTGCGCAGCTAACCACAAATCCCCACACAACCTCCCACCCGCGACAGCGTGGGAACTTCGGGCGCGCAGCTAACCACAAATCCCCACACAACCTGTCAACCGCGAGAGCGTGGGAACTTCGGGTGCGCAGCTAACCACAAGTCCCCACGCAACCTGTCAACCGCGAGAGCGTGGGGAATCGGGTGCGCTGGGCCGGCGGAGGCGGGCGAGACAGCGCTCGGGGCCGGCTGCCCGGGCGGGCGGCCGGCCCCAAGGGCTGGAGTGGGTGCGAGCGGCCGACCCCTGAGGGCCGGCGTGGCTGCGAGCGGGTGGCGTCAGTCGGTGGAGTAGGCGAGGTTCGGGCGCAGCCAGCGCTCCACCTCCGCGACAGGCATGCCGCGCCGGGCCGCGTAGTCCTCGATCTGGTCACGTGCCAGCCTGCCGACCGTGAAGTAGCGGGACTCCGGGTGCGCGAAGATCAGCCCACTGACCGCGGCCGCCGGCATCATCGCGAACGACTCGGTCAGGTGCACCCCGATGGCGGACGTGCCGAGCAGCTCGAACAGCTCACGCTTCTCGCTGTGGTCCGGGCACGCGGGGTAGCCGAGGGCCGGCCGGATGCCCCGGAACCTTTCGGCGTGCAGGTCCGCCAGCTCCGGCTGGGCGTCCGGCTCGAACCATTCGCGGCGGGCCTTGAGGTGCAGATATTCGGCGAACGCCTCGGCGAGCCGGTCGGCCAGGGCCTTGACCATGATGGCCCGGTAGTCGTCCTGTTCGGCCTCGTACCGGTGGGCCAGTTCGTCGGCTCCGTGGATGGCGACGGCGAATCCGCCGAGGTGGTCGCGCGGGGAGCCGGTGGTGGGGTCGGCCGGGGCGATGTAGTCGGCCAGGGACCGGTTGGCGCGGCCGGCCGGTTTCGCCGTCTGCTGGCGCAGCATCGGGAACGAGAAACCGTTCGCCAGCTTGATGTCGTCGCCGTCGGCGTGCGCCGGCCAGAAGCCGTAGACGCCCCGCGCCTGGAACGAGCCGTCCGCGATGATCTGGTCGAGCATCGTGTTGGCGTCGTCGAACAGCTCGCGGGCGACCGGCTGGTCGAGGATCGCCGGGTACTTGCCCTTGAGCTGCCACGCCAGGAACAGGAACTGCCAGTCGATCATGCGGCGCAGTTCCGCGATGGTGGGCGCGATCTCGCGTACCCCGGTGAAGGCCGGCGTCGGCAGCTCGCCGAAGTCGACGGTCTCCCGGTTGGCCCGGGCCTGGGCGAGGGTGAGCATCGGCTGCGAGTGCCGGTTCTCGTGCTGCACCCGCAGGCGCTCCTGCTCGATCCGGTTGGCCTCGTCGAGGGTTTGGGCGCGGGTCGCGTCGAGCAGGTCGGAGACCACGCCGACCACCCGGGAGGCGTCCAGCACGTGCACGGTCGGCCCGTCGTACGCCGGGGCGATGCGCACCGCCGTGTGCTGTTTCGAGGTGGTGGCCCCGCCGATCAGCAGCGGCAGTTTGAGGCCGCGCCGCTGCATCTCCGCGCCGACCGCGACCATCTCGTCCAGCGACGGTGTGATCAGGCCGGACAGCCCGATGACGTCGGCGCCCTCGGTCACCGCGGTGTCCAGGATCTTCGCTGTCGGCACCATCACGCCGAGGTCGATCACCTCGTAGTTGTTGCAGCCCAGCACGACTCCGACGATGTTCTTGCCGATGTCGTGGACGTCGCCCTTGACCGTGGCGAGCACGACCTTGCCCTGCCCGCGGGCGCCTTCCGCCTTCTCCTTCTCCATGTAGGGCAGGAGGTAGGCGACCGACCGCTTCATCACCCGGGCGCTCTTGACCACCTGGGGCAGGAACATCTTGCCGGAGCCGAACAGGTCGCCGACGATGCTCATGCCGTCCATCAGCGGGCCTTCGATGACGTCGAGCGGGCGGGGCAGTTTCTGCCGGGCCTCCTCGGTGTCGGCCTCGATGAAGTCGACGATGCCGTGCACCAGCGCGTGGCTGAGTCGCTTCTCGACGGGCGCGTCCCGCCAGCTGAGGTCGATCTCCCGTTTGGCGCCGCTGCCGGTCACCGTGGAGGCGAACGTGACGAGACGGTCGGTGGCGTCCGGCCGCCGGTCGAAGATCACGTCCTCGACGAGTTCCAGCAGCTCGGCGGGGATGTCCTGATAGACGGCGAGCTGCCCGGCGTTGACGATGCCCATGTCCAGGCCGGCCCGGACCGCGTGGAACAGGAAGGCCGAGTGCATGGCCTCGCGGACCACGTCGTTGCCGCGGAAGGCGAACGACAGGTTGGAGATGCCGCCGCTGGTCCGCACCCCCGGGCAGCGCTGCTTGATCAGCGGGAGCGCGTCGATGAACGCCTTGGCGTAGCCGTTGTGCTCGCTGATGCCGGTGGCCACGGCGAGGACGTTCGGGTCGAAGATGATGTCGGTCGGGTCGAAGCCGTCGCCGACCAGCAGGTCGTAGGCGCGGCCGCAGATCTCGACCTTCCGTTCGGTCGTGTCGGCCTGGCCCTGCTCGTCGAAGGCCATCACCACGACGCCCGCGCCGAAGTCGCGGATCCGGCGGGCCTGCGCGAGGAAGGAGTCCGGCCCCTCCTTCAGGCTGATCGAGTTGACCACGCCCTTGCCCTGCACACACTTGAGGCCGGCCTCGAGCACCGACCACTTCGAGCTGTCGATCATGATCGGGATCCGGGCCACCTCGGGCTCGGTGGCGATCAGGTTGAGGAACGTGGTCATCGCCCGCTCGCTGTCGAGCAGGTCGGCGTCCATGTTCACGTCGAGCAGGTTGGCCCCGCCGCGCACCTGCTCCAGGGCCACGTCGACGGCGGCCTGGTAGTCGTCGGCCTCGACGAGCCGGCGGAACTTGGCCGAGCCGGTGACGTTGGTCCGCTCACCGATCATGACGAAGCCGGTGTCCGGGCCGATCTCGAACGGCTCCAGGCCGCTGAACCGGGTGGTGGGCGCCGGCGGGTCGACGGCCCGGGGCGCGGCTCCGGCCACCGCGGCGGCGACCGCCGCGATGTGCGGCGGGGTGGTGCCGCAGCAGCCGCCGACGATGTTGACGAGGCCGTCCGCGGCGAAGCCGGCGAGCAGCTGGCCGGTCTCCTCCGGGGTCTGGTCGTAACCGCCGAAGGCGTTGGGCAGGCCGGCGTTGGGGTGCGACGCCACGTAGACCCCGGACAGCCGGGCCAGGTCGGCCACGTGCGGGCGCATCTCGGCCGCGCCGAGCGAGCAGTTCACGCCGACGACCAGGGGCTCGGCCCGCTCGATCGAACGCCAGAACGCCTCCACGGTCTGGCCGGAGAGGGTCCGCCCGGAGAGGTCGACGATGGTGACCGAGATCCAGAGCGGGAGCTGCGGCGCCACCTCGCGGGCCGCCGCGATCGCCGCCTTGGCGTTCAGCGTGTCGAAGATCGTCTCGATCAGCAGCAGGTCGACGCCGCCCTCGGCGAGCGCCGAGATCTGCTCCTCGTACGTCGCCTTGACCTGGTCGAAGGTGACCGCGCGGTACGCCGGGTCCTCGACCTTGGGCGACAGCGACAGGGTGACGTTGAGCGGGCCGACCGAGCCGGCCACGAACCGGGGCCGGCCGTCGGCCGCGGCGGCCTCGTCGGCGGCCTGCCGGGCCAGCCGGGCGCCCTGCACGTTCATCTCGCGGACCAGGTGCTCGAGGCCGTAGTCGGCCTGCGCGATGTTGGTGGCGGTGAAGGTGTTCGTGGTGGTGATGTCCGCGCCGGCCGCGAGGTATTGCCGGTGGACGTCGAGGATGACGTCGGGCCGGGTCAGGATCAGCAGGTCGGGGTCGCCGGTGACGTCCTGCGGGTGGTCCGCCGGGATGAGGTCGCCGCGGTAGTCCTCGGGGGTGAGCCGGGCGCCCTGCAGCATCGTGCCCCACGCCCCGTCGAGCACCAGGATCCGCTCGGCGAGCAGCTCACGAAGCTTGCTGACGGTATCTGTCAACGGGACACCTCCGAATAGTCGGAGGCGCCCTTGTGCGGGTTTTTCACCGGTCGAGCGTGACGGGTGGGCCCGCTGCAGCGCCTCTCGGCCGGAGCACCCACGATACCCACCATCTCACTTCGCGTCGGCGTAGGTGCCAACCACTGAGACGTCGAGGGGAAAACGCACCGTGGTCGCCCCGAAGAGCAGCCGGCCGGCCGTCGCCGCGCTCTCGTGCACCGCTGCCACGACGCTTTCCGCCTGCTCGGCGGGGCAGTGCACGACCACCTCGTCGTGCACGAAGAGGACCAATTCGGCGGCGGTCCCTTCCAGTGCTCCACGCAGAGTGGCGAGCAGGACGAGCGCCCACTCGGCGGCAGTGGCCTGAATCACGAAGTTTCGGGTGAATCGTCCCCTAGCCCGTCCGGGTGGTGGCGCCACCTCATCGGGGGGATCGAGCCCCGCGTCCCGGGTGTGGAAGGCGGGTGGGCAGGTGCGCCCGAGCCACGACCGCACCAGGCCGCCGGTCTCCCCGGTGCGGGCGGCGGTCTCCACGTAGTCGAAGGCTGTCGGGTACTGCCGGCGGAGGACGGCCAGGGCCGGGATCGCGTTGCCGCCGGTCTGCCCGTACATCGCGCCGAGCAGGGCGAGCTTGGCCTTGGCCCGGTCGCCGTCGAAGGAGTCGGTGGCCAGGGCGGCGTAGAGGTCGCCGGCGGCGGCAGCGCGGGCCAGCCGCTCGTCGCCGGAGACCGCGGCCAGCACCCGGGGCTCCAACTGGCCGGCGTCGGCGACCACGAACGTCCAGCCCGGGTCGGCCACGACGGCCCGGCGCACCACCTTGGGGACCTGCAGGGCGCCGCCGCCGCGGGCGGCCCAGCGGCCGGAGACGACGCCGCCGGGCACGTATTCCGGGCGGAAGCGGCCGTCGCGCACCCACGCGTCGCACCAGGCCCAGCCGTGCGCTGTCCAGATGCGGTAGAGCTCCTTGAACTCCAGCAGCGGGGCGACCGCCGGGTGCTCGACCCGGCGCAGCACCCAGGCCCGGGTGTTCGGCACGTCGGCGCCGGCCCGGGCGAAGGCGCGGATCACCTCCGCCGGCGAGTCGGGGTGCAGGCCACGGACGCCGAACGCGGCGTTGACCTCGGCGGTCAGCTCGGCGAGCCGGCGCGGCGGGCCGACCGGCTGCGGGGCGCCGAGCAGCTCCCGCAGCAACTGGTCGTGGATGTCGGCGCGCCACGGCAGGCCGGCGTGGCCCATCTCGGCGGCGATCAGCGCCCCGGCGGACTCGGCCGCCACCAGCAGGCGGAAACGGCCGGGGTGCTCGGTTTCCTCGATGCGGCGCCGCTGATCCTCGTACACCTGGAGGAGGTCCTTGATCTCCGGGACCGGGGCCGCGACCGACTCGAAGAGCGCACCCTGGGCGAAGCCGGGCGGCTCGGCGCCGGGCCGCGCCGGATCCGGGGGCGCCGGCAGACCGCGTGCCCTGGCCAGCGCCGCGGCCGGGCTGCGCGGCTCGCCCCACCGCCCGGCGTGCCCGAGCAGCAGCGCCTCGGTGAGCTCGAGGTCATGGCAGCGCGCCACCCGCACCCCGGACCGCAGCAGCGCCGGATAGAGGTCGGTGGTGGCCGCCCAGATCCAGCGCGGGCCGGCCGCGGCCTCCAGCTCGGCGACGGCCGGCGCGATGTCGGCCACGTGCCGCGGCGGCCCGCCGGCGGAAAGCTCCACCAGACTGCCGCCGCGGCCCGCGGGATCGGGTGAGACGGCTACCAACACGCCGCCATTCTCACCCGGGGGTACGACATATCAGTGCGCGCTCGATCCGGCCCACAGGTTGATGCCGGAGTCGGTCGCGTATTTGTCGATCTCCGCCAGCTCGTCGTCGCCGAACGTGGTGTTCTCCAGCGCCGCGACGTTCGCCTCCAGCTGGGCCACGCTGCTCGCGCCGAGCACCGTCGACGTCATCCGCGGATCCCGCAGCACCCAGGCGATCGCCATCTGCGCCAGGCTCTGCCCGCGCCGCTCGGCGATCGCGTTCAGCGCCCGCACCTTCTCCAGGTTCTCGTCGCTGAGCAGGTCGGTGCTGAGCGACTTGTCCTCGCTGGCCCGGGAGCCGGCCGGCACGCCGTCCAGGTAACGGCTGGTCAGCATGCCCTGGGCGAGCGGGGAGAACGCGATGCAGCCGGCGCCGACGTCGGTGAGGGTGTCCAGCAGACTCTCCTCGATCCAGCGGTTCAGCATCGAGTACGACGGCTGGTGGATCAGCAGCGGCGTGCCCAGGCCACGCAGGATCGCCGCGGCCTCCGCGGTCTTGGCCGGCGAGTACGACGAGATGCCCACGTAGAGGGCCTTGCCCGCGCGCACCGCCGCGTCCAGCGCCCCCATCGTCTCCTCGAGCGGGGTCTCCGGGTCGAACCGGTGCGAGTAGAAGATGTCCACGTAGTCCAGGCCCATCCGCTTGAGCGACTGGTCCAGGGACGCGGTCAGGTACTTCCGCGAGCCCCAGTCGCCGTACGGGCCGGGCCACATGTCGTAACCCGCCTTCGTCGAGATGACCATCTCGTCGCGGTGCGACCGGAAGTCCCGGTCCAGGTGCCGGCCGAAGTTCGACTCGGCCGAACCGTAGGGCGGGCCGTAGTTGTTGGCCAGGTCGAAATGCGTGATGCCCAGGTCGAAGGCGCGGCGCAGGATGGCCCGCTGGGTCTCCAGGGGCTTGTCGTCGCCGAAGTTGTGCCACAGGCCGAGCGAGATCTCGGGCAGTTTCAGGCCGCTGCGGCCGGTGCGCCGGTATTCCATGTCAGTTGAGCTCCGCAAGATCGTCAGCAGTCAGCTCCAGCGTAGGCGCCAGGGCGGAGTCCTCGATCGAAGCGGGCCGGCTGGCGCCCGGAATCGGGATCACGACCGGCGACTTGGCTAGGTGCCAGGCCAGACAGACACGTTGCGGGCTCACGTCGTACCTCTCGGCGATCTTCTTGAAAGCCGCCGCGTGCCCGCCCAGCTCGGCCGCCTTGCTGATGCCGCCCAACGGTGACCAGGGCAGGAAGGCGATGCCCAGCTCGGTGCAGAGCTCGAGCTCGGGCTCGGAGGAGCGGAACGCCGGCGAGAACTGGTTCTGCACGGAGACCAGCCGGCCGCCGAGGATCTCCTGCGCCTCGCGGATCTGGGCGGGGTTCGCGTTGGAGATGCCGGCCATCCGGATCTTTCCGGCGTCGAGCAGGTCCCGGATCGCGCCGATCGCGTCCGCGTAGGGAACCCGGGGGTCCGGCCGGTGGTGCTGGTAGAGGCCGATCGCCTCGACGCCCAGGCGCTTCAGGGACGCCTCACAGGCCTGCTTCAGATAGTCCGGTGAGCTGTTCAGCGTCCAGCTGCCGTCACCGGGCCGCAGGTGCCCGCCCTTCGTGGCGACCAGCACGCCGGAGGTGTCCCCACCGTACGAGGCCAGTGCCTTGGCGATCAACGACTCGTTGTGCCCGACCTCGTCCGCGTGCAGGTGGTACGCGTCAGCGGTGTCGATCAGGGTCACCCCGGCGTCGAGCGCGGCGTGGATGGTGCGGATGGAGCGTTCCTCGTCCGGACGGCCCTCGATGGACATCGGCATGCCGCCGAGCCCGATCGCGCTGACCGGTACGTCGCCGATACGACGGGTTTGCATGGGTTCCTCCATCAGGCTTCACCGATTGTCCCCGGTGATATCCCCCGTCGCGGCGAGTCCAAGCCGACTCGACGGACGCGCTGTCCGTCAGGAGGGGGCATGCGATGGTTCTCCCGCCGGCGGACCGGCCTCTTCCCCGCCGATATTCTGCGGCGGCTGGAACTCCTCGGCCGCTATTCGATCGATCCGGAGCACAGCGGCGTCGAGCCCGACGAGATCTGGTCGCCGATCGTGGCGCCGCTCATCGCACCGGCGCAGCGGGACCCGGCCGCCTTCCTCACCGAGCTGGCCGAGGTGGCCGCCGCCGACCGGGGCGGCTTCGCCACCTACGGCGCGGCCGCCCTGGTCTGGGAGGTGCTCGGCCGGGAGGGTGTCACCCACCCGGCCGCCCAGCCGATCGTCGACGCCGGCATCGATTTCAAACTCGCCCGCGGCCTGTCCCGCCTGCACCTGACCGGTTACGAGAACGACCGGCTCTATGAGCGGCAGCAGCGCCCGCCTATTTGACCGCGCCGGCCGTCAGGCCCGCCTGGATCTGCCGCTGGAAGATCGCGTAGACCACGATCATCGGCAGGATGCTCAGCGTCAGCGCGGCGAACAGCGTCGACCACTCAGCCTGGTAACCGGCCTGCGTGGAGATGTTCGCGATGCCCTGGGTGAGCACCCACTTCTGGTCGGCACCCTGCCCCTGCATGATGACCAAGGGCAACAGGTACTGGTTCCACTGCCCGACGATGTTGAAGATCGTGATGCTGACCAGGCCGGACTTCGCCATCGGCATCATGATCTGGAAGAACTTGCGGGTGTGCGACGCGCCGTCCACCGTCGCCGCCTCGTCGATCTCGTGCGGCAGCGACTTGAAGAACGCGGCCAGGAAGAAGATCGTGAACGGCAGCGAGTACGCGATGTAGACCAGGATCAGGCCGAAGTACGAGTTCAGCAGACCCATGTTCTTGAGGATGTGGAACAGCGGGCCGAGCGCCATGAACGTCGGGAACGCGAGTCCCGAGACGAACAGGTAATAGATGAACCGGTTGCCGAAGAACCGGTAACGCGCCAGCACGTACGCCGCCATCGACCCGAACAGCATGGTGCCCGCAGTGCTGAGCGCGACCACGAAGATGCTGTTGAGGAAGTACCGCCCGATGTGCGCCTGGTCCCACGCCGAGAAGTACGTCTCCAGTGAGAAATTCGCCGGCATCGCGAACGGCTCGCCGAGGAAGATCTCGGTGTTGCTCTTGAACGAGGCCAGCACCACCCAGAGCAGCGGCCCGGCGGTGACCAGCGCCCACGCGACCAGCGCGAGGTGCGCCAGGCTGTTGAAGGCGCGGATCTCGCGGTGCTGGGTCTGCTTGGCCTGCACCGGAGCGGCCTCGGGGGGTGCGGTAACGGAAGTGGTCATCGTCGTCCCCGCTCAGACGGATTCGCGCCGGGTGACCCGCAGGGTCATCGCGGCGAAAGTCAGGGTCAGGAAGAACAGCACCACGCCGAGCGCGGAGGCATATCCCACCTGGGAGTACTCGAAGGTGTTGCGGTAGATCATCATGGCCAGCACCGAGGTCGCGCCGTCCGGCCCGCCGCGGTCCACCGTCATGATGTTCACCAGGGCGAACGCGTCGAACGCGGCGATGCCCAGATAGATCCAGCCGACCTGGATGGTGTTCCAGAGCAGCGGCAGCGTGATCCGGAAGAACAGGTTGACCCGGGTGGCGCCGTCCAGCGCCGCCGCCTCGTAGATCTCGTGCTCGATCGAGCCCATGCCGGCCGAGAAGAGCACCACGTAGAAGCCGACCGCCTGCCAGACCAGCACCACCAGGATGCAGGTCAGCGCCCAGCGCTCGTCGGCCAGGAACAGCCAGGGCGACCACGACTCCGGGAAGAGGCCGTTGAGCATGCCGCTCTTGTCCGAGGAGAACACCCGGCCGAAGATCACCGCGACGATGGCGAGCGCCATCAACTGCGGGAAGAAGAAGATCACCCGGTAGACCTTGGAGCCCCAGACGCCCCGGGTCATGCCGCCCTTGGACCCGCCGCCGACGTTGAGCAGGAACGCGAAGACCAGCGCCAGCGCGATCGTCACGAGCGGGAGCAGGACCAGCAGGTACGCGTTGTTCCACAACGACTTCCAGAACAGGTCGTCGTTCCACAGCTTCACGAAGTTGTCGAAGCCGACGTACTTGATCGGCCCGAAGCCCGACCAGCTGGTCAGCGACAGCTGAAACGTCTGGATGTACGCCGCCACCACGAACGTGGCGTAGAGCGCCACCGGCACGGCAAGAAAGCCGATGATGAAGGGGTACTTACCGTGCCGCATGGCGCTCTACCTCACTACTACTAGGCGCGGGTCTGCTTCTGGACCGAGGAGTCCTTGGCGATCGCCTGCGACGCCGCCTCCATCCGGTCACAGAACTTCTGCGCGTCGCCGCCCTTGAACATCAGGTCGTTGACCGCGCTCAGCGACTCGTCGTTGAGCTTCTTGTACCAGGTGTCGAAGAGGTAGCCCATGAAGACGTCCTTGCCGGCCGCCGCGATCGCCGCGCTACCGCTGGTCAGGCCGGGAGAGATCTCCACGCCGTCGGCGGCGCCGGCCACCACGGTGAGCGACTTGGTGAGCTTGGTGAACTCGAGCGCCGCCTCCTTGGAGAGCATGACCCGCAGGTACTCCATGCCGCCGCGCGGGTTCTTGCCCTTCGACGAGGCGAAGTAGATCTCGCCGGCCGCGGCGTTCAGCGCGGTCGCCGGGAGCTGGTCCGAGGCAGTGACGCTCGGGTACGCCGCCACCGCGTACTGGAATCCGGGCGGGGTGTCCTTGGCCTGCTCGTTCTCCAGCCAGGAGCCGCACGGGTAGAAGGCGACCTTGTCCTGGTTCTGGCGCAGCTGGACCTCGGTGTGCTTGAGGCCCTGGAACGACTTGTCCAGGTACTTGTTGCCGATCTCGCCCCAGGCCTTGGCGGCCTCGAGCACGGCCGGGGCGGTCCACGCGCCCGGCTTGAGGTTGTCGATGTCCTTGAGCGCCTGCTCGCCGCCGATCTTGCCGGCGCTGGTCAGCAGGGCCCGGACCATGTAGTACGCCGCGTTCGAGCCGGCGTAGCCGAACGGCACGATGCCCTTGGCCTTGATCTGGTCGCAGAGCGCGGTGAAGTCGGCCCACGTGGTGGGGACGGTCCAGCCGTTCTTGTCGAACAGCGTCTTGTTGTACCAGAGACCGAAGACGGTGTACGCGTAGTTCACCGCGTACGGCTTGCCGCTGTAGGTGCCCTGCTCGACGGCTCCCGGCACCAGCGTCTCGGCGACGGTCTTGCCGGGGATGTCCCAGGACGGGGCGGCGAACAGGTCGGTGAGGTCCTGCGCCTGGCCGGCGGCGACGATCGCGCCGAAGTCCATCATCTTCGCGCCGGAGTTGTTGATCATGTCCGGCGCGTCGCCGGCGTTGAGCCGCGGCTGCACGACCGTCGAGATCTCCTGCGTGGCGGAGTAGTTGACCTTCGACTCCGGCCACTTCTTCGAGTAGAGCGGGGTGTCCACGTCGGTCGCGTACTTGGTGCCCAGACCGCCGTCGAAGATCACGATCTCGATCGGCGCCTTCGGGTCGATGCCGAGCGGGTTGTCCGCCGACTTGGTGCCGGAGGCCTGGTTGCCCGTCTCCTCCTCGCCACCGCCCACACAGGCGCTCAGCATGCCCAC
Source organism: Actinoplanes sp. 13 (assembly GCF_056134165.1). Taxonomy (NCBI): domain Bacteria; kingdom Bacillati; phylum Actinomycetota; class Actinomycetes; order Micromonosporales; family Micromonosporaceae; genus Actinoplanes; species Actinoplanes sp. 13. The sequence continues at coordinate 170,907 of NZ_JBVYOQ010000010.1, read as the reverse complement.
GGCGGGAGTGGCGGCCAGGCCGACCGCGGCAGCGCGGCGCAGCAGGGTACGGCGGTCGAGCTCGGAGTGCGTTATCTCAGACATCGATGTCCTTTCGTAAAGATTCCGGGAGAATACTCATCCCTTGACTGCGCCCGCGGTCAGCCCCGTGGCGATGTTGCGCTGGATCAGCAGGAAGAAGACCACCACCGGAATGGAGGTGATGATCGCACCGGCCATGAGGGGGCCCCAGGCGGTACCGCGCTCGGTCTGGTTGTACAACAGCCAGGCCATCAGATTTTGCTTCTCGGGACTGTTCAGGGTGTTGATGATGATGAACTCGTTCCACGCCTGGATGAACCCGTAGACCGAGGTCGCCACCAGGCCGGGGCCGGTGAGCGGCAGGATGATCCGCCAGAACACCTGGGCCCGGGTACAACCGTCGATCATCGCGGCCTCGTCCAGCTCCCGGGGGATGCCGGAGATGAAGCCGCGCAGCGTCCACACCGTGTACGGCAGCAGCAGCACCAGGTACACCAGCGCCACGCCGACCAGCGAGTTGGTGAGATTCGCACCCTGCAACATCAGGAAGAGCGGGATGAGCAGCGCCAGGAACGGCACCAGCTGCACCGCGAGGACGACCAGAATGATCGCCTTGCGGCCGTAGAAGTGGAAGCGGGCGATCGCCAGCGCGGCCAGGAAGCCGACGACCAGGGCCGCCGCCACCGCCATCGCCGTGATGATCAGGCCGTTCACCATGGCCGGCAGGAACAGCTCCTCGCCCAGCGCCGACCGGAAGTTGTCCAGCGTCGGGTTCTGCGGCAGGAACGTCGGCGTGAAGCTGCGGACCTCGCTGTCCGGCTTGAACGCCGTGTTGAGCACCCAGTACACCGGGAACAGCATGAACAGTCCGAAGACGATGCCGGTGGAGTTCGCGAAGAACGTACCGATGCGGCTGCGGCCGACGGTGACCACACCTTCGTCGTGGCGCGCCATCAGTCCACCTCTCCGATCTTGAACATCTGGCGGATGTAGAAGACCATCACGCCGAACATGAGCAGCACGGTGATCACCGCGATGGCCGAGCCGTAGCTGTACCGGGACTGCCCGAAGGCCTGGGTGTACGAGTACGTCGACAGCGTCTGGTAGACCGGCTCGGGGTGGCCGTCACGCAACGCCCAGTTCTGCGTGAAGAGGCCGAAGTTCCAGATCACCGACAGCGTCGTGACGATCGTCAGCAGCGGCTTCAGGATCGGCAGCGTGATGTTGCGCAGCGCCTGCCAGGGCGAGGCGCCGTCCACGGTGGCGGCCTCGAGCAGCTCCTTGGGGACCTGGGTGAGGCCCGCGCTCAGCGAGATCGCTAGGAACGGGATGCCGGCCCAGACCACCAGCGTGGTGATGACCGCCCAGCCCTCCCACGGGTTGACGAACCAGCTGTGGTTGGCGAAGTCGACGCCGGGGATCTTGTCGATCACGTAGTTCAGGACGCCGAAGTCGGAGTCGGTCAGCCAGCGGAACGCCTGCGCGGCGACCAGCTGGGGCAGCGCCCAGACGAACATCATCGCGATCATCATGAACAGCCGGACCTTGGCGTGCACCCGGCGCATCAGCAGCGCGATGCCGAGGCCGAGCAGGACCGAGAGGGTGACCGAGACGACGGTGAAGGCGGCGGTACGCGCCACGACTCCCCAGAACACGCCGTCGGTCAGCGCCTTCGAGTACTGGTCGAAGCCCACCCACGGCGGCGCCAGGTCGGTGATCAGCTCGCGCAGCCGCATGTTCTGGAAGGAGAGCTCGATCATGCGGAACAGCGGATAGCCCAGCATCGCCACCAGGATCAGCAGCGTGGGCAGCGAGAGCAGCCACGGCACCCGGGACTCGCTGCGGCGCGGGCGACGCTTGCGGTGCGGGGCCGGGGCCGGCGGGGTCTGCTGAGGCGGCGCCGGGGTCGTCGGGAAGTCGACGGCGGTCATCAGTGATCCTCTTCCACCTGGTCAGGTGTGGCGCCCGGCCCGCGAGCCGGGCGCCACCTGGTCGTCAGGCCTCGTTGAGCGTGGCGTTGATCTGCTCGTCGGCCCACTTGGCGCCGTCGGCGACCGTCTTCTTACCGGTCAGGATGTCGGTCAGCATGGTCTGCAGCACGGCACCCTTCTCCACGTCGGCCCACTTCTCGGCGTTCGGCGGGAACCAGCTGGCCTTCGCGGACAGCGCGGCCGGCGCGATCGCCGGGTTGTCCGTGGCGGCCTTGTCCAGCAGCGCGGTCGAGTTCGGCAGCGCGGAGGCCTTGATCAGCCCGTCCATCGACTTGGCGTCGGTGAAGTGCTTGATCCACTGAGCGGCGAGCTCCTTGTTGGCGCTCTTCTGGGTCACACCGAGGTTCGAGCCACCGAGGAAGGAGGGGACCTCCGGCATCGGCGCGGCGGCCAGCTTGCCCTTGACCTTGGTCGGGACCAGCTCCGAGTTCGGGTCGTTCGGGTCCTTGCGGACCTCCTCGGCCACACCCTGCTCCCAGGCGTTGCCGTAGAACATGCCGCCCGAGCCCTGCGCGAAGATGCCGGCCTGCTCGTTCTCGTTCTTGGTGACGTCAGCCTTCGAGTACTTCTTGACCATGTCGACCCACTTCTGCAGACCCTCCTGGGACTGCGGCGAAGAGAGCTGGCCGACCCACTTGTCGCCGTCCTTCGTGGCGATCTCGCCACCGGACGACTTCACCCAGGACATCGCGGCGTACCAGTACTGGCCCGGCATGTAGACCGCGCTGAACTTCTTGTCCGCGGCGTTGCCGGTCTGCAGCTTGTCGGCGGCGGTGAGGAAGTCCGCGTAGGTCTTCGGCGCCTCGGCGATGCCGGCCTTCTGGAACAGGTCCTTGCGGTAGATCAGCACCCGCGCGCCGGCGTAGTACGGCACGCAGTAGGTCTTGCCGTCCAGCTCGCAGGCGCCCGAGAGACCCGACAGCCAGGTGTCGGAGTTCTCGAAGTCGCCCTTGTTCAGCTCGGCGAAGCCGCCGTTGAAGACGTACTTGGAGAACTCGGTGTTGCCGAGCTCCACGACGTCCGGAACGTCCGCGCCGGCCAGCGTCGCGTCCAGCTTGGTGAGGTGGTTCGCCCACTGCTGGTACTCGACGTTGACCTGGGCGCCGGTCGCGGCGGTGAACCGCGCGGTGGCGTCCTCGACCACCGGCTTCCAGGCCGTCTCGGCGTCGACCATGAGCCAGACCTTGATGGTCTTGCCCTTGCCGTCGACGGCGCCGGTCGCCGAGGTGGCGCCTTCGTCGTCGGCCCCGGAGCCGCCACACGCGGTGGCTCCGAACAGCGTCGCCGCGAGCGCCGCGGCTACCGCGATCTTGCGCTTCACTTTTCCTCCCGAGGGGAATTTTTTCTTTTTGGTGGAGATCAGGCGTCTTTCACAGCCTTGTGCCCGTGCACGGCCTGAGCCGTGCGCTGGAACGCGGCATGCGAACGTTCGTGGGTGCGTTGCGCGACGGCGACATAGAGCAGGTCGAGCACGACCAGCTGCGGGTGGCGGGCGCTGAGCGCGTCCGGCCGGAAGGTCGTCGCCTGGGTGGCGGTGAGCAGGACGATGTCGGCGAGCTCGGCCAGCGGGGATCGGGGGAAGCTGGTCAGCGCGATGGTGGTGGCGCCCCGGCTGTTCGCCTCGGCGAGCAGCTCGATCGTCTCGCCGGTCTCGCCACTGTGCGAGATGCCGAGCGCGACGTCGCCGGGCCTCGACAGCGCGGCGCTGGCCAGACCGTTGTGCACGTCGGTCCAGGCCCACACCGGGATGCCGATGCGGTGCAGACTGAACTGCATCTCCTCGCCGACCAGCGCGCTTCCGCTGGCGCCGAAGATGTTCACGCGCGGCGCGGCGGAGATCGCCACCGCGGCCCGCGCCACCTCACTCAGATCCAGCAGCGAGGCGGTGTCGTGCATGGCCCTGGTGTCGGCCGCCATGATCTGGCCGAGCACCCGCTCGAGCGGATCGTTCGGCTGGATCTCACGGCCGATGTCCACCGTCCACCCGGCCGAGCGCGCCCGGCCGGTCTCCGCCGCGATGCCGAGGCGGAGGTCCGCGTACCCGTCGAAGCCGACCGCCCGGCAGAACCGGGTGATCGTCGCGGGCGAGGTGCCGCTGCGCTCGGCCAGTTCCACGATCGTGGCCCGGGAGGCGGCGGCGGGGTCGGAGAGCACCTGCTCGGCCACCCGCTGCAGCGCGCCGGTGAACTCCGGCAGCAGCGTGCGAACCCGCAGCAGAACGCCGTCGGAGGGCAACTCGGTCGCGATCTTCGGGCTCCCGTTGTGGGCAGCTGAGCTGCTCGCCTTCAGGGCGGCGTCGCGAACCAGCGAGTCGGCCACCGCGGTGATTGCGGCGCCGTCCATCTCCGGCTCAGCCATCGGACACCCTTTCAGGAAGGACTGTTTACTGTCGCGGTAAAAGTTCTTACTAACCGCCCCCTCATGTCAAGCGCCTGGGTGAAGTTTTCAAACCGTTACCTGACCTGCGGCGATGAACTGATGTTTCGCGCACCCCGGATGACGGTCATCGATCCGGAAACATCCCTTACGACGTGGCCGCCATCACATGCCCCGGTAATACCCGTTATGTCATAGGCCTTTCGGCCGACGCTCGGCACTCCGTTCGACCCCCGCGACCTAGCACTTTCGGTCAATCCCGGTGACGCGGCGAAACCTCGTCGTCACACCCGAAACAAGATCAAAAAGTTTTTCGTACGGACGACGACTGCACCAACCGCAACCACGCGTCCCGGCCGGTCGCGAGGAACGCCAGTCGCCCCCACACCGATCGCCCGGCCGCCGGCCGGGTCGCCCAGCGTGTGAAGTTCGGGTGCGCTACGCGCCCCAAATCCCCACACACCGCTCCAGCCGCCCTGCGTGTGACGTTCGGGCGCGCTGCGGCCCGGCCTGCGTGTGAAGTTCGGGCGCGCCGCCGCCCGGCCTGCGTGTGAAGTTCGGGCGCGCCGCCGCCCGGCCTGCGTGTGAAGTTCGGGCGCGCTGCGCACCCGAACTTCACACACGCCGCTGGGGCGCGGCGTGCGTGGGGATTTCGGGTGAGGCCTACTCGGCGGTGTCCTGGACCGCCTGGGCGAACGCCTCCGACCGGTGCTCGAAGTTGCGGAACCGCCCGTAGCTCGGCGCCGCCGGCGACAACAGCACCACGCCACCGGCCGGCGTCACCTCACGAGCCAGCCGCACCGCGTCGAAAAGATCCTCCGAGGGCACCGTCCGCACTCCCGGCAGCTCCGCCAGATCGGCGAGGATCCGCGGCCCGCTGTCCGGCATCCCGATCACAGTCAGTGTCCGGCTAGCCAAAAACTCTCGTAACGGTCCGTAATCCAAGCCGCGATCAGTTCCGCCGACCAACACGGTGAGTGGCCGATCCTCGTACGCCTCGATCGCGTGCATCGCCGAATACGGACTCGTCGAGAGCGTGTCGTCGACGAACGTCAGCCCGGACCCGTCCTCGATCTCGGTGAGCCGGTGCGGCAGCCCCCGGAACGACCGTACGGCCTCCTCCAAGGTCTCCCGCAGCCCCACGACGTCAAGGCCCATACCGTCCAGCACCGCGAGCGCCACACACAGGTTCCGCTCGTTGTGCCGGCCCTTCAGCGCCAGCGCCTGCCGCGGGAACAGCTCCTGGTCACTGCAGAAGACGACACCGTCCTCGACCCGGAACCGGGAGTCCTCGGCGGCCGCCGGCACCGGCGGGAACCCACTCGCGTCGGTCACCCCGCGGATCTCGTCGCGCAGCCGCTCATCAACCCCGTTCACCACGATCAGTTCCGGACGGTGGCGCAGGATATTCAGCTTGTCCCGGTAGTACTCCCGCTCCCCGCCGTGCGCGTCCAGGTGCTCCGGGAACAGCGAGGTCACCACCGCCACCCGCGGCGAGTCCGTCAGATCCGCGCACTGATAACTGGACAGCTCCAGGACGTACAACTCGGCCTCGGGCAGGTCGAGCAGCGGGATGCCGATGTTCCCCCCGTACGCGTTCGGTCTACCCACCGCGGCCAGCAGGTGGCTGATCAGGCTGGACGTGGTGCTCTTGCCCTTGCTGCCGGTCACGCCGACGGTCCGGTCGGCGTTCGCGGCCATCCACAGCGCGCTGCCACCGGTCACCGTGATGCCACGAGAGCGCAACTGGAGCATGTACGGGTGTGTCTGCGGCACGCCGGGTGACCTCACCACGACCTCCGCGCTGGCCAGCGCGGCGAACGCGTGCTCACCCCCGGCCAGCGGCGCCAGCGTGGCCAGCTCACCGGTCCATTCCACGGAGAGATGATTCGCGCTGTCGTCGACCGCGATCAGCCGGGCCGGCGCGTGCTTCGCGATCGCGGTCACCGCGGCGCGGCCCTCCCGGCCGGTGCCCCAGACCGCCACCGAGCGGCCACGCAGATCTGCCAGGCGCACGTCGTCTCCCTCAACCGGTTCGCAGCCGCACCCGGACTACCATTGCCCGGCTGGCCACTGTTGCCCTGTCGGCCGCACACTGCCCGTCGGCCCGATGTTGCGTGTCGGCCTAATATTGCCCGTCGGCCGATTGACAGGAGTTTCCGGGTGCAGTTCGACGTGATGCGCTTCCCTACGTACTCGTTCGACCCCACCACCGGCGTGGCGGCGTTCGACTACGTGCTCGACGGCCCGGAGCCGCTCGAGTTCACCGAGACGATCACGTTCCCGCTGCCGAACGGCCGGGACGTGCCGGAGGCGTTCCTGCGCGTCCTGGACCTGCTGCACGTCGTCGCCGGCGTGAGCTACTACAAGGTCGGCGCCCCGCCCCGGGTGCTGGCCCCGAAGCCGGTCGCCCCAGAGGTCGCCGAGTTCTTCACCGCCGTCTACACGTCCGGTCTCGCCGAGTACGCGTACCGCAACCAGCTCCCGCACGTGCTCGAGCTGACCGTCGAGACGCCCGGCACGATCCCCGCCGCGGCACCGGTCGAGGCCCAGGGCCGGCCGCTGTCCGCGGTCGGCGGCGGCAAGGACTCCATCGTCACCCTGGAAATTCTGCGTTCGGCCGGGCTCGACCCGGTGCCGTTCTCGGTCAACCCGAACCCGGTGATCGAGAACGTGAACGCCGCCTCCGGCCTGCCCGCCCTGGCCGCCCGACGCAAGCTCGACCCCCGCCTGTTCGAGCTGAACAAGGCCGGCGCGCTGAACGGGCACATCCCGGTGACCGCGATCAACTCGCTGATCGCCGTCGCCACCGCGGCCTGGCACGGGCTCGGCCCGGTGGTGATGTCCAACGAACGGTCCGCCTCCGACCCGAACCTGATCTGGAACGGTCACGAGGTCAACCACCAGTGGTCCAAGGGCGTGCTCGCCGAGGGTCTGCTCCGGGCCGCCGTCACCGCGCACACCGGCCTGGTCGACCCGTACTTCTCACTGCTGCGCACGCTCTCCGAGCTGCACATCGCCCAACTCTTCGCCAGTCACACAGCGTACGACGACGTCGTTACCAGTTGTAACAAGGCGTTCAAACTTCACGACCCGACGGCCCGCTGGTGCGGTGACTGCCCGAAGTGCCGTTTCGTCTTCCTGGCCATGGCCCCGCACATGCCCCGGGAACGGCTCACCCACATCTTCGGCCACGACCTGTTCGCCGGCACCGCCCAGATCCCCGGCTTCCTGGAACTGCTCGGCGTCGACGCCCACAAGCCCTTCGAGTGCGTGGGCGAGGCCGAGGAGTGCCTGGTGGCCCTCTCCCTCCTCACCGACGACGCGCCGGTCCTGGTCGCCCTCCGCGCGGCCGTCCCCGCCTCGGCCTGGTCCGCCGCCTCCCACTCCACCGTCTTCACACCCGGCGGCCCGCACCACATCCCCCCGACCTACCTGAAGCTCCTTACCGAGGCGGTCGCCGCCCACCGCCTCCCCTGACCGCCGCTCCCGCCCTCGGTGGCCGCACCAGCTCCCGGCCTCGGCGGCCCGCCGCTCTCGGCCTCTCGCGCCGATGCGGCCAAGGATCATGCGCCACCGCCGGGCGGGCGCGCTCGGCCGGCAGCCAGGCAGGGAAAACGGCCGAGGATCATGCGGCGCTGCCAGCTGGGCGGGGTCGGGGGGCGGGAGGGTGGCGGTAGCGTTTCGCGGGTGATGGATGGGATCTACACCGGGAATGCGGACCCGGACGCGCTGGCGGATCACGGGTGGCTGCTCGGGCACTTCAAGCCGGAGGGCGACCTGCGGCACAGCACGGAGGTCGAGATCAAGTGGGGGCGGCATCCGCGGGGTGACCGGCGGGCGCGGTGGGTGCGGGGTGAGCATCGGACTGCGCTGCTCGTGCTGATCAGCAGGTGTTTCCACATGGAGTTCCCGGAGCGCACCGTGGTTCTCGACAAGCAGGGTGACTACGTGGTGTGGGGGCGGGGCGTGGACCACTCCTGGTACGCCGCCGAGGAGTCGGTGGTCCTCACCGTCCGGTGGCCGTCGATCCCCGGCTACGCCGTCCGCTGACGCCACCCGCCCAGGCACAAGCAGCGCGAACCTGCGCACCTACACGTGTCAGAGGCCGTCCAGGACCACGCGCAACGCCGCGAAGCCAGCGGGAGCGGCGTCTGGGCGGGGGTCAGGCGTACGTCACTGGTTGGGGTCGTCGTGGTGGATCCGGGAAGTGGCGACTCCCAGTTGCTGCAGGGCGGCGCTGGTCGCGGCGAGCATGAGGGGTGGGCCGGCCAGGTAGACCTCGTGGCCGGACCATTCGCCGTAATCGGCTACCGCGTCAGTCACCAGGCCTGACGTGTAGGGGCCGGGGTCGCCCTCGGCCACCACGGGGACGACGGTGGCGCGGGGCGCGGCCTGGGCGACCGCGGTGAGGTCGTCGATGTCGTAGAGCTCGTCGAGGTCGCGCACGCCCCAGAACAGGACGGCGGGGCGCGGGTCGGCGGTGGCGGCCAGCTCGGCGAGCATCGCTTTCATGGGGGCCACGCCGGTGTCGCCGGCGATCATCAGGACGCCGCGGCCGAAGTCGGCGGGCAGGCCCATCTCGCCGTCGGGGCGGGCGATCCGGACGTGGTCGCCGGCGCGGGTGTCGTGGACGAGGGTGCCGCTGACGCCGGTCTCGGTCTTGGCGCGGACGTGGAGTTCGACGATGTCGTCGTGGTGCAGGGTGGCGGCGAGGGAGTACGGCCGCCAGACGCCGGGCACCGCCGGAACCTCGATGCGGGCGAACTGGCCGGGGCGGTAGGGCATCGGCAGGTACGGCCGGAGCCGGATCACCGCCAGGTCGGGGCGGCGCAGGTCGTGCGAGACCACCTCGGCGTCCCACACAGTCGGCTGGTACGCGACCTGCGCCCCGCCGTGCACGATCCACTCGTAGGTGTGCTGCCACGTCCAGCGCCAGGCGTGGTCGAAGTCCTGGCGCCACGCCCCCGGGGCCATCCCGGCCCGCATCGCCTCGGCGAGGGCGGCGCCGACCAGGTGGAGCTGTTTCCACTGCACGCCGCATTCGGCGAGCACCGCGCCGAGCCGGGTGCACCCGGCGACCAGGGTGGGTGGGTCGTCCATCTGATGGACGAGCCAGGTGAGCGCCTCCGCGAGTTCGGCGCGCTGGGTCTGCGGCGTGCCGGGGAGGACGGCGAGCAGGTCGGGTTGTGCCTGGAGCAGCGCGTGCCAGAGCCGGTCGGCCACCTCGCCGGTGCCGCCGGCGAAGGTCAGGCTGGTGCTGAGCAGCCGTTGGGTGTCGCGGAGCGCGGCGTCGTCGGCCGGGTCCATGCCGTCGGCCGGCCGGTCGGCGCGGAGCGGTTTCCGGGCGGCGGGGCGCGGACCGTACTGCGGTGTGGGCTGGAAGGCCGGGAACTCGGTGCCGGCGCCGCCGATCGGGCGTGGGCCCTCCAGCGGTGGGATGCCGGGCACCGGGGAGGACGGGCCGGCGGGGTTGACGCCGGTGAGGGGCAGGCCGCCGTCGCGGCGGGCACGGGAACGGTCGCCGGCCCGGCGTGCCTCCAGACCGGCGCGGCCCAGGGTGGCGCCGGGGTCGCCGCGCCACAGGATGTCCGCGGTGCCCCGGTTGATCTTCTCTTCGGGCGTGGGCGCGGAGGCGGCCGAGGCCGGGCGCGGCGGGATGCGGCGTGACGACGACCGCGGCGGCTCGGACCGGTAGACGGGCATCGGCGCCGACGGCCGAACCGAGGGGTTCGCCCGCTCAACCTTCTCGATCTCTTTGCCGCCGCTCAGCTCGGACAGCGCCGCAGCCGTGTCGGTCGCCCCCGCCTCGGCGGCGTCCGGCGCGTTCTGGCGCAGCCGGATCGCCCGCAGCAGAGCGAGCAGATGCGGATCCGATGCGGGTCCCGAGCCGGATGCCACAGACACCCCCGATGAACGACGAGCAAGCCGGACATCTCCACGGTACTCAGACGTCGTCGTCCCGGCCCAGTTCCCAGAAAGCTACCGCTGCCGCGGCTGCCACGTTGAGCGAATCGACATCACGCCGCATCGGGATCCGCACCGGGACGTCGCTGGCGGCGAGCGCGTGCCGGGACAGACCGGGCCCCTCGGCGCCGAGCAGCAGCGCGGTGCGGGCCCGCTGCCCCGGTGTCAGCCGGTGCAGGGCCACCGCCTCCGGCGCCGGCGTCATCGCGAGCACGGTGAAACCGGCGTCCCGGACCCGTTGCAGGCCGTCCGGCCAGGGTTCCAGGCGGGCGTACGGCACCGCGAACACCTCGCCCATGCTGACCCGGACGCTGCGCCGGTAGAGCGGGTCGGCGCACGTGGGTGAGAGCAGCACGGCGTCGACGCCGAGCGCGGCGGCGCCCCGGAAGACCGCGCCGATGTTGGTGTGGTTGTTGACGTCCTCCAGGATCGCCACCCGGCGGGCGCCGGCGATCACCTCGTCGGCGCCGAGCAGCGGCGACCGGTGGAACGAGCCGAGCACGCCCCGGTGCACGTGGAAGCCGGTGGCGCGTTCCAGCACGTCCGGCGTGGCGGCGTAGATCGGGGCGTCGTCGAGGTCCTCGATCTGGGCGGTCCGCTTCGCGTCGATCAGGTACGACCGGGGGCGGTACCCGGCGCGCAGCGCCCGGCGCAGCACCAGCTCGCCCTCGGCGATGAACAGCCCGTTGGGCGGCTCCCACCTGGTGCGCAGCTCCAGGTCGGTGAGCGCGCGGTAATCGCCCAGACGGTCGTCGTCAGGGTCGGTGATCAGGTGTATCTCGGGCACGGCCAGCGATTATGTCAACGCGGCCGGCAACCGTCACGAACGGGGCAGCAACCGTCCCCCGGTCCAGGCCAGGCCCGTCCCGGCGGCGAGCAGCAGCAGTGCGCCGACGGTCGGGATCGGCCGGGACACGTAGGTGCCGGCGGCCATCGTGACGGCGGCGAGCATCAGCAGCACCCCGTCGGCGGGGTTCACCAGCTTGGAGCGGAACACCGCCCAGCCGAGCAGCAGCAGGCCGGTGCCGGCAATCGACCCGGCCACCCGCAGCATGCCGGTCACCTGCCCGGCGGCCAGCGGGCCGTTCACCACCACGGCGCCGGAGGGCATCGCGGCCAGCGGCAGCAGCAGCGTGGCGCCGGCCAGCGTGACCAGCAGCCCGGCCAGCGCGCACCGGCGGGTCCGCGAGCCGGCGAGCAGCCCGGCCAGGGCGATCAGGGCGATGACGGCCAGCCAGCCGGCGAGCAGTCCGACGGCGAGCGGGCCGGGTGGGCCTTCCACGCCGAGGGTGAGCCACCCGTACAGGACGGCGGAGAGCGGCAGGGCCCAGAGGGCGAGACGCGCGTACCTTCGGACCGACCAGATCCACACCGCGTCGCGTACCGGAAGATGGTGACCGTCGACATCGAAGCCGGCGGCCGGGGTCGCGGCGCCGACCCACGCGGGAGCGATCCGCAGGGGCCGGCCACTAGCTGTCTGATGCTGGCTGATGCTCATGGCTCCGCCTCGTGCAGCAGGGGCAAAAAGCCGAGCGGCCGGGGGCACCGGTCGGGAGTCCTGCTGCGAAGCATGCCAAAGAACTGTGACGAATCTGGTAAAAATCAGAAAAGTCGGCGCCGGTCCCGAGCAGGGGACCGGCGCCGTCCGGGAAGCGTCAGGCCTTCTCCACCCGATCCGCCTCGTGATAATCGGCGCTGCCGAGCGCGGACGCGGGCGGGATCGCGGTCGGCGCGCCCAATGCGGGCAGCGCGTCCTGACCACCGCCGGCTTCGGCCTCCGCAGCGCGTACCTCTTCGTTGATCTTCTTCGCCTCAGCCGCGGCAGCGTCCGCGGCCGCCGCCGCCTCGCGTTCCACCGCGCCCGAGTCGACGGCCGCGGTCGGCGTGTCACCGACCATGTTGGCCAGGCCGCCCAGCGCGCCGCCGAGACCCTCCAGGGCCTTGTTCAGCTCGGCCGGCACGATCCAGACCTTGTTGGCCGTGCCGTTGGCGATCTGCGGCAGCGCCTGGAGGTATTGGTAGGCGAGCACCTTCTGCGACGGGTTGGCCGTGTGGATCGCGTCGAAGACGGTCCGGATCGCCTTGGCCTGGCCCTCCGCCTGCAGGATGCGGGACTGCCGGTCACCGTCGGCACGCAGCACCGCGGCCTGCTTCTCACCCTCGGCGGTCAGGATCGCCGCCTGCTTGTGGCCCTCGGCGTTGAGGATCGTGGCGCGGCGTTCCCGCTCGGCGCGCATCTGCTTCTCCATCGAGTCGCGGATGCTGGGCGGCGGCTCGATCGCCTTCAACTCGACCCGGGTGACCTTGATGCCCCACCGGCCGGTGGTCTCGTCGAGGACGCTGGAGAGATGCTTGTTGATCTGATCGCGGCTGGTCAGCGCACGCTCCAGGTCGAGTGAGCCGATCACGTTCCGCAGCGTGGTGACGGTGAGCTGCTCGATGGCCTGGAGGAAGTGGGAGATCTCGTAGGTGGCCCGCACCGGGTCGACCACCTTGAAGTACAGCACCGTGTCGATCGAGACGACCAGGTTGTCCGAGGTGATCACGGGCTGCGGTGGGAAGGAGACCACCTGCTCGCGCATGTCCACCTTGGTGCGCACCGCGTCGACGAACGGGATCAGCAGGTTCAGGCCCGGCGACAGGGTGCGCTTGTACTTGCCGAGCCGTTCGATGACGTCCATCCGCTGCTGCGGGACGATGCGGACGGACTTGACGAGGGTGGTCACCGCGAAGACGGCGATGACTATGGCCAGAACAGCGAGGATGACTTCCATGACGCCTCTCTGAAGTTGTTCCTACACATCCGGGACGTCGTCGTGCCACACCAGCACCGTGGCGCCGCGGACCTTGACCACACGCACCCGGTCGCCGGGCAGGAAGCTCTCCTTGCCGTCGAACGACCGGGCCTGCCACAGCTCCCCGTCGATCTTCACCATGCCGTGGTCGGTGCCGACCTCGTCGACGACCGTGCCGCGGATCCCCTCCATCGCCTCGATGCCGAACGCGGTGTCGCCGGTCTCCAGGGCGGACCGCGCGTGCCGCATCACGATCGGCCGGACCGCCGCCACCGACACGCCGGAGACGACGGCGAAGACGATGACCTGCACCAGCACCGAGGCGCCGAAGGCAGCCGCGATCGCCGCGGCCACCGCGCCGGTCGCGAAGAAGATGACGAGAATCGTCGCGGTGAAAGCCTCGCCGATCGCGAGGGCAACGGCGAGGACGATCCAGAGCAGGGCATCCACATCCACCCCTCGATCGTGGCACGTCCGCGCACGTTCAGCGACGAATGACGGCGGCGTACCCGAATCGACACACAACAGTTAAACCCACGAGTTCGCTACAGGAGAGGATCCATCGTGTCGCTGCTTGCGGAGACCGGCCGCCGGATCGATGAGATCGTCGCCCGGGCACAGTCGTCCGGCCGGGCGCCGTCGCTGGCGTGCGCGGTCGTCCGGGACCGGGCGGTGCTGCACTTCGCGGGCGCCGGGGAGCAGCCCAGGCCCGATCCCAAGACCCAGTACCGGCTCGGTTCGATCACCAAGACGATCACCGCGACGCTGGTCATGCAGCTACGTGACGAGGGCTTCTTCGCCCTCGACGACCTGCTCTACCGGCACCTGCCGGGCACCCCGATCGGCGGGGTCACGCTGCGCCAGCTGCTCGGGCACGTCTCCGGACTCCAGCGCGAACCGGACGGGCCGTGGTGGGAGCGCAACGCCGGCGGTGATGTGGACCAGCTGCTCGCGTCGCTCACCTACGAGAAGCTGCACGGCGCGCCGTACCGCCGCTACCGCTACTCGAACCTCGCCTACGGCCTGCTCGGCGCGGTGGTCACCAAGGTCACCGGGCAGAGCTGGGCGGAGCTGGTCGGCAAGCGGGTGCTCGACCCGCTCGGCATGAAGCGCACCACCTACGCCCCGGTCGAGCCCTACGCCCGCGGCTACGTGGTCCACGCCCTGGGCGGCGCCCTGCACGAGGAGCCCCGCCCGGACACCGGCGCGATGGCACCCGCCGGCCAGCTCTGGTCCACGGTCACCGACATGGCCAAGTGGGCCGGCTTCCTCGCCGACCCGGCGCCCGCGGTGCTGTCCCGGGAGACCGTCGACGAGATGTGCGCCCCGGTGGTGCTCAACGATCTGGAGTCGTGGACCGGCGGGCACGGCCTCGGACCGCAGCTCTACCGGGTCGGCGAGCGCGTCTACGTCGGCCACGGCGGCTCGATGCCCGGCTACGTCGCCCACCTGGCCGTGCACCGCCGCAGCCGACTGGGGGTGATCGTGTTCGCCAACTGTTACGGCCTCACCGGCACCCACATCAAGGACGTCAGCCTGCGGACCCTCACCACGGTGCTGGACAGCGAGCCCGAGACGGTCCCGGTCTGGCGTCCCCCGGCGGCGCCGCAGGGCGAGGCCGCGGAGGTCTGCGGCCGCTGGTGGTGGATGGGCCGCGAGTACGAGATCGTCACCGACGGCGACGGCCTGCTGATGACCGGGGCTCACCACAGCACCCGCTTCGTGCGCGAGGGCCCGGACCGCTGGCGGGGCGTCTCCGGCCACAACGAGGGCGAGGTGATGCGGTTCGTGCGCTCCCCGGAGGGCGCCGTCGACCACCTCGACATCGCGACGTTCATTCACCGTCGCAACCCCGACCACCTCGCATAACACCTTTTTGGTACGACAGAACGACTGGTCCCGTAGCGTGGCCGCGACCTCCCTGCGACTCCAGCGTCTGCCGCCCCCGCCGGGCTGACCTGCCACCACAACCTTGCGTGTGAACTTCGGGTGCGCTCCGCACCCGAAGTCCCCACGCAGTGAAGCACCCGACCGTGCGTGGGGACTTGCGGTTCGTTCCGCACCCGAAGTCCCCACGCAGTCATCCGCCCGACCGTGCGTGGGGACTTGCGGTTCGTTCCGCACCCGAAGTCCCCACGCAGTCAACCGCCCGACCGTGCGTGGGGACTTGCGGTTCGCTCCGCACCCGAACTCCCCACGCCGGGTCAGGCGGTTGAGGTGAGCACGGTGGGCGTGGGTGGGAGCTGGGTGGGGAGGGGGCGGCGGGTCGGTGTAAGGCCCAGCGCCAGGCCCGCGGCGACGGTCGCGATGCCCAGCCAGACGAGAGGGCGCGGCGACGGCCCGCCCAGGGCCATGCCCATCACGGCGGCCGCGATCGGTGCCACGCCGGTGAGCAGGCCCGCCCGGCCGGCACCGAGGCGGGCGACGCACGTGTACCAGAGCAGGAAGGCCACGGCCGTCAGCAGCACGGCCAGATAGACGCCGGCGAGCACGTCGTCGGTGTGCAGCCGGGTCACAGCGGCCGGCCCTTCGACGGCCAGCCCGGCCGCGCCGAACAGGACGGTGGCCAGCACGGTGGTGTGCACGGACACGCCGAGCGGCCCGTGCCGGCCCAGCACCGGGATGGCGAGCAGGGTGAACGCGGCCTCGCAGGCGAAGGTCACGAACGCCCAGAACAGCCCGGTCGCGTCGGTGCGGCCGAGGCCCTGCACCAGGGCGGCGCCGATCGTGACCACGACCGCGGCGGCGAGCACCCGGGGCGCGGGACCGCGGCCGTCGAAGAGCGGGCCGCCGACCGCGAGCAGGATCGGCACGCAGGCGACGGCCACGCCGAGGACGGCCGGTTCGGCGTGTGCGGCGCCCTGGACCAGAGCGATGTTGAAGAACAGCAGGCCGGTGACGGTGATGCCGAGCAGCCACAGCCACTCGGCGCCGCGCGGGCGGTGCAGCACGGCGCGGGTCCAGCGGGCGTAGGCGAGCAGCAACGCGCAGGCCAGGGCGTACCGGAGACTCTGGACGGTCAGGTAGGGCGCGTCGGTGAGGTAGCCGGAGACGGCGGCGCTGCCTCCGACGAAGGTCATGCCGAGGGCGCCGGCGGTGATCGGTAAGGCTTTCACCCCTTGATGCTGGACCGGAGTATGGTCCGGTTCGAGGACCAATCACGATGCGACGGAGTGGACCAATTCCCGGATCGGACTTCCTTCAGCTGCGCCCGGAGACGGCGCCCGCCAAAGGGCTGACCGAGTGGCTGGCCGACGGGCTGCGCACCGCGATCCGCGTCGGCCGGCTGGCGCCCGGCGACCGGCTGCCCGCCACCCGGCTGCTCGCCGGGGAGCTGGGCGTCTCCCGGGGCGTGGTGGTGCAGGCCTATCAGCGGCTGGTCGACGAAGGACTGGCCGGGGCACGGACCGGGTCGGGGACGGTGGTCACCGGGCCGGGCACCGCGGCGGGACCCCGGCCGGCCGCCGACCGCAGGCGCACCCTCGCCGAACTGCGGCTGCCGATGTCCGCCCCGGCCGGCATCGACCTCGACCTGTCCCCCGGCGTGCCGGACCTGTCGGCGTTCCCGCGGGCCGCCTGGCTGCGGGCCGAACGGGCGGTGCTGGACCGGGTGACCGGCGGCGACCTGGGCTACGGCGATCCGGGCGGCACCCCACGGCTGCGGGCGGAGCTGGTGGGCTGGCTGGCGCGTACCCGCGGGGTCCGGGCCGAGGCGGACGACGTGGTGGTCTGCGGCGGCGTGGCGCAAGGTCTCGCCCTGCTCGCCCATGTTCTCCGCGGCTCCGGCCCCGGCGGCCGGCTGGTGAACGGTCCGGGCCTGCACGAGGTGGCGGTCGAGGACCCGGGGTCGCGCGGCGCCTGGGACCAGATGGCGTTCTGGGGGCTGCGGCCGGTCGGCGTGCCCGTCGACGACGAAGGCGTGCGGGTCGACCACCTCGCGGCGACCGGCCTGGACGCGGCATTGCTGACCCCGGCGCACCAGTTCCCCACCGGCGTGGTGCTGAGCCCGGCACGGAGGCGTGCCCTGCTCGACTGGGCGGCCCGGGACCGGCTGGTGATCGAGGACGACTACGACGCGGAACATCGGTACGACCGGGCGCCCGTCGCCGCGCTCCAGGGCTCGGCGCCGGAACGCGTCGCGTACCTCGGCAGCGTGTCCAAATCGCTCGCGCCGGGGATGCGGATCGGCTGGCTGATCGCGCCCCGCCGGATGCAGGCCGAGCTGCTCGCCGTCAAGCACGCCAGCGACCTCGGCAACTCGGCGCTGCCCCAGCTGGTGCTGGCCGAGCTGCTCGGCTCCGGCGAATACGAGCGGCACCTGCGCGCGGTGCGGGCCCGCCAGCGGCGGCGGCGGGACGCGCTGCTGGCCGGGCTGCGGGAGCACCTGCCGCAGGCCCGTGTCACCGGAGTGGCGGCGGGGCTGCACCTGGTGGTGCTGCTGCCCGGTGACGTGGACGACGTGGAGTTCGCCGGGCGGGCGGCTGCTTCGGGCGTACAGCTGCATCCGCTCAGCTGGCATCGGCAGCGACCGGGACCGAGCGGCCTGGTCCTCGGATATGCGGCGCACGCGCCGGACCGCCTCACCGAGGCCGCCGAACGCCTGGGCCGCGCCTTCCGGGCCGAGAAGCTCAGTCGCCCGGCACCGTGACGAAGTCGATCAGGCGCTCCATCGAGTTGATCAGCGGCGTCTCGACGTCCTTGTAGGTGCGCACCGAGGCCAGGATCCGGCGCCACATCTCGGCCGGCTCGCGAATGCCGACCGCGGCGCAGACGCCCTCCTTCCACGGCTGTCCCGGCGGAATGACCGGCCACGCCCGCAGACCCACCCGCTCGGGTTTCACCGCCTGCCAGACGTCCACGTACGGGTGACCGGTGATCAACACGTTCGGGTCGGTCACCGCGGCCACGATCCGGCTCTCCTTGGAGCCCGGAACCAGGTGGTCGACGAGCACGCCAAGGCGCCGATCCGGTCCGGGCCGGAACCCGGCGACCTCGGCGGCCAGGTCGTCGATGCCGTCGAGCGGCTCCACCACCACGCCCTCGATCCGCAGGTCGTCGCCCCAGATCCGCTCGACCAGCGCGGCGTCGTGGATGCCCTCCACCCAGATCCGGCTCGCCTTCGCCACCTGCGCCTTCACCCCGGCGACCGCGATCGACCCGGAGGCGGTGACCCGCCGCTGCGTGGGCGCCTTCTCCACGGTGGGCCGGCGCAGCGTCACCACCTGCCCGTCGAGCAGGAAAGCGGCCGGCTCCAGCGGGAAGTTGCGGCGCCTGCCGTGCCGGTCCTCCAGCACCACCGCACCCAACTCGAAGCCGACGACAGCGCCGCAGAAACCCGAACCGGCGTCCTCCACCACGAGATCTCGTTCCGCGTCGACCTCGGGTATCACCTTCCGCCGGCGCCAGTTGCCGGCGAGCACGTCCTCCCCATACATGTCCCGCACGGTAACCCGCGATCTCTGACACACCGCCGGTGACGCTCCGAGTCGAGACAAGCTTCCACACCGGCACGTACCCTTGCTCGCATGTCACCCGCAGCTGAGGCGGCCACCCGGACCGCCCGACGGTCCACCCGGTTCGTGACCTGGGTGCGCGCCTGGCGCGCCGGGCTGGTCCCGTTCGACGAGCTGGCCGACGAGATCGCCACCGACGAGGAGCACCTGGTCGCGGACGCACCCGGCACCTGGACAGACGTCCCGCTGAGCCAGGGCCTGCCGATCTTCGCGAAGCTGCACCCCGACGAGATCCGGCTGGTCCTGCCCGCTCCCGGCGACCCACGTGGCCTGCCCGGCCCCGGCGAGCTGACCGGCGCGGCCCTGCTGGCCGGGGAGGCGGTGATGACCCCGTCCTTCGGCGTCGTCCCCGAGGTGCGGCGGCACACGTCCGGGTCCGGGATGGAGTTCGAGACCGTGCTGTGGCGGGTGCATCCCGCCCCCGAGCACCGGGCCGTCTTCCAGATGGGCGCCGCCGAGGCCGAGGCCGAGCTCACCGCGGCCCTCGCCGAGACCACCACCCAGCTCACCAAACTGGACGTGGCGCAGTGGAAACCCGAGCTGGCCGGCGCCCTGCAGGCGCTTCGCCGCCCGGACAGCACGGCCACCCTGCCCCCCGGCTACGACCCGCGCTCCCGCCGCCTCTTCGCCCGGGCGAGCATCCTCGACCAGGTGCTCGTGCTCGCCGGCACCAGCGCCCCCGGCGGCGCCGTCAACGGCCACGAGGCCCAGGCCCGCGACGCGGCGTTGCGCCCGCTCACGGCCGCCTGCCGCCAGGCCCTGGTCGCCGCCTGCAACTCGCCGTTGCAACCGTGATCCCGGACCGCTATGCCCACTGCACGCACTGCGGGGCTCGCTTCACCACCGGCCAGCCGTGGCCACGCCGCTGCGCGGCATGCGGCGAGACCAGCTACCTGAACCCCAACCCGGTCGCGGTCGCCGTCCAGCCGGTCGGCGCCGGCCTGCTCGCGGTGCGCCGCGGCATCGCCCCGGCGAAGGGCCGGCTCGCCCTGCCGGGCGGCTTCATCGACATCGGCGAGACGTGGCAGGCGGCGGCGGTGCGCGAGCTGTACGAGGAGACCGGGGTGGTGGCGGACGCGGGTGCGGTCCGGCACTACGACACGGTGAGCGCGCCGGACGGGACGCTGCTGGTGTTCGGCTTGCTGCCGGCGCTGCCCAGCGCGGGGGCGATGCCGCCCGCGCCGGAGACGGAGGAGGCGCTGAGCAGGGAGCTGCTCTACGGCCCGACGGAGTTGGGCTTCAGCATCCACACCGCGGTCGTGACCAGGTATTTCCGGGAGATCGCCTTGGTGTAAGCGTAGTTACTGTAACTACACTTACACTCGTGGAGAAGCCGTCACACGTCTTCAACCGCGACATCGAGTGGGCCGAGCTGGTCCGGTTCGCCACGGCGCCGGCGCGCGGTGCGACGCTCGGGGTGATCTCCGGACGCCGCCGCCAGGGCAAGACGTTCCTGCTCGACGCGCTCGTCCGGGGCGCGGGTGGCTTCATGTTCACCGCGACGGAGTCGTCCGAGGCCGACGCGCTGCGTCAGTACGGCAACGCGATCAGCGGCTTCCTCGGCCTGCCCACACCGCTGCGGTTCGAGCACTGGGACGACGCGATCCGCCAGACCATGGCGCTGGCGACGAACGGTCCCCTGCCGGTCGTGATCGACGAGTTCCCGTTCCTGGCCCGCACGAGCCGTTCCCTGCCCTCGATCATCCAGCGGGCCCTGGATCCGGCCGCCCAGCGCGAGAACACGCAGGTGCGCCTGTTGCTGTGCGGGTCCGCGCTGTCCTTCATGGGCGGGCTGCTCTCCGGCAGCGCACCGCTGCGCGGACGCGCGGGCCTGGAGTTGATCGTGCCCACCCTGGATTACCGGAACGCCGCCCGATTCTGGGAGATCGGCGATCCCCGGACGGCCGTGCTCACCAACGCGGTGGTAGGCGGGACACCGGCGTACCGCAACGAGTTCGCCCAGGGCGACGTGCCCGCCGGACCGGACGACTTCGACCCCTGGGTGATCCGGACAGTGCTCAACCCGGCCCGGCCCCTGTTCCGGGAGGCGCGGTACATCCTGGCCGAAGAGCCCGACGTGCGTGACCCCGCGCTGTACCACTCGGTGCTCGCCGCGATCGCCGAGGGCAACACGCAGCGCGGTGGGATCGCCAAATACCTGGGGCGGCAGTCCTCGGACCTGAACCACGCGGTCCGGGTGCTGGAGGACGTCGGCCTGGTGCACCGTGAGGAGGACGCGTTCCGGCCGAACCGCAGCGCCTACCGGATCGCTGAACCGCTGATCACCTTCTATCACGCGGTCATGCGACCGGTCTGGGGCGACCTGGAGCGGGCCGGCCGTGCCGCGCAGGTGTGGCCCCGGATACAGAACACGTTCCTGAGCAAGGTGGTCGGGCCGCACTTCGAGTCCATCTGCCGGCAGTGGGCGCGGTGGGACACCGATCCGGGCGTCTTCGACGGCTACCCGGTGCGCGTCGCCGCAGGGACCGTGACCGATCCCGCGGCGAGGACCACGCACGAGGTGGACGTCGCGGCCTTCGGCCGGGACGGGCACGGCCAGGAGGTCCTCCTCGGCGTCGGGGAGGCGAAGTGGAACGAGACGCTCGGGCTGCGGCACCTGGAGCGCCTGACCCACATCAAGGGCCTGCTGAACTCCCGGCGCAACATCCGGGCCGAGCAGTGCCACCTCCTGTTGTTCAGCGGCGCGGGCTTCACCGCCGAGCTGCGGGAGGCGGCGGAGGCGGACCCGGCGGTGCAGCTCGTCGGGCTGGACCGGATCTACCCCTGACGGCCGCTCAGTCGATCAGGCCGGCTTCGACCAGTTCGGTGAGCAGGCGCTGGATGGCGGGGGCGCAGCGGTGCGACTCGGCCGACGAGAACCAGGCCAGTTCGGCGATCTCGTTGGCCGGTGCGGGCTCGCCGGTCGCCGGGCCGAGGAAGCAGACCAGGCGGACGCGGGTGCCGGGCGGGCGGTTGTGTGCGGGCGCCTCGATGGTGGTGAACAGGCGCAGGGCGGCCGGGTCGACCGGGATGCCGACCTCTTCGTGGACCTCGCGGGCGGCGGCCTCGGCGTGCGTCTCGCCGGGTTCGGGCTTGCCGCCGGGGAGGTAGAACGCGTCCGAGTTGGTGGCCCGGACGACGAGGACGCGCCGACCGCGGACGCAGACCCAGGCAGCGGCGACGACTTCGTTCATGACAGCGTGAAGGAGGCGCCGGCCTCGAAGCGCTCCAGGTCGGCCGGCGTCGGGCGCACCGAGCCGGACAGGTCCGCAGGGAACTCGCCGGGCGCGAAGAAGGCCGCGTCCAGAGTCTCGTCGGTCTCCCGGATCAGCAGGACCCGGCCGCCGGGGTCGCGCACCACCGCGCGCGCCCCGATCGTCATGATGACCGGCTCGGTCCCGGTGATCGCCCGTAACCGCCCCAGGTAGGACTCCTCCCAGGGCGGCACTCAGATCTCGTCGATCAGGTCGGCGACCGAGTTCACGATCCGGGACGGCCGGTACGGATAGGTCTCGCTCTCCATCCGGCTGCTGATCCCGGTCAGCACCAGGATCGTCTCCAGCCCCGCCTCCAGGCCGCAGAGCACGTCGGTGTCCATCCGGTCGCCGATCATCGCGGTGGTCTCGCTGTGCGCCCCGATCGCGTTCAGTGCCGAGCGCATCATCATCGGGTTGGGCTTGCCGACGAAGTACGGCTTCACGCCGGTCGCCTTCGAGACCATCGCCGCCACCGAGCCGGCCGCCGGGAGCAGGCCCTCGTTGGACGGGCCGGTGGCGTCCGGGTTGGTGCAGATGAACCGGGAGCCGGCGCTGATCAGCCGGATCGCCTTGGTTATCGCCTCGAAGCTGTAGGTGCGGGTCTCGCCGAGCACCACGTAGTCCGGGTCGAACTCGGTCAGCACGTACCCGGCGGCGTGCATCGCGGTGGTCAGGCCGGCCTCACCGATCACGTACGCCGTGCCGCCGGGCCGCTGGTCGGCGAGGAACTGCGCGGTCGCCAGCGCGGCCGTCCAGATCGACTGCTCGTCGACGTCGAAGCCCATCCGGTACAACCGGGCCTGCAGGTCGCGCGGCGTGTAGATGGAGTTGTTGGTGAGGATCAGGAAGGGCTTGCCGGAGGACTTCATCCGGTTCACGAACTCGGGTGCCCCGGGCACCGGCTCACCCTCGTGGACGAGCACACCGTCCATGTCGGTGAGCCAGCTCTCGATGGCTTTGCGCTCCTTCATGCGGGTGCTCCTCTACGCGCGGGTGGGGGGCAGCAGTCCGCGGGGCAGACGTCCCAGGACGGGAGCGTACCGAGCGTGGACCTCGATCGATCATCGGTACGTTCCTGCACGAGCTCGCGGACCATCGAGACGAATTTCGGGTGCACACCCGGTGTCGCGGCCCGGGCGAACCCGAGCCCCAGCTCGGCCGCGGTCTCCTTGGCCTCGTTGTCCAGGTCCCAGGCCACCTCGAGGTGGTCGGAGACGAAACCGATCGGGCTGACCACCACGTCGGTGACGCCCTTCTCGGCGAGCAGGGCGAGGTGGTCGTTGACGTCCGGCTCCAGCCACGGGATCTGCGGCGGGCCGGAGCGGCTCTGCCAGACCAGGTCGTACCCCAGGTCGGGCGCTGTCGCCGCGTGCACGAGCCGCGCGGTCTCCTCGAGCTGGGCGTTGTAGCGCCCGCCGGTCGGGCCGGCGGTGTTCGCCATGCTGACCGGGATGGAGTGCGCGGTGAAGACGATCCGCGTGGTGGCGCGCCGGGCCGGGTCCAGCGTCGCCAGCGCCTCGGACACCGCGGCGGTGTGCGGTTCCACGAAGCCGGGGTGGTCCCAGAACTGGCGCAGCTTGGCGATCCGGGGGGCGCCCGGGCCGACCTGGGCGCGGGCCGCGGCGATGTCCTCCCAGTACTGCTTGCAGGAGGAGTAGCCGCCGTACGCGCTGGTGGCGAAGCCGAGCGCGTGCTGGATCCCGTCGTCACGCATCTGCGCGAGGGTGTCGGCGAGCATCGGGTGCCAGTTCCGGTTGCCCCAGTACGTCGGCAGGTCGACGCCGTGGGCGGCGAACTCGGCGTCGATCGCGGCGAGCAGGTCACGGTTCTGCTGGTTGATCGGGGACACCCCGCCGAAGTGCATGTAGTGCTCACGCACCTCGGCGAGGCGCTCGTCCGGGACGCCACGCCCGCGCACCACGTTGCGCAGGAACGGCATCACGTCATCGGGCTTCTCGGGCCCGCCGAAGGAGAGCAGGACGAACGCGTCGTATACCACCCGTCAATCCTGCACCCTGTTACGCGGCGATGGCGTGGTAGCCCCCGTCAACGTGCACCATCTCACCCGTGGTGGCCGGGAACCAGTCCGACAGCAGCGCGCAGACCGCGCGGGCGGTCGGCTCGGTGTCGGTCAGGTTCCAGCCGAGCGGCGCCCGCTGGGTCCAGGCGTCCTCGAAGTCGCTGAAGCCGGGGATCGACTTGGCCGCCATCGTGCGCAGCGGGCCGGCCGACACCATGTTGCTGCGGATGCCCTGCTTGCCGAGGTGCAGCGCGAGGTAGCGGGATGCCGACTCGAGCCCGGCCTTGGCCACGCCCATCCAGTCGTAGAGCGGGTACGCCTTGGTGGCGTCGAAGGTCAGCCCGACGATCGAGCCGCCGGCCTGCATGAGTGGCAGGCAGGCCGTGGCGAGCGACTTGTAGGAGAACGTCGACACCTGCAGCGCCTGGGCGACCTCCTCCCAGGTGGTCTCCAGGAACGCGCCGCCGAGAGCGTTCTGCGGGGCGAAGCCGATGGAGTGGACCACGCCGTCCAGCCCGTCGACGTGCTCGCGGACCCGGTCGGCGAGGCTGTCGAGCTGTTCCTGATTGGTCACGTCGAGCTCGATGACCGGTGCGGGCGCGGGCAGCCGCTTGGCGATCCGCTCCACGAGCGAGAGCCGGCCGAAGCCGGTGAGCACCACTTCGGCGCCGTTCTCCTGCGCCAGTTTCGCCACCGAGAAGGCGATCGACGCGTCGGTGATCACCCCGGTGACGAGCAGCCGTTTACCGGCCAGCAAACCAGACAAAATTCTCTCCTGAACAATTCAATCGGAATCAGTGCCCCATGCCGAGTCCACCGTCGACCGGGAGCACGGCGCCCGTGATGTAGGCCGCGCTGTCGCTCGCCAGGAACGTCACCGCGGCGGCGACCTCGTCGGTGGTGGCGAGCCGGCCGGCCGGTACGGCCTTGATGATCTCGGCCTTGCGCGAGTCGGGCAAGACGTCGGTCATCTCGGTCTGGATGAAGCCGGGCGCCACGACGTTCGCGGTGATGTTGCGGGTGCCCAGCTCACGCGTGATGCTACGGGCCATGCCGACCAGGCCGGCCTTGCTCGCCGCGTAGTTCACCTGGCCGGGTCCGCCGTACAGGCCGACGACCGAGGAGATGAAGATCATCCGACCCCAGCGGGCCCGGAGCATCTTCGCGCTGGCCCGCTTCGCGCAGCG
Source organism: Actinoplanes sp. 13 (assembly GCF_056134165.1). Taxonomy (NCBI): domain Bacteria; kingdom Bacillati; phylum Actinomycetota; class Actinomycetes; order Micromonosporales; family Micromonosporaceae; genus Actinoplanes; species Actinoplanes sp. 13. The sequence continues at coordinate 145,780 of NZ_JBVYOQ010000010.1, read as the reverse complement.
GAACGCGCCGGTCAGGTTGGTGTCGAGCACCCGCTCGAACTGCTCCTCGCTCATCCGCATCAGCAACGTGTCGTCGGTGATGCCGGCGTTGGCGACGAGGACCTCGACCGGGCCCAGTTCGTTCTCCACATAGGTGAAGGCGGCGTCCACGGCGGCCGAGTCGGTGATGTCGCACTGGACGCCGAGCAGCCCCTCGGGCGCACCGGAGCCACGGTGCGTCACGGCGACCCGGTCGCCCTGCTTCGCGAACGCCTGCGCGATGGCCAGGCCGATGCCGCGGTTTCCTCCGGTCACCAGAACGGTCCGAGCCACAACGCACTCCTTCGACAAGAGTCATACCCAGGTAGGGGGTGCCGGGTGGCACCGCAGGGTCACGACAGCTCTCCGGCCGCGCCGTAACCTGCTCGGAATGGAGACTATCGGCCCCCGCTCCCCCACCGGTGTGATGGGGCCGCTGACTTACCTAACGTTCAGAAGGGAAAAGCCGAGGCCACCGGCCCGGCGCCGGATTTCTGCCTACTTGACGCCGCTGGCCCTGCTGCTGCTCGTGGCGCTGTCCTTCATCGCGTACGAGAGCCTGACCGCCGACCTGCCGCCCTGGTTGCGAACGGTGATCGCGGCCGGCTCGGTGGTGCCGGTCGCGCTGGCGCCCCGCCTGCCGGTGCTGGCCTGGCGGATCGCGTTCGTGATGCTCTTCCTCGGCGTGGTCGACGCGCCGCCCGGCATGACGAACGCGACGGACAGCGCCTCGTGGCCGTGGAACACGGTGCAGATCCTCGGCCTGCTGGTCGTGCAGGGCCGGCTGGCGGCCGTCAGCGAGTCGATGGTCACGGTCTGGGCGACGACGCTCACCCTGGTGCCCGTCTTCCTGTTCTCGCCGGACGCCAACGCCTTCGGCGGCGCGCTGCTGATCGTGACGATCTCGGCGTTCGGCGACATCGCCTCCCGGCGCCGCCGCACCCGGGAACTGCTCGCCGAGCAGTCCGAGCTCACCGCGGAGGAGCGCGCCAAGAGGGCGCTGCTGGAGGAACGGGCCCGGATCGCCCGGGAGATGCACGACGTGGTCGCCCACCACATGTCGATGATCGCGGTGCAGGCGGAGACCGCGCCGTACCGGGTGGCCGGCCTGCCGGACGCGGCCAAGGAGGAACTGACCTCGATCGCCGGCGCGGCCCGGGAGGCGCTCACCGAGATGCGCCGCCTGCTGGGGGTGCTGCGCGCCGATCAGGATCAGTCACTGACCACGCCGCAACCCGGCTACGCGGACATCCAGGGTCTGGTCACCACGGCACGCCGGGCCGGGTTGCCGGTCACCACGCACCTGGACGTGCTGGACGACCTGCCCGAGGCGGCCGGGCTCACGGCGTACCGGATCGTGCAGGAAGCCCTGGCGAACGCGGCCCGCCACGCGCCCGGCGGCCAGGTCCGTCTCGAGGCTCGCGCGCACGCCGCCGGCCTCGAACTGCGCGTCCACAACGAGCTGACCGGGCCGCCCGTCCGAGAGAGATCAGGACACGGTTTGATCGGCATGCGCGAGCGGGTCGCGCTGCTCGGCGGCGAGCTGACCGCCGGCCCGGACGGCTCGGGCGGTTATCAGGTGACCGCCCGGATCCCCCGAACCCAGGAGCCGCGATGATCAAGGTGCTGATCGCTGACGACCAGGCCATGGTCCGGCAGGGCTTCGGCGCGCTGCTCGGCGCCCAGCCCGACCTGCTGGTGGTCGGCGACGCCGCGAACGGCGCGGACGCGGTCGCCGCGGCCCGCGACCTGAACCCGGACGTGGTGCTGATGGACGTCCGGATGCCGGTGATGGACGGCCTCGAGGCCACCCGCCGGATCAAGGGACCGAAAGTGCTCATCCTCACCACGTTCGACCTCGACGACTACGTCTATGAGGCCCTGCGCGCCGGGGCCAGCGGCTTCCTGCTCAAGGACGCGCCGGCCGCCGACCTGGTCACCGCGGTGCGGGTGGTCGCGGCCGGTGAGGCGCTGCTCGCGCCGTCGGTGACCCGCCGGCTGATCGCCGAGTTCGCCGCCCGGCCGCACCGCGACCGCCCCCGCCCGGTCGCGCTGAACGCGCTCACCCCGCGGGAGACCGACGTGCTGCGGCTGATCGCGCGCGGCCTGTCCAACGCCGAGATCGCCGCCCAACTGGTGGTGGCCGAGCAGACCGTCAAGACCCACATCGGCAAGATCCTGAGCAAACTCGGACTCCGGGACCGGGCGCAGGCGGTGGTCTTCTCGTACGAGAGCGGACTCGTCGCCGCGGGAGAGTGACCCGATTTCCTTAAGCGGCGCTTAAGGAGTACGCTCCCACACGGTTCTGGCCCGACTAGTCATGGAGGTGATCGCTGTGCGAGATAGCGATCCTCCTAGTCGCGGCCGGGACTCTCGTCAGCTCAGCTGACCAGTTCTCTCCCCGCGCGCCCTTGCTTCGTCCAAGGTTCGACCCTGCGCGGGTTCTCCGGCCGCGACGTGACCCTGACCTCGTTCAGTCTTCAGTCACCAGCGCGGAAGTTGGTTCCATCATGAAGAAGTTGGTCGCGCCCCTCGGTTTCACCCTGCTCTCGGCGTGGGTCGTCGTGCTTTTCGTGCTCGCGCACAACACCCCCTGAGCAATCCGCTTCTCTTGCGGTCCGTGCGCAGAGAGCTTGGCATTCGCTGTCGTACGCGCAATGACTCGCCAAACGCAACAATGGCGCACCCGGACTACGGCGCGACCTGGCTGCAACGCAAGCCTTTGCCGCCCCCGCCGGGCTGAGCCGGCGGCTCCGGCAACCCGCAGCCCCGTGCCGTCCCCCGCGCGCCATCCCGCCGAGCCGGCCACCCGCCCAGCCGGCCCAGCCGGCCACACCGCCCAGCCGGCCACACCGCCCAGCCCGCCACACCGCCCAGCCCGCCACACGCGGCGGCCTGCCCAGTCGGCCACATCCCGCGGCTGGCTCCCAGGGCTGCCCGCAGGCGCCCGAGACAGCTCTCGCGACCAGCCACGGCTTCGCGGCCGACTCGCCGGGCTGCTCCGCGAGCGGCGTGACAGCCCGGACGACCAGGCGCGGTCCGTGGCTCGCTGGGCCACCGCGCTCCGCCCGGCGGTCGCGGCAAAGGCTTGCGTCGCAGCCAGGCCGCGGAGTAGCCGCGGGACGCGGCAGCTGCGTTTGTGGGCCGGTAGGCGTACCCACATGGTGTGGAAAGAAGGGTGACCGAAATCGCTCAGGGCAGGCGGGATGTCCAGAGGAGGCTCATGGTGGCGCCGAGCAGGCCCAGGAGCAGGCCGGCCGCCGCGTACCACTGGGTGACCTCGCGCGGCTCGGTCCGATGGCCGATCGAGCTGCCCATGTCCTCGTAGACGCGTTTCAGCTCGCTGACCGACGCGGCCTCGTAGAAGAAGCCCTTGGTGTTCTCCGCCAGGTCCTGCAGCGACAGCCGGTCCACCGGCACCCGCTGCACCGAGCCGCGGATGTCCACGACGCCGGTGTCGGTGCCGAACGCGATCGTCGACACCGGCACGTTGGCGGCGGACGCCGCGGTGGCCGCGTCCTCGATCGAGCGGCCGGACGTGCGGTAACCGTCGGAGAGCAGCACGATGCGGGCGGGCGGCGCGCCGTCCGCGCCGTCGGAGGGCACCGAGCGGATGGCATCCAGGGAGGTGAAGACGGCCTCGCCGGTCGCGGTCGCCTCGGCCAGGGTCAGCCCGTCGATCGCGGAGATCACCGCGGTTCGGTCCTTGGTCGGGGCGACCAGCACGTTAGCGGCTTTCGCGAACGAGACGAGCCCGAGGTTGTAGCTGGGCGGCAGCTCGTTGACGAACGCCTTCGCCGCCTCCTGGGCCGCCTCGATGCGGCTCGGGGCCACGTCGTCGGCCTGCATCGACAGCGACACGTCGATGGCCAGCATCACGGTGGCCCGTTCCAGCGGCTGCTCGGTGTCGACCGACGGGCGCGCGGTCGCCGCCGCGAGGGCGCCGAGCATCAGCAGGAAGGCGGCGGCGGAGACGTGCCGGCGCCAGCCCAGGCCTTTCGGCGCGAGGGTGCGCAGCAGGTCGACGTTGGTGAAGCGCATCGCGTACTGACGTTTGCGGAACTGCCGCCAGACGTAGGCGCCGGCCATGGCCAGCACCGGCAGGAGCGTCAGCAGCCACCACGGTTCCAGGAAACGGATCATCGTGTGGTCCCTCGGGTACGGGCGTGGCGCTGAGCGGCCACGAAGCGGACCATGTCGAGCAGCCAGTCGGTGTCGGTGCGCAGCCGCAGGTGGGCGGCCCCGGCGGCACGCAGCGCCCGGGCGATCGCCGCGCGCTGTTCACCGGCCGCCTCGGCGTACCGCTGCCGCAGCTTCGGGTCGGAGGTCTGGACCTCGTGCAGGGCGCCGGACTCCGGATCGGCCAGGGTGAGCACGCCGACGTCCGGCAGTTCGAGCTCGCGCGGGTCGACCACCTCGATCGCCAGCACGTCGTGGCGCACGCCCAGCTTGCGGACCGGCCGCGCCCAGCCTTCCACCGGGGCCAGGAAGTCGGAGATCACCACGGCGACGCCCCGCCGCCGCGGCGGCCGGTTCAGCATGTCGATCAGCGCGCCCAGGTCGGTGCGGCCGGGCCGGATCCGGGTGCGGGCGATGGCCCGCAACAGGCCCTGCGCCTCCTTGCGCCCGGGCCGCGCCGGCAGGCGGATCACCGGGGCCGTGACGGGTGGCGGCGGGACGGAGGCTGATCTGCGGCGCCACCGGCTCACGCCCGCGCCCTTTTCCGGCATGCCCGAGCCGGTGCCGACCACCGCCCCGATCCGGTTGCCGCCCCGGACGGTGAGGTGAGCGATCGCGGTGGCGGCGGCGGTCACCAGGTCTCGTTTCAGCCAGCGTGCGGTGCCGAAGTCGAGGCTGGCCGACAGGTCCACCGCCATCCAGGTCTCCAGCTCCCGGTCGGCCACGGTGCGGCGCACGTGCGGCAGCGTGGTCCGGGCCGTCACCGGCCAGTCCATCCGGCGCACGTCGTCGCCCGGCCGGTATTCCCGGGACTCGCCGGCCTCGGATCCGGGACCGGGCAGCAGACCTGCGTAATCGCCTTGGAGCAGGCCGTCCAGCTTGCGGGTGACCAGCAGCTGGAGGCGGCCCAGCACGGCCTCCGCCCGGGCGTTCTCGTCGGCTGCGAGCGGCATCGCGGTCTCCGGGCCCGTCGTCACGGCGAGCTCCCGGGCCAGGTGTCGCGGCCGCCGCTCCCGCGACCGATGCCCGCGCGACCGATGCCCGCGCGACCGATGCCCGCGCGACCGATGCCGGCGCGGCCGGTCACTGCTGGCCGGGCCATCCGCCGCCGGCCTGCGGATAGGCCTGGCGGCTGTCGAACGGGCCGGCCGGGACGCCGCTGATCGGCTGTGCGCCGTTCGGCGGCGGCCCGCCGGGCACCGTGACCGCGGGATGCCCGTTCGGCGAGGTGCCCTGCCGGGCGGCGACCGACGGCATCGGCACGGTCTGCATGATCCGGGCGACAACGTGGTCGGCCGGGATGTCGTCGGCAAGCGCGTCGTAGCTGAGCACCAGCCGGTGCCGCAGGATGTCCGGCGCCACGTCGGTCACGTCCTGCGGCAGCGCGTAGTCCCGGCCGCGGAGCAGGGCGAGCGCCCGGGTGGCCCGGACGATGCCGAGCGAGGCGCGCGGACTGGCGCCGTACTGAATCAGCTGGGCCACGTCGGGCATGCCGTGCTGGGCCGGAGCGCGGGTGGCGAGCACCAGCCGGACCGTGTAGTCGACCAGCGCGTTGTGCACGAACACCTGGTCGGCGCGGCGCTGCAGGGCGATCAGGTCCTCGGTGGTGAAGACCTGTTTCGGCTCCGGCGGGCTCACTCCCATCCGGTAGACGATCTCGCGTTCCTCGCTGTCGGTCGGATAGCCCACCAGGATCTTCATGAGGAAGCGGTCCCGCTGCGCCTCCGGCAGCGGATAGACGCCCTCCTGCTCGATCGGGTTCTGGGTGGCCATCACCAGGAACGGGTGCGGCACCTCGTAGCTCTTGCCGCCGATCGACACCTGCTGCTCGGCCATCACCTCGAGAAGCGCCGACTGCACCTTGGCCGGCGCCCGGTTGATCTCGTCAGCGAGCAGGAAGTTGACGAACACCGGGCCGAGCTCGACGTCGAAGTTCTCGCTGGACTGCCGGTAGATCCGGGTGCCGACGATGTCGGCCGGCACCAGGTCCGGGGTGAACTGCACCCGGGAGAACGTGCCGCCGACGACTTTCGCCACGGTCTCCACGGCGAGCGTCTTGGCCACGCCCGGCACACCTTCGAGCAGGCAGTGACCGCGGGCCAGCAGGGCCACGAACATCCGCTCGACCATCCGGTCCTGCCCGACGATGACTCGTTTGACCTCGAACATCGCGCGTTCCAGCTGCGACGCGTCGTGCGCGGGCGGCACCGGCGCTCCGGCGTCCGGACTCGTCTCGCTGTCGGGCGTGCTGGGCTGCGCCACCGGTCCTCCACAACGGTCGTGATCCGCCGACGTTCGCTGCCGACGCTCAAGACTTACACGACACCCAACCTGACACGGCTGGGAGGTTCCTAAGAGCTGCGGCCAGACTACGAGCCGCGTACGACAAAACATGCCGCGTCCGACAGGCTCCGCCAGCCATCATCCCGGCCGCACCCGTCCGCCGCAGGCCGGGCGACGGAGCTGTCCCGCCATGGGCCGGACGTGTCGATCTTTCTGCGCGATCCGCCGGTTCGGGCACGGTCACCGGGTGAATACGCGGCGATGTGAAGCGTGTAGCATTCGACACGTCGCCGGGCGGCTTCCCCCGTGGCCGCCCGGCGCTAAATCTCCCCCGCAGCGCCGCATTCGCGCGCTGCCTATGGTGGAGGCATGGAACTCTTTCAGCCCGAGGTGCTCCAGCCGCAGTGTTCGGCGAAAGGCTGCCGGGTGGAAGCGGTCTGGCAGCTGCGGTGGAACAATCCCAAACTGCACACCCCGGACCGTCGCAAAACGTGGCTGGCCTGCGCCGATCACCGCTCCACGCTGGGCGGCTTCCTGGACGCGCGCGGCTTCCTGCGAGAGGTCACACCTTTCACCACGGCATCGGATGCCGTCATCTCCTAGTCTTTGAGATGTGAGCGAGCCGCCCCGCACCACCGTCGATGCCCTGGAACCGTGGCCGGACACTGTCGCGTGGCGCCCGGTCTCCAGCAAGCTGATCATCATCGAGCTCATCGGCCTGGCCGTCTGGGTGGCCGTCCTGGTGGCCGGCCTCAGCGTCGGCTGGGTCCTCGGCGGCCAGACCGCCTGGCCGATCGCCATCATCGCAGTGGTCATTCTGGGCGTCTGGCGCGCGCTCATCGCGACGCGGGCGGTGCGAGCCTGGGGGTACGCGGAACGCGACAAGGACCTTCTCGTGCGGCACGGGCTGCTCGTGCGGCACCTGTCCATCGTGCCGTATGCGCGGATGCAGTACGTCGACGTCACCGCCGGTCCGTTGGAGCGCTCGTTCGGACTGGCCACCGTCCAGTTGCACACCGCGGCCGCCGCCAGTGACGCGCGGATCCCGGGGCTGCCGCCGGACGAGGCGTCCCGCCTGCGGGACCGGCTGACCGCTCTCGGCGAAGACCGGGCCGAGGGCCTGTGAGCAGCGCCGGACTGCCGCCCGGGCCGCCCCACCCCGGACCGCCCCACCCCGGACCGCCCCAGGTCGGGCCGCCTGAGGTCGGGCCGCCTCAGGTCGGGCCGCCTCAGATCGGGCAGCCGGACCCCGCCGCCGTCGTGGGTGGGCCGCCGCCGGCCGAGCCCGTGTCCGAGGCGGAGGGCCGGCAACGGCTGCACCCGCTCAGCCCGCTCCTCAACGGCGCCAAGAGCATCGTGGTGATCGTCGCCGCGCTCTCCTGGCAGACGTTCAACCAGCTCGGCGCCGCCCACTTCGCCATGGTCGTGGCCGTCCTGGCGGTCGCCGTGGCGATCTTCTCGGTGGTCGGCTGGTACAACACCGGCTACCAGGTGGTCGGCCGTGAGCTGCGGATCGCCGAAGGGCTGATCTGGCGGCGCAACCGGGCCATCCCGCTCGACCGGCTCCAGGCCGTGGAACTGCGCCGGCCGCTGCTCGCCCAGCTGACCGGGCTGGCCGAGCTGCGACTGGAAGTGGTCGGCGGCGGCAAGACCGAGGCGCCGCTGGCCTACCTCACGGTGCAGAACGCCGCGGGACTGCGGGAGCGGCTGCTCGCGCTCTCCGGTCGTACCTCCGTGGCCTCTCCATCGGTGACCATCGGCGACCCGGCGGCGCCGCACCCGGCCGCGCCGCCCGCGGAGATCCCGCTCTTCCGGGTCCGGAACCAGGACCTGCTGATCAGCCAGCTGTTGACGCCGCAGGCGTTCTTCCTGCCGATCGGTATCGCCTGGGTGATCACGCAGTTCGTGATGGAAGGATCGTGGACCTTCATCGGCATCGCCAGCACCGTGACGGCGATGGCCGGCGTCATCCTGCAGCCGATCCGGCGTGTGCTGCGCGACTGGGACTTCCGGCTGGCCAGCGACCCGGACCGCCGGCTGGTGCTGCACTTCGGCCTGGTCGAGACCCGCAGCCAGGTGGTGCCCCTGCACCGGGTGCAGACCGTCCGCGTCACCTGGCCGCTGCTCTGGCGCAAGGCCCACTGGCTCTATCTGCGACTCGACATCGCCGGGGTGTCGATGCCGGAGGCCGGCGACGACAGGAGCTCTGACCGGCTGATGCCGGTCGGTGACCTCGCCACCGCCCGTCACCTGGTGGCGACCACGCTGCCCGGGGTGGACCTGACCGCCCTGGCCACCTCGCCGCCGCCGCTGCGGGCGCGCTGGCTGCACCCGTTCGCGCTGCGGTTCTACGGCGCGGGACTCACGCCGGAGGTCTTCGTGACCCGCTGGGGGCGGGTGACCAGGGAGATGAGCCTGGTGCCGTACGCGCGAATCCAGAGCGTCCGGGTCGTGCAGGGTCCGCTGCAGCGGATGCTCGGGCTGGCGACGGTCTATGCGGACACGGCCGGCGGCCGGGCCGGGACGGCGCGTGACCGGGATCTGGCGGAGGCGTGGGCGCTGGCCGAGCAGTTGGCCGTGCGGGCTCGGCAGGCCCGGGAGCCGGCGGGGCCTGCCGCAACGGCGTCCGGCCCGCCCGCTGTCGCGCCGCCCTCCGCGGCGCCATCCACCGTTGCGCCGGACGCCGTTGCGCCGGAGGCCGTTCCGCCGGCGGTGCCGGACAATGAGACGTACTGGCAGCGGCCCCCGCAGCCGTAAGCTTTGACGATGCAGCTTCCGGAGTTCGCACCCGGTCTCAACGCCCGGGTCGAGTTGACGGTCACCGACGCCGACACCGCCCAGTCCCTCGGCTCCGGCGACGTGCCGGTGCTCGGCACTCCCCGGGTGCTCGCGCTCGCCGAGGCCGCCACCGTCGCCGCGACGGCCCGTCACATCCCTGGCGGCGTGACCACAGTCGGCAGCCGGGCCGAGGTCGAGCACCGGGCGCCCACACCGGTCGGGCGGCGGGTGGTCGCGCATGCCACGCTGACCAAGGTGGACGGGCGGAAACTGCTCTTCGAGGTGGAGATCAAGGACGGGGACGCGGTGGTGGCCGAGGTCCGGGTGGAGCGGGTCCTGCTGGACCGGCAGAAGTTCATCGCGCGGGCGCTCGGGGACTGAGCCGCCCGCCCGGCGGCGCGCCGGCTTGTGAATCGCCCGGCTGAGCGGTGCCCCGCCCGGTGGGTGAAGATCGAATCATGTGGACCGCCGACTTCACCCGGTACTTCGTGGCCCGCGCGGTCTCGGTCTTCGGCGACGCGATGCTCACCGTGGCGGCGGCGCTGGCGGTCGGGCAGATCTACGGCGCGACCGGCGTCGGCGTGGTGCTCGCCGCGTGGATGATCCCGTTCCTCGGCTTCATCCTCTTCGGCGGCGTCTTCGCCGACCGGATCGGCGCCCGCCCGCTGATGCTCGGCGCCGACCTGGTGCGCCTGATCACCCAGGGCGGTGTCGCCGCCGCCTTCTTCCTCGGCACGCCGTCGCTGTGGCTGCTGATCGGCTGCTCGGCGGTGAGCGGCGCGGCAGCCGCGATGTTCCAGCCCGGGGTGAACGGGATCGTGCCGCAGGTCGCCCGCGACCCGCACCGGGCCAACGCCACGATCCGGGTGGCGAACGCGCTCGCCGAGATGCTCGGGCCGGCCGCCGCCGGTGTGATCTTCGGGTTCTTCGGCGCCGGCCCGGTCTATGCCGTGGACGCCGCCACCTTCGCGGTCAGCGCCGCCTGCCTGGCCGGCCTGCGGCTGGAGAGGGTGCAGCGGGCAGGTTCCTCCACGCTGAAGGACCTGGCCGCGGGCTGGCACGAGTTCTGGGCGCGACAGTGGATCTGGAGCGTGATCCTGGTCTGGGTGGTCTACGGGATCTTCCTGTTCGGCCCGCTGGTGCCGCTCGGCGCGGTGCTGGTCAGCGAGGAGCTGGGCGCGCCGGCGTACGGATGGATGCAGTCCGCGATCGGCGCCGGCACGGTCCTCGGCGGCCTGGCCGCGCTCCGGCTCAAGCCGCGCCGCCCGCTCGCCGCCGGCGCCGTGGCGATGTTCGGTTTCGTGCTGCTGCCGCTGGCCATCGCGCTGCACGCCACGCTGCCGGTGCTGCTGGCCGCGGCCGGGGTCAACGGGCTGGTCTGGGCGTTCTGGTCGATCATGTGGCAGACCAGTGTGCAGACCCAGGTGCCGCCGGACATGCTCAACCGGATGACGTCCTACGAGGTGCTCGGCTCGAACGGCAGCCTGCCGATCGGCCAGGGCCTGGCCGGACCGGCGGCCGGAATGTTCGGCGCGGAACGGGTGCTCGGGACGTCGGTCGTGGTCGGGGTGCTGGGCTGCGTGGCCTTGCTGCTGTTCCCGGCGGTCCGCGGGCTGGGCCGCGCCGACACCCCGTCCCCCGCCCACGTCTGAGCCACCGCGACCCAGCGTGGGGACTTCGGGTGCGCTCCGCACCCCAAATCACCACAACCGAAGCTCAGCGTGGGGACTACGGGTGCGCTCCGCACCCGAAGTCCCCACACAGCAGTCAGTGCCGTTGGGTCGGCGCGGGAGGGTCAGACCAGGGCGCCCCAGCGGTCGGTCAGCTCCGCCGCCGTCGGCATCGCGGTGGCGCCACCCTGCCGCTCGCAGACCAGCCCCGCCACCGCCAGCGCGAACCGCACGTGCCGCTGCCAGTCGGCGACCCCCGCGGGCCGTCCCTCCGCCAGCAGGCGCCGGACCAGCGCACCCATCACCGAGTCCCCCGCGCCGGTCGCGTCGACGGCGGCGACCGAAGGCGCGGGCAGCATCGCGTCACCGTCGGCAGCCGCCACGTAGGCGCCCCGCGAACCGCGGGTCACCACGACAGCCCCCGCGCCCCGTCCACGGATGCGGGCGGCAGCCTCGGCGGGATCGGGCGTCCCGTAGAGCACCTCGGCGTCGGCCGCGCTCAGTTTGACCAGGTCGGCGGTGGCGAAGAACTCCTCGACCAGGGTGCGCAGCGCGTCCACGGCGGCCGCGGTGGGCAGCAGGGTGGGGCGGACGTTGGGATCGAACACCCGGAGCGGCCCGGACGTGGCCCAAGCCTCGCGCGCCGCCGACAGGAACGGCTCCCGCAGCAGGCAGATCGAACCGGTGTAGAGCACCGCGGCGCCGGCAACCATCGACGGATCCAGATCACCCGGACCGAGCATGGCGTACGACGGTGGCTCACCGTAGAACGTGAAGGCCGGCTCCGCGCCCTCGAACGTGGTGACCGCGAGCGTGGTCGGCACCGGGACCCGGCGCACCCCGGTCCGGCCGACCCCGGCTTCCCGCAGGAACGCCGCGATCCGGTCGCCGAGCACGTCGTCGCTGAGCGAGCCGGTGTACTGCACCTCGCCACCGAGACGGGCCACCCCGACGGCGACGTTGAGCGGCGCCCCGCCGATCGCCTGCCGGTAGATCAGGTCCCCGTCGGCGTCCGCTTCGAGCAGGTCGATCAGCGCCTCACCCATCACCATCGCGTAGCCCATGGCGATCAGCCTGCCACTGATGAGCCGGTCAGCGGTTTCCACACCACATATGCCCCTGTTTGCGAAAATTGTGGAATGACTTCTCGCTTGATCCTGTTCGCCGCCGCACCACTCGTCCTGCTGTCGGGCTCCCCCGCCGCGGCACAGACCGCGACCGGGCCGGAGCCGGTCCCGGTCACCCAGGGGAAGTTCCGTGTCTGGAGCGAGGCCGCACCCGCCGTCACCTACGACACCGAAGCCGTGCCGGTGGGCGCGACCGCCCGGCTCGCGGTCGGGCGGACCGCCACCGGCACCCGCGTGCTCCTCAAGGTCACCGGGCTGGTGCCCGGCCGGGCGTACGGCGCCCACCTGCACACCCGGCCCTGCACCGACAAGCCGGCCGAGGCGGGCCCGCACTATCAGCACCGGATCGACCCGGCCGCGGGTCCGGACCGGCCGTCCACCGACCCCGCATATGCCAACCCCCGCAACGAGATCTGGCTCGACCTCACCGCGGACGGCAAGGGCGTGGGCCGCTCGTCGAGCGTGCAGAGGTGGCATTTCGACGAGTCCCGCCCGCCGTGGTCGCTCGTCCTGCACGCCGAGCACACGCACACGGAGCCCGGCGCGGCGGGCACGGCCGGCGCCCGGCTCGCCTGCCTGACCCGGACCGCGGAGGCGCCCTACCGGAACCGGCCCGGTCGCGGCTGACCGGAGAAGGGGGCTCTGCTGTTCGCACAGCGCAGGCTGTAACGTCGGGACGACCGGAGAACGGAGGCACCCATGGCCGAGCAGAGCGGCGGCACGCAGCCCGCCAAGACGGAGTCGCACGACCCCGACTTCCCGGAGGCGTTCCTGGCGTTCATGCGCAGCGGCTGGCGGGACGATCCGCTATCGGTCACGGCCCTGCCCGAGGCGCCGAACTACGAGAAGCGCCGTGCGGCGCTCTCCGAGGCCTTCCCGGGTGAGACGTTGATCATCCCGAGCGGCAACGAGAAGGTCCGCGCCAACGACACCGACTACGCGTTCCGCCCCGGCAGCGACTTCTTCTATCTGACCGGCGACCGCGACCCGGACAGCGTGCTGGTGCTGCGCCCGAGCGGTTCCGGGCACGACGCGATCCTCTTCACCCGGCAGCGCAACTCGAAGGACACCGACCGGTTCTTCCGGGACCGCAACGGCGAGCTGTGGATCGGCCGCACGCACACCCTCGCCGAGAAGTCGGCCGAGCTGGGCGTGCAGGCCGCGTCGCTGGGCGAGCTGGGCCCGGTGCTGGCCCACTCGGCGCCGGGCCGCACCCGGGTGCTGCGGGGCCTGGACGCCAACGTCGACCGCGCCGTCCTGGCATATGAGCCGAACCGCGAGAAGCCGCGCGACCGCGAGCTGGCCCGGGTGATCTCCGAGCTGAAACTGGTCAAGGACGAGTGGGAGATCGCGCAGCTTCAGGCCGCGATCGACGCCACGGTGCTCGGCTTCGAGGACGTGGCCCGGGTCCTGCCGGCCGACCGCCCGGTCAAGGAGCGCCTGCTCGAGGGCGTGTTCGGGCTCCGGGCCCGGCACGACGGCAACGACGTGGGGTACAGCTCGATCGTCGGCTCCGGGCCGCACGCGACGATCCTGCACTGGATCCGGAACACCGGCGTCACCACGCCCGGCGAGCTGCTGCTGATGGACATGGGCGTCGAAGGCAACAACCTCTACACCGCCGACGTGACGCGGACGGTGCCGGTCTCCGGGACGTTCACCCCGCTGCAGCGCCAGGTGTACGACATTGTGCACGCCTCGCAGCAGGCCGGCATGGACGCGATCCGGCCGGGAGTGGCCTTCCGCGACGTGCACCGGACCTGCATGCGGGTGCTCGCCGAGGGCCTGCACGACCTGGGCCTGCTGCCGGTCGGCGTGGACGAGGCGATGAGCGAGCAGAGCACGGTCTACCGGCGCTGGACGCTGCACGGGTTCGGGCACATGCTCGGCATCGACGTGCACGACTGCGCGAACGCGCGCAACGAGGCGTACCGGGACGGCAAGCTTCAGGAGGGCTACGTGCTCACCGTGGAGCCGGGGCTGTACTTCCAGGCGGAGGACGAGCTGGTCCCCGCCGAGCTGCGCGGCGTCGGCGTCCGGATCGAGGACGACGTGCTGGTCACCGCCGACGGCTGCCGCAACCTGTCGGCAGGTCTGCCGCGCTCGTCCGGTGAGGTCGAGCAGTGGCTGGCTTCCCAGCGTGAGGCCGGCCCGCGCCTGCCCGGCTGACCCACATCGACGGACCTGCGGCCGGCCGCGCGAAAGCGAAGCCGGCCGCAGCCGTAAGCCGGGCCGGCCCCGCGTGCGTATAAGCGGGCCGGCCGCGTGCGCAAAAGCCGGGCCGGCCGCGTGCGCAAAAGCCGGGCCGACGGGATCCAGGCCGGCGAGAACGAGGCCGGCGGAAACCAGGCCGGCAGTCAGGCGCCCGGTTGGTAGGCCGAAACGGTCCAGCACTCCGCGCCGGCCGCCGTGTCCGTGACGTTGATGGTCACCTTCACCGGGTGCCCGTCGGTGGCGTCGAACTCCGTCGCCACCTCGGCGCCGTCCTCGGTCGCGGTCTCCGCCATGGTGACCAGCTGCCCGAGCGTCGGCACCTCGATCTCCTCGCCCTCCGCGCCGGTGATCGGCCCGAGATCCACCTCCGCCGACGCGTCCGGCGACGCCACCGACGCACCGACCCGCTCGGCCTTGGTCACCACGCCGCCCTGCACGGTGGCTTTGTATCGCCCGAGCGGCGCCGCGGCGTCACAGCCGCGCGCCATCTCGTAGGTGTAGGAGGCGGGCTCGTTCCAGGCGGGCGCCGAAGCCGCCGCCGAGGCCGCCCCGGAAGGCTGCGTGAACGTCGGCCTGTCCTCGTCCGGCGTGGAGGTGCACCCGCCGACCAGCCCGATCACGACCAACGCGCCCAGGGCCCGCACGAACCGCACCACGACCTCCGCTCCGCGGCCACCGCGTCCCGGGGCCCTTCGCGGCGCAATGTAGCGCAGCCCCGCACGCGCGGCAGCGGCCACGCCGCCCGGGCGCCGGATCGTCACACAACGGCCTCACCCGCCGTCGCTGACGAACACCGCCACCGACCGGGCCGGCACCTCCATCACCACGGCCTCGTCCCGCACCGACACCGCCGCGGTGCGCAGCACCGGGTCGGCCGACCCGACCAGCTCGGGATGCAACTGCCAACCCGCCCCGCCGAGCCCCGGCACCCACTGCGTGGTCTCCGCCTCGGTCGCGTTGAACACCACCACCACGCGGCGCCACCGCGGGTCCAGCCCGGTCCCGTCCAGGGACATGACGATCACGCCGGGCGTCTCCGCCGCCCCGCTCAGCGGGAACGACACCCGCCGCTGCACCTCGTCGGCGGTGGGCAGGCCGAAGACCGGCGAGTCCCGCCGGATCCGCAGCAGCTCGCGGTACCGCTCCGCGGTCAGCGTGATCGCGTCCGGCGGGGGGACCAGGGACGGCTCGGCCAGCAGCGGCCGGGCGTGCTCCCAGTTGTCGCGATTGTCGTCGAACGGCGGCAGGCCCACCCCGAAACCGTTGCCCAGCGACGGGTCCCAGCGGATCTGGTTGAACCAGTCACCGGAGTTGAACGAGTTGCGGTCGAGGGATTTCGAGCGCAGCCGCTCGGTGCCGAGCGCCACGAAGCCGGCGCCCTGGCTCAGCACCACCAGGGCGAGCGCCAGCACCTGCATCCGGGCCCGGTCCAGAGGCGGCGTGCCGAGCGGCAGCTTGAACGCCATCGCGTCGTAGAGGATCTCGTTGTCGTGGGCGTCGACGTAGTTGACCGCTTCGCCGGGGGAATGCGCGTACCCGCTGGGCGAGCCGTTGTAGTCGAGCTGCGCGCCGCTGTGCTCGGCCCCGGTGTGCGTGACGAACCGATAGGTGGCGAGGGCCCCGGCCAGGCCCACCTTGATCTGGTCGTGCAGCCACAGCGGGGTCCGGCCGCCGAGCCCGGTGGCGAACCCCTGCGTCCGCGGGTCGGAGCCGCCGCCCCGGACCGCGTCGCGTAGCCGGTCGTTGAACGTGCCGACCCCGGTTCCGGCCATGTTGACCTGGGTGGCCTGGGCGAACCTGGCGTCGTACGCCACCTCGCCGAAGTTCCACCCCTCGCCGTAGAGGCAGATGTCGCGCCCGTGCTCGCCGAGCCGGTCCAGCGCGATCCGGGTCTCCAGGATGTTGGCGCGGGGATGGTGGCCCATCAGGTCGAAGCGGAAGCCGTCGATCCGGTACTCCCGGGCCCAGGTGACCAGCGAGTCGATGACCAGCTTGCTCATCATCGCGTGCTCGGTCGCGGTGTTCGGGCAGCAGGTGGACTCGGCGGTGCTGCCGTCCGGCAGCAGCCGGTGGTAATAGCCCGGGACGATCCGGTCGAGCACGCTGAACTCGTCGAGCCCGTCGCGCATGGTGTGGTTGTAGACCACGTCCAGCACCACGCGCAGGCCGGCGCCGTTGAGCGCGGCCACCATCGAGCGCATCTGCAGGATCCGGGCGGCGCCCGCCGGGTCGGTGCTATAGCCGCCCTCCGGCACGGTCCAGTGCCACGGGTCGTAGCCCCAGTTGTAGCCGTCCTCGTCGGCGACCGCCATCACCGCGCGCTGCTGCTCGGGCGAGTCCGGCGGGAAGGAGGCCAGGTCGCAGGCGGGCGTCGCCTGGTCGGCCCGGCGGTCCGGGATGCTGCCGAAGTCGTTGACCGGCAGCAGGTGCACGTGGGTGAGGCCGGCCTCGGCGAGCGAGCGCAGGTGCCGCATCCCGTCCGAGTCGGGGTGGGTGAACGCCAGATAGGTGCCGCGGTCCGCGGCCGGGACCGTGGCGTCGAAGATCGAGTAGTCGCGGACCGAGACCTCGGTGATCTGCATCCGGGCGGCCGGTGTCGCCGGTGGCTTGGCCGGCGTGTCCCAGCCCGGGGGGCACAGCTGCGGATCGGCGAGGTCGACCAGCTGGCTGTGCGTGGAGTCGGTGGCCAGGGAGAGCGAGTAGGGGTCGGTCACGCTGGTGGTCACCACCCGCTGGGCGGCCGGATGCCACAGCTCGACCTGGTATCGGTAGTAGCGGCCGAGCCACTTGCGCTTGCCGATGATCGACCAGACGCCGGTGACCGCGTCCCGGTCCATCGGCAGCACCTTCGGCTCGTCGCCGGGCTCGCGGAACAGCTCCAGCCGCACGTCCCGGGCGGTCGGCGCCCAGACTGCCAGGCGCGGCGGCTCGTCGCCGGCCACCACCGGGCCGAGCTCGGCGTCGGCGGCGTCCGCGTAGAGGTCGTCGAGGACGCCGGCGAGCTGCACGCCGGTGAGGGCGACCACCCGGCCGTCGGCGTCCCGGCCGGCCACCAGCAGCTGACCGCGCAGCAGGTCGCCCAGCGCCGCGTCGGCCATCTCCCGGACCGCGAACGCGTGGTAGGCCCGCAGATGCGGGAAGTGCCGGCTCTGCGCCTGGAAGAGCCCGCCGGGCCGGGGCACCAGGGCCAGCTCCTGGTCCTCGCCGGCCAGGTCGTCGCCGTCCCGGTGCAGCGTGCCGTCGGCCGAGGTGACCAGCGTGAAGGTCTCCGCGCGGGCGGCGAACCACTCGGGCAGCGCGACCGTGCCGCGGTCCACGAAGACGGCGTGCGAGCGGGCCGGGTCCAGCTCCGGGCCGAGGGTGCCCAGGTCGGGGCGGACCGGCGCGGCGACACCGGCGACCATCCACACCTCGCGGCTGATGGTCAGATCGAGGCGCTGATCGTCGGGGAGGTCCTTGACGTCGCCGTGGTGCACCACGAACCGCAGTCCCACGGCGTCCGGCCGCACCGGGATCTCGAACACCGCGCCGAACGCGTCGAAGCGGCTGGGCGCCTCCGGCGTACCCCAGCGGGTCTTGTCCTTGACCGGGACGCCCTCCCAGCAGTGCAGGCCCCACCCGGCGTAATCCCCGTCCGGCCGGCGGTAATGGATCACGGCGAAGCCGGGGTCCGCGGGCCGGGGCGGCGCCGGCGGCTCGAGGCCGACCCGGCGGTCGTTGGCACGCAGCCAGACCTCCGAGGTCTCGGACAGGTCGACCCAGCGATCGATCTCCACGTCCTTGGCGCCGAACCGGTGCACCACCAGGAAACCGACCTCGCGCGCCCCGGGCGCGAGCCGGACCCAGGCGAAGCGGCCGTGCTCGTCCTCCCCGGCGAACGACGCGCCCTCGGGATAGATGGTCGCGCCCTCGGGGGCGACATCACCCCAGGCGTGCAGCGCCCAGTCGGCGTAGTCCTCGTCGGGTCGCTGATAGTGCACGATGAGCCATTGCGGACTGGTCCGGGGGCGGGGCGGAGCGGCCGTAGTGATCTCGATCGTGGTCACCGGGCCATCCTTGCATCGGGCCACGACATTTTCATGGCGTGTGGAGAAGTGCGCATGCCCGATTTGTCACCAGGGCGATCACGATTTGTGGATACGTTCTAGCGTGGCGGCTCAATGTCCGTGCGGTAGCTCTCCGGTGGTCACCTCGTGAAGATTCTCTTCTTGATCAACAACGCCTTCGGCATCGGCGGCACCATCCAGACGACGTTCAACCTGGGTGGGGCGCTGGCCGAGCGGGGACACGACGTGGAAGTGCTCAGCACCTTCCGCGGCCGTGACGTGCCCCGGCTGTGGGCGGATCCCCGGATCCGGCTGATGGCCCTGACCGAGAAGCGCCCGGCACACCGCGACTACGAGAAGGACGCTCCGGGCCGCGGCACGCCACCCGCGCTCTACCCCCGCTCCGACTTCCGGTCCGCCGACTACGACCAGTACGTGGAGGACCGCTATCGCCGCTACCTGCAGGGCAGCGACGCCGACGTGGTGATCGCCACCCGCCCGGGGCTGATCGTCTACGCCGCGCAGCTGGCGCCCCGGCACATGGTCCGGATCGGTCAGGAGCATTTGACCCGCGACCGGCACCGGAAGAAGCTGCGCTGGCTGATGCCGCAGCACATCCGCAAACTGGACGCGTTCGTCACGGTGAGCGAGCGCGACGCGGAGGACTACCGCCGGCACCTGCGCCTCCTCTGGCGCACCCGGCTGCTGCACATCCCGAACAGCGTGCCCGCTCCCCGGGTGCCGCCCTCGCACGGCCGCGCCAAGCTGGTCGTCGCGGCCGGCCGGCTGGTCGGCAGCAAGCGCTACGACGTGCTGATCCGCGCCTTCGCGAAGGTGGTCGCCGAGCGGCCGGACTGGGGCCTGCGGCTCTACGGCGAGGGCGAGCAGCGGGACAATCTGCGCGCCCTGGTCCAGGAGCTCGGCCTGACCGATCACGTGCGGCTGATGGGCGGCTACTCGCCGATCGAGACGGAGTGGGCCAAGGGCTCGATCGCGGCTGTCTCCGCCGACCAGGAGCCGTTCGGCATGACGCTGGTCGAGGCGATGCGGGCCGGCCTCCCGGTGGTCAGCACCGACGCGCCGTACGGCCCGGGGGAGATCATCACCGACGGCGCCGACGGCGTGCTCAGCCCGGTCGGCGACCCGGAGGCGCTGGGCGCCGCGCTGCTGCGGGTGATCAACGACGACGACGGCCGGCGGGCGATGGCCGCGCGGGCGCTGCAGAGCTCGCAGCGCTACGACCCGGGCCCGATCGCGGAGCGTTACGAGCTGCTCTTCGAGGAGCTGGCGAAACGCAAGTGGGGCCGGCGCCGGCAACGCCCGCCGATGACCGTTCTCGGTCCGGCGCCCACGCTGACGATGCCGACCGTCGACTGCGAGGTGGGCGACGACGGCCGGGTGCGGCTGCTGAACGCCGAGGGGACGCGATGGCATCACCTCACCACCGGGGAGGCCGCCGGCGAGCCGCTGCCGACCGGCTCCTGGCAGCTCAAGAAGGACGGCACCCCGGTGCAGGCCGGCTGCCGCGACACCCGGGCCCTGCTGGAGATGCCCGACGCGACCCGCGTCGAGCTGCCTTACAAGCTGAACGACGGCGGGCTCGGCCTGCGGGTCGTCGATGCGCCGGCGCTGGCCGAGGTGGACGGGATCCGGGCCGACGAGGACGGCGTGCACCTGAGAGTGCGGCTGGTCGGCACCAAGGCCGACGATCCCGCCCTGCTGGCCCGCGGCAAGGACGGGCAGGAGCATGAGGTCCGGTTGGAACAGGGCAGGGTCACCGTCGACGATCTCGGCCCCGGCGACTGGACGCTCTGGGTGCGCCCGGCCCGCGACGAGCCCCCGGTTCGCCTGGCGAAGCTCGCTGACGACATCATCGACAAGCGGGTCGCTTACGTACTGCCGGCCACGCCGGCGCTGCGGCCCTGGTTCACCGCGGCCAACGAGCTGACGATCACTTCGTCGCGATGACCGTGGTGATCATCGGTCCGTCCGCGCCGCTCCGGATCAGGTACCGGTATTTCTCTCCCGGCACCGCCTGGCCGTCGCAGTCCAGGTATTCCCACTCCACCGACACCAGGACCAGGGCCGCGGAGAGGCGGAAGACGTCGAAGATCCGCGCGTGCGCCGCCACGATCCGGTGCTCCCGGTACGCGGGGGCGGCGCCCAGGAAGGAGAGCGCCACGGCGGCCGGCGAGCTGAACGTGAAGCTGTACGAGTCGGACACCACCAGCCCGGGCAGCGTGTGACACCCGGCGATCGCCGCCACGTCGCCCGTCGTGAGGGCGGAGCCGTAACGACCGAAGAAGTCGGTGAGCTGGTCCAGTTCAGCCGGAGCCGTCATGCCGCGGCGTATGCCCATCTATCGACGACGGCAAACAAACGGCGAGCGCGCCGGTCCGGGCTGAGAGGATCGGCAGGTGGACCCCGCCTTGCAGTTCTTAGCAAGACGGACGTACGGTTTACCGAGAGACGTGAACCGAGAGTTAGGCAAACCTAACCAGAGGGTCGCCCTCTCGGTGCGAAAGACTTGACTTCCAGTCGCTGGGTGTGAAGGAGAAGACGGTGGCCAGCCTCGACACCTTTGGTGCGAAGAGCGAGCTGCGCGTCGGTGACGCGAGCTACGAGATTTTCACGATCGACAAGGTGAAGGGGCATGAGCGCCTGCCCTACTCGCTGAAGATCCTCCTGGAGAACCTGCTCCGCACGGAGGACGGCGCGAACATCACTGCCGACCACATCAACGCGCTCGGCAGCTGGGACCAGAACGCCGACCCCAGTGTCGAGATCCAGTTCACCCCGGCACGGGTGCTGATGCAGGACTTCACCGGCGTCCCCTGCGTGGTCGACCTGGCCACCATGCGCGAGGCCGTCAAGGACCTGGGCGGCGACGCCTCCAAGGTCAACCCGCTGGCCCCGGCCGAGCTGGTCATCGACCACTCGGTGATCGCCGACCTGTTCGGCCGCGAGGACGCGTTCCAGCGCAACGTGGAGCTGGAGTACCAGCGCAACCGCGAGCGCTACCAGTTCCTGCGCTGGGGCCAGACCGCGTTCAACGAGTTCAAGGTCGTCCCCCCGGGCACCGGCATCGTGCACCAGGTGAACATCGAGTACCTGGCCCGCACCATCATGGAGCGGGGCGGCCAGGCGTACCCGGACACCGTCGTCGGCACCGACTCGCACACCACGATGGTCAACGGCCTCGGCGTGCTCGGCTGGGGCGTCGGCGGCATCGAGGCCGAGGCCGCCATGCTCGGCCAGCCGGTCAGCATGCTGATCCCGCGGGTCGTCGGCTTCAAGCTGTTCGGCGAGGCGCCGGCCGGCACCACCGCCACCGACCTGGTGCTGACCATCACCGAGATGCTGCGCAAGCACGGCGTGGTCAGCAAGTTCGTCGAGTTCTACGGGCCCGGTGTGAGCGCCGTGCCGCTGGCGAACCGGGCCACCATCGGCAACATGTCGCCGGAGTACGGCTCCACCGTTGCGATCTTCCCGATCGACGACGAGACCATCAAGTACCTCAAGCTGACCGGCCGCACCGAGCAGCAGGTCGCGCTCGTCGAGGCGTACGCGAAGCGCCAGGGCCTGTGGCTGGACCCGAACGCCGAGCCGGACTACTCCGAGAAGCTCGAGCTGGACCTCTCCACGATCGTCCCGTCGCTCGCCGGCCCGAAGCGCCCCCAGGACCGTGTCCTGCTGAGCGCCGCGAAGCCGATGTTCCGCGACGCGCTGAAGAACTACGTGCAGGCCGAGGGCCCGGCGGACGAGGCCAGCCAGGAGTCGTTCCCGGCCAGCGACCCGCCCGCCAACAACACCGACTCCGAAGCCGACAAGCCGCACATCTTCAGCGCGGCGCAGAACAGCAACGGCCGCCCGACCAAGCCCACGCTGGTCAAGGGTGAGGACGGCGTGGAGTACGAACTGGACCACGGCGCCGTCGTGATCGCCGCCATCACGTCCTGCACGAACACCTCGAACCCGCAGGTCATGATCGGCGCAGCGCTGCTCGCCAAGAAGGCCGTCGAGCGGGGCCTGACCCGCAAGCCGTGGGTCAAGACCACCCTCGCTCCGGGCTCCAAGGTCGTCTCCGACTACTACGACCGGTCCGGCCTCACCCCGTACCTGGACAAGATCGGTTTCAACCTGGTCGGGTACGGCTGCACCACCTGCATCGGCAACTCCGGTCCGCTGCCCGAGGAGGTCTCGGCCGCCATCAACGAGGCCGACCTGACCGCGGTCAGCGTGCTCTCCGGCAACCGCAACTTCGAGGGCCGGATCAACCCGGACGTCAAGATGAACTACCTGGCGTCCCCGCCGCTCGTGGTGGCGTACGCGCTGGCCGGCTCGATGGACATCGACATCACCACCGAGCCGCTCGGCACCGGCTCGGACGGCAAGCCGGTCTTCCTCAACGAGATCTGGCCGTCCGCGCAGGAGATCGACGAGGTCATCGCCTCCGCCATCGGCGCCGAGGGCTTCAGCACCGCGTACGCCGACGTCTTCGCCGGCGACGAGCAGTGGCAGTCGCTGCCCACCCCGACCGGCGACACGTTCGCGTGGGCGGAAGACTCCACCTACGTGCGCAAGCCCCCGTACTTCGAGGGCATGACGCCCGAGCCGGCCCCGGTGGTGGACATCGACGGCGCCCGCGTCCTGGCCAAGCTGGGAGACTCGGTCACCACCGACCACATCTCCCCGGCAAGCTCGATCAAGGCCGACTCCCCCGCCGGCAAGTACCTCGCCGAGCACGGTGTCCCGCGCGCCGAGTTCAACAGCTACGGCTCGCGCCGCGGCAACCACGAGGTCATGATCCGCGGCACGTTCGCCAACATCCGGCTCCGCAACCAGCTGGTGCCGGGCGTCGAGGGCGGCTTCACCGTCAACCACCTCACCGGCGACCAGACCACGATCTACGACGCCAGCGTCGCGTACCAGGAGGCCGGCGTCCCGCTGGTCATCCTCGCCGGCAAGGAGTACGGCTCCGGCTCCTCCCGTGACTGGGCCGCCAAGGGCACCATGCTCCTCGGCGTCCGCGCCGTCATCGCCGAGAGCTACGAGCGCATCCACCGCTCCAACCTGATCGGCATGGGCGTCCTCCCCCTGCAGTTCCCGCAGGGCCAGAACGCCGAGTCGCTCGGCCTCGCCGGCACCGAGACCTTCGCCATCGCCGGGGTCACCGAGCTCAACAACGGCACCACCCCGCGCACCGTCAAGGTCACCACGGACACCGGCGTCGAGTTCGACGCCGTCGTCCGGATCGACACCCCCGGCGAGGCGGACTACTACCGCAACGGTGGCATCCTGCAGTACGTCCTGCGCAAGATGCTCCGCAGCTGATCATCGCGTTGCCCGCGGACGCCTCGCCCTTTCGGGCGGGGCGTCCGTCGTTTCTGTTCACCGCTGAGAAGACCGGTTTCAGGCGGGGACGGGTTCCGCCCAGTGCGCGGTGCCGTCCCGGGCGACCAGGACCAACACCACCATCAGATCCTTCTCGGTCATGGGGCTGCCGTCCGGCACGCTCCCGGCGAAGGTGATCTCACCCGACTCCGTCACCGGCGCCTCCACGAACCACCCCTGCGGCTCGTCGCCCGCCCGGGACAGCGCGGACAGCCACGGATAACGCTCCGGCAGCGACGTCAGATAGGCCGGCCGGCTGCCCACCAGGTTGCCCAGCCCCGCGGCCCGCTCGTGATGCTTGTCGATCACCAGCACGTGGTAGAAGAGCGGCTCGCCGTCCTCCACCGCCGGGGTGCGATGCTCCAGCCGCCCGACGAAGAGCCGGTCCTCGAGCGCCCCGGCCGGGCGTGCCCCCTCCTCCTCCGCCCCGATCGACCGCGCGTCCACCTCGAAGCGCGGCCACTCGGTGAACTTCACGACGGCGCTCGCCCGCACGTCGCCGGCCTCGAACGGCGCCCGGTCCCGCACCAGCTCGCGGTACCCGAACCAGCCGCCCACCGCGACCACCAGCACCACCAGAGCCAGCGCCGTCACCGGCCGGGCCTTCAACCGGCGCACCGGCTGCCGCTCATCCATGATCGTCACCGCCGCATAGTAGGCCCGCACCCCCGGCGCCAGACCTGTGTGTGAAGTTCGGGTCGCTATGTGGGCAACTTCACACAGTGCGGGTCCCGCCCTCCGGCGCTAGAGCTGTGTGTGAAATTCCGGTCGCTATGTGGGCGCAACTTCACACAGTGCGGGCGGGGCCGAGCAGATCCCACTTGTTGCCGGCGATGTCGAGGAAGACGGCGACCCGGCCGTAGGGCTCGGTGCGGGGCTCGCGGACGAACCGGACGCCGTGTTCGACCATCCGGCGGTGGGTGGCGTCGAAGTCGTCCACCCGCAGGAAGAAGCCGACGCGGCCGGCGGCCTGGTCACCGATCGCGGCGGCCTGGCGGTCGCCGTCCGCGCGGGCCAGCAGCAGACCGGTGCCGCCGCCCGGGGGCCGCACGACCACCCAGCGCTTGGGGCGGCCGTCGTTGGTGAGCGACGGGGAGTCCTCGGTCAGCTCGAAGCCGAGCACGCCGGTGAAGAAGGCGATCGCCGGGTCGTACTCCTCGACGATGACGGTGACCAGGTCGATGTGCATGCGCGCTCCCCTTCCGGCTCGGCCGTGCGGCCGGCGGATCAGGGACGATAGCCGGTCCGGTCGGCGTCGGTGATCTCGCGGAGGACGCGGGCCGGGACGCCGGTGGCGACGACGCCGGCCGGGAGGTTGCGGGTGACCACGCTGCCGGAGCCGACGACGGTGTTCGCGCCGATGGTCACGCCCTGGTTGACAGTGACGCCCCCGCCGATCCAGACGTGGTCACCGATGGTGACCGGCTTGGCGTAGCAGGCGCCGGCAGCCCGCTCGGCGGGGTCGATGGCGTGGTTGGAGGTGTAGATGCCGACGCGCGGCCCGAACAGGACGTGGTCACCGATGGTGATGCCGCCACCGTCGAGCAGGACGCAGTCGAAGTTGGCGTAGAAGTGGTCGCCGATGCTGATGTTGAAGCCGAACTCGCAGCGGAACGTCGGCTCGAAGTGGCAGTCCCGCCCGGCCTGCTGGAGCAGGCGCCGCAGGATCGCCTCGCGTTCCGCCTGCGGCCGGCCGAAGCTCGCGTTGTACTCGTCGGTCAGCAGCACCGTCCGCTGCCGCGCCTCGACCAGTTCGGTCGTGAGGTCGTTGTACATCCGGCCGGCGAGCATGTGCTGCCGCTGCGCCTCGAGCGTCACCGGAAGATCCTCGCACGGGTCGGCGCGGACACACCGGCCGTGGGTGAATAGGCTTCGGGAATGGATGACAAGACGGTGCTGAGCCGGATCAACGGCTTGGTCGAAGAGGAGCACACGCTGCGCCGGCAGCTGGCCGAGGGCAAGATCTCGTCGGACGAGGAGCACGCCCGGCTCAAGGATCTCGAGGAGTCGCTGGACCAGTGCTGGGATCTGCTGCGTCGTCGCCGTGCGGCCCGCGCGGCCGGGAACGACCCGGATGCCGAGCAGGCGCACGGCGTCGGCGAGGTGGAGGGCTACCTGCAGTAAGGCAGCCTGACCGGCCGCGGTCGCGGCCGCCGTGGTCGCGGCGGCCGCGGGCCGTGCCGTGGGCGGGTGATCAGAGCAGACCCGCCTCGTAAAGCAGACGCTCGACCACCTCGTCGGCGTCGACGGTCAGGCCCCGGGAACGGAACCAGTTCGCGACGTTGTGCACATCACGGGCGATGAACTCACCGCCGCGCGGGTTGCCGATCACGTCGACGATCTGCGGCAGGTCGATCAGGACCAGCCGCCCGTCGTGCACCAGCAGGTTGTACGGCGAGAGGTCGCCGTGCGCCACCTGCGCCCTGGCCAGCACCGACAGCGCGTCGGTCATCTGCCGCCACAGGTCGGCGAGTTCGTCCGGATCGGCGCGCACCTGCGCGAGCCGGGGCGCGGCCTCGCCGGTCTCCCAGTCGCCGATGAACTCCATCATCAACTCGGTGCCGATCAGCTGCACCGGGTACGGCACGCAGACCAGCCCGCCCTCCTGAGCGATCTGCCACAGCCGGCTGAGCGCGCCGAACTCGGCAACCGCCCACTGCCCGGCGATCAGTTCCTTGCCGAAGGAGGTGCGGTTGGTCATCGCCCGCATCTCCCGGGACCGGCGGACCCGGCGGCCCTCCAGGTAACCCGCGTCGCGGTGGAAGAGCCGGTGGTCGCCGTCGCGGTACCGCTTCGCGGCCAGCATGCTGATCTTGTCGGTGCCCGGGACGGCCCGGCGGACCAGGAAGACGTCGGCTTCCTTGCCGGTCTTGAGCATGCCCAGCTCGGTGTCGACCGCACCGTACTCGGTGCGGATCCAGTCGGGGCGCGGCTCCGGGCCGTGCAGAGCGCCGTCCCAGGTCGACCAGCGGTCGCCCTCGTCGGGCAGATCCGGGTCGGTCTGGAGAGCCGGCTCGGGCCGGCCGCGCTTCAGAAAGTCTGATTCGTCGTCGTCGAACTTGCGGCGCCCGCGGCGCATGGTAGAGCTGTAGGACTCGTGCTCGCGCACTGGAGGATCTCCTCAGAGAAAGAAGCAGACAGGGGAAGCCGGACAGCAGGCATCACAAAGACGGCCATGGAGTCCACCCCCTTCTCTCTCGTCAGGTCTCTCGCTCGTGCGGGACGACTCTCTCGGATCAGCCGGGACGGCGCAACTGATTTATCGGGCGGCCATGATGGCCGAGATGCCCTGGATCACGTTCCCGACGACACGGGTCGGCGCGAACCGGTTGTCCACCCACTCCCGTCCGCGGTGCAGCCAGACGCTGGGCAGGCCCATCGCGGCCGCGCCGCCGATGTCGGCCTCCGGGCTGTCGCCCACGACCCAGGCCCCGGCCAGGCGCATCCGCACCCGCTGCGCGGCCAGCGCGAAGATCCGCGGGTTGGGTTTGCTGACCCCGCACTGCTCGGAGATCACCCAGTCGGCCACATAGCGGTCCAGGCCGGTGCGCCGGATTCGCGCCTCCTGGTGCTCGGCCGGGCCGTTGGTCACCACGACCGGCACCAGCCCGGCGTCCCCGGCGATCTCCAGCGCGCAGCTGACCATCGGGTCCAGCCGCTCGAAGGCGAGCGGGCCCTCCTTCAGCTCCTCGACCATGTCGATCGCCGGAATGCGCAGCTGGTAGCGGTCGCGGATCAGATCGGCGAGGTCCCAGCGGGAGGTCAGCCCGTCGGCGTCCACCGAGACCAGCCAGTCGAGGTCCTCCTGCGGGGCGGCGATCTCGTCCAGGAATCCTTTCGCCCACAGCCGGAAGGCACCGCTGCGGTCGAGCAGGGTGTCATCCAGGGCGAGCAGGACTAAAGGCACGCGGGCACTTTACGTGAGCGGCGACAGAAGCGAACAGTCCAGGAGTGTTAACAAAACCGGGACACGATGAGGAAATTCGCATCATCCGATCGAGGGACTGCCACGCTTACGAAGCCGTACGTACGGATTGCAACCGCGTGGGGCACCGTGACACGATCAGCTCGTGCCCCGGGTAAGTCAGGACCAGCTGGACGCGCGCCGCCACGAGATTCTCACCGCGGCTCGCGCGTGCTTCGCCCGGTTCGGGTACGAGGGGGCCACGGTCCGCCGGCTCGAAGAAGCGACGGGCATGTCCCGCGGAGCGATTTTCCACCATTTTCGCGACAAGGAGTCGCTGTTCCTGGCCGTGGCCGAGGACGACGCCGCCGCGATGGTCGAGACGGTCACCCGCAACGGTCTCGTCCAGGTGATGCGCGACCTGCTGGCCCGCGCCGGCAACAGCGAGGGCGACACGGCCGGATGGCTCGGCACCCAACTGGAGGTGTCACACCGGCTGCGCACCGACCCGGCGTTCGCCAAACGGTGGGCGCAGCGGTCGGCCGCGATCGCCGACGCCACCCGCGAGCGCCTGCAGCGCCAGCGTGACGCAGGGGTGCTGCGCCAAGACGTGCCGGTGGAGGTGCTGACCCAGTTCCTCGAGCTGGCGTACGACGGACTCGTGCTGCACCTGGCGACGGGCCGCCCGGCCGGTGAGCTGGCCCGCGTGCTCGACGTCGTCGAAGAGGCCGTCCGCCGCTGACGTGCGTGTGAAGTTCGGCCCCGCTCCGCACCCCAACTTCACACACAGCACCCGTGGCACTGGACTGTGGTGAGTTCGGGTTCGCTGCGCGCCGCAAATCACCACACTGCTGTGGGAGGGGCTGGTGGGCGGGGCGCCTGGAGCGGGGTGAGCGGGAGTGGGCAGCCCTGCCCGGCGGACCCTCGCGGAGCGTGACCCGTCGCCTGGATCGGCTTGATGCCACGGGACTTCGGATGGCGCGTACTCCCGCGGGGTTGTGAAGTGCGCGAAGGGTGCGGTAAGGCACATGCCATGGGTGATCGACGTAGCGACGTGGGACGACTGCTCCGGCACTGGCGCGACCAGCGGCGGATGAGCCAGCTCGACCTCTGCACGCGGGTAGGCGTCTCCACCCGGCATCTGTCGTTCGTGGAGACGGGGCGGTCCCGGCCGACCAGCGCGATGATCCTGCGGCTGGCCGAGGAGCTGGAGGTTCCGTTGCGGGCCCGCAACGAGTTGCTGCTGGCGGGCGGGTTCGCGCCGGCGTTCCCGCAGTCCGAACTGGACGCGCCGCCGCTGTCCGCGGTGCTCACGGCGCTGCGCAGGGTGCTCGCGGGGCACGAACCGTGTCCGGCGGTGCTGGTGGACCGGCACTGGACCATGGTGGATGCCAACGCCGCGGTGGGCGGGCTCACCGCGGGCTGCGCCGCGTCGCTGCTGGAACCGCCGGTCAACGTGCTGCGGCTGGCCCTGCACCCGGACGGGATGGCGCCGCGGATCGAGAATCTGGCGGAGTGGCGCACGCACGTCCTGCACCGCCTGGACCGGCAGGCGGCGGCGACCGGCGACCCGGTTCTGCGGGAGCTGCGCGCGGAGCTGGCCGGATATCCCGGCGGCCTGGTCGCGGCGGAGCCGGACGGACTGGTGGTGCCGCTGCGTTTCGCCGGTCTCAGTTTCTTCAGCATCACGTCGGTGCTGGGCACACCCCGCGACGTGACCCTGTCCGAGCTGGCGATCGAAGCGTTCCTGCCGGCGGACGCGGCGACGGCGGAGGCCCTGCGGTGGGGGGTGCCGCCCGGCCGGGCGGAGGCGGACGAGCACCGGCCGGAGATGGCAGGATCGACGCATGGATCTCGGGCTGGCTGATCGCGTCTACATCCTCACCGGGGCTTCCCGCGGGCTCGGCTTCGCCACCGCGCAGGCCCTCGTCGCCGACGGCGCCCGGGTGGTGATCTCGTCCCGGTCGGCGGAGCGGGTCGACGAGGCCGTCGCCGAGCTGGGCGCGGACCACGCGGTCGGCGTGGCAGCCGACCTCAGCGACCCGGCCACACCGCGCGAGCTGGTCGACGTCGCGCAGGAGCGGTTCGGGCGGCTCGACGGCGCGCTGGTCTCGGTCGGCGGGCCGGCCCCGGGCAGCGCGGCGAGCATGACCGACGATCAGTGGCGGGAAGCGTTCGACACGGTCTTCCTGGGGTCGGTCCGGGCGGCGCGGACGTTCGCGTCGGCCCTGCCGGAGGGCGGCGCGATCGGGCTGGTGCTGTCGACGTCGGTGAAGATGCCGCTGAACGGTCTCGGTCTGTCCAACGGCCTGCGGCCCGGGCTGGCGATGGCCGCCAAGGACATGGCGGATGAGTTCGGTCCGCGCGGCATCCGGGTGCTGAGCATCCTGCCGGGCCGGTTCATGACCGACCGCAACCGGGAGCTGTTCGCGGCCTCCGGCGACCCGGCGACGGCGATGGCCGAGGTGGCCGGGGCGATTCCGCTGCGGCGGATCGGGGAGCCGCCGGAGTACGGGCGGGTGGCGGCGTTCCTGCTCTCCCCGGCGGCCAGTTATGTGACGGGGGCGGCGGTGGCGGTCGACGGCGGGTCGCTGCGCACGCTGTGAGCGACCCGTCCACCGAGCCTGCGCCGGGCCGGCGGCAGGTGGCGCCGGCCCGGCGGCAGGTGGCGGTTGCGGTCGCCGGGTTTCGTAAGCCGACGCCGGACGAGGTGGCGGCGGCCGCCGATCGGACCATCCCTGACCTGATCGGACCCGGTCTGCGGGTGCTCTTCTCCGGGATCAACCCGAGCCTGTACTCGGCCGCGACCGGCCACCACTTCGCCCGGCCCGGCAACCGGTTCTGGCCGACGCTGCATGCGAGCGGTTTCACCGACCGGCTGTTGCACCCGTCCGAACAGCATCTGCTGCCGGCCCTGGGCCTCGGCATCACCAACGTCGTCGCGCGGGCCACTGCCCGCGCCGACGAGCTGGCGGCGGAAGAGCTGGTCGAGGGCGGCAAACTGCTGGCCGATCTGGTACGCCGGATCGAGCCCCGTTTCGTCGCGGTGCTCGGGGTGACGGCCTATCGTGCCGCGTTCGGGCGACGGTCAGCGAAGATCGGGCCGCAGGAGGAGACCATCGGTGGCGTGCCGGTGTGGGTGCTGCCGAACCCGAGCGGCCTCAACGCCCACTTCCAGCTGGCGGATCTCGCGGTGGAGTTCGCGGCCCTGCGCGCAGCGATCGGCCCGTGACCGGTTCACGCCGGGCGGCGAGGCCGCCGGGGCGGGACTCGAAGGTGACCGCCAACGGCGCGGCGAGGAACACCGTGGAGTACGTGCCTACGACGATCCCGATGAGCAGGACGAGGGCGAAGTCGACCAGGGACGCCTCGCCCAGCACGGCGAGGGCGGTCAGGATGAAGATCGCCCCCAGGCCGGTGTTCACGGTTCGGGGCACGGTCTGCAGGCTTCCGGTGTTGACCAGCCGTGCGAACGGAACGTTCCGGTCAGCCTTCACCAACTCCCGGATCCGGTCGAAGTTGACCACCGAGTCGTTGATCGAATAACCGATGACGGTCAGTAGGGCGGCCAGGAAGATGCCGTCGACGGGCCGGCCGAGCCAGGCGAACACCCCCACCACCAGCAGGACGTCATGGAGCATGGCCAGCACCGCGGCCGCCGCCCATTGCCGGCGGAACCGGATGGCCAGGTAGATCAGCTGTGCCGTGAGCGCCACGGCGAGGGCGATCAGGGCATTGCGGCGCAGCTCGGCTCCGAGGGTCGGGCCGACCTTCTCGTCC
The DNA here is from genome assembly GCF_056134165.1 of Actinoplanes sp. 13. Taxonomy (NCBI): domain Bacteria; kingdom Bacillati; phylum Actinomycetota; class Actinomycetes; order Micromonosporales; family Micromonosporaceae; genus Actinoplanes; species Actinoplanes sp. 13. Next base: position 114,387 of record NZ_JBVYOQ010000010.1, on the reverse strand, counting down.
CGGAGCCGTTGGACGTCGCCGCCGGCGGCCTGGGCCAGCGCGGAGCGGACCTCAGCCTCGGTGTCGTCGCTGAAGGTGCCGGCGCGGACGCTGATGGCGCCGTCACCGGAGGTGGTGACGACCGCGCGTTGCAGCCCGGCCTGCTCGACCGCGTCACGGGCGGTGTCGGCATTCAACCCGGCGGTGGCGGCGTATTCGACGAGCCGGCCGCCGGTGAACTCGACACCCAGGTTCAGCCCGCGCACGGCGACACCGGCGAGGGACAGCACGACCGCCGCGACGGAGACGGCCAGCCACAGGCGCCGGCGGCCCATGACGTCCGGGTTGCGGGTCTCCAGTTTCCGGCGGACCCAGCCGATGCCGCCCAGCCCGCTCCAGATCGGACGGCGGGTCAGCCAGCGGGCCCCGGCCAGTGGCGTGGACAGGGCCCGGGCCAGGACCAGCGCGGTGAACATCGACACCAGCACACCGATCGACAGGGTGACGCCGAAACCGCGTACCGGGCCGGAGGCGAGGAAGAACAGCAGCCCGCCGGCGAGCAGGGTGGTGACGTTGGAGTCGGCGATCGCCGACCAGGCGTTGGCGTAACCGGCCCGCATCGCGGTGCGCAGGCTGCGCCGGGGGCCGCCGGCGGCGTACTCCTCCCTGGCCCGTTCGAAGACCAGCACGTTGGCGTCCAGGGCCATGCCGATGGCCAGGACGAACCCGGCGAGGCCGGGCAGGGTGAGGGTGGCGCCGATCGCCAGCAGGGTGGCGTACGAGATGAGGCCGTAGCAGAGCAGGGCGATGGCAGCGACCCCGCCGACGAGCCGGTACACGGCGACGATGAACAGGACCGTCGCGATCATCCCGAGCACGGCAGCGGTGGCGGACGCCTCGATCGCCGACTGCCCCAGGCTCGGCCCGACCGTACGCTGCTCGATGACCTCGACCGGGACCGGCAGCCCGCCCGCGCGGACGAGCAGGGCCAGGTCCTTCGCCTCGGTCTCGGTGAAATCGCCGGTGATCTGGGTGCGGCCGCCGGCGATGCCGGTGCCGCAGACGACGTCCTGGCCGACCTCCGGCGACGAGATCACCACCCGATCCAGCATGATCGCCACCCGCCGGGCCGGGTCGCCGGGTGCGGCGCAGGCGGCGTCGGCGGTCAGCTTCCGCCATTCCTCACCGCCGGCGCCGCGGAACTCGAGGCTGATCTGCCAGCCGGTGAACTCGCCGATTCCCGCGGTGGCGCTGTCGACCTGCTGCCCGGAGAGCGCGGCCGGGCCCAGCCGCAGCCGCTCGCCGCTCTCCGACGGCACGACAAGATCGGTGCCGGTGCTCGGTGCCGGTTCGGCGCTGGTCGCGTCGATGCCGAGGACCGGGTGGAACGTCAGCTGGGCGGTCCGGCCGATGACGCGGACCGCCTCGGCCGGTTCGGTGATGCCGGGCAGCTCGACGATGATGCGCCGCTCGCCGGACCGGGCCAGCGTCGGCTCGGCGACGCCGAGCTCGTCGACGCGGCGGCGCAGTACTTCGAGGGTCTCGTCGGTGGTGGTGGCGTCCGCTTCGGCGAATTCGCCGTCACGGGTTTCCAGGACTATCTGGGTTCCGCCGCGCAGGTCAAGCCCGAGCCGGGGCGGGCGGGTGGCCAGTAGCCACCCCGACACCGCCAGCACGACCAGGGCAAGAACAGCGCGCACGGCAGTAGCGCGCGACATGGTGGATGCTCCTCGACACGGATGGACCCCGCAGCCGCCGCCGGGCGGCGGCGCGGGTGAGAGAACAGGGCACGGTTACGCCGCGAGGCGTGGTGGTGCCCGTCCTCTCACCGTGTGCAGAAGCAGCGAGGGTGTCGCCGCTGAACCCATCGCTGTGGCCACCGGCCACCGGACACGCCGCCCGGCCCCGAAGAGCAACGCCGCGATGGCGGCCACGAACAGCACCATCGCCGCGGGGGCGGGCTTGGCGGAGAGCCGGGTCTCCGGCACCACGGGTACGGCGGAGGGCGGCGCCGGGGTGGCGGCTGTGAGGCGGAGCAGCTCGCCCGCCGTGACCGGCGTGTCACGGCCGACGCCGGACAGCGCTCCCCAGCAGACCGCGACGATGAGCACCAGGGGCAGCACGACGGCACGGCATGTCTGCCGCACCCGCTGCTGCCCGCTCATGCTGGGCCTCCCGTCGACGGCGCGAGCGTATCCGACCGGGGCAACCCGGCAACCGGACGCCGCATCGACCGGGCAAGGTGCTGGAGCAGCGATTATGGTGGACAAAATGTCGGACACCAGGATCGGCCTGCGCGGCGAACGGGGCGCGGTGCTCGGCGCCATGATGCTCGCGACCGGGCTCATCGCCATCGACTCGACCGTCATCGCGACGGCCGTACCGTCGGTGGTCCGGGACATCGGCGGCTTCTCCGAGTTCCCGTGGCTCTTCTCGATCTACCTGCTCGCCCAGGCCGTCTCGGTCCCGGTCTACGGCAAACTCAACGATCTGTTCGGGCGCAAGCCCGTCATCCTGTTCGGCATCGCGCTCTTCCTGCTCGGCTCGATCTTCTGCGGCCTCGCCTGGAACATGTGGGTGCTCATCGCCTTCCGCGTGGTGCAGGGCCTGGGCGCCGGGGCGATCCAGCCCACCACCATCACCATCGTCGGCGACCTCTACTCGGTCGAGGAACGCGCCAAGGTCCAGGGCTACGTGGCCAGCGTCTGGGGCATCTCCTCGGTAGTCGGCCCGACGTTGGGCGGCGTGTTCAGCGAGTACGCGAGCTGGCGCTGGATCTTCTTCATCAACATTCCGCTCTGCCTGCTCGCCGCGTGGATGATCATGCGCAAGTTCCACGAGCGGCGCGACCGGGCCCGCCCGGTCATCGACTACAAGGGCGCGGTGCTGCTGTCCACCGGGCTGACGATGCTCATCCTCGGTGTCCTCGAAGGCGGCCAGGCCTGGGCCTGGACCTCGCCGATCAGCGTCGCGGTTCTCGGCATCGGTGCGCTGCTCCTGATCGCGTTCGGCTTCGTGGAGCGGACAGCGACCGAGCCGGTCCTGCCGCTCTGGCTGTTCCGCCGGCGCCTGCTGGTGACCAGCGGGCAGCTGGCCGTCGGCGTGGGCGTCATCCTGATGGGGCTCAGCTCGTACGTGCCCACCTACGCCCAGGAAGCACTCGGCGCGGGACCGCTGGTCGCCGGCCTGGCGCTCGCGGCGCTGACCCTGGGCTGGCCCCTCTCGGCGAGCCAGGCCGGCCGGCTCTACCTGCGGTTCGGCTTCCGGATGTGCGCGCTGACCGGCACCGCCCTGGTGCTGCTCGGCTCGGCGCTGCTCCTGCTGCTCGGGCAGCACTCCAGCGTCCTCGAGGTCGCGGCGTACTGCCTGATCATCGGTTTGGGCATGGGCCTCACCGCGGCGCCCACGCTGATCGCTGCGCAGTCCAGCGTCGGGTGGGCGGAACGAGGCGTGGTCACCGCCAACAACATCTTCCTGCGCTCGCTCGGCAGCGCCCTCGGCGTGGCCGTGTTCGGCGCGATCGCCAACGCCGTCCTGGGCTCGGACCCGGTCACCGCGGCGGGCATCACCACGGCCGTACACCGGATCTTCATCGGCATCACCCTGGTGGCAGCCGTGATGGTGGTGCTGGCCGCCCTGCTGCCCGGCCGGTCCCGCGGCGACGACCCGGCCGCCCGGCAGGAGACGCCCCCACAGCGAAAAAGCTCGCCGTAGGCGGCAGGCTCAGTCCGCCGCGATGATCTCCAGCTCGATCAGCCAGTCGTCGGCCAGGGTCTGCACCACGATCGCCGTCGTAGGAATGAGGCGCCCGCCCAGCGCCGCCACCCGGGCCGCCGCGTTCTCCTCCGCATAGGCGGCGTCGCGCAGGTAACTGGTCTGGCGCACGATGTTGTCCACCGTCATCCCGGCCGAGGCGAGGATGGCCCGGATGTTGTTCCAGACCAGTTCCAGCTGCTCAGCCAGACCGGCGCCCGGCTTGCCGGACAGGTCGAGGCCCATCGTGCCCGAGACGTAGAGCGTCCGTTGCGCCCCGCGCACCTCCAGAGCGTGCACGTAGTCGCCGGTGGCCGGATAGACACCATCACTCGGGTTGCGCACCACGATCTCCATGCCGCCGAGCCTAGGCCACTGTGGACAGCCGTTATCGCTCGAACGAGTCGTCACCGGGGCGCGGCGGCAGAACGCGCTGCTCGTGGATGGCGGTCTCCCGGCGGAAACGGTCGGCCGACGGATGCCACGCCTCGTCGATCGGCCCCATCATCCCGCCGCCGATGCCCTTGCCCCGGGCCCATCTCGCGAACCGCATGAACGCAACGCCCAGCACAGCGAGCACAGCGATCAGGATCAGGAACTCGATCACGGCTCCACCGTCCGCGCGGGGACAGTGACGATCTCGACGTCGCTCTCGACGAACGGCGGTGAGCCGGCCGCGAACTGGGTGCGGTAGAGCTCCGAGTAGAGACCGCCGGCCGCGACCAACTCGGTGTGCCGGCCGCGCTCGACGATCCGGCCCCGGTCGAGCACGAGGATCTGGTCGGCGTCCCGGACCGTGGAGAGCCGGTGGGCGATGACCAGCGCGGTGCGGCCCCGCAACGCCGTGGCGAGGGCCCGTTGCACGGCCGCCTCGGACTCGCTGTCGAGGTGGGCGGTGGCCTCGTCGAGGATCACGATCGACGGCTGTTTGAGGAGCAGCCGGGCGATGGCGAGGCGCTGTTTCTCACCGCCGGAGAACCGGTATCCGCGCTCACCGACCACAGTGTCCAGTCCTTCGGGCAGGTCCCGGACCAGGTCGGCCACCTGAGCGCCCTCGAGCGCCGCCCACATCTGCTCGTCGGTGGCGTCGGGTCGCGCGTACCGCAGGTTCTCGGCAATGGTCTCGTGGAACAGGTGCGAGTCCTGGGTGACCACGCCGACAGTGTCGCGCAGCGAGTCCAGCGTCGCGTCCCGCACGTCGACGCCGCCGATCAGCACCGCGCCCTCGGTCACGTCGTAGACCCGGGAGACCAGCATCGACGTGGTCGACTTGCCGGCGCCGGACGGGCCGACCAGCGCCACCATCTGCCCGGGCTCGACGGTGAAGTCGAGGCCGCGCAGCACAGGTGCGTTCTCCGTCCGGTCGAGGGTGACGACGTCCTCCAGGGTGGCCAAGGACACCTCGTCGGCGCTCGGATAGCGGAACCGGACGTCGCGGAACTCGACCCGGCCGGAGCCGGACGGGATCGCGACGGCGTCGTCCTTCTCGGCGATGCCGGGTTTCAGGTCGAGCACCTCGAAGACCCGGTCGAAGGAGACCAGGGCGCTCATCACGTCGACCCGCACGTTGCTCAGCGCGGTGAGCGGGCCGTAGAGCCGGGTGAGCAGCAGCGCCAGGGTGACGACGGTGCCGGCGGAGACCTGACCCTGCACGGCCAGCCAGCCGCCCAGACCGTAGGTCAGGGCCTGTGCCAGCGAGGCGACCAGCAGCATGGCGACGAAGAAGGTGCGCGAGAACATCGCCTGCTGGACGCCGATGTCGCGCACCCGCTCGGCCCGCTCGCCGAACCGGCCGGCCTCGGCGTCGGGCCGGCCGAAGAGCTTGACCAGCAGCGCGCCGGAGACGTTGAAGCGCTCGGTCATCGTCGCGTTCATCTTGGCGTCGAGGTTGTACGACTCGCGGGTGATCTCGGCGAGCCGTTTCCCGACCCGGCGCGCCGGCAGGATGAAGACCGGCAGGAGCATCAGCGACAGCGCGGTGATCTCCCAGGAGAGGCTGAACATCACCACGGCCGTGAGCACCAGCTGGATGACGTTGCTGACCACCCCGGACAGGGTGGACGTGAACGCCCGCTGGGCGCCCACCACGTCGTTGTTGAGCCGGCTGACGAGGGCGCCGGTCTGGGTGCGGGTGAAGAACTGCAACGGCATCCGCTGCACATGGTCGTAGACCCGGGTGCGCAGGTCGAGGATGATCCCCTCGCCGATGCGTGCCGAGTACCACCGCTGGGCGAGCGAGAGCAGCGCGTCGGCGACCGCCAGCCCGGCGATGAACAGCGCGAGCCGCACCACCGTCGCGCCGGCGTCCGCCCCGCCGCCGGTGATCGCGTTGATCACGTCACCGGCGAGCAGCGGCGTGGCCACCCCGATGCCGGCCGCGATCACCACGGTGACCAGGAAGACCGAGATGTCTCGCCGGTAAGGCCCGGCGAACCGGACTATCCGCCGGGTGGTGCCACCGCGGACCTGGTGCGCGCGCACCCGGTCGGAGTTCTGGATCGAGCGCAGCATCGACCAGCTGGGCATCGACATGCGTCACCTCCCGGGGCGTCTCCCTGCACGGCAGCTCAGAGCCTGCCACGTGGGTACGACAACCCGGGAGGTGGAGACGCTATTCCTCGCTTACTCCCCGGTGCCCAGCAATTCGCTGAGACGCCGGGTCTGTGCCTCACGCTCGGCCCGGTCCTGCTCCTCGTACGACCTGTGGGAGGCCCCGTGGAGCAGCGCCTTGATCTCGGCGACCGCCCCGGCGTCTCCCGCCAGCACGGCCGCGGCCAGGTCGGCGACCGCCACGTCCAGCTCGGCACGGGGCACGACCGCGGTGGCCAGGCCGATCCGGTCCGCCTCGTCGGCCGAGACCCGCCGGCCGGTCACGCAGATCTCCAGCGCCCGGGACGGGCCGACCAGCTCGGTGAGCCGCTTCGTGCCGCCCAGGTCGGGCACCAGGCCCAGGGCCACCTCGGCCATCGAGAATCGCGCGTCGTCGGCGAGGACACGCATGTCACAGTTCAGCGCGAGCTGGAAGCCGGCGCCGATCGCGTGTCCTTGTACGGCGGCGATTGTCACAATGGACGGACTGCGCAACCACGTGAACGCGGTCTGGAAGACGGCAATCTGATCCGCGCACTCCGATGCGGACAACTGTGCCAACCGGGCCAGCGAAGAATCGCCGCCGCCTCGCGCCACCGACAGATCCAGGCCGGCGGAAAACGCACGTCCTTCACCGCGGACAATGACGACCCGCACGTCACCCGGCAATTTCCGTGAAATGTCGCCGAGCTCCGCCCACATCGCCGGAGTCTGGGCATTGAGAACATCGGGCCGGCACAACGTCACCGTCGCGACCGGCCCGTCCTGCTCGTAGCGAACGCCTACCTCGTCGTCGGATACCGCGGGAACCGGCCCGGCGTTGCCGGACGTCACGCCTTCTTGCGGCGGCGGGCGCCGCCACGCTGGCGCAACTGCACACCTGATTCGGTGAGCACCCGGTGCACGAATCCATAGGACCTTCCGGTGGAAGCGGCCAGCGCTCGGATGCTCTCGCCGGAGGTGTAACGCTTCACCAGGTCCTTGGCGAGCGACTGCCGCTCGCTACCGACGATTCGACGACCCTTCTCAGTACTGGTAGCTGTGCCAGTGGCTGCCATCTTGAATCCTCACGTCGCAGACAGTGCGGTCAGATACGGACCCACCTATTACACCGTCTCCAACGATCATGCGCCAGGTATCCGGGGTGCGTGAACGTGCCCATTTATTACTGTCAGGAACTTGACGGTTACCACAGGCATCAATGTCAGACAGTTTGCACACCGTACCGGTAGCCACATTTCCCCCGCCGGACCCGTGCGGCAGCGACTTCCCCAAGACCATCGATCACCTGCGGAAACACTCGATCGAGGCAACCCGCAGGTGGAGGCGTTGACCGCTCCGGAGAGTGGTGTGATCGCTCCACGGAGTGACGGGTTCGCGAGCCGGTCGAGCCGATGCAACCGCCCGACCTGCCCGCAAACGCCTGAATATCGCACTGTCTGTGTGGGCACCAGTTGACAACTGACGATGCCGTTGATCTGGCTTCACTCACGCCCGGCCCGACGGGGCCTCAGGCGAGTTCGACCAGCTCCAGCAGATCGTCGCTCCACGCGTCCTCGTCACCGTCCGGCAGCAGGATCGCGCGGTCCGGCTTGAGCGCCTGCACGCAGCCCGCATCGTGCGTGACCAGCACGATCGCGCCCGGGTAGTTGGCGATCGCGTCCAGCACCTGCTCCCGGCTCACCGGGTCGAGGTTGTTCGTCGGCTCGTCCAGCAGCAGCACGTTGGCGCCCGAACAGACCAGCGTGGCGAGCGCCAGCCGGGTCTTCTCGCCGCCGGAAAGCACACCGGCCGGCTTGTCGACGTCGTCGCCGGAAAAGAGGAACGCGCCGAGGATCTTGCGCAATTCGGTGTCCGTCTGCTCCGAGGCGGCACTGCGCATGTGCTCGAGAATCGTCCGGTCCACGTCCAGGGTCTCGTGCTCCTGGGCGTAATAGCCGAGCCGCAGCCCGTGCCCCGGGCGCACCTCACCGGTGTCCGGCTCCAGCATGCCGCCGAGAATCCGCAGCAGCGTGGTCTTGCCGGCGCCGTTCAGGCCGAGGATGGCGACCCGGGAGCCGCGGTCCACCGCCACGTCGACGTCGGTGAAGATCTCCAGGGATCCGTACGACTTCGAGAGGCCGGCCGCCGTCAGCGGAGTCTTGCCGCACGGGGCGGGACTCGGGAACCGGACCTTCGCCACCTTGTCCGACGCGCGGGTCTCCTCCAGCCCACCGAGCAGCTTCTCGGCACGGCGGGCCATGTTCTGCGCGGCGACCGTCTTGGTGGCCTTGGCCCGCATCTTGTCCGCCTGGGCCATCAGCGCGCCGGCCTTCTTCTCGGCGTTGGCGCGCTCCCGGCGGCGGCGGCGCTCGTCGGTCTCCCGAGCCTCGAGGTACGTCTTCCAGCCCATGTTGTACATGTCGACGACCGAGCGGTTGGCGTCCAGATACCACACCTTGTTGACCGCGGCGTCGAGCAGCTCGACGTCGTGGCTGATCACGATGAGGCCGCCCTTGTGCTGCGCCATGTAGCCGCGCAGCCAGGCGATCGAGTCCTGGTCCAGGTGGTTGGTGGGCTCGTCGAGCAGCAGGATGCCCTTGCCGTTCTGACCGGAGTTGGCGAACAGGATCCGGGCCAGCTCGATCCGGCGGCGCTGACCACCGGAGAGGGTGCCGATCGTCTGGGCCAGCGCACGGTCGGGCAGGCCCAGGTTGGCGCAGATGCGGGCGGCCTCGGCCTCGGCGCCGTACCCACCGAGGGCGGAGAACTGGTCCTCGAGCTGGCCGTACCGGCGCACCAGCTTCTCGTCGCCGCTCTCCTCGAGCTGCACCTCGAGCTTCTGCATCTCGACGAGGATGCTGTCCAGGCCGCGGGCGGAGAGGACCCGGTCGCGGCCGGTCACGTTCAGGTCGCCGGTGCGCGGGTCCTGCGGCAGATAGCCGACCTCACTGGTCCGCTCCACCTGTCCCGCGTACGGCGTACCCTCGCCGGCCAGCACCTTCAGCGTGGTGGTCTTTCCCGCGCCGTTGCGGCCGACGAGACCGATCCGGTCGCCGGGTTGCACCCGCAGGGTGGTCGGGGAGAGCAGGATGCGCGCGCCGGCGCGAAGTTCCAGTCCGGTGGCGGTGATCATGGGAATTCTCGCTCTCGATGATTCGGGCTGACTCAGGGCGCAAGAAAGCGCCGGCCATCCGGTCGGAATGGTCGGCGCCCGGGCAGGTCAGCCTTCGCAGAGCAGCACAACCCCATACTACCGGGCGACCCGTGGCAGCCCCCACCCGATTAATCCGCAAGATCATCGGGTACACGCCGGGCAACCGTCGCGAAGGCAGGACGACATGGAATTGAACGAACGCGCCGATATCGACACCAGCCAGGTGCGGGACCGCCGGGGCTCCGGAGGAGGCGGGGGCTTCGGCAACCTGCCGATCGGCGGTGGTGGCCTGGCCGGCGTCGTGGTCACCCTGGTGATCGCGCTGGTCGGTGGCTACTTCGGGATCAACACGATGGGCGGGGGCAACGACGCCGCGCCCACCTCGCAGCTGGAGCAGTGCGACCAGCCGGACGCCCTGCAGCACCTGGAGTGCCGCAACACCCTCTACGTCAACTCGATCCAGGCGTACTGGCGCGACGCGCTGCCGAAGTCCTTCGGCGAGCAGTACCAGCCGGCCGTCACCAACATCTTCTCCGGCGGCGTGCAGACCGCCTGCGGCTCCGCCGACTCGGGCGTCGGGCCGTTCTACTGCCCCGCCGACGACGCGGTGTACATCGACCTCTCCTTCTACGAGGTGCTGTCCAAGCAGCTCGGCGCGCCGGGTGACTTCGCCCAGCCCTACGTGCTCGCCCACGAGTACGGCCACCACGTGCAGGACGTCCTCGGCACCGAGGCGGAGATGCGCCGCCGGCAGCAGCGCGACCCGGACTCGGCCAACCAGGAGTCGGTGAAGCTGGAGCTGCAGGCCGACTGCTACGCCGGGGCGTGGGCGCACGCCGCGTCGAACACCACCGACGCGGACGGCGACAAGATCTTCAAGAGCCTCACCGAGCAGGACATCCAGGAGGGCATCCAGGCCGCCGGCCAGATCGGCGACGACACCCTCCAGCAGCGCGGCGGCGGCAAGGTCGACCCGGAGCAGTTCACCCATGGCACGGCCGCGCAGCGTCAGCAGTGGTTCCGGGTCGGCTGGGAGTCCGGCGACCCGAAGCTGTGCGACACCTTCAAGGCCGGCGCGGTGACCTGAGCCGGGTCACTCGTCTCAAGCTGAGTCACGGATCAGGATCGGCACGGCGCGAGCCGCGGCCACGGCGGACACCAGGACCGCGTGCCGCGGCTCCGGCACATCCAGGAGCCGCCCGGCCCGCAGCGCGGCGACCGGAGCCAGCTGCGGTGCGGCGAGGATCGCGTCCACGGCCGTCCGGTCGCCGCCGGCCACGAGCGCGGCCATCGACCGTACCTCCGGAAGAAGAAGGCGCCCCACGATGCCGGCGCCGTCGGCAGCCGCCGCCTTGGCCTGGTTGTCCCGGCGCCGCGCGAAACGCTGCTGCGACCAACCGCCCGCCGCCGTGCGCCCCTGCACATAGTGGGTGTCCACCTTGGACGTGATCAGATCCGGTCCGTCGGCGATACCGACGGCGACGGCCCCCTTGCGGGCCAGCAGCAAACCCAGCCGCCGCGGGGTGCCGGCCACCTCGATCAGCTCGGCCACCGTCGAGACCGGGCCGGCGCCGGGGGGCACGTGCAGCGTCGCCGACGCACCGTCCTCGGCCATCAGGAGCAGACCCTCTTCCGTGTACGCGCCATGCCGCGTCCCGAAGTTCTCCAGCCAGCGGGGCAGCCGCTCCGGCGCGACGTCCACCCATTTCCCGCCGCCGGCGGCTGCTCGTTCGCCCATTCTTGTCAGACTACGGTGGCAGGATTCCCCGCATGAGCGACCTCGCCGGGATCCTCCTCGCACGGCTCGACGCCGCCTTCACGTCCGGCCGCGACCCGGGGCGCGCCGTGGAGATGGCCGCCTACATGCGCGACCAGTTCCCGTTCCTCGGCCTCTCGGCGCCGGCCCGGCGGTCGGCGGCGCGGTCGGCGCTGGCCGGTCTGGGCAAGCCGGACGAGGACCAGCTGGGTGCGGTCGCGCTGGCCTGCTGGGAGCGGCCGGAGCGGGAGTTCCAGCAGTTCGCCTGCGACTATCTGGTGCGGTTCGTGGCCGTTCCCGGGGCGGGTTTCGTGCCGGTGCTCGCCTCGCTGATCACGACCAAATCCTGGTGGGACACTGTGGACCCGCTGGCCACGCGGGTGGCCGGCGGGCTGGTGAGCCGGCATCCCGCCCTCGTGGAGACGATGGACGCGTGGTCCCGTGCCGAGAACATGTGGCTGGTGCGCACGGCGATCCTGCACCAGCTGCACTACGGGGCGGCCACCGACGAGGAGCGGCTGTTCGGATATTGCACGGTCCAGGCCGGGCACCGCGACTTCTTCGTCCGCAAGGCGATCGGCTGGGCGCTGCGGCAATACGCCCGCACCGACCCGGCGGCGGTGCGCGGCTTCCTCGCCGGGCCGGGGAAGGAGTTGTCGCCGCTGTCGGTGCGTGAGGCCGCCAAACACCTCTGACCTGCTTCCTCAGCTGGTCAGCAGCAGGCGGAGCGCCAGGGCGGCTATGACGGCGCCGGCGACCAAGGCGGTGATCAGCCGGCCGCGCCGGCCGGTCAGCAGGCGTCCGACCAGGGAGCCGCCGCCCGCGATCAGCAGCTGCCAGCTCGCGGAGGCCAGGAAGGCGCCGGCCACGAACCAGACGCCACCCCCTCCGCTGCTGCCTCCGCTGCCGAGCACCAGCGCGGCAAAATAGATCACGGTCGCGGGGTTCAGCAGGGTGAGACCGAGAATCCCGAAGTACGCGCGAAGTGCCGTCGTGGGACGTTCCTCCCGCTCCGCGACACCGGGGTGCCGGATCGCTCCCCACGCGGTCCAGGCCGCCAGCGCGAGCAGCACCGCGGCACCGGCCCAGCGCAGCGGTGTCGCGATCGGGGCGACGAACGCGGCCACGGCGGCGCCACCGGCCACCGCGACCGACGCGTAGATCCCGTCCGCGGTGGCCGCACCCAGGCCGGCCGCAGCACCGACCCGCAAGGAGACGCGGGCACTGAGCCCCGCGATCAGAACGGCGATCGCGCCGACCGGCACGGCGATGCCATAACCGGCGACTGCACCGGCCAGAAACGCCCCGCTCATGACGGCTGGAGGGTGACCGCCGTTCCGCACGGAACCGTCTGCTGTCGGGCGGCCCGAACGGCCACAGCGACAGAGGCAGCGGGGTACGGAATCAACGGGTTCACGCCGCCATCATCCGACCGCCACCGGGCCGGTGCCACCCAATTTCACCGGTTCACCGGCCATCACGCGCCACCCGCCCTGAGCCCGTCCAGCCGGCACCCACACATGATCCTCGGCCGTTTTGCCTGCGTGACTGCCGGCCGGCCAGCGGCGCAGCGGCCGGCGCGCGGAGGGCGCGGCGCGCGGAGGGCGCGGAGGGCGCGGGCCGGCGGCGCGGGGGCGCGGGCCGGGGGCGCCGGCCTGGGCGCGGGCCGGCGGGGCGGAGGCGCGGGCCCGGGGGTGGCAGGCGCGGCCGGGTGGGATGTCAACGAGGAGGGGAATGCCTGCGGTCAGAGGTCACTTCGTGCGTTTTGGTGAACTCGGAACGTGACCGGACACGGTGCGTGTCGATAGGGTCCGATCATGGTCGCTGAACTGATTCTGGTGCGGCACGGGCAGAGCCTGGCGAACGTCGCGTTCCCCGCCGCCGACGCGAAGGGCCTCCTGGAGACGGAGGTCAGCGGGCGGGACGCCGAGGTGCCGCTCACCGAGACCGGCAAGGCGCAGGCGGCGGCGATCGGGCAGTGGCTGGCGGCCCTGCCGGCGGATCGCCGGCCGGAGGTGGTGATCACGTCGCCGTACCTGCGGGCCCGGGAGACGTGGCGGCTCGCGGCGGAGGCCTCAGGACTGGAGCTGCCGGAGCCGCGCACCGACGACCGGCTGGTGGACCGGCTGATGGGTGACCTGGAGCTGCTGACCCGGGCCGCGGTGGCGAAGCGGTTCCCGGACGAGGCGACCCGGCGGGCGGCGGCGGGCGAGTTCGAGTACGCGCCACCCGGCGGTGAGTCGTTCAAGGACATCGGGGTGCGCCTTCGGTCCTTTCTGGACGATCTGCACCGGGATCACGCCGGCCGGCGGGTGATCGTGGTCGCGCACGACTCCGTGGTGCTGATGATGCGCGCCGTCATCGAGGATCTGGACTGGGAGCGGGTGCTCGCGGTGGAGGCCGATTCGGGCAGTGTCCGGAACGCGTCAATCAGCCGCTTCAAGGGGTCGGAAGGGCGGCTCACGCTGGACCGTTACAACGTCGTCGACCACCTTCCGCCGACGTGACCCCGCAGGTGGGAGCACGTGAGGTATCGATGACTGTCTCCGCAACGTATATGTTGAGCCGGTGCCTCACCCGCCAGCTGAGCCCGCGCCGGGCGGCGGTGTGACAGCGACGCGGCGCACGGCGCGGTGCCAGCTCGGGGTGCTGCTGGTCGCCGAGGCGATCTCGATGCTGGGCAGCCGGATCACCTTCGTGGCGCTTCCCTGGCTGGTGCTCACCAGCACCGATTCGGCGTTGCTGGCCGGGGTGGCCGGGTTCGCCGAGATGCTCCCCTACGTGCTGGCCGGGCTTCTCGGTGGCCCGATCGTCGACCGGGTCGGCCCGCGCCCCACCGCGGTGGCCGCCGACGCGGCGAGCGTGGTCGCGGTCGCCTGCATCCCGTTGTTCGTCTATTCCGAGAGCATCTCGCTGACCAGCCTGCTGGGGTTGATCGCGCTGGCCGGGGCGCTGCGCGGGTTCGGCGACGCGGCGAAACGGGCGTTGCTGCCGCGGGTGATCGCGGCCTCCGAGCTGTCCACCGAGCGCGGCACCACGTTGTACGACGGCATGTCGCGCGCGGCGACTCTGGTCGGCCTGCCGCTGGCCGGGCTGCTGATCGCGACGCTGGGCCCGACGACCGTCCTGCTCTTCGACGCGGCGACCTTCGGGGTCTGCGCCGTGCTGCTGGGCGGGCTGGTGCGGGTCGGTTTCGCCGACGACGCGACCCGGGAGGCGGGGCAGCAGAGGTACGCGGACGCGCTGCGCGGCGGCTTCCGCTATGTCCGCGAGGATCGCCTGGTTCTGGGCATCATGTCGATGCTGTTCATGACGAACATGTTCGACCAGGCGTTCGCGACAGTGTTCGTGCCGGTGTGGGTGCGTGACGGGCCGCACGGCCCGGCGGCGCTGGGCGTGGTCGGCACCGCGTTCGGGCTCGGTGCGGTCGCCGGCAACATCCTCTACACGATTCTCGCTCCCCGGCTGCCCCGGCGGCGCACCTTCAGTGTCTGTTTCTTCGTCGGCGGTCCGGCACAGCTGCTCGCGCTGGCCCTCACCGACGAGGTGTGGATCGTGTTGGTCACCGCGGCACTGGCCGGCGCTCTCATGTCGACGGTGAACCCGATCCTGCTCGCCTCGGTCTATCGCCGGATCCCGGTGCACATGCATGGCCGGGTGATGAGCGTGCTGATCGCGGTGTCCTGGGCGGGCATCCCGTTCGGCGGGGTGATCGGCGGGTGGGCCACCGATCTGCTGGGACTGCACGTTGCGGCGCTGCTGGCGGCGATCGGCTATCTGGCGGTAACCGTCACGCCGTTCATCTTCCCGGCGTGGCAGGCCCTGGACGATCATCGGGCGGGGCGGGCGGTCCGGCAACGGCGGCCCGCACCACGGCGATCTGCTCCCGCCGGCACTCGCTGAGATCCAACTCGGACAGCTGGCTCAAAATCGTTGAGGTCAAGCCGTTCGGCGCCTCTGGGCCGGCACATCAAGGTCGTGAGCAGAAACCCGGCGGACTGGTATAGGTTCGCTCGAATGACTCCGGCTTCTGACGTGACCGGCTCCGGCCCGGACGTGCTGCTGCTGCACTCGACGGTCTGCGACCGGCGGATGTGGGATCCGCAGGTGCCGTTCCTGGTCGCCGCGGGCCGCCGGGTGATCCGGTGCGACCTGGCCGGGTACGGCGGGTCCCCGGTGCCGGCCGAGGCCTATGACCAGGCGCGCGACGTCGTCGATCTGCTCGACCAGGTCGGCGCCGGCCGCTTCTCGATGGTCGGCGCTTCCGGCGGCGGCATGGTCGCCCTGGAGGTCGCGGCGCGGTGGCCGGAGCGGGTGGACGCGCTGGCGCTGCTGTGCACCGCGATGGCCGGGCACACGCCGAGCCCGGAGCTGCGCGCCTTCGGCGAGCGTGAGAAGGCGCTGCTGGAGGCCGGTGACGTCGCCGGTGCAACTGAGCTGAACGTGGACCTCTGGCTCGGCCCGCAGGCCGGCGAGGCCGTCCGCGCGAAGGTGCGCCTGATGCAGCGTCACGCCTTCGAGGTGCAGCTCGCGGCGACCGAGGACCCGGAGTCGCTGGGCATCGCGGAACCAGACCTGTCCCGGATCACCGCGCGGGCCTTGCTGGTGTCGGGCGCCCACGACCTCCCCGATTTCCGGGAGATCGCGGCGCACCTCGCCACCGTCCTGCCGGCTGCCCGCCACGTCGAGCTGGACTGGGCCGGGCACCTGCCCAGCCTGGAGCGCCCCGACCTAGTCAACGCCCTGCTGGGCGAATTTCTCGGCTGAGGCCGCGGCGAAGCGCATGAAACCCTCCGGGTCGGGGTCGTCCGGGGTGGGTTGCAGCACCACGGTGTCCGCACCGGCCTGCGCCCATCGGCGGATCCGCGCCGCGACCTCCGCCGCGTCCCCGGAGACCAGGCGGTCGTCGGCGGACGGGTAACCCCAGCGCACCCGCTCCCCCTCGAGCCGCTCGGCGGCGCCGGGGCCGGTCGCGACGTGCAGATAGACCACCAGGCGGCCGGCGCCGATCACCGCGCGGGCCTCGCGCACGCGCTCGGGCGTGGTGCCGCCGGCCAGGATCACGCCGTCGCCGTGCTCGCCGGCCAGCCGCAACGTGCGCGGACCCTCCGCACCGACCAGCAGCGACGGCGCCTGCGCCGGCGGCCAGTCGAGTCGCACCCGGTCCAGGCGCACATAACGCCCGTCGAGGCGGACCTCCTCGCCGGCGAGCAGGCCGCGCAACGCGGTGATCTGCTCGCGAAGCAGCGTCATCGGGGACTCCACCCGGGCGCCGACCTGCTCCATCCAGCTCTGCACGCCGTGCCCGACCCCCATCGTGATCCGCCCGGGGAAGAGCCGGTGCAGCGTGGCCGTCTCCATCGCGGTCAGCGCGACGTTGCGCAGCGGCACCGGCACCAGGCCGACACCGACCCGGAGACGCCGGGTCCACGCCAGCACCGCCGCCGCGGTGGTTGTCCCGCTGGTCAGGAAGCAGTCCTCCCAGAGCCACAGCTCGTCGACACCGGCCTCGTCGGCCGCCTCCGCCACGGCGCGGAGCCGCTCCGGCGGGAGCTGCGGCAGGGCCACCACCCCGATCGACGTCATCCGCCGACGCTCCACTCGCGCAGCTGCTCGGCGACCGTGCGGTCGCCGTCGACGCGGATGCCGGACAGCGGGATCCGCCGGTAGAGCGCCAGCACCAGGTCGCTGGCCGTGCCGTGGAACCGGGTGACCGGATCGCCGCCGGCTGCCGGGTCGGTCTGCACGCCGGCCGGCGAGAGGTCGACGGTCCAGGACGGGCCCTCCACCGCGGCGAAGGTGACGCGGGCCGGGCGGTGCGGCCAGGCTCCTCGCGAGGCCAGGCCGACGGAGAGGAACTCGCCGACCCCGTCGACGGCGACCGCGGCCGGAAGCGGCTCGGGCTTGCCGATGGCCTCCTGCGCGTCGAAGGCGTGCACGCCGGCCTCCTGCACCTGATGCCTGGCGACCGCTTGAGCGGTCAGCGGCGCACCGGACCCCGCCCACCAGGCCCAGCTGGGCGATTCCGGCCCGGCGGCACGCAACGCGGCCAGCATCAGCCGGGTGGACGCGGCCGACCACGCCAGCAGGTCGCCGCTCGGGGCCAGGTCACCGAGCTGATCCTCCGGCGGGGGGCCGCCCGCGTCGGCCGCCGCCACGGTCACCGCCCAGAACCGCTGAACACCGCCGACGTGCCCGACGAGGTCACGCAGCGACCAGTCGGGGCAGCCCGGCACCCGGGCCTCCGGGTCGGACGCGGCGGCGGCCGCCTCCCGTAACGCATCGGATCGATCCTCGATCAGGGACAGCAGCTCGGCGAACGGCATCATGCGGGTTTTCTACCACCGGCGTACGACAAAGGGCGGCACGCTGATCGCGTACCGCCCTTTGGATGGCGAAACTCAGACGTTGAAGCCCAGCGCCCGCAGCTGCTCCCGGCCGTCATCGGTGATCTTGTCCGGGCCCCACGGCGGCAGCCAGACCCAGTTGATCCGGAAGTCCTGCACCAGCCCGCCGCCGGGGCCGGTGGTCAGCGCCTGCCGGGTCTGATCCTCGATCACGTCGGTCAGCGGGCAGGCCGCCGACGTCAGCGTCATGTCGAGCGTGGCCACGTTGTCGTCGTCGACGTGGGTGCCGTAGACCAGCCCCAGGTCGACCACGTTGATCCCGAGCTCGGGGTCGACCACGTCCTTCATGGCCTCCTCGACCTCGTCGATCGAGGCCTTCTTGACGGCCGGCTTGCCGGCGTCGGCGGGGACGGCGGCGGCCGCCTCCGCCGCCGGGGATCCCTCCGCCGGAGCCGTCAGGCTGACCTCCGGAGCCTCCACCGGTTCCCCGGCGTCGGCAGCCGCGGCGCGCTCCTCCGCCAGCCAGGTGGGCACTTCCTCTTCCGAGGCGACCGGGGCCGACCCCGGAGCCGTGGCCACGGTCTCGGACAAATTGGTCTCTTGAGCAGCAGTCATGATGCCTTCACCTCCGGGGCAACGCCCACATCCACACCGGCACGGGCCGCGGCGTCCTTGAACGCCATCCACGGCAACAGAGCGCACTTGACCCGGGCCGGGAACTTCGCCACCCCGGCGAAGGCGATCCCGTCGCCGAGCACATCCTCGTCGGGTTCCACCTGGCCACGGCCCTGCATCAGCTCCACGAACGCGTGGAGGACCGCGGCGGCCGACGCCGTGTCGCGACCTTGCAGCAGCTCGTGCAGCACCGACGCCGAGGCCTGGCTGATCGAGCAGCCCAGCCCGTCGTACGAGATCTCGGCGAGGTCCGCCGAGACCCGGACGGTGATCTCGTCACCACAGGTCGGGTTCACGTGGTGCGCCTCGCCGTCGAACGGCTCCCGCAGCCCGCGCCCGTGCGGGTTCTTGTAGTGATCGAGGATGATTTCCTGGTACAACCCGTCGAGCATCAGCCGAACACCTTCCGCACCTGGTCGAGACCGCGCGCGAGGGCGTCGATCTCGGCCGTCGTCGTGTAAAGGTAGAACGAGGCCCGGGTCATCGCCGGCACGCTGAAACGGGAGCAGACCGGCCGCGCGCAGTGGTGGCCGACCCGCACCTCCACTCCGAGCGCGTCGAGGATCTGTCCCACGTCATGGGGGTGTACCCCGTCGACCCCGAACGACACCGTGCCGCCGCGCCCCTCCGGGCTCGCCGGGCCGAAGATCCGCACGCCGGGCACCGCGGTGAGCGCGTCCAGGGCGTACGCCGTGATCTCCTGCTCGTGCCGGTGGACCGCTTCCATGCCCAGCGCGGTGAGGTAGTCCACCGCCGCGCCCAGACCGATGGCCTCGGTGATCGGCGGGGTGCCGGCCTCGAACCGGGCGGGCGGCGCGGCGTAGGTCGTACCCGTCATCGTGACCGTCTCGATCATCGAGCCGCCGGCCAGGAACGGCGGCATCTGCGCGAGCAGGTCGAACCGGCCCCACAGGACGCCGATGCCGGTCGGGCCGAGCATCTTGTGCCCGGTGAACGCGATCAGGTCGGCACCCAGGGCACGCACGTCGAGCGGCAGGTGCGGGACCGACTGCGAGCAGTCCAGCATCAGCAGCGCGCCGGCCTCCCGCGCGCGGGCGGAGATCCGGGACACGTCGTTGATCGTGCCGAGCACGTTCGACATGTGCACGAGCGAAACGATCTTCGTGCGCGGGCCGATCAGGTCGTCGAGCGACGACTCGTCCAGCCGCCCCTCGTCGGTGATCCCGAACCAGCGCAGCGTGGCGCCGGTCCGCTCGCACAGCAACTGCCACGGCACCAGGTTCGAGTGGTGCTCCATCTCGGAGATCACCACCTCGTCGCCCGGACCGAGGCGCAGCATCTGCCCGAGCGAGTACGCGGCCAGGTTGATCGCCTCGGTGGAGTTCTTGGTGAACACCACCTCGTCCGGGCTCGCCGCCCCGATGAAGGCGGCGATGCGGGACCGGGCGCCCTCGTACGCCTCGGTCGACTCGGTGCCGAGCGTGTGCACGGAGCGGGACACGTTGCCGTTGTACCGCTCCTGGTGCGCGCGCATGACGTCGAGCACCTGCACCGGTTTCTGCGAGGTGTTGGCGCTGTCCAGGTAGACCAGCGGGTGGCCGTTGACCTCCCGCTCGAAGATCGGGAAGTCCTTGCGGACCCGCTCGACGTCGAAGCTCATCGGAAAACCCCTATCAGGCCCGGGTGAGGAACTTCTCGTAGCCCTCGGCCTCGAGCTGCTCGGCGAGCTCCGGGCCACCCTCCTGGACGATCTTGCCGCCCACGAAGACGTGCACGAAGTCCGGCTTGATGTAACGCAGGATCCGGGTGTAGTGGGTGATCAGCAGGAAGCCGGTCTCGCCGGTGGCGCGAACCCGGTTCACGCCCTCGGAGACGATCCGCAGCGCGTCGATGTCGAGGCCGGAGTCGGTCTCGTCGAGGATCGCCATCTTCGGCTTCAGCAGCTCGAGCTGCATGATCTCGTGACGCTTCTTCTCACCGCCGGAGAAGCCCTCGTTGACGTTGCGCTGCGCGAACGCCGGGTCCATGTGCAGCTTCTCCATGGCGCCGCGCAGCTCGCCGGCCCAGGTGCGCAGCTTCGGCGCCTCGCCGTCGATCGCCGTCTTCGCGGTCCGCAGGAAGTTCGCCACCGAGACACCGGGCACCTCGACCGGGTACTGCATGGCCAGGAAGAGACCGGCCCGGGCGCGCTCGTCGACGCTCAGCTCGAGCACGTCGGCGCCGTCCAGGGTCACCGTGCCACCGGTGATCTCGTACTTCGGGTGGCCCGCGATCGAGTAGGCCAGGGTCGACTTGCCGGAGCCGTTCGGACCCATGATGGCGTGGGTCTCGCCCGACTTCACGGTCAGGTCGACGCCGGCCAGGATCGGCTTCAGCTCGCCGTCCGGCAGCTTCACCGAAACCTGCAGGTCGCGGATCTCCAGGGTGCTCACGGCTTTACTCCATTGCTCGGGATCGTCGAAACGTAGATGTCGCCGTCGCGGATCTCGACGGGGAAGATCGCCACCGGGTCGATGGCGGGCGGGCCGGAGGGCTCACCGGTGCGCAGGTCGAAGCGGGAGCCGTGCAACCAGCACTCCAGCGTGCAGCCGTCGACCTCGCCCTCGGAGAGGGCCACCGAGGCGTGACTGCACTCGTCGCGGACGGCGTAGAAGTTGTCGTCGTCGGCGTGCACGACCGCGACCTCGACCCCGTCGACCTCCACCTGGAGCGCGGTGCCCTTGGCCACGTCGGACACCGGCCCGACGTACTCGAAGCTCACGAGCCGGACGAGGCCAGCCGGGCCTCGATCGCGTCGCCCAGCCGCTCCCGCAGCTCCTCGACCGGGATCTTGTTGATCAGCTCGGCGAAGAAGCCGCGGACCACCAGCTTGCGCGCCTCCTCCTCGGGGATGCCACGCGCCATCAGGTAGAACAGCTGCTCGTCGTCGAAACGGCCGGTCGCGCTCGCGTGCCCGGCGCCGGCGACCTCGCCGGTCTCGATCTCCAGGTTCGGCACCGAGTCGGCGCGCGCCCCGTCGGTGAGGATGAGGTTCCGGTTGATCTCGTACGTGTCGGTGCCGGTGGCCGCGGCCCGGATCAGCACGTCGCCGACCCAGACCGTGTGCGCCGACGCGCCCTGCAGCGCCCCGCGGTAACCCACGTAGCTGCGGCAGTCCGGCACGCTGTGATCGACCAGCTGGCGGTGCTCGTGGTGCTGGCCGGAGCCGGTGAAGTACAGACCCCACAGCTCGGCGTCGCCACCGCGCCCGGCGTACTCCACGCTGGTGAACTGGCGCACCAGGTCACCGCCGAGGGTGACCTGCACGTGCTGCACCCGGGCGTCCTTGCCGACCCGGAACTTCACGTGCTGCGCCTGCACGGCGTCACGGTCCCACTCGGCGAGCGTCACGAAGGTGAGCTGGGCGCTGTCGCCGAGCACCACCTCGATGTTGTCGGCGAGCGTGACCGAGCCGGTCTGCTGGAGCACGATCGTCGCCTTGGCGAAGTTGCCCACCTTCACATAGGTGCGCGCCGCCGCGGCGTCGCCGCCCTTGCCGGCCAGCCGGATCACCGCCGCCTCGGCCGGCTCGGCCTCGGGCGCCACCTCGATGAGGGTGACCCCGGCAGCCGAGCCGTACGCCAGAGCGCTGATCCGGTCGAACGGCGTGAGCACGTCCGCCACCGACTCGGCGGTCGACACCGTGACGCCGGCCGGCAGGTCGCCGTACTCGACGGACGGCGCGGCGCCGGTCAGCGACGTGGCCTTGACCAGGTCACCCAGCCGCTTGAGAGGGGTGAAGCGCCACTCCTCCTCCAGGCCGTTGAGGGCCCGGAAGTCGGCGACGTCGAAGGAGCGCAGCACCTGCGACTTGGTGCTCGGCGGGGCAATGGCCTCGGTAGTCATCTCGTCCTTTGAATCCGAATCCAACAGAACCGGCTGGTCAGCCGACAGCACCTTCCATTTGGAGCTCGATCAAGCGGTTGAGCTCCAGGGCGTACTCCATCGGCAGTTCCTTGGCGATCGGCTCGATGAAGCCACGCACGATCATCGCCATCGCCTCGTCCTCGGTCAGACCGCGGCTCATCAGGTAGAAGAGCTGGTCCTCGCTGACCTTGGAGACGGTCGCCTCGTGACCCATGTTCACGTCGTCCTCGCGGATGTCGACGTACGGGTACGTGTCCGACCGGGAGATCGTGTCGACGAGCAGCGCGTCGCACTTGACCGTGCTCTTCGAGTTCGACGAGCCCTCCAGCACCTGCACCAGACCGCGGTAACTGGTGCGGCCGCCGCCACGGGCGATCGACTTGGAGATGATGGTCGAGGAGGTGTGCGGCGCGGCGTGCACCATCTTGGCGCCGGAGTCCTGGTGCTGACCCTCGCCGGCCATGGCGATCGAGAGGACCTCGCCCTTGGCGTGCGCGCCGGTCATGTAGACCGCCGGGTACTTCATCGTCACCTTGGAGCCGATGTTGCCGTCGACCCACTCCATGGTCGCGCCCTCTTCGCAGGTGGCGCGCTTGGTGACCAGGTTGTAGACGTTGTTCGACCAGTTCTGGATGGTCGTGTACCGCACCCGGGCGTTCTTCTTCACGACGATCTCGACGACCGCGGAGTGCAGCGAGTCGGACGAGTAGATCGGCGCGGTGCAGCCCTCGACGTAGTGCACGTACGAGTCCTCGTCGGCGATGATCAGGGTCCGCTCGAACTGGCCCATGTTCTCCGTGTTGATCCGGAAGTAGGCCTGCAGCGGGATGTCCACGTGCACGCCCTTCGGCACGTAGATGAACGAGCCGCCGGACCACACGCTGGTGTTCAGCGCGGCGAACTTGTTGTCGCCGACCGGGATGACGGTGCCGAAGTACTCCCTGAAGAGCTCCGGGTGCTCCTTCAGCGCGGTGTCGGTGTCCAGGAACAGCACGCCCTGCGCCTCGAGGTCCTCACGGATCGCGTGATAGACGACCTCGGACTCGTACTGCGCGGCGACGCCGGCGACCAGGCGCTGCTTCTCCGCCTCCGGGATGCCGAGCTTGTCGTAGGTGGCCTTGATGTCCTCGGGCAGGTCCTCCCAGGAAGCGGCCTGCTTCTCGGTGGAGCGCACGAAGTACTTGATGTTCTGGAAGTCGATCCCGGTGAGGTCGGCGCCCCAGTTCGGCATCGGCTTGCGGTCGAACAGGCGCAGGCCCTTCAGCCGCAGGTCGAGCATCCACTGCGGCTCGCTCTTCAGCCCGGAGATGTTGCGCACCACCGCCTCGGACAGACCACGCTGAGCAGTCGCGCCCGCGGTGTCGCTGTCGGCCCAGCCGTACTCGTACCGACCAAGAGCGGCGAGGTGCTCTTCCTGAGTGACGATCTGGTCAGTCATGTATCTGTCCTAACCGAGCTAGTTGTCTTCAGTCCGATTTGCGGAAGGTGGGTGGGGTGGTCGGATGGGGTGGCTGGAATGTGCGTGGTGCACACCCCATCGCCGTGTGCGATGGTGGCGAGGCGCTGCACGTGGGTGCCGATGAGCCGGGAGATGACTTCGGTCTCGGCGTCGCACAGCTGAGGAAACTCGGCGGCCACGTGCGCCACCGGGCAGTGATGCTGACACAGCTGCCCGCCGGACGCGATCGTGGTCGCGTTGGCAGCGTAGCCTTCCGCGGTCAGCGCGTCGGCGAGTGCCTCGGCCCGTGCGAACGGGTCGTCCCCGGCGGACATCAGCGCCGCCCGGAGCCGCTCCTCGAGGGCGGCGACCTGGGACGAGGCGAAGGCACTGACCGCCTCCGGCCCGTGGTGCTCGGCGATCCAGCGCAGCGCGGCGGTCGCGATGCCGTCGTAGTGGTGCGGGAAGCTCTCCCGGGCCGCGGCGGTCAGCATGAAGCTCTTGGCGGGACGCCCCCGCCCGCGCGGACCGGTCCGGCGGACCTCACGGGTCTCCACCAGTTCCTCGGCGAGCATCGCGTCGAGGTGCTTGCGGATGGCCGCCGGGCTGAGCCCCAGCTCGGCGCCGAGCTCGGCCGCGGTGGCGGTGCCACGCTCCAGCAACAGCTGGGCGACCCGGTCACGCGTGCGCCCGTCCGACGCGGGGGCAGACGCCACCGCACCGGTCCGTAGCAGCACCTCGTTTTTCACTACGCCAACGTTACGTATTTCCGTCGGCCGCTGCAAACCGAACCCCGGTGATCCGTCCCACCGGTTGCCGAGCTGCGAAAATCAAGGTCCGGCCACGGGCGTACGATGCCCGCGTGTCCGCTTCGACGTCGTGGCTCGG
Organism: Actinoplanes sp. 13; assembly: GCF_056134165.1. Taxonomy (NCBI): domain Bacteria; kingdom Bacillati; phylum Actinomycetota; class Actinomycetes; order Micromonosporales; family Micromonosporaceae; genus Actinoplanes; species Actinoplanes sp. 13. The sequence goes on along the minus strand of NZ_JBVYOQ010000010.1, from coordinate 89,959 downwards.
CCGCACCCGCCTCGCCCAGCGCCTGAGTGCCTCCCTGCGCGGGCTGGCCCTGGCCTCACTGGTCGCCAACGTGGCGCTGATCGTCACCGGCGCCGCGGTCCGGCTGACCAATTCCGGTCTCGGTTGCCCGACCTGGCCCCGATGCACCGACGACTCGTACACCACCACACCCGAGATGGGTATTCACGGTGTCATCGAGTTCGGCAACCGGCTGCTCACCTTCGTGCTGGTCGGCCTCGCGATCGCCTGCTTCCTCGGCGCACTCGGCCGGGGCCGCCGCTCGCTGATCATCCTCTCGATGGCGGTCGCGCTCGGCATCCCCGGGCAGGGCGTGATCGGCGGCATCACGGTGCTGACCAACCTCAACCCGTGGGTGGTCGGCCTGCACTTCATCCTGTCGATCGCGCTGATCGCCGGCTGCTACGCACTCTGGCGGCGGGTCAGCGAGGGCGACGGCGCACCGGTCTCCCTGGTGCCCGCCCCGCTGCGCACGCTCGCCCGGATCACCGCGCTGGTCAGCTTCGCCGTGATCGCCGCCGGCGTCGTCGTCACCGGCAGCGGTCCACACTCCGGTGACCAGGGCGCCAAGCGCAACGACCTCGACCCCGCCACCGTCTCCCAGGTCCACGCCGACCTGGTCTTCCTGCTCATCGGTCTCTCAGTCGCGATGTGGTTCGCCCTGCGCGCCGTCGACGCCCCCGCCCCCGCCGTCAAGGCCGCCGCGGTGCTGATCGCCGTCGAGCTGAGCCAAGGCCTGATCGGCTTCGTGCAGTACTTCACGCACCTGCCGGTCGCCCTCGTCGCCGCCCACATGCTCGGCTCCGGCCTGGTCTGGACCTCGACGCTGGCGATGCTCTGGTCCCTGCGCACCCGTCCCGCCCGCACCCCCACCGCGCCGGCCGGCCGCCCGATCGCCAAGGAACCCGTCACCACCGCGTGACGCTCTTCCACACCCCTGATCTGGTACGACCAATGCCCGGTCCCGTACCCACACGCGACCCACTGCCCACTCACGCCTTTGCCCCCCCCGCCGGGCTGAGCTGCCAGCTCAGCGTGTGAAGTCACGGCTCGATTCGCACCCCAACTTCACACACCAAGCCCGCCCGAGCGATCCCGCCGGAGGCAGAGCCGGCGCAAGAACGCGAAAGCCGGCCCCGCGAATCAGCGGGACCGGCGATCAGCGCACGAATGCCTCAGAGGCGGGTGATGATGGCGTCGGCCAGACGGGCCGCCGACCCCGGAGCCGTCGAGAAGAACAACGACGGCTCCGTCAGCTCGAGCTCGACCAGCCGAGGCTCACCATCAGGCCCGGGGATCAGGTCGACCCGGGCATAGAGCAGCCGTTTCGCCCCGCCGGGAATCGCGGCCAGAACTCGTTCGGCGACCTCCAGCTCGGTGGCGGACGGGGTGCGCGGCGTGATGTGTTCGTCCATCATCTCGCGGGCGCCCTCGCCGGGCCCGGCCAGCATCGAGCCCTTACGGATGGCGTGGCTGAAGGTCAGCTCGCCGTTCGCGTCGGGGGTGCAGAGGACAGCGGTCTCGCCGGCGGTGTCGACGGCGGCCAGGAACGGCTGGATCATCGCCGTGCGGCCGCCCTCGACGAGCCGCTCGACGTGCGCCCGGGCCAGGTCGTGCTGCTCGGGGAAGCGGTAACGCCCGGTGTCCTGGCTGCCGGCGCTGACGGTCGGCTTGATCACCCAGTCGCCCTCGGCGGGTGGGTCCCAGCTCTCGTCGGGTGCGACGAAGTCGGTCGGGATGATCGGGATCCCGGCCGCGGCCAGTTCGCGCAGGTACGTCTTGTCGGTGTTCCAGACGACGATGTCGGCCGGGTTGGCCAGGCGTGGCACGGACTGCGCCCAGGCGATGAACTCGTCGTGCCGGGCGACGTAGTCCCAGGGTGAGCGGATCACGTTGAGGTCGTAACCGGCCCAGTCGGCGTCCGGGTCGTCCCAGCGCAACACGTCGACGATCACCCCGCGTTCACGGAGCGCGTCGCGAATGGGGAAGTCGTCCTCCCAGAGGTCGGGGAACCGGGCGCAGGTGACCAGCGAGACGCGGAATTCGTGGCTCACTAGCGGGCCATGCTGCGACGGGCCATGGAACGCCACAGGTCGTTGCTGGGGCGCATCTGCTCGAGGAGCTCGCGCTCCCACTCGTTCTCCACCGCCACGCCGGCGTGCTCACAGGCCTTCCGGGCCGTGCTCGTGTCCTGGGCGAACTGGTCGGACCACTCGCCGTCCTCTCCCACGAGGACGATGCGGGCGCCGCGCTTACCGACGTACTCCACCACCGCCTTCGCACCGCCGTGCTCGGCGGCGAAGGACTTGATGTCGGAGGTCAGTGTCGAAACGGAACCTTCTGCCATGCGTCGCAGCCTAAGAGGTGATCCTGGGCGTTCGGGGTATCCCGCGGGTGTTTTGTGACTCCCATTACCAGCAGGTTTCAAGCTCAGGGCCGTTATTTTGCGGAATTAAGCCCGTTTTGTTCCCACGCCGTGAATCAAGCCTTCGAGTGACGGACAGCAACCAACAGGAGCGGCAATCCGGGCATCCTGTGCGACGCCCGGCTCACCCGACGAGCGCGTCGACCGCCACCGCCATGAAGAGGACGGTGAGGTAGGTGATGGAGAGGTGGAACAGCCGCATCGGCTTGACCGGGGTGCCGGCGCGGGCGCGGTGGACCAGCCGGATCGCCTCGGCGAGGAAGACCGCGCCCATCACGATCGCGGTGATGCCGTAGATGAGGCCGATGCTGTGACCCAGCGGCCAGACCACCAGGGAGGCGACCACAGTGAGGACTGTGTAGACGAGGATCTCGAAGTTCACCCGCGCCATCGAGCGGACCACGGGGAGCATCGGCACACCGGCCCGCGCATAGTCGTCCTTGTACTTCACCGCGAGCGCATAGAAGTGCGGCATCTGCCAAAAGAAGACAACCGCAAAAAGCGCCCACGCCATCGGCGAGATGGTGCCGGTCACCGCGGCCCAGCCGATCAGCACCGGCGCCGCGCCGCACACTCCACCCCAGAACGTGTTGGCCGGGGTGCGCCGCTTCAGCCACAGGGTGTAGACGACGTCGTAGTAGAAGATCGACGCGACGGTGAGGACGGTCGCCAACAGGTTGGTGAAGGCGCCCATCAGCGCGACCGAGACGACCGCCAGCGTGAGGCCGAAGATCAGCACGGCCCGCGGGGTGATCTGGTGTGCCGGGAGCGGACGGCGCTTGGTCCGCCGCATCAGCTCGTCGATGTCCCGGTCGATGTAGCAGTTGAGCGCACTCGCCGCGCCGCCCGCCAGCGCGCCGCCGATCAGCACGACGGCGAAGGTCTTCGCGTCCGGCCAGCCGCCCGCCGCCAGCATCATCGTGGGCACCGTGGTGACCAGCAGCAACTCGACGATCTGCGGCTTGGTCAACGCCAGGTAGGCCCGGAGAACCGCCATCCGGTCACGCCGGGTCCCGACGCGTGGCTCGCTCGAAGCGCGCTCCACCTCGCCGGGCGCCCGTCGATTGACGGGACGCTCGGTGATCATGCTCACGGACAGCCACCTTCCGGCATCGGCTCTGTTTCGCGGCCGTTGCCGGGTGACGACCCGGCGGCCCGCCCGGACAGCCTACGCGCAGCCGTCTCCGCTGCTCGGGGCACCCGGTTCTGGTGCAGGCGATCACAGGTGCTGAACCGCCGTGTCCGCTCACAGCGTATGTGCCTGAGGCGTTCACTGCGCACGTGTTTAGCCCGACTGGATAGGGTCAAGCCGAAAAGGGTTCCATAATTTGCCGAGGAGCAGAACCGACGTGGCTGCCACAGATCTCAACTGGTCCGACCTCGACCGCAAGGCCGTGGACACCGTCCGGGTCCTGGCCATGGACGCCGTGGAGAAGGCCGGCAACGGTCACCCCGGCACCGCCATGAGCCTCGCCCCGGCCGCCTATCTGCTGTTCAACCGCGTCATGCGGCACGACCCGACGGATCCGCACTGGACCGGGCGGGACCGGTTCGTGCTCAGCTGCGGGCACTCGAGCCTGACCCTCTACATTCAGTTGTTCCTCAGCGGTTACAGCCTGTCGCTGGACGACCTGAAGTCGCTGCGCCAGTGGGACTCGCTGACCCCCGGCCACCCCGAGTTCGGGCACACTCCCGGCGTCGAGATCACCACCGGCCCGCTGGGCCAGGGCATCGGCAACGCGGTCGGCATGGCGATGGCCGCCCGCCGCGAGCGCGGTCTGTTCGACCCGGACGCCGCGCCGGGCGACTCGCCGTTCGATCACCACGTCTACTCGATCGCCTCGGACGGTGACATCGAGGAGGGCGTCAGCCACGAGTCGAGCGCGATCGCGTCCGTGCAGAAGCTCGGCAACCTCGTGGTGATCTACGACGACAACCAGATCTCCATCGAGGACGACACCCGGATCGCGAAGTCCGAGGACGTCGGCGCGCGCTACGAGGCGTACGGCTGGCACGTGCAGACGGTCGACTGGCGCGCCTCCGACCCGTACACCGAGGACGTCGAGGCGCTCTGGAACGCGCTCCAGGAGGCCAAGTCGGTCACCGACCGGCCGTCGTTCATCGTGCTCAAGACGGTCATCGGCTGGCCGGCGCCGAACAAGCAGAACACCGGCAAGATCCACGGCTCCGCGCTGGGCGCCGACGAGGTGACCGCCACCAAGAAGCTGCTCGGCTTCGAGTCCGAGCCGTTCGCCATCGACGAGGCGGTCGTCAAGCACGCCCACCAGGTCGTCGACCGGGGCCGCGCGGCCCGCGCCGAGTGGCAGAAGGCGTTCGACGCCTGGGCCGCCGGCAACGCCGAGGCGAAGGCGCTGTTCGACCGGCTCACCGCCAAGCAGCTGCCGGAGGGCTGGCACAACGCGCTGCCGGAGTTCCCGGCCGACGCCAAGGGCCTGGCCACCCGCGCCGCGTCCGGCAAGATCCTGGAGGCGCTCGCCCCGGTCCTGCCGGAGCTGTGGGGCGGATCCGCCGACCTGGCGGAGAGCAACAACACCACGATGAAGGGCGAGCCGTCCTTCATCCCCGCGGAGTACGCGACCAAGGAGTTCCCCGGCCACGAGTACGGCCGGACCCTGCACTTCGGCATCCGCGAGCACGGCATGGGCTCGATCCTCAACGGCATCGCGGTGCACGGCGGCACCCGCCCGTACGGCGGCACCTTCCTGGTGTTCAGCGACTACATGCGCGGCGCGGTGCGGCTCTCCGCGCTGATGAAGCTGCCGGTCATCTTCGTGTGGACGCACGACTCGATCGGCCTCGGCGAGGACGGCCCGACGCACCAGCCGATCGAGACGCTGACCGCGCTGCGCGCCATCGTCGGCCTCGACGTGGTCCGGCCGGCCGACGCCAACGAGACGGTGTACGCGTGGCGGGGCGCCCTGGAGCACACCGACCGCCCGACCGCGCTCGCGCTGTCCCGGCAGAACCTGCCCACCATCGACCGGACGAAGTACGCGTCCGCCGAGGGCACGCTCAAGGGCGGCTACATCCTCTCCGAGGCGTCCGGCGGCACCCCGAAGGTGATCCTGATCGCCAGCGGGTCCGAGGTCGAGCACGCTCTCACCGCGCAGGAGCGCCTGGAGGCCGAGGGCACCCCGACCCGGGTCGTCTCGATGCCGTGCCAGGAGTGGTTCTTCCAGCAGGACACCGCGTACCAGCAGGAGGTCCTGCCCCGCGGGGTCAAGGCGCGGGTCACCGTCGAGGCCGGCATCCGGATGAGCTGGGACCGCATCCTCGGCGACGCCGGCGAGGCGGTCAGCATCGAGCACTACGGCGCCAGCGCCCCCGCCAAGATCCTCTTCCAGCAGTTCGGCTTCACCGCCGACAACGTCGTCGCGAAGGCCAACGCCTCCCTGGCGAAGGTCGGCGAGATCACCGGCCACAAGACGGGCAACTGACAACAGGAGTTGAGGGAAATGACCGACAGGCTGGCCGAGCTGTCCGCCGCGGGCGTAGCGGTGTGGCTCGACGACCTCTCCCGGGTGCGTCTCACCAGCGGCTCGCTGGACAAGATGCGCACCGAGCAGCACGTGGTCGGGGTGACCACGAACCCGAGCATCTTCCAGAAGGCGCTCTCCGACGCCGACGCCTACGACGAGCAGCTGCGTGACCTGGCCGCGCAGAAGGTGACGGTCGAGGAGGCCGTCCGCCTGATGACGGCCCGCGACGTGCGCTGGGCGTGCGACGTGGAGCGGCCGGAATACGACCGGTCCGCGGGCGTCGACGGCCGGGTCTCGATCGAGGTCGACCCGCGCAAGGCGCACGAGACCGCGTCGACCGTCGCCGAGGCGAAGACCCTCTGGTGGCTCGTCGACCGGGAGAACCTCTACATCAAGATCCCGGCGACGCTGGCCGGTCTGCCCGCCATCACCCAGACCCTCGCCGCGGGCATCAGCGTCAACGTCACGCTGATCTTCTCGCTCGAGCGGTACCGCGCCGTCATGGAGGCCTTCCTGGACGGCCTGGAGCAGGCCAAGGCCAACGGCCACGACCTGTCCAAGATCGGCTCGGTCGCGTCGTTCTTCGTCTCCCGGGTGGACAGCGAGGTGGACAAGCGCCTCGACAAGATCGGCTCGGACGAGGCGAAGGCGCTGAAGGGCAAGGCGGCGATCGCCAACGCCCGGCTCGCGTACGAGGCGTACGAGGAGGTGTTCGGCGGCGACCGCTGGAAGGCTCTGGCGGCGGCCGGCGCGCACCCGCAGCGGCCGCTGTGGGCCTCCACGTCCACCAAGAGCCCGGACTTCCGGGACACCATCTACGTCGAGGAGCTGATCGCGCCCGGCACGGTGAACACCATGCCGGAATCGGTCATCATCGCGTTCGCGGACCACGGCGAGACCCGGGGCGACACCGTCACCGGCAACTACGGCCACGCCAAGCAGGTCTTCGCCGACCTCGCCGCGGTCGGCATCGACTTCGACGACGTCGTGAAGGTCCTCGAGGACGAGGGCGTCGACAAGTTCGAGGCCAGCTGGAAGGAACTGCTGGAGGGCGTCGAGAAGTCGCTCAAGGCCGCCTCCAAGGGCGCCGAGAACCCCAGCGACGCCGCCTGAGACGCACTTTTACCGGCCTGTCGCGGGACCTCCCGCGACAGGCCGTTCCCACCCTCCAAAACCTGGCAGGATGGCATCGTGGGTAATCCGCTGCGTACCGCACAGGACCGTCGGCTTCCGCGGATCCCGGAGCCCTGCGCTCTGGTCATCTTCGGGGTCACCGGTGACCTGTCCCGTAAAAAGCTCATTCCGGCCGTGTACGACCTGGCCAACCGTGGTCTGTTGCCGCCCGGCTTCGTGGTCGTCGGCTTCGCCCGGCAGGACTGGGGCGACGGCGACTTCGAGACCCTCGCCTACAACGCCGCCAAGAAGGGTGCCCGCACCCCGTGGCGTGAGGACGTCTGGCAGCGGCTCAACAGCCAGTTCCACTTCGTTCCCGGCTCGTTCGACGACGACGCCGCCTTCGACAACCTCGCCACCACGCTGGACGAGTTGAAGGAGCGCAACGGCATCACGGGCCACGCCGCCTTCTATTTCTCCATCCCGCCGGCCGCGTTCCCGCTGGTGCTCAACCAGCTCAACCGCACCGGCATGGCGGACAGCGCCAAGACCGGCGGCTGGCGCCGGGTGGTGGTGGAGAAGCCGTTCGGTCACGACTACGCGAGCGCGGTGCAGCTCAACGAGCTCGTCGACGACGTGTTCACCCCGCAGGACGTCTTCCGGATCGACCACTACCTGGGCAAGGAGACGGTTCAGAACATCATGGCTCTTCGCTTCGCGAACAGTCTGTTCGAGCCGGTCTGGAACTCGAAGTACGTCGACAGTGTCCAGATCACGATGGCCGAGGACGTCGGCATCGGCACCCGGGCGGCGTTCTACGACGCTTCCGGCGCGGCCCGCGACGTGCTGCAGAACCATCTGCTGCAGCTGCTCGCGCTGGTCGGCATGGAAGAGCCGACGAGCTTCGACCCGCAGGAGGTACGCGCGGAGAAGCTCAAGGTCCTGCGGGCGATCAGCCTCCCGGCCGACATCGCCACCGGTTCCGTCCGCGGGCAATACCTGCCCGGCTGGGTGGCCGGCGAGCGCGCCCCCGGCTACCTGGAGGAGGCGAACATCCCGCCCGACTCCACCACGGAGACGTACGCGGCGGTCCGCCTCGGCATCCAGAACCGCCGGTGGGCCGGTGTCCCGTTCTACGTGCGGGTCGGCAAGCGCATGCCGCGCCGGGTCACCGAGATCGCGATCCTGTTCAAGCAGGCGCCGCACCTGCCGTTCGACCCGGCCGACGTGGAGATGCTGGGCCACAACCAGCTCGTCATCCGGGTGCAGCCGGACGAGGGCGTGGTGCTCAAGTTCGGTTCGAAGGTGCCGGGCACCTCGGAGGTCCGCGACATCGCGATGGACTTCCAATACGGCGAGGCGTTCACCGAGTCCAGCCCGGAGGCTTACGAACGTCTGGTCCTGGACGTGCTGATCGGCGACCGGACCCTGTTCCCGGACGCGGCCGAGGTGGAGCAGTCCTGGCGGGTGGTCGACCCGCTGGAGGCCGCCTGGTCGGGGACCAAACCGGAGCCGTACCGGGCCGGCGAGTGGGGCCCGCGGGCGTCGGACGAGATGCTGGCCCGCGAGGGCCGCGCATGGAGGCGAGCATGATCGGTCTTTGGGACACCACCGGCAACGAGGTGGTCAAGGCCCTGGCCGCCGAACGGCGCAGTGCCGGCGGCGTGGCCTCGGGTCTGGCCCTCACGCTGGTCTCGGTGGTCGAGGAGAAGAAGGTCCGTGAGGCGGAGGCGGCAGCCACCATCGCCGCGGCCGCACACCCCTGCCGGCTGCTCATCGTGGTCCGCTCGGATCTGGACGGCCGCAGCCGGCTGGACGCCGAGATCGTGGTCGGCGGGCGCCTCGGCCCCGCCGAGGCGGTCGTGATGCGGATGTACGGGCGACTCGCCCTGCACGCCGAGTCGGTGGTGATGCCGCTGCTCGCCCCGGACGTCCCGGTGGTGAGCTGGTGGCACCAGGAGCCGCCGGACATGATCGCCAACGACTTCCTCGGCGTGGTGGCGGACCGGCGGATCACCGACTGCGCCCAGGCGCCCGACCCGGTGGCCGCGCTGCGCCAGCGTGCGATCGACTACGCCCCCGGCGACACCGATCTCACCTGGACCCGGATCACGCTGTGGCGCACCCTGGTGGCCGGCGCGTTCGACACCACCGAGGCCCGGGTCACCGGCGCGCGGATCGTGGCGCCGGTGAAGGACCCGACCGCCTGGCTGATGATGGGCTGGCTCAAGTCACGCCTCGGCATCGAGCCGGTGCTGGAGCCCACCGACCGGTCACCGCGCCTGCACTCGGTGGAGCTGCAGTGCGAGAACGGCGACTGCGTCCGGGTCACCCGCGAGGAGGGGACGGCGCTGTTCAGCCGGACCGGCCAGGAGGACCGTTACATGCCGCTGCCGAAGCGGCCGGTCGGCGACGAGCTCGCCGAGGAGCTGCGCCGGCTGGACGCCGACCAGATCTACGCGGACGCGCTCAGCGCGATGGCCGGCGTTCCCGGCCTGCACGAGCGGCCGCCGATGCGGGTGCACGTCTGGAAGGACCCGGCGACGGCCGCCCGCGCCGCCGCGACGGTCTGACCGACCGGTGCCGGGCCGTCTGCCCGGCTGACCAGTGACGTAGGACGACGACGAGGAACCGCCCGCCGCATCGCGGCGGGCGGCGCTGCTTTCGAGGAGAGTGCATTGACTGAGACCCTGGTCGTGGTGGTACCCGACGCCGACATCCTGGCGTCCACGGTGGCGGCCCGGCTCGCCATCAGGATCCTTGACGCGCAGGCCGCGCACGGCACCGCGAGCGTGGTGCTGACCGGCGGCCGGGTCGCGGCCAAGGTGCTGCGCTCGGTGCGCGAGCTGCCCGCCTCCGCCGCCATCGACTGGTCCCGTGTGGACCTGTGGTGGGGCGACGAGCGCTTCCTGCCCGCCGGCGACCCGGACCGCAACGAGACCCAGGCCCGCGAGGCGCTGCTCGACAAGCTGCCGCTCGACCCGGACCGGGTGCACGCGATGCCGGCCTCCGACGGCCCGGACGGCGACGACGCGGTGGCGGCCGCCGCGCGGTACGCCTCGGCGCTGGCGTCGTCGGGTGGCGAGCTTCCCCGGTTCGACGTGCTGATGCTCGGCGTCGGCGAGGACGGGCACGTGGCGTCGCTCTTCCCCGGGCACCCGGTGCTCCAGGAAGGCGGGACGACGGCCGCCGTCCACAACAGCCCGAAACCGCCGCCGACCAGGATCACCCTCACCCTGGCGGCGATCCAGAGCGCCGACGAGGTGTGGCTGATCGCGGCCGGGCCGGACAAGGCGGCCCCGATCGGCGCGGTGCTCAACGGGGAGTCGCTGCCGGCGGCCAGTGCTTCGGGCGTACAGAAAACGCTGTGGCTGCTGGACCGGGCAGCCGCGGCGCAGGTACCCACCCAGCCCTGACCCGATCCGGAAGGCGGCCGGGCCGCCTTCCGTTCCCGTACCCCACCCTGCCGGCGTGTGAAGTTCGGGTCGCCATGTGGGCGCACCTTCACACGCTGGACAGATGCCGCGGCATCACGGCGCCGGGGTGGCCTCGACCTCGGGACCGGAAGCCGTCACCCGGCCGGGCCGGGCGGGTGGCGCGGACGGCGAGGGATCCGCCGTGGCCGGAGCGGCCGGCGAGGTGACCGGCGGCGCATCCGGCGGCGTGGCTTGTGGCGCGGGCGGGGCCGGCTCGGCGGAGACCTCCGGGGAGACCGGAGCCGAATCGGACGGCGACGCTGTCGACGGGGCCACTGTCGATGGGGCCACTGTCGATGGGGCCACCGTCGGCGGTGTGCCTGGCAGCACCGGCACAGGATCCCGCAACCCGGCGAGACCGGCGAAGGCCAGCGCCACCGCGGCCGCCACCGGCACCGTGAGCCACCACCACCGCCGTCTCCGCGGCGCGGCGGCGACCGTCGGCGGCACCCCGAACCCGAGCCGCTCCGGGGTGACCTGGTGTGCGCGGGCCGTGAGGGCGCCGCGCAGCCGCTGTTCCAGTTCGGTACCGGTCACCGCTCCCCCAATCGATCGCGCAGGATGGACAGCGCCCGGTGCGCCGTCGACTTCACCGTTCCCCGGGACACCCGCATGACTTCGGCGATCTCCTGCTCGGAGAGTTCCGACCAGTACCGCAGCACCAGGACCTGCCGCTGCCGGACGGTCAGGCCGCGCAGCTCCCGCAACACCGCCTGATCGCCCGCGCCGAGCATGGCCTCGTCCTCCGCGGCCGGCGCGGTGCCGGCCGCGGGCGGGATGTAGGCCCGGGCCGTGCGCCGCCGCCGCAGCGCCGACCGGGCCGCGTTCGTCACACCCGCCACAAGGTAGGCGTGCGGATCCGTCACCGTCCGCAGATCAGCCCCGTGCCTGCGGTACAGCGCGGTGAACACGTCCTGCACGATGTCCTCCGCGGTCCCCAGGTCGTCGACCATCAGCACCGCCAGGCGGACCAGACTCAGCCGCCGGCTGTGGTAGAGCTCGTTGATCGCCGGCGGCCCCGGCGGCCCGGACGCCCGGGTGGGATCCGGGGCGTCGGTCAGGACACGGCGCAGCCAGGCGAACAGCGGCGGCAACGGCAGGACACGAATCACAGGCGGGGCCTCGCGGGGTGTGCGGAGGATGAAGGGTACCGGCGGATCCAGCCGCCGGGCATCGGCCTGACCGGCGGGATCAGCGGGCCGGCGACGGGGCCGGCTTGCCGGGCGCCTTCGTGACCGGCGGAACCGGCCGCGGGGTGGCTTCAACTGCCGGCACCGCGGTCGTTGCAGGGGTGGGCGGCGCGGGACTCCCCGGCACCGGCGAGATCGCATCGACCGGCGGGGACGGCATCGGGGCGGCGGCCTCACCGGTGACCCCGGCCGGCGGTGGCGCGGGCTCCGCGGTGACTCCGGCGGCCGGCGGTGCGGGTTCCCCGGTGACCTCGGCCGACGGCCGCGCGGGCTCCGCGGTGACCTCGGCCGACGGTGGCGCGGGCTCCGCGGTGACCTCGACCGACGGTGGCGACGGCTCCGGGGTGGCGGGCGAGACGGTGGGCGCCACCGGCTTCGGTGTCGCGTCGCCGGCGAACGCGGCGGCCGACACCCCACCGACAGCGAACACAGCCGACACACCGGCGGCGACGGCCAGGCCACGGGTCGTGATGCGCATCAACACTCTCCTGCTCAGCTGGAAGAACCGCTTACGCAGGAGAAGACGCCTGACCGGCCGGAAGGTTGGCAGCTCCAGAGTGACCTGCCTCACACCCATAGACTGGCGACGTGCCGCCGATCATTCGCCCCTACCGCCCGTCCGACCTCGACGCCGTCTACGACATCTGCGTCCGCACCGGTGCCGCCGGCGGTGACGCCCGTGGCGACCACAGCTCGGACCGCCTGCTCGGCGACATCTGGGCGGTGCCCTATGTGACAGCCGAACCGGAGCACGCGCACGTGCTCGACGACGGCGAGGGCAACGCGGTCGGCTACATCCTCGGCACGGCCGACACGGTGGCGTTCGCGAAGTGGTACCGCGAGGAGTGGCTGCCGGCGACCGAGAGCCGTTACCCGGCGGGCGACCCCCGCGACGAGGCGATGCTGGCCGTGCACCGGGACCCGGAACGGATGATCATCCCCGAGCTGGCGGACCATCCGGCCCACCTGCACATCGACCTGCTGCCGGAGTGGCAGGGCAAAGGGCTCGGCAGAGGGCTGATGGCGGCCTTCCTGGACGGGCTGCGGGCGGCCCGCGTGCCCCGGGTGCATCTGGGGATGGCCCCGGCCAACCACGGCGCCTACGCCTTCTACCGCCGGCTGGGCTTCCGGGACATCGAGGTCCCGGAAGCCGGCGCGCTCTATCTGGGCAGGGACACGAGCCCGCTCTGAGAAGCGGTCCCGGACGCTGGTTACTCCGTGCGGCCGCGGCGCTGGCGGACCTTGGCGAGAGCCTCGGCCAGGATGGCCTCGGCGTCTTCGTCCGACCTGCGCTCCTTCACATAGGCCAGGTGCGATTTGTACGGCTCGGTCCGCGACCGCCCCGGCGGGTTCGACCGGTCGAGGCCGGCCGGCTGGCCGCACCGGGTGCAGTCCCACGTCTCCGGCGCGGGGACCTCGGCCGCGAACCAGATCCGGCTGTCGTGACCGGCCGCGCAGAAATAACTGACCTGCCGGCGCGGTGCGGGTTCGCTGCGCTCGTCGGGACGCATCGGGCTGGAACCGACACGGCTGCCGCGGATGGCGCTGCCACTGGACACGGACGTCGCTCCTGTCTCGAGGGGCCTCAGCACCTGGTGTGAGCGGTCGGGCGGTGACGCCGACCAGGCGCTGGAAGCCGCCGGAATCGGACGGTGAGAACAAAAACCGCGCGGCCGGAGAAAACCGGCCGCGCGGGAGATTGTACGACTACGGAGCGCGCTCAGCTCAAGGTGGTTTTGAGCCAGAAGCCAAGGCCGACAATGCAGGCGAACCAGATGATGCCCACGAGCACTGTGTAACGGTCGAGGTTCTTCTCGGCCACCGAGGATCCGGCCAGGCTCGAGGTCACGCCGCCACCGAACATGCTGGACATGCCGCCGCCCTTGCCCCGGTGCAGCAGGATCAGCAGAGTCAGCAGGATGCTGGTGATGATCAGCATCACGATCAATGTGTAAGCGAACTCGATCGGCATGGTCGGGTTCAATCCTCTCAACGGACAAGCAGCCGTCCCACAATAGCGGGTGCCCGGCCGCCGTAGGCGACCGGGCACACGGAGGTACTTCAGCGAGCCACGTGCTCCGGGAACCGCACGATCGCGGCGAACTCCTCGGCGTCCAGGCTCGCGCCGCCGACCAGGGCGCCGTCCACATCCGGCTTGGCCATGATCTGCGCGATGTTGCCCGACTTGACCGACCCGCCGTACTGGATACGCACGACGTCGGCCACCTCGGCGCCGAACTTCTCGGCCAGCCGGCCACGGATCGCGCCGCAGACCTCCTGGGCGTCGTCCGGGGTCGCGGTCTTGCCGGTGCCGATCGCCCACACCGGCTCGTACGCGATCACGATCTGCTGGAGCTGCTCGGTCTTGAGCCCCTCCAGACCGGCGTCGACCTGGGCGAGCACGTGCTCGACCTGGTTGCCGGCCTCACGGATGTCCAGGCCCTCGCCGACGCAGAAGATCGGCACGAGGCCGGCCGCGAAAGCCGCCTTGTTCTTCGCGTTGACGAGAGCGTCGTCCTCGTTGTGGTACTCCCGGCGCTCGGAGTGCCCGACCACCACGTAGGAGCAGCCCAGCTTCGCCAGGAAGGCGCCGGCGATCTCACCGGTGTACGCCCCGCCGGCGTGCTGCGAGATGTCCTGCGCGCCATAGCCGAGGTTCAGCTTGTCGCCCTCGATCGCGGTCTGCACGGTGCGCAGATCGGTGAAGGGCGGCAGGACGACCGTCTCGACGGCCTCCAGCTGCTTCTCGTTCAGGCTCGCGGCCAGCTTCTGCACCAGAAGGTTCGCCTCGTAGTGGTTGAGGTTCATCTTCCAGTTGCCGGCGATGATCGGCTTACGGCTCACGTCACCCATCACTTCTCCAGGGCGGCGACGCCCGGCAGCGTCTTGCCTTCGAGGTACTCCAGGGACGCGCCCCCACCGGTGGAGATGTGACCGAACGCGGACTCGTCCAGGCCCAGCGTGCGGACCGCCGCCGCGGAGTCACCGCCGCCGACGACCGAGAAGCCGTCGATCTTGGTGATCGCCTCGGCGACACCGCGGGTGCCCGCCGCGAACGGCGCGAGCTCGAACACGCCCATCGGGCCGTTCCAGAACACCGTCTTCGCCCCGCCGATCGCGGCGGCGAAGAGCTCGACGGACTTCGGGCCGATGTCGAGACCCAGCCGGTCGGCCGGGATGCCGGAGATCTCCGTCACCCCGTGCTCGGCGTCGGCGGAGAACTCGGTGGCCGCGACCACGTCGACCGGCAGCACGATCCGGCCGTCGGCCTGCTCCAGCAGCGACTTGCACGTGTCGATCATCTCGGCCTCGAGCAGCGACTTGCCGACCTCGTGGCCCTGGGCCTTGAGGAAGGTGAAGCACATGCCGCCACCGACGAGCAGCTTGTCCACCTTGGGCAGCAGCGCCTGGATGACCGCCAGCTTGTCGGACACCTTGGAGCCGCCGAGCACGACCACATAGGGCTGCTCCGGGCTCTCCGAGACGCGCTTGAGCACCTCGACCTCGCGCAGCACCAGGCCGCCGGCGTAGTGCGGCAGCCGGGCCGGGACGTCGAACACCGACGCGTGCTTGCGGTGCACCGCGCCGAACGCGTCGTCGACGTAGAAGTCGGCGAACTTCGCCAGCTCGTCGGCGAAGGCGCCGCGAACCGCGTCGTCCTTGGCGGTCTCGCCCTCGTTGAACCGCAGGTTCTCGAGGAGCAGCACCTCGCCGTCGGCCAGCGCGGCCACCTTCGCCTGCGCGTCGGAACCGACGGTGTCGGAGGCGAAGGCCACCGACGACCCGAGCAGCTCACCGAGCCGGGTGGCCACCGGGGCGAGGGTGTACTTGGGGTCCGGCGCGCCCTTCGGGCGGCCCAGGTGGGACGCCACGATCACGCGGGCGCCCGCGTCACGCAGGGCGATCAGTGTCGGCAGCACCGCGCGGGCGCGGCCGTCATCGCTGATCACACCGGGGTTGCTCTTGTCGAACGGGACGTTCAGGTCGGCGCGCACGAACACGCGCCGACCCGAGACACCCTCGCCGAGCAGGTCGTCGAGAGTCTTCAAGGCAGATCAGGCCCCGACCAGCTTGACCAGGTCGACGAGGCGGTTCGAGTAGCCCCACTCGTTGTCGTACCAGCCGACGACCTTGACCTGGTTGCCACCGATGACCTTGGTGAGCCCGGCGTCGAAGATGCAGGAAGCCGGGTCGGTGACGATGTCGGCCGAGACGATGTCGTCCTCGGTGTAGACCAGGATGCCCTTGAGCGGGCCCTCGGCGGCCGCCTTGATCGCGGCGTTGACCTCCTCGACCGACGTCTCGCGAGCGGCGGTGAAGGTGAGGTCGGTGGCCGAGCCGGTGGGGATCGGCACCCGCAGCGCGAAGCCGTCCAGCTTGCCCTTCAGCTCCGGCAGCACCAGGCTGACGGCCTTCGCGGCGCCGGTCGAGGTCGGCACGATGTTCAGCGCGGCGGCGCGGGCGCGGCGCAGATCCTTGTGCGGGCCGTCCTGCAGGTTCTGGTCCTGGGTGTACGCGTGGATCGTGGTCATCAGACCCTTTTCGATCCCGATCGTGTCGTTCAGGACCTTCGCCATCGGGGCGAGGCAGTTGGTGGTGCAGGACGCGTTCGAGATGATCGTGTGCTGCGCACCGTCGTAGAGGCCGTCGTTGACGCCCATCACGATGGTGATGTCCTCGTTCTTGGCCGGAGCCGAGATGATGACCTTCTTGGCGCCCTTGTCGATGTGCGCCTTCGCCTTGGTGGCGTCGGTGAAGAAGCCGGTCGACTCGATCACCACGTCCGCACCCAGGTCGCCCCAGGGGAGGTTGTTCGGGTCGCGCTCGGCGAACGCCTTGAACGTCTTGCCACCGACGGTGATCTCGTCGGCGGTGGCCTTCACCTCGTGGCCCAGACGGCCCAGGATGCTGTCGTACTTCAGCAGGTGAGCCAGCGTGGCGTTGTCGGTCAGGTCGTTCACGCCGACGATCTCGATGTCGGCGCCGGAAGCGAGAACCGCCCGGAAGA
This sequence comes from Actinoplanes sp. 13, assembly GCF_056134165.1. Lineage (NCBI taxonomy): Bacteria > Bacillati > Actinomycetota > Actinomycetes > Micromonosporales > Micromonosporaceae > Actinoplanes > Actinoplanes sp. 13. The sequence goes on along the minus strand of NZ_JBVYOQ010000010.1, from coordinate 73,229 downwards.
AGTTACGACCGATACGGCCGAAGCCGTTGATGCCAACCCGGATGGTCACAGGTGGTCTCCTCGTTTCGGTCCGCCGGAATCTGCGACCGGCGGAGGGGTCTGCATGCCGACCATGTGGAGGCAGGCACTAGGGCGCCCGGCCGCCGCGCCCGAAGGAGCGAGAGCGCCGCAGCAGAGGCTGGCGGCGTCACAGCGGGGGTTCGGCCGAACTGCCGGCACCGTCGCCGTCACTGGTGACCCTATCCGAGGCCACCGACCCGCGGAGCAGCGGGGCGCGACCTGAACGTTATCGAAAACGGATCACCACGACAGCACCGTCAGCGCTTCCAGAACGGTCGATCCGGCCCGCCCGCAGAAGTGCCGAAGGTCCGGGGCTGGGACCGTCCGGCCGACCGGCCCCGAGTGACCATGATCACCTCGTTGGGGTGATCAGCAGGCCATCATCTCCGGGGTCACCGCGGCCTCGGTGTCCGGGATGCCGAGGTCCCGGGCACGCTTGTCGGCCAGCGCCAGCAGACGGCGGATCCGGCCGGCGATCGCGTCCTTGGTCAACGGCGGGTCGGCCAGCGCGCCCAGTTCCTCCAGGGAGGCCTGCCGGTGCTCGAGCCGCAGCCGGCCGGCCGAGGTGAGGTGGTTCGGCGCGTCGTCGGCCAGGATCTCCAGGGCCCGGGTGACCCGGGCCGCGGCGGCCACCGCCGCGCGGGCGGAGCGGCGCAGGTTGGCGTCGTCGAAGTTGGCCAGACGGTTGGCGGTGGCCCGCACCTCGCGGCGCACCCGGCGCTCCTCCCAGGCCAGCACGCTGGAGTGCGCGCCGATCCGGGTGAGCAGCGCGGCGATCGCGTCACCGTCCTTGATCACGACGCGGTCGACGCCGCGCACCTCCCGCTCCTTGGCGGTGATCCCGATCCGGCGGGCGGCGCCGCGCAGGGCCAGGGCGGCCTCCGGACCCGGGCAGGTGATCTCCAGCGCGCTGGAGCGCCCCGGCTCGGTGAGCGACCCGTGCGCCATGAACGCGCCCCGCCAGGCCGCCACCGAGCAGCAGACATTGCCGTTGACGACGTGCTGAGGCAGGCCGCGGACCGGTCGGCCGCGCACGTCGAGCAGGCCGGTCTGGCGGGCCAGCACCTCGCCGTCCTTGACGATCCGCACGATGTAGTGGCTGCCCTTGCGCAGCCCACCGGAGGCGAGGACGTGCACCTCGCTGGGGTAGCCGTAGACGTCCGCGATCTCGCGCCGCAGCCGCCGGGCGACCGCGCCGGTGTCCAGCTCGGCCTCGACGACCACCCGGCCGGAGACAATGTGCAGACCACCGGCGAAACGCAGCAGCGCCGCCATCTCGGCCCGGCGGCAGCAGGGCTTGGGCACGTCGACCCGGCTCAGCTCGTCCTTGACCGCTGCCGTCATCGCCATTACGTCACCTCATGCGCCGGATCTTGAACAGTGTGTGCCGCACTAACCCAGGTATTAACGAGCGGCGCCCAATACTGGCACCAGTGCAACACCCAATGACTGAGGATCATGCCGTGGGCTGCCGTCCGCAACGGCCACGGGTGCCAACACCAGCTCCGCCCCGAGGTCCTGAGCGGCCATCCGCACCGGTTCGGGCTCGCCCGCCCAGCGGGCGTCGGCCAGCACCGTGTCGACGCGCAACTCCGGCAGATAGCCCCGGAGGGCGGCCAGGTGGTCGGCCGCGGAAAGGCCCGCGGTCTCCTTGTCCGTGCTCAGGTTGAGCGTCACCAGCCGGCGCGCCGGGCTGGCCACGATCGCCGCGGCCAGATCCGGGACGAGCAGGTGCGGCAGCACGCTGGTGTACCAGCTGCCCGGCCCGAAGATCAGCCAGTCCGCGGCGCGCACCGCTTCCAGGGCCTCCGGGCAGGCCGGCGGGTTCGCCGGGACGAGGCGCAGCTCCGCGACCCGCCCGTCGGCCACCGCCACCGAATGCTGCCCCCGCACGGTCGAGGGGGTGCCGTCCGGCGCGACCACGTCCGCCTCGATGCCGACCGCGTGCAGCGCCATCGGCAGCACCCGGCCCTGGGCGCCCACCATCTCGGCCGCGTGGTCCAGCGCCAGCACCGGGTCGCCGAGCATCTCGATGAGCCCGAGCAGCAGCAGGTTCCCCACCGCGTGCCCGGCCAGGGTGTCCCGGCTGCGGTCCGCCCGCCGCTCCACCCGCGGCCCCCGGACGACCACCCGGTCCAGGTGCGTCCCGGAGCCCGCCTCGGCCGGCCCGGCCCCGTGCTGAGCGGCGGCCTGCTGCGAGGCGCCCTGATGGAGGGCACCCTGAGGGACGGCCCTCTGCTGCCCAGCCTCCTGCTGCCCAGCCTCCTGCTGCCCAGCCTCCTGCTGCCCTGCACCTTGTTGCCCGGCGCTCTGCTGGGCCGGCACAGGCTGCCGGTCGCTCTCCACCCCCGGCATCGCGGCGAAACGGTGCTGCATCAGCCTCGCCGTCCGCCGGGTGGTGGGATGGTCGGCGGCGAGCGCGGCCAGCGCCTGCCGCAGATCGCCCGGCGGCAGCAGCGCGTCGCGTTCCGCGCGGAGCCGGCCACTCGACCCGCCGTCGTCGCCGACCGTCACTATCGCGGTGATCTCCAGGTCCAGCTTGCGGGCACTGTGCCGCAGGGCGCGCAGCGAGGCGCTCAGCCCGTGCCCGCCGCCGAAGGCGACCACCCGGATCGGGCCCCCCGTCACTCGCGCCCCAGGTCGCGGTGCGACGAATGCGCGGAGAGCCGCATCGCGGTCAGCCGCGCGGTCAACTCCTCGGAGATGGCGACGCTGCGGTGCTTGCCGCCGGTGCAGCCGATGGCCACCGTCAGGTAACGCTTGCCCTCCCGCTCGAAGCCGGGCGCGGTGGCCGCGATCAGCCCGGCGTAGGTGGCGACGAAATCGGTCGCACCCTCCTGGCCGAGCACATAACTGCTGACGCCCTCCTCCAGGCCGGTGTGCTCGCGCAACTCCGGCACCCAGAACGGGTTGGGCAGGAACCGGGCATCCAGCACGTAGTCGGCGTCCGGCGGCAGGCCGTACTTGAAACCGAAGGAGAGCACGGTGATCCGCAGCCGGCGGGAGTCCTCGCCGCCGAAGAGCTCCTCCACCCGCCGCCGCAGCTGGTTCACGTTGAGGTGGCTGGTGTCGATGATCACATCGGACTGCTCGCGCGCCTCCTCGAGGAGCTTGCGCTCGGCGGCGATGCCGTCGGCGAGCCGCCCGTCGCCCTGCAGCGGATGCGAGCGCCGAACCGACTCGAAGCGCCGGATCAGCACCTCGTCGTCGGCGTCCACGAACACCACGCGCGGCGAGAAGCCCCGCTCCTTGAGCGCGCGCACCGCACCGGCCAGGTCGGTGGAGAACGCCCGGCTCCGCACGTCCAGCACCATCGCGGTCCGCCGCGCCGCGCCGCCGGCCGCGAACGCCAGCTCGGCCATCTCCAGCATGAGCGCCTGCGGCAGGTTGTCGACCACGTAGAAGCCGACGTTCTCCAGCGCCCGGGCCACCGTGCTGCGCCCACCGCCGGACAGCCCGGTCACCACCACCAGGTCGGTACCGGCTTCGTCGGGCTCCGCGACCTCGTCGGCCCCGAAGTCCGGCATCGCTTCCGTCACGCACGCCTCCTGCGAAGGTTCGCCCGCCTCGCGCGAGCGACACAACATCCTAGGCCGTCAGGGCACCCCTCGACCGCCGGACAGCCTGTCCGCCATGCGACCGGGTGGGCCGCCAGAGCGGACGGGCCGCCAAACCGGACGGGCCGCCGGACCGGACGGGCCGCCGGACCGGACGGGCCGCCACCGAACCGGCCGGCCATCACGAGAGGGCGGGTTCTCGACCCGAGGAGTGCAACTCAGTCGCCGGCGGCGGTCTTCCCGGTGGGCGGATTGAGGGCGGCCAGGACCGTCTCGGCGGTGCGACGGCCGATGCCCGGAACCTCGGTGACCTCCTCCGGGGTGGCCGCGGCCAGCCGTTTGAGCGAGCCGAAGTGCCGCAGCAGGGCCTTGCGCCGCACCTCCCCCAGACCGGCGATCGAGTCGAGGGCCGAGGCCGTCATCCGCTTGGAGCGGCGCTGCCGGTGGAAGGTGATGGCGAACCGGTGCGCCTCGTCGCGGACCCGCTGGAGCAGGTAGAGCGCTTCCGAGGTGCGCGGCAGGATGACCGGGAAGTCCTCCCCCGGCAGCCACACCTCCTCCAGGCGCTTGGCCAGGCCGCACAGTGCCACGTCGGTGATGCCCAGGTCGGAGAGGACGGCCGCGACCGCGTTGACCTGCGGCTGCCCGCCGTCCACCACGACCAGCTGCGGCGGGTAGGCGAACCGCCGCGGCTTGCCGGTGAGCGGATCGACCCCGGGCAACTCAGCCGTCATCGGCTCCTCGGCCACAGCCGCGAGCGAGCCGTCCGGCCCGAGCGCGACCTCCGGCCCGAGCGCGACGTCCGGCCCGAGCGCGACGTCCGGCCCGAGCGCGACGTCCGGCCCGAGCGCGACGTCCGGCGCAACAGGAACGTCGGACGCGAGGTCAGGCACAGCCGGAACCCCGGACGCAGGATCCGGCGCGGGCCCGGCGTCCGGCAGGTAACCGTGCAGCACCGCGTCAGCCGCCTCGTCGGCGGTGTCGGACTCCGGCTGATCGCGGGGCGCGTCGGCGCCCGGCTGCGCCTTGAACCGGGCGAACCGGCGCCGCAGCACCTCGCTCATCGCGGACAGGTCGTCGGTGCCGCTGCCGTCGGGGTTGCCGCGGACGGCGAACCGCCGGTATTCACTCTTGCGGGCCAGGCCGTCCTCGAACACGACCATCGAGGCGACCACGTCGGTGCCCTGGATCTGCGACACGTCGAAGCACTCGATGCGCAGCGGCACGGTCTCCATGCCGAGCGCCTCGGCGATCTCCTCGAGCGCCTTGTTGCGGGTGGTCAGGTCACCGGCCCGGCGCAGCTTGTGCCGTTGCAGCGACTCGGCGGCGTTGCGGGCCACCGTCTCCATCAGCGATTTCTTGTCGCCACGCTGCGGGATGCGCAGGCTGACCCGGGTGCCGCGGTGCTGGCCGAGCCAGTCGGCGAGTGCGTCGGCATCGTCCGGCAGGGCGGGCACCAGCAGCTCCCGGGGGACGTCGCCCTCCCCCTGCGAACCGCCGTACATCTGGCTGCAGAAGTGGTGCACCAGGTCGGCGGTGGAGAGGTCCTCGACCTTCTCCACCACCCATCCACGCTGGCCGCGGACCCGGCCGTCCCGGACGTGAAAGACCTGCACGGCCGCTTCCAGCGGGTCCTCGGCGAAGGCGACCACATCGGCGTCGGTGCCGTCGCCGAGCACCACGGTCTGTTTCTCCATGGCCCGGCGCAGCGCCGCGATGTCGTCCCGCAGCCGGGCCGCGCGCTCGAACTCGAGCTCCTCGGACGCCTGCATCATGTCGCGTTCCAGCCGCTTCACGAACGCGTCGGTGCGGCCGGCCATGAAGTCGCAGAAGTCGTCCACGATGGCCCGGTGCTGCTCGGCGCTGACCTGGCCGACGCAGGGCGCCGAGCACTTGCCGATGTAGCCCAGCAGGCAGGGGCGGCCGATCTGGCTGTGCCGTTTGAACAGCCCGGCCGAGCAGGTGCGGGCCGGGAAGACGCGCAGCAGCAGGTCGAGGGTCTCGCGAATGGCCCACGCGTGGGAGTAGGGGCCGAAGTAGCGCACGCCCTTGCGCTTGGCGCCGCGCATGACCTGGAGCCTCGGATATTCCTCGTCGAGGGTGACGGCCAGGAACGGGTACGACTTGTCGTCCCGGTATTTGACGTTGAAGCGGGGGTCGAACTCCTTGATCCAGGAGAACTCGAGCTGGAGGGCCTCGACCTCGGTCCCGACGGTGACCCAGTCCACACTGCCCGCGGTGGTGACCATCTGCTGGGTGCGCGCGTGCAGCGACCAGACGTCGGCGAAGTAGGAGTTCAGCCGGTTACGCAGGCTTTTCGCCTTGCCGACGTAGATCACCCGGCCGGCGGGATCGCGGAAGCGGTAGACACCCGGGGCGTCCGGAATCGTACCGGGGGCTGGTCGATAGGTGGACGGGTCTGGCACAACACCAACACTAGTGCGTGGGACTGACAGAATTGCCCGACCGGAGGTCCGGTGCCGCCGCCACGGCCCGGACCTCCGGCCTACGCGTTGGCCCGGGGTCAGGCCGCGACGATGTTGTCCCCGTCCAGCGTCACCTTCGTCTCGGCGAGCGGCTTCGCGGCCGGACCGGCCGTCGGGGCGCCGTCCTTGATGGAGAAGGCGCTGTTGTGGCACCGGCACAGGATCGAGCCGTCGGTGACCTCGCTGACGTCGCAGCCCTGGTGCGTGCACACCTTGCTGAACGCCTTGAAGGTGCCCTCCTCGGGCTGGGTGATGACCAGGTCGCCCTTGATCACACCGCTGCCCACGGCCACCTCGGAGGCCGCCACGAGCACCTTGCCCGCGTTGCCACCGGCCGCGTCCGCCTGCGCCCCGGTGCTGCCGGCCGGGACCGGGTCGCTGTCGAAGTCGGTGCCGTTCGGGTTCGTGCCGGTGCCGGCGTCGGTGCCGCAGGCGGTGAGGACCGCCCCCGCACCGAGCGCACCGGCGCTCAGCAGGACCACGCGCCGTGTCGAGGTGCCGCCCGCCCGCTCCGGCTGAACCTCGGCGTCGGTCCTCGTCTGCACGTCAGTCATGTTGTCGCCCCTCCAGTACCTGATGTCTGCCGCTCGCATGTCACGCGGAGTCGCCTCTACATACGAAGCGGCCACCACGATCAGTTCACGCCCTGCCGGATTCTCTCGTCGCCGAGAGGCCCCGGGCCGGACAAGCTCGTGCCCGGTCGAGACTAGGACCTCGACCGGGCACGGACCTTTGAGTCAGCTGAGATGTTGCTGAATCAAGCAGTTGCCTTGGCCCGGGACCGGGTGGCTCGCGTCTTGGTGCCGTTGGCGCCGTTGGCCTTGGCCGCCCGGGCGGTCGCCGCGGCCGCGCCCTTCGGCTTGCCGTGCAGGCTGAGCACCTGCCGCAGGAACTGGCCGGTGTGGCTCTCCGCCACCTCGGCGAGTTCCTCGGGCGTGCCGGTGGCGAGCACCAGGCCGCCCTTGCTGCCGCCTTCCGGGCCCATGTCGATCAGCCAGTCCGCCGTCTTGATGACGTCCAGGTTGTGCTCGATCGTGATCACCGTGTTGCCCTTGTCGACCAGGCCGTTGAGCACCAGGAGCAGCTTGCGGATGTCCTCGAAGTGCAGGCCCGTGGTGGGCTCGTCGAGCACGTAGACGGTCCGTCCGGTGGAGCGCTTCTGCAGCTCCGAGGCGAGCTTGACGCGCTGCGCCTCGCCGCCGGAGAGGGTGGTCGCCGGCTGGCCGAGCCGCACGTAACCGAGGCCGACGTCGACGAGCGTCCGCAGGTGGCGGTGGATGGCCGGTAGCGCCGAGAAGAACTCCGCGGCCTCCTCGATCGGCATGTTCAGCACCTCGGAGATGGTCTTCCCCTTGTAGTGCACCTCCAGGGTCTCGCGGTTGTACCGCGCGCCCTTGCACACCTCGCACGGCACGTACACGTCCGGGAGGAAGTTCATCTCGATCTTGATGGTGCCGTCGCCGGAGCAGTTCTCGCAGCGGCCGCCCTTGACGTTGAACGAGAACCGGCCCGGGCCGTAGCCGCGCACCTTGGCCTCGGCGGTCTCCGCGAACAGCTTGCGGACGTGGTCGAAGACGCCGGTGTAGGTGGCCGGGTTCGACCGCGGGGTCCGCCCGATCGGCGACTGGTCCACCCCGACGACCTTGTCCACGTGCTCGATGCCGGTGATCCGGGTGTGCCGGCCGGGCACCATCCGGGCCCGGTTGATCTGGTTCGCCAGGACGGTGTGCAGGATGTCGTTGACCAGCGTCGACTTGCCGGAGCCGGAGACGCCGGTGACCGCGATGAACTGGCCCAGCGGGAACGGCACGGTGAGGTTGCGCAGGTTGTGCTCGCGCGCGCCCTGCACCACGACCTCGCGTCCCGGGGTCTGCGGGCGGCGGGTGGCCGGCACCGGGATCGACTTGCGACCGGAGAGGTAGGCCCCGGTGGGCGACTTCTCGTTGGCCAGCAGCCCGTCCACGGTGCCGCTGTGCACGATCTGCCCGCCGTGCTCGCCGGCGCCCGGGCCGATGTCGACGATCCAGTCCGCGGTGCGGATGGTGTCCTCGTCGTGCTCCACCACGATCAGCGTGTTGCCCAGGTTCCGCAGCCGGACCAGGGTCTCGATCAGCCGGTGGTTGTCCCGCTGGTGCAGGCCGATCGACGGCTCGTCCAGCACGTAGAGCACGCCCACCAGGCCGGAGCCGATCTGGGTGGCGAGCCTGATGCGCTGCGCCTCGCCGCCGGAGAGGGTGCCGGCGCCACGGTCCAGCGACAGGTAGTCGAGGCCGACGTCGACCAGGAAGCGCAACCGGGCGTTGATCTCCTTGAGCACCCGCTCGGCGATCATCGTCTGCCGGTCGTCGAGTTTCAGCCCGGCCAGCAGCTCGGCGCACTCACCGACGGAGAGGTTGCACACCTCGGCGATGCTCTTGCCGGCCACCGTCACGGCCAGGACCTCGGGCTTGAGCCGGGCGCCGCCGCACACCGAGCAGGGCACGTCGCGCATGTACCCCTCGTACTTCTCGCGCGACCAGTCGCTCTCGGTGTCGTTGTGCCGCCGCTCGATCCACTGCACCACACCCTCGAAGCCGGTGTAGTAGGAGCGCTCGCGGCCGTACTTGTTGCGGTAGCGCACGTGGACCTGGTCCTCGGCGCCGTAGAGAACCGTCTTCTGCACCCGGCTGGGCAGCGCCCGCCACGGTGTGTCCAGTGAGAAACTCTCGGCCGAGGCGAGCGCCTCGAGCAGGCGCAGGAAGTATTCCTGGGTGGTGCCGCCGGCCCACGGCTGGATCGCGCCGTCGCGGAGGCTGGCCTCCTCGTCCGGGATGATCAGCTCGGGGTCGACCTCCTTCTTCGTCCCGAGGCCGGTGCACTCGGGACAGGCGCCGTACGGCGCGTTGAACGAGAACACCCGGGGCTCGAGGTCCTCGATCGCCAGCGGGTGGTCGTTGGGGCAGGCCAGGTGCTCGGAGAAGCGGCGTTCCCGGTCCGGGTGGTCCTCGGCCAGGTCGACGAAGTCGAGCAGCACGATGCCGCCGGCCAGGCCGAGCGCGGCCTCCACCGAGTCGGTGAGCCGCTGCTTGCTGCTCGCCTTCACGCTGAGCCGGTCGACCACCACCTCGATGGTGTGCTTCTCCTGCTTCTTCAGCTTCGGCGGCTCGGTGAGCGGGTGGACCGTGCCGTCGACCCGGGCCCGGGCGTAGCCCTTGGCCTGGAGCTCGGCGAACAGGTCGACGTATTCCCCCTTGCGGCCGCGCACGACCGGCGCGAGCACCATGAACCGGGTGCCCTCCGGCATGGCGAGGACCCGGTCGACGATCTGCTGCGGGGTCTGCCTGCTGATCCGCTCACCGCAGACCGGGCAGTGCGGGGTGCCGGCGCGGGCGAAGAGCAGTCGCAGATAGTCGTAGACCTCGGTGATGGTGCCCACGGTCGAGCGCGGGTTGCGGTTCGTCGACTTCTGGTCGATCGACACCGCCGGTGACAGTCCCTCGATGAAGTCGACGTCGGGCTTGTCCATCTGGCCGAGGAACTGCCTCGCGTACGACGAGAGGGACTCGACGTAGCGCCGCTGCCCCTCCGCGAAAATCGTGTCGAAGGCGAGGCTGGACTTGCCCGAACCGGAGAGCCCGGTGAAGACGATCATGGCGTCTCGGGGCAGGTCGAGGTTGACGTCACGCAGGTTGTGCTCGCGCGCGCCACGAATGGTCAGTCGGTCGGCCACAATCAGCCTCTCCGTACAGGTGTTTGAATAGGGTAGAGCCGCGGATACTCTAGCCACGGGGTACGACATTTTTTGCCGGCCGAGGCACAGCGCCTCTCACATGACGGTCATTCCCGCAAAGCGGACGTGGTAGGCCTCACTCGTTGGGGGGAACCGGCAACGACCGCATGTCCCAGATCTCGACACCACCGACGAGCTGCGGCTCACCCAGCGCGTCGACGAGCGTCGCCCGCAGCACCTCCGGGTTGCGGCCACCCGGCACCAGCACCACGACCCCGGTACGCCAGTACACCAGATCCGCGGTGATCTTCTCCCGATCGGCGTCGGTCAGCACCGGCTGATAACCGTACTCCCGAACCGACCACAACAGCGTGGAGGTGAACCGGGCCGGGGCGCTCCACGAGCCGGTGTCGTCGTGCGGCGGGTTCGCCGGCCCCATGAAATATCCGCGCGGCGTCGGATAGTCGTAGTTGTTCAGCGTGGCCCACCGCATGCCGGTCCGGCCGGTCGTCACGTCGGGCAGCGGAACCGTCACCAGCGTGCGGCCGCCCGCCACGTACTCCCGGTAGGTGCCCTCGGTGATGAACGGCGGGACCGGGTCGCCCTGCACCACCGGGAGCGGCTTGGGGAAGAGCGGGACCAGCGCGAACACCATGCCGATCCAGAACAGCCGGCGCCGGCGCGGCGGCAACGAGGGGGCCTTGTCGGCGGCGAGCGCGAGCAGCACCCCGGCGATCGTGGCCGGCACCATCGCGAACCGGGTCACGCTCACCAGGTCGATCACCGGCACGTGGCTGATCAGGGCGAACGGCAGCCAGATGCCGGTGTCGTGACCGAGCACCCGCAGTTCCGGTCCCATCGACATCACCAGCAGCACCAGGGCCGCGATCGCCGCCGACCGGGCCGCCGCCGAGCGCCACAGCATCACCGTCGCGATCACGATCATGAGCAGGCCGATCGGGCCGAAGAACGTGTTGTCCTCGGTCGCGCTGACGCTCATCCGCCGGGTCAGCGCTCCGTAACCGGCCAGCGACTGCCGCGCGAAGCCGGCCAGCGAGGCCAGGTCGGTGACGTAGTCGGCGGGCGCGAACGGCTGGCCGTGGTAGTTGCCCGGGCCGAAGAACTGGTACCACAGCGGGTACGCGAGGAAGGCGGATGACGTCGCCGCGGCGACGCTCAGCCCGGCCACCATCCGCTTCCACACCTCGCGGGCCACCGCCGGCCGCATCGCCGCGTACGCCACCACGAACACCAGCAGCGTCAGCGCGGTGAACAGCAGCGTCTCCTCGTTGATGAAGCACTGCACCACGATCAGCAGGCCGAGGATCACGCCACCGCGCCGGGCCCGGCCCGGCTCGCGCAGGCGCAGCACCTGCCACACGATGAACGGCACCAGATATTGGTTGACGAAGTTCAGATGCCCGTTCGCGTGCGAGATCATCGTCGGCGCGAACCCGCACCACACGCCGCCGATCCACGCCGCGAGACGTGAGTCGACCAGGTGCCGGGAGAGCACCCAGTACCAGGCGAACGCCGTGCCGGCCAGGCCCAGGGTGAGGATCACCGCCACCGTGACGCCGCCGCCGAAGAAATGCGTGATCGGCGCCAGCGGCAGACTCAGCGCCAGGATCGACGTGTTCGCCATCATGTTCACGCCGACCGGCACGTTCAACCGGTCGTTCCAGAACGGCGCGGCTCCGTCGAACATCACCCGCTCGGCGTGCGCGAGCATGGACAGGAAGATGCCGTGGTCGTCGTCGTTACCGGCCAGCACCCGCCCGTTGGGATCGATCCAGAGCGGGATCAGCACCAGCACCGCGAGCGCCGCGAACCCGAGCAGGATCCAGAGATCGGGCCACCGTCGCCATCCGCGGACGGGCGCCCGGGGCGTCTCCTCCGCCGTCGCCACCGGCTCCTCGATCATCTCTTCTGCCGCACGCACCGGCCGCATTCTGCCAGACCCGCGCCGCCATGCCCGCACGGCCGCCTGCGGCGCCCACTCGGCGGTGGAAGGGCATTGACGTGCTCTTACGCCTTCTTTCCACCCGAGGGGTACGCCCCGGAGCACGTGCCCGTTCGCCGCGGGTGGTGCGGGCGCCGAACTGGTAGACATGGGCAGGGGAGACCGGGGCGCTGCCTTCGCTCCGGTCTCCCCTGCTGTCAGCCCGCGCCCTGCTGGGCGTCCTTGGTCACGGTGATGCCGGCGGCGAACTCGACGACCTGGTCAGCGGTCCAGCCGAGACCGTCATAGACCTGCACCTGCAGACGCGGCTTGGATCCGCGGTCCACCAGCAGGTTCCAGCCGTCCGTCTGGTCCTCGTACTTGCCGAGCACTCCGGTGTTCTCGCCGACGGTGACCTTCTTGCCTTCCGGCACGCCGGTCTCGTCCCGGGACTGCAGCATCACCGCGACCTTGCCGACGAAGCTGTGCATCTCCTGGTCCTTGATGCCGATCGGGGCCAGGGTCATCACCCCGGCGTCGACACCCTGGATCTCCCAGCCGTCCGGCACTTTGTCCAACGTGAAGCCCTTGGGCTGCTTTCCCTTGTAGGCGACCAGCTGGATGCCGGCGGCCGGGGCCTCGGCGGCCGGGGCCCCGGTGGATGTGGCCGGCGGGGCGGCCTGTGGGTTGCCGGTGACCGGCGCCGTGGTGCCGGTGGTGGCGAAGGCGAACGCCGCGGCGACGGCGGCGACCGCGAAGGCCGATCCGGCGGCGCCCTGCGTCACCCGGCGGCGGCGCAGGGCCCGGCGGCCGCGGGTCAGGTCTGCCTCGATCTCGCCGGCCGTCGGCTCGGTGGCCGGGCCGGCGATCCGCTCCAGCCCGTCGTACAGATTCTTCATGGTGTTTCTCCAGGTCGGCGCTGAGCGTCAGCGCAGTGCGAAGGAAGGGTTCTGGCCGATGACCTCGCGGAGCCTCTCCAGGGCCCGGGCGGTCTGGCTCTTCACCGTGCCCTCGGAACAACCGAGGGCGTCGGCGGTGTCGGCGACGTCGAGGTCGTAGAAGTACCGGAACACGAGCGCGGCCCGCATCCGTGGCGGCAACTGGCTCAGAGCCGCGCGCAGCCCGTCACCCACCTCACCGCTCGCCGGTTCGGTCGCGGCCCGGTCCGGGACCTCGGCCATCGGCCGTTCCCGGCGCCGCCACCACCTGCGCCGCTCGTCCGTCAACGCGTTGACCAGCACCCGGCGCACATAACCGTCGGGGTTGTCGGCCCGCCGGAACGCCGGCCAGGCGACGTACAGCTTGGTCAGCGTGGACTGCACCAGGTCCTCCGCCAGGTGGGCGTCGCCCGCCGTCAGCAGAGTCGCCGTACGCACCAGCGCGGCGCGGCGTGTCACCACGAAATGGTGGAACTGCTCATCACGCTCGTTCTTCACACGAGCCCCTCCTTCGCTCTCACGCCTCCCTGACGACTGCCACCTCCTCCGGGTTGCATGCCGGACAGAAATCCGGAGTAGCGCTTCACGAGCGGCGCGGCGTACTCATCCCGCCGCGAGGCACTCAAGAGCAGTGGGACCAGGGATGGCACGAGGGCTGTGGCGGCCGGCACGCCATCGATCACCGGCACGATCACGTCGGAGTCGTCGCTGTCGCCGGCCCGATCACCAACCGCGGGCGCGCCACTCCGGGAGGGCCGGTCGCTCCGCGCCGAGCGTCGAGTCCTTCCCGTGCCCCGGATAGAACCATGTGTCGTCGCCGAACCGGCCGAAGAGCTTGCGCTCCACGTCGTTGATCAGCGACTCGAAGTTCTTCCGGTTGCCCCGGGTGTTGCCCACCCCGCCGGGGAACAGGCTGTCGCCGGTGAACAGGTGCGCCCGCCCCTCCGCGTCGCGCAGCGCGAGGACCACCGACCCCGGCGTGTGCCCCACCACGTGGATCACCTCGAGGGCGTGCCCGCCCACCTCGACGACGTCGCCGTCGGTCAGCGTCCCGGTCACCACCGGGATCGCCGGGGCGTCGTCGGTGTGCGCCAGCGAGGCCGCCCCGGTGGCCGACACCACGTCCGCCAGCCCGGTCCAGTGGTCCCGGTGCTGGTGGGTGGTGACGACCGTGCGCAGCCCGGCCGGGCCGATCAGGTCCAGCAGCGTTCCGGCGTCGTTGGCGGCGTCGATCAGCAGCTGGTCGTCGCCGGACCGCAGCAGGTAGGCGTTGTTGTCCATCGGGCCGACCGACACCTTGGTCAGGGTCAGCCCGCCGCCGAGGTCCCGCACGGCCGGGGTCCCGCCCCGGGTGACGTCGCCGGTGTAGGAGTCGCTCATTTCCACCTCGCCGGGACGGGCAGCTCGCCGTCGGGCGAGACGGTCAGGTCGGTGCCGTCGCCCCGGCCGGCCAGCCAGGCGGCGATCGACTTGGTCGGGCCACCGATCACCGGGCCGTCCGCCGAGCCGATGACCAGAGGCCGTTCCAGCCCGAACGGGCGCAGCACCAGGTTCGGCGAGCCCTCCGGCGCGGTCGTGACGATCTCCCGCAGCAGGCGCAGGGCGAACGCGTCCGGCCAGTCCGCCGGGGTGTAGCCGCGGGCCAGGTCGACGTGGTGCACCTCGACCTCGCGCAGCCGAACCCACGGCACGCCGGCCGCGGACTGCCCGATCGGCGGGAGGTGTTCCGCCCAGGCGGCGGCCGGCATCGCCGCGGCGGCGTCGGCGAAGCGCTCGTGGGCCGCCCGGATGTCGGCGATCTGCTCGGCCAGGGACCGTCCGGCGCCGGCCTGGATCCCTGCCTCGCGGGCGTCCCGGTCCGCGTACGCCGGGGTCTCCACACCGGTGCGCGCCCAGGTCAGGAGGTTCGTCAGGGCGTCCGCGTTGCGGGCCACATGGGTCAGCACATGCCCGACCGTCCAGCCCGGCAGCCCGGACGGCTTCGCCACCTCGGCGTCGTCCAGCCCTTCCGCTGTCCGCAGCAGGGAATCCGTTGATTGCTCGACGTCAGTCATCAGAACGAGCGGATCCATGGTCATGATCGACTGCACCGAGCGGCAATTGCCGGCGCCGAGCGACGGCGTGGAAGGCGAGGGCCAGGAGAGCATGACAACGAAGGCTCAGTCACACGAGGACCCTATCGGAATTCGCTTTCGCCCCGGTGGGAGTGACCGTACCGTCGGATCCAGACGCGATCGATCAGAACCCGCGGGGAGGTGAGGAACGTGCTGTTCGAGATCACTGCGTCCCTTCACCAGGGGGCTCACGCCTGAGGTTGTCAGGCGCCCCTCGACCGTAAAGGGTTTCCCATGTCCCACACCCTGTCCCAGCTCGGCTGGGACGAGTTCTTCGCATCCTCGTACCGCCCGTTCGACCGGGCCGACGCCGAGCCCGGGCGGGTGCTCCGGGCCGACCGCGGGATCAGCACCGTGCTCACCGTCGACGGCGTGACCAGGGCGAGTCTGGGCGGCAGCGCGTTCCTCGAAGCCGCTCGCGACCCGGCGCTCCTCCCCTGCGCCGGCGACTGGGTGGTGCTGCGCCGCTGGCCGGACCGGCGGACCACCCTCGAACAGGTGCTGCCCCGGCGCACCGAGTTGATCCGGCGCACCGCCGACAAGGACTCCACCGGCCAGGTGCTGGCCGCCAACATGGACACCGTCGCGGTCGTCGAACCGATCCACCCGGAGCCCGACGACGCCCGGATCGAGCGCCTCCTGGCGCTGGCCTTCGAGTCGGGCGCCGAGCCGCTGCTGGTCCTCACCAAGATCGACACCACCCACGAAGCCGGTGCGATCGCCCGGCAACTGTCCGCGGTCGCCCCCGGTGTGCCGGTCCTCCCGGTCAGCGTGCGCTGCGACATCGGGGTTGGTGCGCTGCGCCGGTACGTCAGCGCGGGCCGCACCTGCGCGCTGCTCGGCAGGTCCGGCGCCGGCAAGTCGACCCTGGCGAACGCGCTGGCCGGCGCGACCGTCATGCCGGTGCAGGCGATCCGGGGCGCCGACGGCAAGGGCCGGCACACCACCGCGTACCGCAACCTGGTCACCGTGCCCGGCGGCGGTGCGATCCTCGACACACCAGGCATCCGTGGTGTCGGCCTGCTGGACACCACTGCCGGCCTGGACCGGGCCTTCGCCGACGTCACCGGCCTGGCCGGCGACTGCCGCTTCGACGACTGCCACCACGAGGGTGAGCCGGGCTGCGCCGTCCAGGCCGCCCTTACCGACGGCTCACTGCCGGCCCGCCGCCTGGCGAGCTGGCGCAAGCTGCGCCGCGAGGTCGCGGTGGAGAGCGGCCGCCGCACCGAGCGCCTCACCCGCGCCCGCCGCGGCCGCTGACCCCCAGTGTGTGAAGTTCGGCCCGCATACGCACCCGAACTTCACACACCGCGGGCGGCGCGCTTCCTGGCTAGGCTGGCTGTCGTGCAGCAGCGACACGACCCGTCCCGGTGGGGCTTCCCACCGCATCAGCAGCCCGACTGGCAGACGCCTCTGCCCGGCGCCGGCCCCGGCCTGCCCGGCTGGCTCGAGGAGCGGCTCTTCGACCAGCGGATCGTGATGCTGCGCGGGCAGCTCACCGGGGAGACGGCGACCGGGATAGCGGCCGCGCTGCTCACCCTCGACTCGGCCGGTTCCGACCCGGTGCATCTGCACGTGGCCAGCCCGGGCGGGGACCTGAGCGCCGCGCTGTCCATCATCGACGTGATCGACGCGCTGACCGCTCCGGTGCACGCCGTGGTCACGTCGGAAGCGGGTGGCGCGGTGCTGCCGGTGCTGGCGGCGGCCGATCGGCGCGCGGCTTACCGGCATGCCCGGTTCAAACTGGCCGAGCCCCGTGCCGCCGGGGTGACCGGCACCGCCGACGAGGTGGCCGCTGCCGCCGGCCAGCACCTGCGGGAGCTGGAGGAGGCGGTGATCCGGCTGGCCGAGGTGACCGGGAAGCCACGCAGCCGGGTGGAGGACGACCTGTCGACCGGGCGGACGCTGACCGCGGCCGAGGCCTTGGAGTACGGCCTGATCGACGAGGTGGTGGCACCGAAGAAGAACGGCCCCGGGTGAGCACACCCGGGGCCGTTCCCTGTTGGAGATCAGGCGACCTTGACACCCATGGAACGGGCGGTGCCGGCGACGATCTTGATCGCGGCGTCGAGGTCGTTCGCGTTCAGGTCGGGCAGCTTGCGCTCCGCGATCTCCTTGATCTGCGTGGCACTGAGCGTGCCGACAGTCGTGGTGAGCGGGTTGGCAGCGCCGGACTGGATGCCGAGGCTCTTCCGGATGAGGAAGCTCGTCGGCGGCGTCTTGTAGGCGAGCGTGTGGCTGCGGTCCTCGTAGACCGAGACGATGACCGGGATGATCTCGCCCCGGTTCTTCGCCGTCGCCTCGTCGTACTCCACCTTGACGGCACGCATGTTCGCGCCGGTCGGGCCGAGCATCTTACCGAGGTCGACCATCGCGGCGTTACCCGCCTCAAGCGCGAGGGTTACCTCATGAGTCTTTTTCTTGGGCGGCATCGAGTAGGGCTCCTTAGGGTGAGCTGCACGGGCCGAACACGCAGCTCGCCAGCTTCAACAACACACGACAACCCCGAGACCTTACTATCGCCGCGACCAGCCGGTCAAAACGCGGCCGGTCAAAACGCGGCCCGTCAGAACGATGTCACGCAGGGTCTCGGGTTCTCCGGCAAGTGTAGCTCGGGGCGCCGACCGGGCCGGGACCGCCCCCGGTCAGTACCGGTCGCAGTAGCAGGACTTCATCAGCGAGCGCACCGAGTCCACGTACTCCGGGTTCGGCAGCTCCTTGCGGTCCGCGTTGGCCAGCACCGCGTCCGGGCCGGCCTGATAGCCGGAGATGACCAGGTTCAGCAGACACCACGAGGTGTGGCTCTTGCACTTCGACGGGCTCAGGTCGTACGTCTTCTCGTCGTACTGCTTCTGCGACATGTACCGGGTCAGCCATGCCAGGTAGTTCGCCCCGACGGCCGCATTGTCCTGGTACTTCGCGGCGTCGTACGCCAGGCCGAATCGATTGTTGATCATGTCGACGGTGTCCGGCATGACCTGCATCAGCCCCGCGCCGCCGTCGCAGTTGTAGACGTTGCTGGTCCAGCCGCTCTCGTGCCAGGCGATCGCCTTGACGAGCGGGTAGTTCAGCTTCAGCGAGGGCGCCTCACTGGTCCAGTAGATCCGGCCCGCGGCGCTCTTCAGCGCGGCCTTGACCTTCTTCTTGGACGCCTCACTGCCCTTGCGCTCGGAACAGGGCGCTTCCTGGTAGTTGTTCGGGTCCTCGGTCGGCGTCGGGCTCGCCTTCTTGGTCTTGGGCTTCCTGGAGGGCGCCGGCGACGGCTCCTCGCTGATCGGCTCTTCTGTGACCGACGGCTCAGGTGACGTTTCCTGCGTCGCCACCGGCTCCGCGGAGACTGTCGCCGGCGCCGCAGCCTGCTCCTGATCAGCCCCGCCCAGACCGCATCCACCGGCCATGACCAGCGCGGCAACCACCACGACCACACGCAACTTCATCGATGCAAGCCTCCCCCGTGAGACATCGATGAAGCACGGTAACAGCAGGCAGCCCATCCGCGGCAGAGGCGAAAACCGGCCCCGTGTCACCGTCGGCAACCTGAGCCGGGAACAATGAAGTCATGCAGACCCGCACCGACCTCCGCAACGTCGCCATCATCGCTCACGTCGACCATGGCAAAACCACCCTGGTCGACGCCATGCTCCGCCAGGGCAGCCAGTCCCACGCGCGAGGCGAGATGGCCGACCGCGTGATGGACTCCATGGATCTGGAGCGGGAAAAGGGCATCACCATTCTCGCCAAGAACACGGCGATCAGCTACCGCCCCGCCGACGGCGAGCCCGTCACCATCAACATCATCGACACCCCGGGTCACGCCGACTTCGGCGGTGAGGTCGAGCGCGGCCTCACCATGGTCGACGGGGTGGCGCTGCTCGTCGACGCCTCCGAGGGCCCGCTCCCGCAGACCCGCTTCGTGCTCCGCAAGGCGCTGCACGCCAAGCTGCCGATCATCCTGATCATCAACAAGGTCGACCGGCCGGACGCGCGCATCAAGGAGGTCGTCGACGAGACGTACGAGCTCTTCCTCGACCTCGACGCCGACGAGCACCAGATCGAGTTCCCGATCGTCTACGCGTGTGCCCGGGACGGCATCGCCTCGCTGACCCAGCCGAAGGACGGCACCGTCCCGGAGGACTCCACCGACCTCGAAGTGCTGTTCAGCACGATCCTGGAGACCATCCCGGCGCCGAAGTTCACCGAGGGCGCCCCGCTCCAGGCACACGTCGTCAACCTGGACGCCTCCCCGTTCCTCGGCCGTCTCGCGCTCTGCCGCGTGCACGAGGGCACCATCCGCAAGGGCCAGACCGTCGCCTGGTGCAAGACCGACGGCACCATCAGCAACGTCCGCATCTCGGAACTGCTGATCACCGAGGGCCTGGAGCGCAAGCCCGCCGAGAGCGCCGGCCCCGGCGACATCATGGCGGTCGCCGGCATCCCGGAGATCATGATCGGTGAGACCCTCGCGGACGCCGAGAACCCGATCCCGCTCCCGCTGATCCAGGTCGACGAGCCGGCCATCTCCATGGTCATCGGCACCAACACGTCACCGCTGGTCGGCAAGGTCAAGGGCGCCAAGGTCACCGCCCGGATGGTGAAGGACCGGCTCGACAAGGAGCTGGTCGGCAACGTCTCGCTGCGGGTGCTGCCCACCGAGCGGCCGGACGCCTGGGAGGTCCAGGGCCGTGGCGAGCTCGCGCTGGCCATCCTGGTCGAGCAGATGCGCCGGGAGAACTACGAGCTGACCGTCGGCAAGCCCCAGGTGGTCACCCGGGAGATCGACGGCAAGGTGCACGAGCCGGTCGAGCGCCTCACCATCGACGCCCCCGACGAATACATGGGCGCGATCACCCAGCTCCTCTCCACCCGCAAGGGCCGCATGGAAGAGCTGATCAACCACGGCACCGGCTGGCTGCGCATGGAGTGGCTGGTCCCGGCCCGCGGCCTGATCGGCTTCCGGACCGAGTTCCTCACCGAGACCCGCGGCACCGGCATCATGCACCACCTGTTCGAGGCCTACGAGCCGTGGTTCGGCGAGCTGCGCACCCGCCAGAACGGCTCGCTCGTTGCCGACCGGGCCGGCGTGGTCACCGGGTTCGCGATGATCAACCTCCAGGAGCGCGGCCAGCTCTTCGTCGACCCGACCACCGAGGTCTACGAAGGCATGATCGTCGGCGAGAACTCCCGCGAGGACGACATGGACGTCAACATCACCAAGGAGAAGAAGCTCACCAACATGCGGGCCGCGAGCGCCGACAACACCGAGCGCCTGATCCCGCCGCGCAAGCTCTCCCTGGAGCAGGCCCTCGAGTTCTGCCGCGAGGACGAGTGCGTCGAGGTCACCCCCAACGCCGTCCGCATCCGCAAGGTGGAGCTGGACCAGACCGTCCGGGGCCGCGCCGCGGCGCGCCGCAAGCACCAGCAGTAATCCTTCTGACGAGGCCCGCCCGCTCTGGGCGGGCCTCGTTCTTTTCACGATCCTTTTCTGGTACGCGCCGGCCGAGTCCCGCGCTACACCGGGGCCAACCGCAATGCCGGCCTCTGCCGCGGCCGCCGGGCTGACCTGCCGTCCCGGCCTCCCACCCCCGCCGTCCCGCCGTCCCGCCGCCCCGCCCCCGGCCCCGCCCGCACACACTGCCGCTCGCACACGACCCGCCTGCACGCACGCAGCCCGCCTGCGCGCCGCCGACCCGCCTGCACGCCGCAGCCCGCCTGCGCGCCGCCGACCCGCTTGCACGCCGCAGCCCGCCTGCGCGCCGCCGACCCGCTTGCACGCCGCAGCACGCACCCGAGTGGGCCAGGCCCCGGCTCCGGGCGACCCCGCACCGATCCCGTGGTCGGCCACCACGCGAACAGCGGACACGACGAAGCCCGGGCGGTTCCCCGCCCGGGCTCGCTGTCTGCCTTGCCGAACGCCTACTTGTCGAGCGTGATCAGCTCGCTCTTTTTGTCCCGCGACGACTTGACCAGGCTGGCCACCGTGGCGATGGCCAACGTGCCGAGAATGATCAGCAGCGAGAGCCAGATCGGGATCTCCGGGGCCCAGTGGAACCCGTGGCCGTTGTTGATGAACGACACGCTGTTCGTGTGCAGGGCCTCGAGGAAGAGCTTCACGCCGATGAAGGCGAGCACCACGGCGAGGCCGATGTTGAGGTAGACCAGCCGCTGCAGCAGGCCACCGAGCAGGAAGAAGAGCTGGCGCAAACCCATCAGCGCGAACACGTTCGCGGTGAAGACGAGGTATGGCTCCTTGGTGATACCGAAGATCGCCGGGATCGAGTCGAGCGCGAAGATCAGGTCGGTGGTGCCGATGGCGATCATGACGATCAGCATCGGGGTGAAGAGCCGCTTGCCCGTCTCGGTGACCACGCTGAACCGGCCGTCACCGAACGACGGCGACAGCGGCAGCGCCCGCTTCGCCCAGCGGATGAGGATGTTCTCCTTGAAGTCGTCCTCGTCGTTCTCGCCGTTCTTCACCAGCGTGATCGCCGTGTAGACCAGGAACGCGCCGAAGATGTAGAACACCCAGGAGAACTGCGAGATCAGCGCGGCACCGGCGGCGATGAACGCACCGCGCATGAGCAGCGCGAGCACGATGCCGATCAGCAGCACCTTCTGCTGGAGATGGCGTGGCACGGCGAACCGGGCCATGATGATCACGAAGACGAAGAGGTTGTCGACACTCAACGAGTACTCGGTGAGCCAGCCGGTGTAGAACTCACCGGCCGCCGTCCCACCGGCGGTGACCCAGACGCCGATACCGAAGAGCAGGGCCAGGCCGACGTAGAAGCCGACCCATCCGCCCGCTTCTTTCATGCTGGGTTCGTGGGGCCTGCGGCCGATGATCAGAAGATCAACGGCGAGCACTGCGATGAGGGCGACCAGGGTAACGCCCCAGACCCAGGCGGACACGTTCAACGAGGACCTCCGGCAGACACGGGTCGACACTGTGCCCACTCACATCGTGGAGCGAGAACAGCGGCGTGCGACTGTCGGAGGTCTCTTCCGCCGCGGCCCCGACCCGATGACTATCGACTCGATCCGCGACCACCGGCCCCGGGTTCGCCTCTCAGGCGTTCCGTGTTGACGAGACCGGAGCGGGGGAATACTCCCCTCCCACGGGAGTCATTGTTGCGCATCCCGGCCCCGAACGGCACATCGGGAGCCCCCTGAGTGGCACGGCTCGCGGCCAAACCACCCAGCCCGGTCGTTATCGCAAGGTAAGTGGCCGGAAGCCGCGTATTCACCCGCGGTAGATCTTCAGCTGTTGCTGCCTCCGCTAGAAGACGTCGCACCTGAAGCTTAACCCCGTCGCGGCCGTAGGCGACCGCCGTTGCCCCATCCCTGTCGGCACCCGCAGAACAGTCGGACATCATGGCCGCCCACCCTGAAGCGTCCTAGTAAGCTAGCCATCTGGTCCGTATGGGACGCTTGCCGGCATGGTTCTCGAAGTCACGCTGATCGACGTCCTCCCCGGCCGGGCGGACGACTTTCTCGCCGCTTACCAGAGGGCCCGCCCCATGGTCGCCGGCGCGGCGGGCTGCCGATCCGTCCAGCTGAAGCAGAGCGCGGCCTCGACGAACCGCTTCGTCCTGCTGACCGAGTGGGACAGCGTGGAAGCCCACGAGCACACATTTCGCCGCACCGAGCGCTTCGCCCAGTGGCGCGCCCTGATCGGTGGCTCCCTCGCCCAGCCCCCGCTGGCCGAGTTCTTCAGCGAGACACCCGCCCCGGCGAACCAAGAGTCCTACACCCGCTAGCCGAGCAGCCACCCGGCGCGCGCCCACCGCGACCAGACACCCCACGCGCGCCCACCGCGACCAGACACCCCACGCGCGCCCACCGCGACCAGACACCCCACGCGCGTCCGGCGCGACCAGACACCGCGCGCGCCGCGACCAACCCACCGGGGGCGGCCGCCTGCTTATTTCACCCCCGCCATGTCCATCCCCCGTAGTTCCTTCTTCAGCTCCTTGATCTCGTCGCGGATCCGCGCGGCCAGCTCGAACTGCAGCTCGCGCGCCGCGCCCAGCATCTGGTCGTTGAGGTCCTGGATGAGCTGGGCCAGCTCGGACCGGGCCATGCCGGCGCGGGCCGTGCCGCTGCCCGCCTTGGCCTTCGACCGGGTCTCCGGGACCGGGGCCTTGCCGCGCGACATCTGCCGGCCGCCACCGCCGACCATCGGACCGGAGACGGCGGCGTCGGTGTCCTCGGCCTCCCGGTAGATGTCGTCCAGGATGTCGTGGATCTTCTTCCGGAGGGCCTGCGGCTTGATGCCGTGGGCCTCGTTGTGCGCGATCTGCTTGGCCCGGCGCCGGTCCGTCTCGTCGATCGCGGCCCGCATCGACGGGGTGATCTTGTCCGCGTACATGTGGACCTCGCCGGAGACGTTTCGCGCGGCCCGGCCGATGGTCTGGATGAGGGACCGGCCGCTGCGCAGGAAGCCCTCCTTGTCGGCGTCGAGGATGGCGACCAGCGACACCTCGGGCAGGTCGAGACCCTCCCGGAGCAGGTTGATGCCGACCAGCACGTCGTAGTCGCCCTTGCGCAGCTCCTTGAGCAGCTCGACCCGGCGCAGCGTGTCCACCTCGGAGTGCAGGTAGCGGACGCGGATGCCGTTCTCCAGGAGGTAGTCGGTGAGGTCCTCGGCCATCTTCTTGGTGAGGGTGGTGACCAGGACCCGCTCGTCCCGCTCGGTGCGCAGCTTGATCTCGTGCATCAGGTCGTCGATCTGGCCCTTGGTGGGTTTCACCACCACCTGCGGGTCGACCAGGCCGGTCGGGCGGATGACCTGCTCCACGTATTCGCCCTGGGCCTGCTGGAGCTCCCACGGGCCGGGCGTGGCGGAGAGGAAGACCATCTGGCCGACCCGCTCCAGGAACTCGTCGAAGCGCAGCGGCCGGTTGTCGGCGGCGCTGGGCAGCCGGAAACCGTGCTCGATCAGGATGCGCTTACGGGACGCGTCCCCCTCATACATCCCGCCGATCTGCGGGATCGTCACGTGCGACTCGTCGATGACCGTGACGAAGTCGTCGGGGAAGTAGTCGAGCAGGGTGAAGGACGGCTCACCGAAGCTGCGGCCGTCCATGTGCATCGAGTAGTTCTCGATGCCGTTGCAGAAGCCGACCTGCCGCATCATCTCGATGTCGTAGGTCGTCCGCATCCGCAGTCGCTGCGCCTCCAGCAGCTTGCCTTGGCGCTCCAGCTCGGCCAGCCGCTCGGCCAGCTCGGCCTCGATGTCGCGGATCGCCCGCTCCATCCGCTGCGGGCCGGCCACGTAGTGCGAGGCCGGGAAGATGATCAGCTCGTCGACCTCGCGGACCACCTCGCCGGTCAGCGGGTGCAGGTAGTAGAGCTTCTCCACCTCGTCACCGAACAGCTCGACCCGGACGGCCAACTCCTCGTACGCCGGGATGATCTCGAGCGTGTCGCCGCGCACCCGGAAGGTGCCCCGCTGGAAGGCCATGTCGTTCCGCGCGTACTGAATGTCGACCAGCCGGCGCAGCAGCTTGTCCCGGTCGATCTCGCCGCCCACCTTGACCCGGACGGCCCGCTCCACGTATTCCTGCGGGGTGCCCAGGCCGTAGATGGCGCTGACCGTGGCGACGACGATGGTGTCGCGCCGGGTGAGCAGCGACATGGTGGCCGAGTGCCGGAGCCGCTCCACCTCCTCGTTGACCGACGAGTCCTTCTCGATGTAGGTGTCGGTCTGCGCGATGTAGGCCTCGGGCTGGTAGTAGTCGTAGTAGCTGACGAAATATTCCACCGCGTTGTGCGGAAGCAGCTCGCGGAACTCCTTGGCCAGCTGGGCGCAGAGCGTCTTGTTGGGGGCCAGCACGAGCGCCGGCCGCTGCAGCCGCTCGATGAGCCAGGCTGTGGTGGCGCTCTTGCCGGTGCCGGTGGCGCCGAGCAGGACCGTGTTGCGGTCGCCGCGGCGCACCCGCCGCTCCAGCTCGTCGATGGCGGCGGGCTGGTCACCGGCGGGTTGATAGTCGCTGACGACCTCGAACCGGCCGTCGAGTCGTGGGATGTCGAGCGCCATGCCAACCACCGTACGTCGGGGGTACGACAAGTTCTCGAAGCGGCGTGCGGAGGGTGCACATTCGGCACCGTCGCCCGGCATTGTCCGGGCTTTGCACGGCCGCCTACCCTGGGCGGGTAGGCCGCTCGCGGCGGCCGCCAGGCACCGTCCGGATCGCCAGTCGATCCGTGGTGCCGCACCCTGGTCGATGCGCCCCGGACGCCCCGGCGAGCGCACCCGTGGTGGGTCGCGCCCAGCGCTGACCGGCCGCCGCGAGGGCCCTTATTCTTCGTCGTCCGGCTGCCATCCCGTCGACACCGCCCACTCGTCGGCCGCCCGCGCCTCCTCCAGGAACCACGGCTCCTTGGCCTCCGCGTACCCCGCCCGGTCCGCGTGCCGCAGCGCCAGCTCCTCCTTGGCCGCCGCGTAAGCCGCCCGGGCCGCCGGGACCGTCCGCAGGTGGTCACGCATCAGCAGGGCGAACCGCCACCCCGGCGATCCGGCCACCCGCACGTGCAGGTTCACCCGGTAACCGGGGTCGGCGCACCCGTGCATCCGTTTCGGCCAGGTCCCACCGGGCCGGCCGTGTGCGTTGTCCGACCACTCCCCGGCACGCCGTGGGAAGCCGAGATCGGCGAGCCGGTCGGCGAACGCGTCGGCCTCGCCGAGGGTGCGCACGCTCAGCATGAGGTCGATGATGTCCTTGGCGGGCAGGCCGGGCACCGCGGTCGAGCCGATGTGGTGCACCCGGACGCCGGTGCCGAGGCCGTGCCGGATCCGGGCGCTCAGCCGGGCGGCCGCGACCGGCCACGCCGGGTCGGACGGCATGATGCGCAGCTCCGGGCCTTTCGGCGCCGGGAGCCGCAGGCGCAGGTTGCGTTCGAACTCGACCAGCCGGCCGCGCCACAGCTCGTCCACGCGCGCGTGCAGGTGGTCCAGGCCGGCGTCGTTCGCCAGGATCACGTCGCCGGCCGCGCGCCGGGTCCGGTCGTCGGCCTGCGCATCGATGCGGGCGGCGGCTTCGGCAGCCGTCATGCCACGCAGGCGGGTGAGACGATCGAGGCGCACCTCGCGGTCGGCGTCGACCACGATCACCAGGTGGTACGACGGAGCGAGCCCCGCCTCGACCAGGAGCGGCACGTCGTTGACCACGATCGCGTGTGGCGGCGCCTGATGGGTCAGCTCCGCTGTCCGCGCCCGGACCCGCGGATGGATGATCCGTTCCAGGCTGTGGCGGGCGGCCTCGTCGCCGAAGACCTTGGCCCCGAGCGCGGGCCGGTCGAGCTCGCCGTCCGGTGTCAGCACTCCCGACCCGAACAGCGCCACGATCTCGGCGAGCCCGTCGGTGCCGGGGCGGACCACCTCGCGGGCCAGCACGTCCGCGTCGATGATCACCGCGCCGCGCTCCGCCAGCCGCTTGGCCACCGCGCTCTTGCCCGCGCCGATACCGCCCGTGAGCCCGACCATCAACATGGGATCAAGTATCCGGGTACGGCGCCCCGGCCGCGTCCCCGCGCAGCAGCGGTCTGCGGAAAGGGCGAAAGGCCGCCCCGACCGGAGTCGGGACGGCCTTCCTGGGTATTACGCGCTGACTGTCGTCAGGTCAGCCCTTGCCGCCGGCCAGCTTCTCGCGCAGAGCGGCGAGAGCCTCGTCGGTGGCGAGGGTGCCCGCGGGCTCCTCGGCGGAGCGCGCCGGGGCCGACGAGCTCGTGGAGGAGGACGAGGACGTCGACGACGAGGTGGTCACGCCGCCGGCCGGAGCCGGGTTGAGCGCGGCCTCGGCGTCGGCGTCGCGGGACGCCTGCACCTGCTTGGTGTGGGCCTCCCAGCGCTCGCGGGCGTCCGCGTACTGCTTCTCCCACGTCTCGCGCTGCTTCTCGAAGCCCTCGAGCCACTCGCCCGTCTCGGGGTCGAAGCCCTCCGGGTAGATGTAGTTGCCCTCGGCGTCGTAGGTCGCCGCCATGCCGTAGAGGGTCGGGTCGAAGTGCTCCTCGCCCTCGACGAAGCCCTCGTTGGCCTGCTTGAGCGACAGCGAGATCCGGCGGCGCTCCAGGTCGATGTCGATGACCTTGACCAGAACGTCCGAGCCCACCTGGACGACCTGCTCGGGCAGCTCGACGTGACGCTCGGCCAGCTCGGAGATGTGCACCAGGCCCTCGATGCCGTCGTCGACGCGGACGAACGCGCCGAACGGGACGAGCTTGGTGACCTTACCCGGCACGATCTGGTTGATCGCGTGGGTCCGGGCGAACTGACGCCACGGGTCTTCCTGGGTCGCCTTGAGCGACAGCGAGACGCGCTCGCGGTCCAGGTCGACGTCGAGCACCTCGACCTCGACCTCCTGGCCGACCTCGACAACCTCGGACGGGTGGTCGATGTGCTTCCAGGAGAGCTCCGAGACGTGCACCAGGCCGTCCACGCCGCCAAGGTCGACGAAGGCGCCGAAGTTGACGATCGAGGACACGACGCCCTTGCGGACCTGGCCCTTCTGGAGCTTGTTGAGGAACTCGGTGCGAACCTCGGACTGCGTCTGCTCGAGCCAGGCGCGGCGGGAAAGAACCACGTTGTTGCGGTTCTTGTCCAGCTCGATGATCTTCGCCTCGAGCTCGCGGCCGACGTACGGCTGGAGGTCGCGGACACGACGCATCTCGACCAGGGAGGCCGGCAGGAAGCCACGGAGGCCGATGTCGAGGATGAGACCACCCTTGACGACCTCGATGACCGAACCGCGGACGACGCCGTCGTCCTCCTTGATCTTCTCGATGGTGCCCCAGGCGCGCTCGTACTGAGCGCGCTTCTTCGAGAGGATCAGACGGCCTTCCTTGTCCTCCTTCGTGAGGACGAGGGCTTCGATGTGGTCACCGACCGACACCACTTCCGCGGGGTCCACGTCATGCTTGATCGACAACTCGCGCGAGGGGATGACGCCCTCGGTCTTGTAGCCGATGTCGAGCAGGACCTCGTCCCGATCGACCTTGACGACGGTGCCTTCGACAATGTCGCCGTCGTTGAAGTACTTGATGGTCTCGTCGATGGCTGCGAGGAAAGCTTCCTCAGAGCCGAGGTCGTCGACGGTGACCTTGTTGGCGCTCGAGGTGGCCTCGATGCTGCTCGTCATGTGGACTGTTGCTCCGAACGGATGGTGTCGTGGTGTCTCACGCGCTCGACGGAACTGCCACCGGACAGCGGCACGAGCGAAACGAGACGACAACCCGAGAGAGCAGTCTGATCAACGCAGTCGATCATGCCGAGACCGACGACCACGGAACCTGCTCCCTGCCGAGGTACACGATCCGCGAGCGCATCGACTAGCTTACCGTGCGCATTACCACAGGTTGCAAGCCCTCCTGAGGACCGAGGCACATTGTTCGGCCGCAACCCGTCAGCATGTCCGGTTTGAGCCGAATCGGGGCGGTCGACACGCCTGCCGTACCGTATCCGGGTGACCGAGATCCCTACCGTCGAGTCCTCCCCGGCCCCCGGCACAACAGACGGGCAGCCCGCCTCCCGGAACCACCGGGCGGTCACCGAGGACGAGGCGCGCCGCGGCAACCGGACCTGGTGGGATCAGGACGCCGACGACTATCAGGACGAGCACGGCGCCTTCCTGGGTGACGTGGACTTCGTGTGGTGTCCCGAGCGGCTGCGCGAAGCCGACGCCCGCCTGCTCGGGGCCGTACACGGCAAGAAGGTTCTGGAACTGGGGGCCGGCGCCGCCGCAGCCAGCCGGTGGCTGCGCCGCGAGGGTGCCCACCCGGTCGCCCTGGACCTCTCCGCCGGCATGCTGCGGCACGCGCGGGAGGCCGCCGGGCGCAGCGGGGTGCGGGTGCCGCTCGTCCAGGCGGACGCCCTGGCGCTGCCGTTCCGGGACGGCTCGTTCGACATCGTGTGCACCGCGTTCGGGGCCATCCCGTTCGTGGCGGACTCGGGCGCGGCGATGCGTGAGGTGGCCCGGGTGCTGCGTCCCGGCGGCAGCTGGGTCTTCTCGGTCACCCACCCGATGCGCTGGGTCTTCTGGGACGAGCCGGACGAGAGCGGCCTGCTGGCCCGCAACTCGTACTTCGACCGCTCGCCGTACGTCGAACGCGACGAGAACGGCCGGGTCACCTACCTGGAGCAGCACCGCACGATCGGCGACCGGGTACGCGAGATCGTCGCGGCCGGCCTGGTGCTGCGCGACCTGATCGAACCGGAGTGGCCGGCCGGCCACGAGCAGGTGTGGGGCCAGTGGAGCCCGCTGCGGGGCCGTCTCTTCCCCGGCACCGCGATCTTCGTCTGCGACCTGCCGGAGTAGTTTTTCGCTGCTCGCGGCGGGTATCGCCACCTCTATGAGCGAGTTCAAGAAGGGCGACGACGTCACCTGGAAGAGCCACGGCCAGGACGTCCACGGCACGGTGCAGAAGAAGATCACCGAGCGGACCGAGGAGGCCGGCCGCACCGTGGCCGCCTCGAAGGACGAGCCGCAGTACAAGGTGAAGAGCGACAAGACCGGCCGCGAGGCCGTGCACAAGCCGGAGTCGCTGCACCGTGACTGAGACCGATGTGTACGCCGAGTTCAAGGACGCCGTCAACATGACCCCGGCCGAGCTGCGCACGTGGCTCGACTCGGACGAGTCGAAGGAGGTCGGCCAGAAGGCGTCCGCGGGCGCCGAGTCGGTCGGCCACGACTCCGGCCGGAAGATCATCAAGATCCTGGACAAGAAGAAGGCCGACCTCACCGAGGCCGACGAGGAGCACATGCGGAAGGTGGTCGGTTACGTCCACCGCCACACGGCGCAGCGCCCGAAGGGGGACGTGTCCGCGACACCCTGGCGGTACTCCCTGATGAACTGGGGTCACGACCCGCTCAAGAAGTGACCCGGCGATCGCCGTCGAGGAGACCGGCGAGCCGGGCGAGCGCGCCAGGCCGGGGCGCCGTGCCGGGGTGCCGGACCGGGGTGACCTGAACCGGCCACCCCGGGTCAGTCAGTGGTCGGCGCCGTTCCAGTCGCGGCCGGTGCCGACCGACACCTCCAGCGGCACCGACAGCGGATAGGCCCCGCCCATCTCGCGCCGCACCAGCTCCTCCAGCGACTCCCGCTCGCCGGGCGCCACCTCGAGGACCAGCTCGTCGTGCACCTGCAGCAGCATGCGCGAGGACAGCCCGGAATCGGTCAGCGCCTCGTCCACCCGCAGCATCGCGATCTTGATGATGTCGGCCGCCGAACCCTGGATCGGCGCGTTCAGGGCCATCCGCTCGGCCATGTCGCGCCGCTGCCGGTTGTCGCTGCTGAGGTCGGGCAGGTAGCGGCGGCGCCCGAGGATGGTCGCCGTGTAGCCGTCCTGCCCGGCCTTGCGCACCACGGACTGCAGGTAGTCGCGGACCCCGCCGAACCGCTCGAAATACTCCGTCATGAGGCCGCGCGCCTCGTCGGTGGAGATGCTGAGCTGGTTGGAGAGGCCGAACGCACTCAACCCGTACGCCAGGCCGTAGTTCATCGCCTTGATCTTGCGCCGCTGGTCGGCGGTGACCTCACCGAGCCCGACGTGGAAGACCGACGACGCGGTGGCGGCGTGGAAGTCGGCGCCCGAGTTGAACGCGGCGATCAGCGCGTCGTCGCCGGACAGGTGCGCCATGATGCGCATCTCGATCTGGCTGTAGTCGGCCGTCATCAACTGCTCGAACCCGGCGCCCACCACGAACGCCCGGCGGATCCGCCGGCCCTCCTCGGTGCGGATCGGGATGTTCTGCAGGTTCGGGTCGGTGGACGACAGCCGGCCGGTGGCCGCGACGGTCTGGTTGAACGTGGTGTGGATGCGCCCGTCGTCGGAGACCGACTTGAGCAGGCCGTCGACAGTGGATTTCAGCTTGGCCACGTCGCGGTGCCGCAGCAGGTGCTCCAGGACCGGGTCGGCGGTCTGGGCGAACAGGTTCTGCAGGGCGTCGGCGTCGGTGGTGTACCCGGATTTGATCTTCTTGGTCTTGGGCAGGCCGCGCTCGACGAAAAGGATCTCCTGGAGCTGTTTCGGCGAGCCGAGGTTGAACTCCCGGCCGACCACCTCGTGCGCCGCCTGCTGCGCCGCCTTCACCTCGGCGGCGAAGTGGGCCTCGAGCTCCGACAGATATTCCGTGTCGGCGGCGATGCCCTGCCGCTCCATCGCGGCGAGCACCACGGCCAGCGGCTGCTCCACCTCTGTCAGCAGCCGCTGCGAGTCGCCGCCGTCGCGGGACAGCTCGGCGGTGAGCACGTCGGCCAGGTCGAGGGTGGCGCGGGCACGCAGCATCACGCCTTCCTCGACGGCGCCCTCGTCGCCGAGGCCGTCCAGGGTGAGCTGGCCGCTCGCCGGCTCCTCGACCCGCAGCTCGCGCTTGAGGTAGCGCAGGGCGAGGTCGGTCAAGTCGTACGCCCTCTGGTCGGGCTTGGCGAGGTAGGCCGCCAGGGCGGTGTCGACGGTGATGCCGGCGAGCCGCCAGCCGTGCGCCTGGAAGGCGAGCATCGCCGGTTTCGCGTCGTGGATCACCTTGGGGCGGCTGGGCTCGGCGAGCCAGGCCGCCACGGCCCGCTCGTCGTTCTCGTCCAGAGCGGCCGGGTCGAACCAGGCGGCCGGGCCGTCACCGGTCGCCACCGCCACGCCGGTCAGCGTCCCGGCGCCACGGCCGAACGTGCCGGTGACCGCCACGCCGACCGGGGCGAGCCCGGCGTGCTCGCGCAGCCAGCCGGCCACGTCGCCGGAGCGCAGGACCCGGCCCTCGATGTCGAAACCGGCCTCGGCCTCGGGCTCGACGGCGTCCAGGTAGGAGTAGAGGCGCTCACGCAGCACCCGGAACTCCAGCGCGTCGAAGACCTGGTGCACCGCCTCGCGGTCCCAGCCCTGCCAGCGCACGTCCTCGGGCCGCAGCGGCAGCTCGAGGTCGCAGATCAGCGCGTTCAGGTCGTAGTTGCGCATCACGTCGGCGAGGTGGGCCCGGACGTTCTCGCCGGCCTTTCCCTTGATCTTGTCGACGTTCGCGATGATGCCGTCGAGACCGCCGTATTCCTTGATCCACTTGGCGGCGGTCTTGTCACCGACGCCCGGCACACCGGTGAGGTTGTCGCTCGTCTCGCCGACCAGCGCGGCCTTGTCCCGGTATCGGTTCGGCGGCACGAAGTATTTCGCCTCGATGGCCTCCGGCGTCATCCGCCAGACCTCGGAGACACCACGAACCGGGTAGAGGATCGTGACGTGGTCGCTGGAGAGCTGGAAGGCGTCCCGGTCACCGGTGGAGATGACCACCTCCATGCCGGCCTCGCGGGCCTGGGTCGCGAGGGTGGCGATCACGTCGTCGGCCTCGTAACCAGGTTTCTCCACCACCGGGATGCGCAGCGCCTCCAGCACCTCCTTGATCAGGCTGACCTGACCCTGGAACGGCGCCGGGGTCTCCGAGCGACCGGCCTTGTATTCCGCGTATTTCTCGGTGCGGAAGGAGACCCGGGAGACGTCGAAGGCCACCACGATGTGGGTGGGCTTCTCGTCGCGCAGCATGTTGATGAGCATCGACGTGAAGCCGAACACCGCGTTGGTCGCCTGGCCGGTCTGGGTGCTGAAGTTCTCCACCGGCAGCGCGAAATAGGCCCGGTAGGCCAGCGAGTGGCCGTCGAGGAGCAGCAGTCGGGGAGTCTGGGCGTCGTCGCTCACGTCGGTGAACTCTAGTCGCCGGGTCCGACAAGTTCGCGCACACACCACGGGGCGGCCCCGGTTGCCCGGTGACCGCCCCGCCGGCGTGTGACGTCAGGCGACGCCGAGGTACGCCTCCTTGACCGACGGGTCGTGGAGGAGCTCCTGTCCGGTGCCCTCCTTGACGATCCGCCCGGTCTCCAGCACGTAGCCCCGGTGTGCCCGGGACAGCGACTGCTGAGCGTTCTGCTCCACCAGCAGGATCGTGGTGCCCTGCTGGTTGATCTCCGTGATGATGTCGAAGATCTGCTGGATCACCATCGGGGCGAGACCCATCGACGGCTCGTCCAGCAGCAGCAGCTTCGGCCGGCTCATCAGCGCCCGGCCGACGGCGAGCATCTGCTGCTCACCACCGGAGAGGGTGCCACCGGCCTGCTTACGCCGCTCCCGCAGGCGCGGGAACATCTCCAGCACCCGCTCGAGATCCTTGGCGACCTCCGCGGAGTCCTTTCGGGTGTAGGCACCCATGTCCAGGTTCTCCAGCACGGTCATACCCGGGAAGATCTGCCGGCCCTCGGGCGACTGGCACAGGCCCCGGACCACCCGAAGGTCGGCCCGGAGCTTGCTGATGTCCTCACCGTTGAAGGTGATCTTGCCCGAGGACAGGCCCCGGGTCCCCGAGATGGCCCGCATGGTGGTGGTCTTGCCGGCGCCGTTCGCGCCGATGAGCGCCACCACCTCGCCCTCGGCCACGGACAGGCTGATGCCGTGCAGGGCCTCGATCCGCCCGTACGACACCGTGACGTTTTCCAGCTCAAGCAGCATCGGTGGGCTCCCCCAGGTACGCCGCGATCACCCGTGGGTTGCTGCCGACCTCGGCCGGTGACCCTTCAGCGATCTTGCGGCCGAACTCCAGCACGACGATCCGGTCCGTGACGTTCATGACCAGGCGCATGTCGTGCTCGATCAGCAGCACGGTGACGCCCTGGTCCCGGATCTTCCGGATCAGCTCGAGCAGCTCTTCCTTCTCGGCCGGGTTGAAGCCGGCCGCCGGCTCGTCCAGGCAGAGCAGCTTCGGCTCGGTGCCGAGCGCCCGGGCGATCTCCAGACGGCGCTGGTAGCCGTACGGCAGGTTGCGCGCCGCGTCGTTCGCCCGGTCGGCGATGCCGACGAAGTGCAGCAGATCCAGCGCCTTGTCCTCGGCCGCACGCTCCTCGAGGATGTGCCGGGACAGCCCGAAGGTCTTCGCGAAGGCGCGGCGTACCTGCTGCCACGTCCGCACGACGCCGCCGGAGGCGGTCACCTGCGGCAGCTCGTGCTCCTTCGGGCGGACCCGGTACAGCCGGAACAGCGCACCAGGCACGCTGGTCTTGTGCCGGGAGTCGGTGCCGACCATGACGTTCTCCAGCGCACTCATCTCCGGGAAGAGACGGATGTTCTGGAACGTCCGGGAGATGCCGAGCTGGCTGATCTGGTGCGGCTTGCGCCCGGTCACCCGGTCGCCGCGGAAACGGACCGCACCGGAGGTGGGCTTGTAGACACCGGTCATCACGTTGAACGAGGTAGTCTTGCCGGCGCCGTTCGGCCCGATCAGACCGAGGATCTCGCCCTCGTGGATGTCGAAGCTGATCCCGTCGAGCGCGACCACGCCGCCGAACCGCAGCGTGACGTTGTCGACCTCGAGCAGCTTCTTCCGGCCCTCCGACTGCCGCGTGGCGTTCGGAGCGGCCACCGTGGTGATCTCGTCAGACATGAGCGGGCGCCTCCTCTGCCTCCGCCGCGCGGTCCTTCAACTCGCGGGTCCGCCGCCGGCTCGGGATCAGGCCCTGCGGACGCAGGATCATCACCAGCACCATGGCCAGACCGAACGCGAGCCACCGGTAGTCGGCGATCTCCCGGAACCGCTCCGGAAGGTAAGCCAGCAGCACCGCGCCCACCGACACACCGATCATGTTGCCCGAACCACCGACGACGACCATCGCGACGAACAGAATCGAGAGGTTGACGTTGAACTGGGTCGGGTCGATGAACGCGTACCGGCTGCTGAAGAGCAGACCCGAGAACCCGCCCAGGGCAGCGCCGATGGCGAAGGCCCAGAGCTTGTACTTGAACGGGTAGACGCCCATCACGGCCGCCGCGTCCTCGTCCTCACGGACCGCCAGCCAGGCCCGGCCGACCCGGCTGTGCTCGAGCCGCCGCACCGCGAAGACCATGATCAGCACGAACGTGATCGCCAGCCAGTACCACGGCTTGACGTCGACCAGACCGAAGTACTGGTTGTCCGCCGACGGCGGGCCCTCCGGACCGGGGATCGCCGAGATGCCCTGCGGACCGTTGGTGACGCCGGTCAGGTTGCGGGCGACGATCCGGATGATCTCACCGAAGCCGAGCGTGACGATCGCCAGGTAGTCGCCGCGCAGCCGCAGCGTCGGCCAGCCGATCAGCACACCCGAGATCATCGTGAGCACCAGCGCGAGCAGCGCGCAGACCGCCCAGGTGACCGCCCAGGTCGGCGGCAGGTCGAACCGCTCCTGGAGCAGCTTGACCACCGGCGAGTTGACCGAGCCGAACAGGGCCACGGAGTACGCGCCGATCGCGAAGAACCCGATGTAGCCGAGGTCGAGCAGACCGGCCAGGCCGATCACCACGTTCAGGCCGATCGCCACCATCACGTAGATGGCGCAGGTGAACAGCACACCGGCCCAGTTGCTGCCGCCCTCGATCGAGTCGGTGCGCAGCCAGGTCAGGCCGGGAACGCCGAGCAGCGGCAGGTAGTACAGGAAGGCGATCATGGCGATCACGCCGAGCGACCGCTGCCACTTCGGCAGGGCACGCCAGCGGTCGCCGATGCCGACCCGGCTCTTCGTGCCAACGTTCTCGCTCATGCGCGGGCCCTCCCCAACGACTCGCCCAGCAGACCGGTCGGGCGGAACATCAGCACCACGACCAGGACGACGAACGCGATGACGTCCTCCCACTGCGAGCTGAACAGGGTCGCACCGTAGATCTCGATGAGACCGAGGAACAGCCCGCCCAGCAGGGCGCCGCGCAGGTTGCCGATGCCGCCGAGCACGGCGGCGGTGAACGCCTTGAGGCCGAGCACGAACCCGATGCTGTTCTGCGTGATGCCGAACCGCATGCTCCACAGCAGCGCGGCGGCGCCGGCCATGATGCCGCCGAGCACGAAGATCAGCATGATGACGCGTTCCTGGTTGACGCCCATCAGCGCGGCCGTCTCCGGGTTCTGCGCCACGGCGCGCACGCCCCGGCCGTACCGCGTCTTGTTGATGAACCAGTCCAGCAGGGCCATCATCGCCACGGCCGAGACGAACACGATCACCTGAAGGTTGGTGATGGCCGTGTTCCCGATCGTGAACAGCGTCTGCTGCTCGAGGATCGTCGGCATACCGATGATCTGGCGCGGCCGGGAGAACATCTCCGGAACCGCCCTGCCCAGCAGGTCCGGCAGCACCAGGCCGAAGATCTCGACCAGGATCAGCGACACACCGATGGCAGTGATGAGGAAGATGAGAGGCGGCGCGTTCTTGCGCCGCAGTGGACGATAGGCGATGCGCTCGATGGCCAGTGCTGTGCCGCCGGAGGCCAGCGCCGCGACGATGAAACCGAGCACCAGCATCGCGATGGCGGTGCCCATCGGGGGGTTGTTCTCGATCCCGAAGGCGGTCCAGACGCCGAGCACCGCGAAGGTGCCCACCATGAACACTTCGGAGTGGGCGAAGTTGATCAGCCGCAGGACGCCGTAGACGAGGGTGTAGCCCAGGGCGATCAGCGCGTAGATGGCCCCTTTTGAGAGACCGTCAACGGTGTGCTGGCCGATGTGGCCGAAAAGGTCGTCGAAATTCACCAGTTCTCCTTGCATTGAATGCGGCCGGGGGAATGACCCCCCGGCCGCATCTCAGTGCTGGTGTCAGCTGAGCTTGAGCTCCTGCAGCGGCTCGAACGCGGTGCCCTTGACCTGGTAGGCCCAGATGACGACCTTGGACGGGTCGACGTCACCGTTCTCAGCGAACTTGATGTACTTCGAGACGCCCTGCTTGTCGTACGCCTTCACGAAGGCCAGGATGTCGGCGCGCGTCTTCTTGCCGGCCTTGAAGGCGTCGATGTAGATCATCGCGCCGTCGAAGCCCTCAGCACCGTAGGAACCCGGCGCCAGGCCGTACTCCTTCTCGTAGTCGGCGGAGAAGGTGCCACCGGCCTTGTCAGCCGGGAGGCAGGGGCAGGTGATGATGGCGGACTCGGCGCCACCGGACGCACCCTGCGGGAACGCCGGGTCGTAGAGACCGTCCGGGCCGACGAACTTGGCCTGGACGCCCGCGGCACGCATCTGCCGGACCAGCGGAGCGGCCTCACGGGTGTAACCGCCGTAGAACACGAAGTCGGCCTGCGCCGCCTTGATCTTGGAGATGGTCGCGTCGAACTGCGACTGCTTCTCCTGGATCTTGTCCTTGCCCGCCAGCGCGGTACCGAGGTTCTTCTCCAGCTCGGCGGTGATGCCGGCGCCGTAGGCGGAGCCGTCATCGATCATGAACACCTTCGCGGCGTTCTGCGACTTCAGGTACGTCGTGACCGCGCCGGCCTGGGTGCCGTCGTTGCCGACCACCCGGAAGAAGGACTTGTTGCCCTTCTGGGTCAGGTCGGTCCGGGTCGCGGACGGGCTGACCATGGCCAGACCCGCCGCCTCGTAAACGGGCATCGTCGCGTCGGACTCGCCCGAGAAGTGACCGCCGATCACGCCGAGGAAGGAGGTGTCACCCGCGACCTGGTTGGCGATCGGGGTGGCCTGGGCGGGGTCGCCCTGCGTGTCGAACTCCTGCATCGTGATCTGGCAGTCGGCGTTCGCCGCGTTGTGCTGCTTGATAGCCAGCTTCGCGCCGTTCAGCGACGGGATGACCAGACCGGCGTTGTCACCGCTGAACGCGCCGAAGATCGCAATCTTGCCGCCGCAGCTGTCGCCACCAGCGGTGTCGTCGCCACCGCCGCCCGCGTCCTGACAACCAGCCGCAGCGAACATCGCGGCGGCCAGCCCGACCGCACCAAGGGCCCGTACATACTTACGCCTCAAGGCTTCTGACCTTTCATCCTGGTGCAGGGTGCGGTGCATCGGGGCCTGCGGAGATGACGAGATCCTCATCCCCCCGCCGGACCCGTGCCGCGAAACCTGCGCACTGCTCGTGTTGGCGCAGCGTACTGGGCTCCGCATCGACGGGTAAGAACTTGGCCACACCCTTGCCAAACCGTTACCGAGAGCCACTCGAACAGCCGATCATGAAAGGGCTTGGCGGACCATGTCTCAGCTGGGCTATTTCATCGGGGCGTAACACTGGTGTAAATACGGCCCGTTACGCCGTCGTCCGCGGGGAGCACGAGAAGGCCCGGACCAGCGGCAACCGACAGCGAACTGCCGGACACCCCGGCGACCGCCCTGGGCAGCGTGCCGGGACTCCACCGCGCGCCGCCGTCGTCGGACACCCACAGCCCGTACGCCGAGCCGTCGCCGGCGACCGCGAGCATCCGGGAGCCGGACGTCGCCACCGCCTTCACCCCCGACCAGGCGGACGGGCGCACCGCGCCGAAGGAAGCGGACGGGCGCCACCGGCCGGACTCGAGCCGCCACACCCCGAACACCGGGCCGCGCACCCCGAGCGCCGTCGGCACGTCGCCGACCAGCGCGACCCGCTGCAGCTCCTCGTACTCTCCGGTGGCGTCGACCGCGGCGATCCGGCGCCAGGCGCCGGCGCCGGCCGGTGACCAGCCGGCCGCGTCGCGGTCCGGCCGGCCGGCCGGCAGCACGCCGCCCACCACGAGCCACTCGTTGTCCACCGCGATCGCGTCGGCGGCCCAGGTGATCCCGGCCGCGTCGGTGGCCAGGCCCGGCGCACCCTCGGCGAGCTCGAACTGCGCCGCGTCCGGCGACGACCACACCGCCGCGCCGCTCGCCCGGTTGCCGGTGATCAGGAAGCCGGACGGGCCGGCCGTCAGGCGGGACACGTTCACCGCCCGGGGCCCGCCGTACAGCTCGAAGGAGGCGGCCGCCACCTCGCGCACCACGCCGTCGCCGGCCAGCAGCCAGGAGCTGACCCGGGGGTTGCCGTGCGCCCCGCCCGGCTTGGCGCCGACCGCCGCCACCCGGCCGTCCCGGCACGCGACGGTGAACAGCACGTTCTGCTTGCCGTAGTAACTCTGCGCATCGACCCGGAGCGGAGCCCATGACGCCGCGTCACCGCTGGACTGCCATGCCGCGGGGAAAGTGCCGCCCTGACCGTCACGCACCGCGCCGACGACGAACCAGTCGTCACCGCACGCCACCGCGTCGCGCACCACCGGCGCCCCGGAACGGCCCTCGGGAAGCGGCAGAGCCGCCTCCCGCCAGTCGAACGACACGGGAGACGGCTCGGCTGCGGGCCCGGGTCCGGACGCCGGCGAGCAGGCGGAGATCGACAACGTCAGCGCCGCGACGACCGCCGTACCCGCCCGTCTCACTTCGGAGGCTCCGCCTCGGCCTGCCCCTCGGCGAGGATCCGGTCGGCCACCTCACGCATGGTCATCCGATGGTCCATCGCGGTCCGCTGGATCCACTTGAACGCCTGCGGCTCGGTCATCTGGTATTTCGTCATGAGCTCGCCCTTGGCGCGCTCCACCGACTTGCGGGTCTCCAGGCGGTCGGTGAGCCCGGCCACCTCGGCCTCCAGGACGGCGATCTCCGAGTACCTCGACAGGGCGATCTCGACCGCCGGCACCAGGTCGGACTTCTGGAACGGCTTCACCAGATAGGCCATCGCACCGGCCGCCCGGGCCCGCTCCACCAGGTCGCGCTGGCTGAACGCGGTCAGAATGACCACCGGCGCGATCCGGCCGCCCGCGATGCGCTCGGCGGCGGCGAGCCCGTCCATGATGGGCATCTTGATGTCCAGGATCACCAGGTCCGGCTTCAGGTCCTCGGCGAGGCGCACTGCAGTCTCACCGTCGCCGGCCTCGCCGACGACGTCGTAGCCCTCCTCGACGAGCATCTCGGCGAGGTCCAGCCGGATCAAGGCCTCGTCCTCGGCGATGAGCACCCGCTTGCGCTCGGCACCAGCCTGCGTGTCGGCCACGGAAACCCCTACCCCCAGAACGTCGATGTCGCGACACCCCGGTATGTGGGTACCGCCGCCCTAAGCCTAGTGGGTACTCTGTCCGAG
This sequence comes from Actinoplanes sp. 13, assembly GCF_056134165.1. Classification (NCBI taxonomy): domain Bacteria; kingdom Bacillati; phylum Actinomycetota; class Actinomycetes; order Micromonosporales; family Micromonosporaceae; genus Actinoplanes; species Actinoplanes sp. 13. The sequence goes on along the minus strand of NZ_JBVYOQ010000010.1, from coordinate 33,571 downwards.
GCTCATCTTGGCGTGACCAACACATGCCCGCTGGGATATGTCTCATGCGGTCGTGCGAAGATGAGTTGGCCGGCCCCTGTATTCCAACCGGCAGAGAAGATGGTCTCAAACACCATACAGTGTGGGTTCGAATCCCACCGGGGGCACAATAATCTCAGATTTCCGCAGGCGCGACGCGTTACCGCGCCGAGCGCGGAACCGGCGCCGAGCGAACCCGGCAGCATGACGCGGGCATTCGACGCCAATAAATGGCGCGACGCAGTTCTGCGAGCATTGTTTCGCCGTTGTGGCGAGTTCGTGAAAAGCGCGGAAAATGCCCGCGCCGCAGTCTCGGCGACCCCGGCGGCGCGAGGGCAATCTGCGCGAACCCCGGGTCCGGACCCGTGCCGGATGCTGTCATGGCAGGGACAGCTGCTGCGGGAGGCCTCATGTTGTGGTCCGGTTCTTCGCCCTTGACCGTCGCGCGCGGGAGCATGTGGGGTTTCCTGATGTTCGCCGGTGCGGCGTGGCTGGCGATCGCCTGGGCGGTGCTGCGGCTGGAGCCCACCGACATCGCCGCGGTGGCCGGCCCGGTGATCCTCTTCGGCGCTGTCTGCGAGCTGCTGCGGGCGCTGGCGGGCACCCGCACCTGGTGGCTGAACGCCGGGCTCACCCTGCTGTTCGCGGCCACCGGCGCGGTCATGCTGACCGTCACCGACTCGACGTTCACCACGCCGGCGGCGCTGATCGGCTGGTACCTCATGGTGCGCGGCGCGGTGGACGTGGCGGTGGGCATCATGACCCGCGGGTCGGACCGGGTGTGGAGCCTGGTGGTCACCGTCGGCGTGCTGGAGACGGCCCTCGGATTCTTCTCGGCCGGCCCGCTGTCGCGGACCTCGACGATGACGATCATCACGCTGGGCGGACTGGCCGTGCTGCGCGCGGTGGCCGACCTGGTGACCGCGTTCCGCCTGCGTGAGGTGGCAGCGACCCGCAAGGACGTGCTGGAACTCCCGCCGGAGCGCGCCGCGGGCGTGGCCGGGTACTCGGCCGGCCTGACCGACTTCGAGAGCCGCACCCCGGCCCGCCACCGGGCCCGCCCGGCCTCCTCGTCCGCCTCCACGGTGACGGCGCCCGGTGAGACGGCAAGGGCGGCGCCCGGTAGGACGGCAAACGCGGCGCCCGGTGAGACGGCAAGCGCGGCGCCCGGTAGGACGGCGAGGGCCATGCCCACGGCCGGGCACGAACACGCCACCGGCGCAGGCCGGGCAGCGACCGGCGCAACGTTCCACGAGGAGGTCGTCCGCACCACCGCGGACCTAGACGCGATGCTGGCCCAGGCCGGTCTCGCCGGCAGCCGGCAACCCGGCACGGACCTCACGCCCAAGGACATGCCCAGCGTGCCGGACACCCCGGAGAGCGTGACCGGGCAGCCCGCCGGGCGCGCGCTGGACAGGCCCGGGGGTGGCCGGTAGAGCTTGTCCCCGGCCCCGCCGGCAGTGGATCCGCGCACGGTCAGTCGCCGGACCGGGATCCACGCCGGCGGGGTTCCCGCCGGCGTGCCGGGAGGAGCCGTTGCCCGCCCGGAAGGACCCGTTATCCGCCGACCCGGCGCAGCAGCCCTTCCTGCACCGCGCTCGCGATGTGCCGCCCGTCCCGGGTGAACATCCGCCCGTTCGCCAGCCCGCGCGCCCCGCTCGCCGACGGGCTGCTGCTGTCGTACAGGAACCACTCGTCGGCACGGAACGGCCGGTGCAGCCACAGCGCGTGGTCCAGGCTGGCGCCGATCACGCCGCCCGGTCCCCACACCTCGCCGTGGGTGGAGAGCACCGAGTCCAGCAGGGACAGATCCGACGCGTACGCCAGGGCACACGCGTGGATCAGCGGATCGTCCGGCAGCTTGCCGTCGATGCGCATCCAGACCCGCTGCAGCGGCTCGACCTCGCGGTCGCCCGGCGGCACCCAGCCCGGCACGCCCACGTAGCGCACGTCGACCGCCTGCGGCGAGGCCTTCAACAACCCCATCCGGTCCGGGTACCGCTCGGCCCAGTCCAGCATGGTGGGCACGTCCTCGGGCGCCGGCACGTCGACCGGCGCCGGGCTGTGGTGGTCCAGACCCTCCTCCGGCACCTGGAACGACGCCGACATGAAGAAGATCGTCTTGCCGTGCTGGGTAGCCGTCGACCGGCGAACCGAGAACGACCGGCCGTCCCGGATGTGCTCCACGTGGAAGGTGATCGGGACGGTCGGGTCGCCAGGCCGTACGAAATAGCCGTGCAGTGAATGAACGAGCCGGCTCGGATCCACCGTCCGCCCGGCCGCCACCAGCGCCTGACCGGCGACCTGGCCACCGAACACCCGCTGCGGCCCGATCCGCGGACTGTCACCCTGGAAGGTGGCCGCGTCGACCTGCTTCAGATCGAGGATCTCCAGCAGCTGGTCGACGGCGGCCTGTCCCCGCACGGGCAACGTCACACCGTGGCCGGGTCGACCAGCGAACCGAGCTGGTGGACGCGCAGGGTGTTGGTGGAACCGGGCGCGTTCGGCGGGCTGCCGGCCACGACGACCACGTAGTCGCCGGGCTTGGCCAGGCCCAGACCCAGCATCTTCGCGTCGACCTGCCGGAACATGTCGTCGGTGTGCTCGACGAAGTCGGTCAGGAAGGTCTCCACGCCCCAGCTCAGCGCCAGCGTGTTGCGCACCTCGGAGACCGGGGTGAACGCATAGAGCGGCAGGTCGCAGTGCAGCCGGGCGAGGCGGCGCACGGTGTCGCCGGTCTGCGAGAACGCGACCAGCGCCTTGGCGCCGATGTTGCGGGCGATCTGCGAGGCGGCGACGGTGAGGGCGCCGCCGTGGGTGCGCGGGTCGTGCTGCAGCCGCGGCACGCCCATCCGGCCCGCCTCGGTGGTGGTGACGATCTTCGCCATCGTGCTGACCGTGAGAACCGGGTACTTGCCGACGCTGGTCTCGCCGGAGAGCATGACCGCGTCGGTGCCGTCGAGCACCGCGTTCGCGACGTCGGAGGCCTCGGCGCGGGTCGGGCGCGAGTTCTCGATCATCGAGTCGAGCATCTGGGTGGCCACGATGACCGGCTTCGCGTTCTCCCGGCAGAGCTGGACGGCGCGCTTCTGCACCAGCGGGACCTGGTCCAGCGGCAGCTCGACGCCGAGGTCGCCGCGGGCGACCATGACGCCGTCGAAAGCGAGCACGATGGCCTCGAGGTGCTCCACCGCCTCCGGCTTCTCCACCTTGGCGATCACCGGGACCCGGCGGCCCTCCTCGTCCATGATCTTGTGGACCAGGTTGATGTCCTCGGGGGCGCGGACGAAGGAGAGCGCGACCAGGTCGACGCCGAGCCGGAGGGCGAAGCGGAGGTCCTCCTCGTCCTTGTCGCTCAGCGCCGGGACGCTCACCGCGACGTTCGGCAGCGAGACACCCTTGTTGTTGCTGACCGGGCCACCCTCGGTGACCAGGCAGTGGATGTCCTCGTCCTCGACATTGGTGACCTCGATCGCCACCTTGCCGTCGTCGATCAGGAGGCGGTCACCGACCTTGACCTCGTGCGGCAGCTTCGTGTAGGTGCAGGAGACGCGCTCCTTGGTGCCGAGGATGTCCTCGCTGGTGATGACGACGCGGTCGCCGGTCTCCCAGCGGTGCGGCCCGTCGGCGAACTTGCCGAGGCGGATCTTCGGACCCTGCAGGTCGGCGAGGATGGCGACCGGACGATCGGCCTGCTCGGCGGCGGCGCGGACCAGCTCGTACATCTCCCGGTGGTTCTCCCGGGTGTCGTGGCTGAAATTCATCCGGGCCACGTTCATGCCGGCCTCCACCAGGCCGAGCATCCGCTCCGGCGACTTGGTGGCGGGCCCCATCGTGCAGACGATCTTTACGCGGCGTGTCACGGCCATCAGGCTAGTCCTTCTCCTGGGTCGGCCCGGCGGCCGACCCCCGTCATCAGCATGAACTGCGGGTGTCGACGGCGAGGTCAACCCGCGTCGCCACGGGGTTCGCTGCGTCGTCCGCGGGCGTCGGCGACCGCGGGTCCAGCTTATCGGTCGCCTTCCGGCGAGCGTCGGCACATGCCGCAACCCCTTTGCCGGTACGCCCTAAGTGCACCGTGACCAGCCAAAAGGCCCGCCGCTCCAACGAGCGGCGGGCCTGTTCAGCGTGCCGGTCTCAGACGCTCAGCGGCTGCTGGTCGGACCGCACCGGGGCGGGCAACTCCCCGGCCGAACCGAGGTAGTGATGGATGGCCGCCGCCGCGGCGCGTCCCTCGGCGATCGCCCAGACGATCAGCGAGGCGCCCTTGTGCATGTCGCCCGCGACGAAGACGCCGTCGGCGCCGGTCTGCCAGTTCTGGTCGGCGTCCAGCACCCCCCGACGGTTGCGGGCGATGCCGAACTGGGACAGCAGCGGCTGGTCCTCGGTGCCTTCGAAACCGATGGCGAGCAGCACCAGGTCGGCCCGGAGTTCCCGCTCGGACCCCGGCGTGACGGTGACCGTGCGCACCCCGTCGATCCGCTGGACCTGCACGTCGGCGATCCGGATCCCGGTGACGTTGCCGGCGCCGTCGTCGACGAACTCCTGGACGGCCACGCCGAAGACGCGCTCGCCGCCCTCCTCGTGCGCCGCGTAGTTGCGCAGGATGACCGGCCACGTCGGCCACGGGTCCTTGACGCCGGTGCGCACCTCGGGAGGCAGCGGGTACTGGTCGAGCTGGGTCACCGAGGCGGCGCCCTGGCGGTGGGCGACGCCGAGGCAGTCGGCGCCGGTGTCACCGCCGCCGATGATCACGACGTGCTTGCCCCGGGCGTCGATCGGCGTGGTGTCCTGCAGTCCGGCGACCATCCGGTTCGCCGGAACCAGGTGCTCCATGGCCAGGTGCACGCCGTTCAGGTGCCGGCCCGGCGTGTCGGTGGCGTCCCGGCCGGCCAGCGCGCCGGCGGCCAGCAGCACCGCGTCGAAACGCTCGCGCAGGTCGTCGGCGGTGACGTCGACGCCGACCTCGACGCCGGTCTGGAACACCACGCCCTCGGCCGACATCTGCGCGAGGCGGGTGTCGATGACGTCCTTCTCGATCTTGAAGTCGGGAATGCCGTACCGGAGCAGACCCCCGATGCGGTCGTCGCGCTCGAAGACCGTGACCGCGTGCCCGGCCCGCGCCAACTGCTGGGCGGCCGCCAGGCCGGCCGGACCGGAACCGACCACCGCGACCGACTTCCCGGTCGCCACCGGGGCCGGCTGCGGCGTCAGGCCGAGCCCGAACGCGTGGTTGGCGATCTCCACCTCGACCTGCTTGATGGTCACCGGGTCGTCGGAGATGCCCAGGACGCAAGCGGCCTCGCACGGCGCCGGGCACAGCCGCCCGGTGAACTCCGGAAAGTTGTTGGTGGCGTGCAGCGACTCGATCGCCGGCTCCCACGCCCCGGTACGCACCAGGTCGTTCCAGTCCGGGATGCGGTTGCCGAGCGGGCAGCCGTCGTGACAGAACGGGATGCCGCAGTCCATGCAGCGGGTCGCCTGGTCGCGGATCAGCTCCTCGCCCGCGGGCGGGTAGACCTCTTTCCAGTCCATGATGCGGACCGGGACCGGGCGGCGCGCGGGGAGCTGCCGCTCGTACCGGAGGAAACCGTTCGGATCAGGCACTGGTGACCCCCATGACCGCCTCGTCAACGTTGCGACCGGCGGCTTCGGCGGTCCTGATCAGCTCCATCACACGCTTGTAGTCGCGCGGCACCACGGCGGTGAACTGCTCCACCGTGTTCGTCCAGTCCTTGAGCAGCCGGCGGGCGACCGCCGAGTCGGTCTCCGCGTGGTGCTTCTCGACGAGCGTGCGCAGCACGTCGCGCTCGTCGTCGGTGAGCGGCGCCAGGTCGACCAGCTCCGGGTTGACCAGCGAGTGGTCGAGGTTCAGCACGAACGCCTTGCCACCGCTCATGCCGGCCGCGAAGTTGCGCCCGGTCGGGCCGAGCACCACCACGACGCCACCGGTCATGTACTCGCAGCCGTGGTCACCGACGCCCTCGACGACAGCGGCGCCGCCGGAGTTACGCACCGCGAACCGCTCGCCGACCCGTCCCCGCAGGAACAGCTCGCCGCCGGTGGCGCCGTACAGGATGGTGTTGCCGGCGATGGTGTTCTCCTCGGCGACGAACGACGCGTCCTCGGCCGGCCGCACGATGACCCGGCCGCCGGACAGGCCCTTGGCCACGTAGTCGTTGGTGTCGCCGATCAGCCGCAGCGTCACGCCACGCGGCAGGAACGCGCCGAACGACTGCCCGCCGGTGCCGCGCAGGGTGAACGCGATGGTGTCGTCGGGCAGGCCGTTGCCGCCGTACCGGCGGCTCACCTCACCGCCCAGCATGGCGCCCACGCTGCGGTGGTCGTTGCGGATCTCCACCTCGGCCTGCACCGGGGTGCCCTCGGCCAGGGCCGGCCCGGCCAGCGCGATCAGCTCGTTGTCCAGGGCCAGCTCGAGGCCGTGGTCCTGGGCGACGACACCGCGACGGGCCGCGCCCTCGGGCAGCTCCGGCACGTAGAGCACCGGCGTGAGGTCCAGGCCCTTGGCCTTCCAGTGGTCGATCGCCGTGGCCACGTTCAGCACCTCGGCGTGGCCGATGGCCTCGTCGATGCTGCGGAACCCGAGCTCGGCGAGCAGCTCACGGACCTCCTCGGCGAGGAACATGAAGAAGTTCTCCACGAACTCCGGCTTGCCGGTGAAGCGTTCGCGCAGCACCGGGTTCTGCGTGGCGATGCCGACCGGACAGGTGTCCAGGTGGCAGACCCGCATCATGATGCAGCCGGAGACGATCAGCGGCGCGGTCGCGAAACCGAACTCCTCGGCGCCGAGCAGGGCCGCGATCACCACGTCCCGGCCGGTCTTGAGCTGGCCGTCGACCTGCACGGTGACCCGGTCCCGCAGCTTGTTCAGCAGCAGCGTCTGCTGCGCCTCGGCCAGGCCCAGCTCCCACGGGGTGCCGGCGTGCTTCAGCGAGTTCAGCGGGGACGCGCCGGTGCCGCCGTCGTGGCCGGAGATCAGGATCACGTCGGCCTTGAGCTTGGCCACGCCGGCCGCGACTGTGCCGACGCCGATCTCGGAGACCAGCTTGACGTGCACCCGCGAGGCCGGGTTGACCATCTTCAGGTCGTGGACCAGCTGCGCGAGGTCCTCGATGGAGTAGATGTCGTGGTGCGGCGGCGGCGAGATGAGGCCGACGCCCGGGGTGGCGTGCCGCGTCTTGGCGATCCACGGCCACACCTTGTTGCCGGGCAGCTGGCCGCCCTCGCCGGGCTTCGCGCCCTGCGCCATCTTGATCTGCAGGTCGTCCGCGTTGACCAGGTATTCGCTCGTCACGCCGAACCGGCCGGAGGCGATCTGCTTGATCGCCGAGCGGCGCTGCGGGTCGTACAGCCGCTCGACGTCCTCGCCGCCCTCACCGGTGTTCGACTTGGCGCCGAGCCGGTTCATCGCGATCGCCAGCGTCTCGTGCGACTCCGCCGAGATCGAGCCGTAGCTCATCGCGCCGGTGGAGAACCGCTTGACGATCTCGCTGGCCGGCTCGACCTCGTTGACGTCGATCGACGGGCGGTCCGCCGCGAAGCGGAACAGACCGCGCAGGTGACCGGCGTCGGCCGCCAGCTGGTCCACCTTGCTGGTGTACCGCTTGAAGACGTCGTACTGCTTGGAGCGGGTGGCGTGCTGGAGCAGGAAGACGGTCTCCGGGTTGAACAGGTGGATCTCACCCTCGCGGCGCCACTGGTACTCGCCGCCGACCTCCAGCCGGCGGTGCGTGCGCTCCGCCCGGTTGGCCGGGTACGCCTTCTCGTGCCGCGCCTTGACCTCGGCGTGGATGCCGTCCAGTCCCACCCCGCCGATCCGGCCGGAGGTGCCCGCGAAGTAGCGCTGGAGCAGCTTGTGCTCCAGGCCGACGGCCTCGAACACCTGCGCCCCGCAGTACGACGAGACGGTCGAGATGCCCATCTTGGACATGATCTTCAGGACGCCCTTGCCGAGCGCCTTCACGTAGTTGCGGACCGCCTTGCGCGGGTCCAGCCCGGGCAGCGTGCCGGTGGCGATGAGGTCCTCGACGCTCTCGAAGGCCAGGTACGGGTTCACCGCGGCCGCGCCGAAACCGATCAGCGTGGCGGCGTGGTGCACCTCGCGGCAGTCACCGGACTCGACGACCAGCGCCACCTGGGTGCGGGTCTGCTCGCGGACCAGGTGCTGGTGCACGGCCGCGGTGAGCAGCAGCGACGGGATCGGCGCCAGGTCCGCGTTGGAGTCGCGGTCGGAGAGCACCAGGATCCGGACGCCGTCCTCGATCGCCTCGGAGACGTGCCGGCAGATCTGGGTGAGCCGTGCCTTGATCCCGGCCGCGCCGTCCCGCAGCGGGTAGAGGCCGCTGACCCGGACCGCCTTGAAACCGGGCAGGTCGCCGTCCTCGTCGATCGAGAGGATCTTGGCCAGCTCGTCGTTGTCGATGATCGGATGCGGCAGGGCGATCTGCCGGCAGCTCGCCGGTCCCGGCTTCAGGAGGTTGCCCTCCGGCCCGATGGTCGACGCCAGGCTGGTGACCAGCTCCTCCCGGATCGCGTCCAGCGGCGGGTTGGTCACCTGCGCGAACAGCTGGTGGAAGTAGTCGAACAGCAGGCGCGGGCGCGACGAGAGCGGCGAGATCGGGGTGTCGGTGCCCATCGAGCCGAGCGGCTCGGCCCCGGTCCGCGCCATCGGCGCGACCAGGATCTTCAGCTCCTCCTCGCTGTAGCCGAACACCTGCTGGCGCCGGGTCACCGAGTCGTGCGTGTAGATCACGTGCTCGCGCGGGGGCAGGTCGCCGAGCTCGATCAGGCCGGCGTGCAGCCAGTCCGCGTACGGCTCGGCGTCGGCGAGCTGCGCCTTGATCTCGGCGTCGTGGACGATCCGGCCGGCCGCCGTGTCGACCAGGAACATCTTGCCGGGCTGCAGACGGCCCTTGGCCACCACGCGGTCCGTGTCGACGTCGACGACGCCGGCCTCGGAGCCGAGCACGACCAGGCCGTCGGCGGTGTGCCACCAGCGGCCGGGGCGCAGGCCGTTGCGGTCCAGCACCGCCCCGATGACCGTGCCGTCGGTGAACGCCACCGCGGCCGGGCCGTCCCACGGCTCCATCAGGCTCGCGTGGAACCGGTAGAAGGCGCGCCGCTTGGGCTCCATCTCCGGGTCGTTCTCCCAGGCCTCCGGGATCATCATGAGCACCGCGTGCGGCAGGCTGCGGCCGGCCAGGTGCAGGAGCTCGAGGACCTCGTCGAAGCTCGCCGAGTCGGACGCCTCCGGCGAGTTGATCGGGAACAGCCGCTTGATGTTGCCCGGGATGTTCGGCGAGGAGAGCAGCGCCTCGCGGGCCGCCATCCAGTTCTTGTTACCGCGGATCGTGTTGATCTCACCGTTGTGGGCGATCAACCGGTACGGGTGGGCGAGCGGCCACGACGGGAAGGTGTTCGTCGAGAACCGCGAGTGCACCAGGGCGATCGCACTGGAGACCCGCTCGTCGGTCAGGTCCGGGAAGAACGCCGGCAGCTGCTCCGGCGTGAGCATGCCCTTGTAGGTGATGGTGCGCGAGGACAGCGACGGGAAGTACGCCGGGATGCCGCGCTGCGAGGTCTCCCGCTCGGCCTGCTTGCGGATGCAGAACGCCACCCGGTCCAGCTCGATGCCGGAGAGCTGCTCGTCGGCACGGCCGGCGGGCGAGCCCACCAGCCGGCGCGCGGACAGGAAGACCTGCCGGATCGCCGGGCGGGCCTCGTCGGCCGTCGCGCCCAGGTCGGCGCCCTCGTCACCCGGCCGCACCGGGACGTCGCGCCAGCCGAGCACCTCGCCGCCCTCGACGAGCACGTACTTCTCGAAGATCTTGATGGCCCGGGCCGCGTCGTCGGGGTCCGTCGGCAGGAACACCAGACCGGCCGCGTAGCTCCCGGCGGGCGGCAGATCGAAACCGGCCACGGCACGGAAGAACTCGTCCGGAACCTGAATCATGATCCCGGCGCCGTCGCCGGTGTTCTGCTCGGCGCCCCGGGCGCCCCGGTGGTCCAGGCGGATCAGCGCCGACAGGCCCTTGGCGACCACGTCGTGAGAGCGACGGCCGTGAATGTCGGCAACGAAGGCCACGCCACAGGCATCACGCTCTTGTGTCGGGTCGTAAAGCCCCTGGGGGTGCGGATATGCCACCGGGCCTCCTGTCGTCACTTGTTTCGTTTCGAGGTCGGGACGACGTCGGCCCTGCAAAGTCTCTTGAGTCTACGTTAAGAGACACTGATCTCCGCCAGATGCGGATTGATCACACCTCGCACCGGTCTGCGGAGGAACTGAATAGCACAGCCGGTGTGCGGACCGGTAGTCTCGCGCGATGGCGCCAGTGGATTCCGGCCTCTTCGACCGACTCGAACGGTTCTACGACGCTTTGCCTCGGCCCTGGTCGCGGGTCGAAGAGATCGGCTCGTTGACTCTCTTCATCCGCGAGGGAGAGGGCTGGCCCTACTATGCCCGCCCGACACCGGGTTCGCACACCCCTTCCGCGGCGGACATCACCGAGGTTCGCTCGCGGCAACGCGAGCTGGGTCTCCCGGAGACCTTCGAGTGGGTGCACGAGACCACACCCGACCTGCTCGCGGTCGCCCGGTCGGCCGGGCTGGACGTGCTGCTCGCACCGCTGCTGACCCTGGATCCCGCGGCTCTCGTGCCCGATCTTCCGGTCCGCGGCGCCAACATCCGCTACCTGGACCCGGCGGCACCGTCCTTCGCCGCCGACCTGGGCTCGTCCCGGGCCGTGGCCCGGCTCGGATTCGGGGCGCCGGCCTACCGGTCAGCGCTGGAGACGGCCCTCGACTCCACCGACAAGACGCTGGTCATCGACGTGGCCGGGCCGGTCGAGCGGGACGCCGCGCCGGCACCGACCGAGGACGCCGTGCGGCAGGCGGGCGACATGTTCGACAGCGGTGACTACCTGACCGCGGTCGTGGAGTCGACCACCGAGGGCATCCTGGCCACGGCGACCAGCCAGCGGGTCGGCGACGTGGCCGAGATCGTCGGGGTCGCCACGCTGCCGTCGGCGCGCGGCCGCGGCTACGCGTCCCAGCTCACCGCCACTCTGGCCGGCCGGCTGCTGGCGACCGGCACCAACCTGATCTTCCTGTCCGCGGGCGACGACGACGTGGCGCGGCTCTACACCAAGGTCGGCTTCCGGCGGGCGGGCACGGCGTGCGTCGCGGAGCCCGCCGCGGCGTCGATCTGAGTGCGGCGGGTTTCGGTCACAGTTCCCAAGATTTGGTACGCGGTAAGCAGCGTTCTCAATCACGTCACTTACCGCTCTGAAAGCCCCGGGCCCTCTACAGGCTGAAGCTCCCTTGCCGAACGGGTGATTCTCCCGTGCGGCCGGCACCGAACCCGTCCCACAATTCGATCTTGCCCGCCCGACGGTCGTCTGCCGGCCCGGAGAGCTGCCTGAAGCTGCACACGGCAGTACTGAGAGCCGGCCGGAGGCGGGGTGGGAGCCCTCGAGGCGGGCCGGTCGGGTCGGCAGCCGGGCCAGACAACGGCCGGGCCGGACAAGGCCGCGCCGTCAGCCGGGCCGGGCAAAGGCGCGCCGCCGGCGGGGCCGGGTCGGGCGGGCCTGGTCGGGCTCGGAGCGGGCCGGGGCGGGTGGGTCAGTCGGGTGGGGTCCAGTCGGCTACCGGGTCGAGGGTGCGGCCCAGCAGACGGGGACGCATGTGGTTGAGGGCCGCGTCGCGGGCCCGCAGGGCGAGCCGGCCCCGGGCCTGGACCACCGCGGACATCCGCCGGTTCTGCCGGACGACGGTGGTGGTGCGCGGCCGGCGCAGGCGGCTGTAAGCCTCGACCGCCTCGCACAGGGCCGGCCCCGGCGCGGCGTCGGCCATCAGCGAGCGCAGTGTGGCGGCGTCCTCGAAGGCGAGGCAGGCTCCCTGACCGAGGTGGTGTGGCATCGCGTGGGCGGCGTCCCCGAGCAGGACCACACCGCCCGGGCCGGAGCCGAAGCCGTAGGCGCGGGGCAGCGGGCGCAGCTCGCGGACGCCCTGCGGGACGAGGTCCTCGGGGCGGGTGGCGCCGAGCAACTCGCCGACCGGCTGCGGCCACCCGGCGAACCAGCGGCGCAGCAGGGCGAGCTGGGTGGCCGGGGGTTCCGGGCGGGCGGCGCCGGCGGCGGTGGCCACCCAGTAGACGCCGCCGCGGCCGGCGGCGCGCTCGCCGAGCGGGATGGCGACGAAGCGGTAGCCGGCGCCGAGGATCTCGCCGCCGGGGCAGCGGTCGTCGTCGAGCCGCGGGACGCGGAAGGCCGGGATCACGGCCTGCCAGGCGGCGAAGCCGGAGCCGACGGCGACGGACTCCGGGGCGACCGCGGCGCGGACCCGGCTGTCGATGCCGTCGGCGGCGACGACCAGGTCGGCCTCGATGCTGGTGCGGCCGTCGCTGACCGCGGGGCGCAGCCGGCGCCCGGAGCGGACCGCGACGACCTCGAACCCGGTGCGGATCTCGACCTGGTCGCCGAGACCGGCGACCAGCGCGTCGTAGACGTCCTCGAGGTGAGCGGCGGCCGGAGCCGGTCCGGTCCCGGCCCGGGACCGGGGTGTGACCAGCCACTGGCCGTCGGGGCGGCGGACGCCCCCGTCCGGCAGCGGCGCCGCGATCCCGGACCAGCCGCCGTCGGGGTCGAGCGCGGTGAGCGCGCGCAGGCCGTTCGGCCAGAGGACCACGGCGGTGGGCGGCGCCGCGATCCGCTCAGCGCGTTCCAGCAGGGTGACGCGCCATCCGGTCCGCGACAGGGCGCCGGCGGCAGCCAGCCCGGCCATCCCCGCGCCCACCACCACCGCCGTACGCATGACGGGGCCCGCGGATCAGTTGTCATCGGCGGGACGGGTGGTCTTCCCCGCCTCGTCGCTGTCGTCGCCGCCACCCACGGAGGCCGGCACCGCGTCCGGTCCGGTGGAGACGGGTGGCAGGACGCCGGTCCGCTGGTATTCCCGGAAGCGCGCCTCGTCGACCACCTGATAGGCCGAAGGGATCTTGGCTGCGCTGTCCTTCGCGCCGTCGACGTCGACCGAGGACACGTCGCTCTTCTCGGCGGCCGGCTCGGGGGCGGTGTCCGGGGCGTCGATCGGCACGACGTACTCCCGGGGGCCGCGGACCAGGAGGAAGTAGGCGGTGGCGAGGGCGAAGATGACGAACGAGACGAAGACGTTGATCCGGACGCCGAAGAAGGTGTTGGCCTCGTCGACGCGGAGCATCTCGATCCAGGCACGACCCGCCGTGTAGGCCATCACGTACAGCGCGAAGGCGCGGCCCCGGCCGAACTTGAACTTGCGGTCCAGCGCCCAGACCAGGCCGGCGACGCCGAGGTTCCAGATCGCCTCGTAGGCGAAGGTGGGGTGGTAGAGCTCCGGCTTGGTCACCGGCTCGCCGTCGATCACGGTCGCGTGGCCGGGGTTGGCCGAGTCCATCTCGTGCACCTCGAGGCCCCACGGCAGCGTGGTGACCTTTCCGTACAGCTCGTTGTTGAACCAGTTGCCGAAGCGGCCGATGGCCTGCGCCACCGGCAGGCCCGGGGCCAGCGCGTCGGCGACCACGCTCAGCGGCAGGCCGATCTGCCGGGCCGCGATCCAGGCGCCGACCGCGCCGCCGCCGACCGCGCCCCAGATGCCGAGGCCGCCCTCCCAGATGTACAGCGCGCGGATCGGATCACCGTCGGCGCCGAAGTAGTCCTGCGGCGAGGTGATCAGGTGGTAGATCCGCGCGCCGATGATGCCGAACGGCACCGCCCACACCACGATGTCCAGCGAGGCCCACGGCGCCACCCCGCGCCGCCGCAGCCGGTGCTCCATGATGAGCGCGGCGGCGACCATGCCGAGGATGATGCAGAGTGCGTACGCCCGGATCGGCAGCGGGCCGAGGTGCCACACCGACGTGGTGGGACTGGGGATGGCGGCGATGTTCACGGGTGCACACGCTACCGTCGCGAAGCCGCTCCGTGCTGGCCGGGCGGGTCTCAATTTCGCCGCCCGGCCGGTCCGGATCTGGTACCGGGAGCGGACGCCGCCCGCCCGGTGCTGATTCGCTACCGAAAGCGGACGCCCTCGGCCAGTTCGGCGCTCAGGGCGCGCAGCCGGTCCAGGCCGGTGGCCCGGTCCGGGGCGTCCAGCACGCAGCGGATCAGCGCGCTGCCGACGATCACGCCGTCGGCGAACGCGGCGACCTCGGCGGCCTGTTTGCCGTTGCCGACGCCCAGGCCCACGCCGATCGGGATCCGCGGGTCGACCGCGCGGATCCGCTCGACCAGCTCGGGCGCCTGCGAGGAGACCGAGGTGCGGGCGCCGGTGACGCCCATCAGCGCGGTCGCGTAGACGAAGCCCCGGCAGTTCGCCAGCGTCATCGCCATCCGCTCGTCGGTCGACGAGGGCGCCACCAGGAACGTCCGGTCGATCTTGTGGGCGTCCGCGGCGGCGATCCACTCCTGCGCCTCGTCCGGGATCAGGTCGGGCGTGATCAGGCCGGTGGCCCCGGCCGCGGCCAGGTCCCGGGCGAACGCGTCGACGCCGTACTTCTCGATCGGGTTCCAGTAGGTCATCAGCACGACCGTGGCGCCCGCCGACGAGACCGCGTCGATGATCTTCAGGGTGTCGCGGGTGCGCACCCCGTTGGCGAGCGCGATGTCACTCGCCCGCTGGATCACCGGGCCGTCCATGACCGGGTCGGAGTACGGCAGCTCGACCTCGATGACGTCACACCCGGACCGGTGCATCTCGATCATCTGCTCGATGCTGTCGTCGACCGTCGGGAAACCGGCCGGCATGCAGCCGACCAGCACCGAGCGGTTCTCCGACTTCGCGGCCGCGAAGGTCGTACCGATCCGGCTGGTCGTGGTTTCCGCCGTGGTGGGAAGGCTCGGGCCGGTCACGTGTTCTCCCCGGGGACTACGGTCTCGACCTGGTCGAGGATCCCGAAGTAGGCGCCGGCCGTGTGCACGTCCTTGTCACCGCGCCCGGACAGGTTCACCACGATGGTCGGCGTGCGACCGAGCTCCGCGCGCAGCCGGGGCGCGATCTTAGCCACGCCGGCCAGGGCGTGCGAGCTCTCGATCGCCGGGATGATCCCCTCGGTACGGCAGAGCAGCTGGAACGCCGCCATCGCCTCGGCGTCGGTCACCGGCTCGTACGTCGCCCGGCCGGTGTCGTGCAGCCAGGCGTGCTCCGGGCCGACGCCCGGGTAGTCCAGCCCCGCCGAGATCGAGTGCGACTCGATGGTCTGGCCGTCCTCGTTCTGCAGCAGATAGGTGCGGTTGCCGTGCAGCACGCCCACCGAGCCACCGGTGATCGAGGCCGCGTGCCGGCCGGTCTCCACCCCGTCGCCACCCGCCTCGAAGCCGTAGAGGCGGACACCCTCGTCGGGGACGAAGGCGTGGAAGATGCCGATCGCGTTCGAACCGCCACCGACACAGGCGGCGACCGCGTCCGGCAGCCGGCCGAGCTTCTCCAGGCACTGCGCCCGGGCCTCGACGCCGATGCCGCCGACGAAGTCCCGGACCAGTTCCGGGAACGGGTGCGGACCGGCCGCCGTGCCCAGCAGGTAGTGGGTGGTGTCGACGGTGGTGACCCAGTCGCGCAACGCCTCGTTCAGGGCGTCCTTGAGGGTCTGCGAGCCGTTGGTGACCGGCACGACGGTGGCGCCGAGCATCCGCATCCGGGCCACGTTGAGCGCCTGCCGCTCGGTGTCCGTCGCACCCATGTAGACGGTGCACTCCAGATCGAGCAGCGCCGCCGCGGTGGCGCTCGCGACGCCGTGCTGGCCGGCGCCGGTCTCCGCGATCACCCGGGGCTTGCCCATCCGTTTGGCGAGCAGCGCCTGGCCCAGCACGTTGCGCACCTTGTGGGCGCCGGTGTGGTTCAGGTCCTCCCGCTTGAGCCAGATCTCCGCGCCGAGCGCCTCGGACAGCCGGCTCGCGCGGTAGAGCATCGACGGTACGCCCGCGTAGTTCAGCAGCAGATCCTGGAAGCGGGCCTGGAACTCCGGGTCCTGCTTCGCCGACCGGTACGCCGCGTCCAGCTCGTCCAGCGCCTTGATCAGCGCTTCCGGGACGAACCGGCCGCCGTACCGGCCGAAGTGACCGGCCAGGTCGGGCAGCGACGCGGCGGTCACCGGACCGGCCTCGGGGTAGCCGGATGATTGCCGGCGTTGACCAGCTCGGCGACCGCGTCGCGCGGCGACTTCTGGGTCACCAGGCCCTCACCGACCAGCACCGCGTCGGCGCCGGCCGACGCGTACCGGATCAGGTCGTGCGGGCCGCGCACGCCGGACTCGGCGATCTTCACGACGTTGTTCGGCAGGCCGGGCGCGATGCGCTCGAAGACCGACCGGTCCACCTCGAGGGTGCGCAGGTCGCGGGCGTTGACCCCGATGACCTTCGCGTTCGCCTCCAGTGCCCGGTCCGCCTCCTCCTCGTTGTGCACCTCGACGAGGGCGGTCATGCCCAGCGACTCGATCCGCTCCAGGAGGCCCACCAGCGCGTTCTGCTCGAGCGCGGCCACGATGAGCAGGACCAGGTCGGCGCCGTGCGCGCGCGCCTCGTGCACCTGATAACTGGAGACGACGAAGTCCTTGCGCAGCACCGGGATGGTCACGGAGTTGCGGACCGCGGTGAGGTCGTCCAGCGAGCCGCCGAACCAGCGGCCCTCGGTGAGCACGCTGATGCAGCGGGCGCCGCCGGCCGCGTACTCACCGGCGAGCTCGGCCGGGTCGGGTATGTCGGCCAGCGCGCCCTTCGACGGGGACGCCCGCTTCACCTCGGCGATCACCGCCACACCGGGTTTGCGCAGCGCCGCGTACGCGTCGATCGCGGGCGGGGCCGCCGCCGCGAGTTCGCGCACCTTCTCCAGCGGCGTGGCCGCCTGACGAGCTGCTACGTCCTCACGTACCCCGGCGAGGATCTCTTCGAGAACGTTCTGCGGAGCCGCGGGTCCGCCACTGCCCGCTTCCGCCTGATCGGATGTCACGTAATGACTCCCCTCTCCGGGTGTCTTCGGCCCGATGCTAAGAGGTCACAGGGGGTGACGACGTCCCGGGGGTATGGCGTGCCTCACGGAATGGGCTGGGGCATAATGCCAGGCCGTCCCACGCCGGTGTCGCTTCTGTCACAGCGCGGGCTCTCTCACAGCGGCTCAAGCAGGGGCCCCTCGTCCGTTCGGTGGATACCACGGCGCGTTGACGCCGCCGTCACCGTGCGGAAATAGGACTCGCTCATGATGTGACTCGGGCAGACTTGTCCCGGCGTCCCGTGACGCCGCCAGCCGGACGATGATTGCGGAGTCGAACGATGGCCACTGTCTCCCCCGCCCGTAACCAGCCGATGAGTTTCGTCGCCCTGTCCCGGACCCTCGTCTCGCTCGCGGCCGACGTCGCGATCGAGGTGCAGCGGGCGGTGGTGGGGCCGGCCAATGTGCGGACCGCCCGGGACAACGCGTGGGACGCGATCCAGGCGGACCGGGCCCGGGCGCAGGCGCGCGCGGAGACCAGCCGGGCGGTGGCGGCGCTGGTCGCGACCCGGTCGGCGCCGGCGCGGCGCCGCTCCAAGCCGCTCGTGACGCACCGCTGAGCCGCATTCGACGCTGAGCCGCATTCGACGCTGGGCCGCATTCGACGCTGAGCCCGGTCGACTGCCGGTTCGTTCGGCGAGGGATGCGAAACAGCGCGAAGCCGGATCAGCCCGGAAAAGGGCACCAAACCGGCGGTCGACTGGTCGGCCGACCCTGAACGGATGACGGCCGGTCAGCGTGTGGGGTCCTCGCCGCGGTCCAGCGCGTCCCAGAACGCCCGGGTGTCGGCCGGCCGCTCCTCGTCGGCGCGCTCCGGCCCGGCGGCCGGCGGGAACCCGGCGCGCGGTGCCGGCTCAGGAGGCGACGACGGCCCGGTGCCCGGTGGCTCAGCGGCCGGCGGAGGATCAGCGCTCGACGACGGCTCAGTGGCCGGTGACGGCCCGGCGCCCCGCGACGGCCCGGACCCGGCAGCCACCGGGTTCGCCGAGCGTGGGCCTGTGCTCCGGTCGTACCGCGACGACATGGCCGCCCACTGATGACCGTGCCGCGCGGCAAGCAGGCCGCCCAGCGTGACCGCCGCGCCGCCCAGCACGCAGGCCGCGGGCCAGACGAACGCCCCGGCGCCCGCCCCACCGGCGTCGGTGCCGGTCCGCGCCACCACCGCGCCCACGACGATGCCCGCGCCGGCGACCGCGAGCAGGACGCCCAGTGCGCGCCGCGCCACCCCGCGGGTCGCCAGGAGCGCGCCGGCCCCGGCCAGGGCGACCAGCGCGACGCCGATCAGCCAGGGCTGCGCGGCGGCGCCGGTCTGCTCGGTGCGCAGCTCCGGCAGACCCACCCGCTGTTCCGCCTCGACCGCCCAGACGCGGGTGACCGCGAACAGGGTGAGGGCGGCGCCGGCCAGGCACCCGGCGACTGCGGGAAGCTGACCGCGCCGATTCATCGGGCGGCGCGCAGGGTTTCGGCGGCGGCTATCGCGCCCAGGACGGCCGCGGCCTTGTTGCGGGTCTCCTGCTCCTCGGCGACCGGGTCGGAGTCGGCCACGATGCCGGCGCCCGCGCCGACGTAGGCGACCCCCTCCTTGATCAGCGCGGTGCGGATGGCGATCGCCATGTCCATGTCACCGGCGAAGCCGAAATAGCCCACCGTGCCGCCGTAGAGGCCGCGGCGGGTCGGCTCCAGCTCTTCGATGATCTCCATGGCCCGCACCTTGGGGGCCCCGGACAGGGTGCCGGCCGGGAAGGTGGCGGCCAGGGCGTCGAACGCGGTGCGGTCCTCGCGCAGGCGGCCGACCACCGTCGACACGATGTGCATGACGTGGCTGTACCGCTCGATCCGGGCGAACTCCGGCACCTCCACCGAGCCCGGCTCGCAGACCCGGCCCAGGTCGTTGCGGCCCAGGTCGACGAGCATGACGTGCTCGGAGCGCTCCTTCGGGTCGGCGAGCAGCTCGGCGGCGAGAGCGTTGTCCTGGTCCGGGGTGGCGCCCCGCCAGCGGGTGCCGGCGATCGGGTGCAGCATCGCGGTGCGGCCGGCGCTCACCTTGAGATGCGCCTCCGGCGAGGAGCCGACGATGTCGAAGTCGTCGAAGCGGAGCAGGTACATGTACGGCGAGGGGTTGGTGGCGCGCAGCACCCGATAGACGTCCAGCGCGTTGGCGTCGGTCGGCCGCTCGAAGCGCTGGGCCACCACGATCTGGAAGCACTCGCCGGCCCGGATCGCCTCCTTGGCGGTCTCGACGGCCTTCTGGTACTCGCCGGGGGCGGTCCGGCTGACCGGCTCGCCGGCCGGCCGGCGGTCCACCGTCGAGACCATCGGCGGGGTGGGCCGGGACAGCGCGGTGGTCATCGCGTCCAGCCGGCCGATCGCCTGGTGGTACGCCGCGCGGCGGGCCGTGTCGTCGGCGTCCTCGGCGAGCACCGCGTTGGCCACCAGCAGCGCCGAACCCTCATGGTGGTCCAGCACCACCAGGTCGGTGGCCAGCATCATGCCCAACTCGGGCAGCGGCACGTCGTCGGCCGCGGTCGCGGGCAGCCGCTCGAAGCGGCGGACCAGGTCGTAGCTGAGGTAGCCGACCATGCCGCCGGTCAGCGGCGGCAGGCCGTCATCCGGCGCGGCGCCGCCGGTCAGCGCGGCCACCGTCTCGCGCAGTGCGACGACCGGATCGCCGTCGACCGGCACGCCGTCCGGGGGTGTGCCGAGCCAGGCCGCCTGGCCGTCCCGCTCGACCAGCGTGGCGGCGCTGCGGACGCCGATGAACGAGTACCGCGACCAGGCGAGGCCCTGCTCGGCGGACTCGAGCAGAAAGGTGCCGGGGCCGCCGGCCAGCTTGGTGTAGACACCGACCGGGGTCTCGCCGTCGGCGAGGAGCTTGCGCGTGACCGGGACGACGCGCTTCCGGGTGGCGACGAAGCCGGCCTCGTCGGGGAACGTCGCACCGCTGGTCACTGAGCCTCCACAAGGTCGTCGGTGAAGCACGTGTGCGTCCCGGTGTGGCACGCCGCGCCGGTCTGCTCCACGGTGACCAGCAGGGCGTCGCCGTCACAGTCCAGCGACACCTTCTTCACGTGCTGGTAGTGCCCGGACGTGGCGCCCTTCACCCAGTACTCCCCGCGGCTGCGCGACCAGTAGGTGGCCAGGCCGGTGGTCAGCGTGCGGCGCAGCGCCTCGTCGTCCATCCAGGCGAGCATCAGGACGTCGCCGGTGCCGTGCTCCTGCACGATCGCGGCGACGAGGCCGTCGGCGGTGCGCTTGAGACGAGCGGCGATCGCCGGGTCCAGGGTGGTCTCTGTTTCGGGCACGCTGAGATTCTCCCCCATCCGCTCCGAAGCCCCACGATCCGGTAACCGGGGATGTGCGGGACACCGCGGAGCGGTACGGTCGCCGGAGCGCGGTTAGTAGCGGAGTGCCTATCGCCCGCTGCACGCTCATCGCCCGCTGCTCGGTGCGCCCGCGCAGGTGCGCGAAGCCCCGGCGGGCGCGACTCGCGACGGGAGTGAAAGCCGAGATGGAGCCGACGTCCAGCCCCGACAACAACCGGCCCGCCCCCGGGCTCGCCCGGTTCTGGCAGGTGCGCCCGGAGGAAGACGGCCCCGATCTGGTCCCGGCCCCGTCCTCCGATCCGTTCGGCCTGAGCCGCACCTCTGTCGAAACACGGCACGGCGATACTGATCACTCGGTCCCTCCGGACGAGGAGACGGGTCCCGATCAGGACGTAAAGTCCCAGGAGCCGTTCGGCGGCTTCGGGCTCGGCTCGCGGCTGGGCGGCACCGGACGCTTCCTGTTCGGCGGTCGTTCCACCAACGGGTCCGAGGACACCGGGGGCGCGACCGAGCCGCCGGGGGCCGAGGTGACCGGGACCGAGGCGGCGGACGTCGCCGACGACCCGGCCGGCGAGCAGCCGGCCGGTGCGACACCGGCGGAGGATCCGGCGGAGGAGACTCCACCGGCGGCCGACGACCAGGACGCCGCCGCGACGGCGGGCCCCAGCGACGAGAACGGACGTGAGGACATGAACGGACGGGCAGGCTCGCCCGGTTACGCGCAGGCCGGCGAGGCGCCGGGTCCGGACGGCATGTCCGTCCCGGCCCCGCCCGGCCGCGACGGGGGCGACGAGGCGCCGGTCCCGGCCCCGCCGGAGCAGCCACGACCGGCCACCGGCTGGGCGCAGGCGCCCACCACGATGGTGCCGACCACGAACGGCCCGGTCTCCGGTGCTCCGGTGTCGCCGGGGTTCTCCCCGAACGCGTACGGGACCGCGGACTTCACCCCCGACCACCCGGCTGGGACGGTCGCCCCGGCGTCCGGGCCGCCGGCGCCGGCCGCCGCCGGTCCGGAGGCGCCCGCGCCGCCGCCGAGCGTGCAGATCCCGGCCACCCGGACGCCCCCGGACCTGAATGTCGAGGCGCCGGACAACGGCGGGTTCGCCGGGTTCCCGCCGACCGGTTACAGCCTGGGCCGCTCCGGGGAGGCGTTCGGCGTCGCCTCGGTGTCACCCACCTCGCCGTCCGCGTCGGTCACCCCGCCGCCGCCCGACTTCCAGCTCTTCCCGCCCGCGCCGGTGGAGGCCGGGGTGACCGGGCTCGCCGTCGGTGGCGCCGGTCGCCGGGCCCGGGAGGAGAGCGAGGAGCCGAAGCCGGCGCCGCGCCGCTCGGCCAGCCTGGAGGACGTGGAGCCGGTCCGGCGTGCCGGCCGACGCGCCGCCGCCCGCGAGGAGGAGCAGCAGGCCCCGGCCGGTGCTGACCCGCTGGGCGGCGCCGAGGAGACGCCGGGCACCCGGACCGTCTGGGACGAGGATGCGGCCCGGCATTTCCGGGCGGCGTGGCACGAGGTGAAGGCGGAGTTCGTCGACGACCCGGTCACCGCGCTGACCCGGGCGCACGATCTGCTCACCGACGCGGTGAACGAGCTGACCGAGGTGCTGCTGGCGGAGCGGGACGAGCTGGACCCGCTGCGCGGCACGGACACGCCGGACACCGAGAGCATGCGGATGGCGATGCGGGGATACCGGGAGTTCCTGGACCGGATCCTGTCCCTGTGAGCGACGGGCCCGGGATGCGTCCCGGGCCCACCTGTGGTGTGGTTGTGCTCTGCCGGCCGCGGCACCGGCCGGCAGAGCACAAGGACGGGATCCCGCGGCCGGACGGCGGCAGAATGTCGGTCGCCGGGATCCCGCCCGTCCAGAAGACCTAGGCCGCGGTCTCCTCGGGTGCCGTGCAGCGGTGGCAGAGGATCGGGTGCAGCAGGTGCGCCAGGTCGTGCCGGTCGGCGACCGGCCGCGGGAAGGCCAGACGCGCGCTGCGGCCGCCCATCCGGACCAGGAAGCCGTACCGGTCGATCCGGACCACCGCCGGCTCGTCGCCGGGACGCGCGGCCGGCCCCAGCTGCCGCCGCACATAGGCGCCCATCTCCGCCGCGTGATGGTCGGCCAGGTCGGCGATGAGGTCGAACTCGACGGCCCGCAGCGGGTCCGGGGCGGCCTCGGCGAAGTCGTCCGGATCGATCTCGACCAGGTGCTCTTTGCGCTCGTGCCGCACCTCGGCGACGTCCATCCGGTAGAGCGCCTGGCCGACGCCGACGTCGAGCAGGTCGCCGCAGGCGTCGCTCTCCGCGTAATCCAGCGCCGCGGCACGCGCGTCGTCGCCGCTCAGCCGGGCCGCCCAGCCGGAGACCCAGACCCGGCCCAGCGACGGCGACGAGGACGTCGGCGGCACGTCGCGGATGTCGAGGACGAGCGCGGTGTCGTCGTTGCCCTCCTGCGGGCGGAGCGCGGCGGCGAGCGGTCCCTCGGCCGGCACGAGAAGCAGCACGCGACCCTGCGCGTCCGTCACATGCCTGATCGGAACCGGTCCGGGACGGCAGGCGATGTGGGCGACGGCGGGCAGGTGACCAGCGGCGAGCGTGCGCGCGATCTCGGCGGGACTGGGTTGCATGACGAGCACCTCCGGGCACCGGTTAGGCTTACCTAAGTTAGGCAAGGCTTACCGTAACAGGAGATCCCAGTTGAACAACTCTCGACCCAAGGCGAAGCTCTCGCGGGCCCTCGGCATTCCGCTGACGCGTAAGTGCGTGAAGTACTTCGAGCGGCGCCCGTTCCCGCCGGGTGTGCACGGCCGGGGACGGCGCAAGAGCTCGGACTACCAGGTCCGGCTGCTGGAGAAGCAGCGGCTGCGCCACCAGTACAACATCAGCGAGGTCCAGATGCGGGCCGCGTACGACGCCGCGCACAAGGCCGAGGGCAAGACCGGCGAGACCATGGTCACGCTGCTGGAGAGCCGCCTCGACGCGACGGTGTTCCGGGCCGGCTTCACCCGGACCATCTACCAGGCCCGCCAGCTGGTCGTGCACGGTCACTTCACGGTGGACGGCAAGAAGGTGGACCGCCCGGGCTACAAGCTGAAGCCGGGTCAGGTCATCGAGGTCCGGGAGACCAGCCGCCAGAAGCCGCCCTTCCAGATCGCGGCGACCGGCGCGCACCTCGACGGCCCGACCGCGCCGTACCTGTCGACTGTGCTGGAAGACCTGCGGACCACCGTGATCCGGGCGCCGCAGCGCTCCGAGGTCCCGGTGCTCTGCGACGAGCAGCTGGTCGTCGAGTACTACGCGCGGTGATGAACGAGCTCACGAATCGCTGAGATGGCGGGTTCCTCGCAGCGGCCGCGGTCGGCGACCCGCGGCCGCTGCGGGCGACGCGCTCATCTCACCGGTCCCCGGCGGACCGGTCAGCGTGTCTGTTCCAACCAGCTGGCGTAGAGCTTGGCGTAGATGGAGCCCTCCTCGGCGAGGAGGCGGGCATGCGGGCCGCGTTGCACGACGCGGCCCGCGTCCACCACGATCACCTCGTCGGAGGCCTCGGCCGTCGACAGCCGGTGCGCGATCGCCACCGTCGTCCGGCCCCGGGTCACCAGGTCCAGCGCATGCTGCAACCGCACCTCGGTGGCCGGGTCGACCGCGCTGGTGGCCTCGTCCAGCACCAGCAGATCCGGATCGGCCACATAGGCCCTGACCAGCGCGACGAGCTGCCGCTCCCCCACGCTGAGCGACTCACCGCGCTCCCCCACCGGCGTCTGCAGCCCCTGCGGCAGCCCGGCCAGCCAGTCCGCCAGCCCCAGCTCCGTGAACGCCACGGTCAGGGCCGCGTCGGTGATGTCCGGCGCCGCGAACCTGATGTTCTCGGCCACCGTGGCGTCGAACAGGAACCCGTCCTGGGGCACCATCACCACCCGCGACCGCAGCGACGAGAAGCGCACGCCGGTCAGCGGCACGCCGCCCAGCAGCACCGCGCCCGCCACCGGGTCCATCAGCCGGGTCAGCAGCTTGGCGAAGGTGGTCTTGCCGCTGCCGGTCTCCCCCACCACGGCCACCTTGGTCCGGGCCGGAATCTCCAGGTCCACGTCGGCGAGGACGACGGGGCCGCCCGGATAGCGGAACGACACGTCGGCGAAGCGCACCGCCAGCGGGCCGGCCGGCAGCTCCACGCCCCGGTCGCCGGGGTCGGCCACGTCCGGCTCCACGTCCAGCACGTCCAGGATGCGCCGCCAGCCGGCCACCGCGTTCTGCGCCTCGTTGAGCATGTCGGTGGCGATCTGCACCGGCTGGATGAAGAGCGTCACCAGGAACAGGAACGCGGTCAGCCGGCCCACCGTGATCTCGCCGTCCACCCCGAGCACGGTGCCGAGCACCACCACGCCGGCCAGCGCCAGGCCGGCCCCGATCTCACCGCTGGAGAAGCTGGTCACGCTCGTGCGCATGGCCCGCTTCTGCGCGGACCGCAGATCGTGGACCGCGGTGTCCAGCCGGGCCTCGGTGCGCGACGCCACACCGTACGAGCGGATCACGGTGGCGCCGACCACGCTCTCCGCGATCGCACCGAGCATCACGCCGGTACGCTCGCGGACCGCACCGTAGACGGCGGCCAGCCGCTTCTGGAACAGCCGGATCACCGCCACCGCCGGGCCGAAAGCGAGCAGCACCACGAGCGTGAGCTGCCACGAGTAGACGAACATGACCACGGTCGAGACGACCAGCTGCCCGCTGGCGAGCAGCAGCTGCACGCCACCGGTCTGCAGGAACTGGGAGATCTGGTCGACGTCCCCGGTGACCCGGGACACCATCGAGCCGCGGCGCTCGGACTGCTGGTGCAGCATCGACAGATCGTGGATGTGCCGGAAGGTCCGCGCGCGCAGCCCGCCGAGCGCGGTCTCGCTGACCGTGAACAGCCGCCGGGTCATCAGATAGCCGCACAGCGTGGAGACGGCGAGCGCCACCAGGGTGAGCGACACGATCACCAGTACGATCCCCGGGTCCGGGCCGCCCGGGCCACGGATGCCGCGGTCGATGCCCTGCTGGATGGCGATCGGCACGGAGACCCGGCCGGCCATCTGCAGCACGGCCAGCGCGATCGTGCCGGCCAGCCCGGTGCGCAGCTCCGGGGAGAGGGCGAGCCCCCGCCGGACGGTGGCGACGGTTCCCTCGCTCATCGTTCGTCCTTCTCATAGGCCGTCACCAGGTCCAGATAGCCCGGCTGCGTCGCCAGCAGCGACGCGTGCGTGCCGGTCGCCACCACCCGCCCCTGGTGCAGATAGACCACCACGTCGGCGAGCGCGATGGTGGCCCGCCGATAGGCCACCACCAGGATCGAGGTGCCCGCCTCGCGCAGGGCGCCCAGGATCGCCGCCTCGACCCGGGGATCCACGGCGCTGGTGGCGTCGTCGAGCACCAGCAGGCGGGGCCGGCCGGCCATCGCGCGGGCCAGCGTGAGCCGCTGCCGCTGGCCGCCGGAGAGGGAGGTGCCCCGCTCGCCGACCTCGGTGTCCAGTTTCGCCGGCAGCCCGTCGACGAAGCGGTCGGCCTGGGCCAGCCGCAACGCGTCCCACACCCGGTCGTCGACGATCTCCGGGCGGTCCAGGGCGATGTTGCCGCGGACGGTGTCGTCGAAGACGAACGGGACCTGCGGCACCAGGGCGGTGGCGTTCGCCAGGGCGGCGCCGGCCAGGTCGGGCAGCTTCACACCGTCCAGCGCGACGCTGCCGGACTCCGGGTCGACCAGGCGCACGGCCAGGGCGGCGATCGTCGACTTGCCGGAGCCGGTGGCGCCGACCAGGGCGACGGTCTTGCCGGCCGGGACGGTGAAGGTCACGTCGTGGAGGACCGGAGGCCGGCCTTCAGTCCTTTCTTGGGCGGTGGCGGGGTGGTTGGACGGGCCTTCGGCGTAGCGGTAGTTCACCTGCTCGAAGCGCAGCTCGGCGGGACCGTCGCCGGGCAGAGCGCTCCGGCCGTACGGCAGATCGCCCTCCGCGGTAAGCACCGCCTGAACCCGCTCCCATCCGGCCACGCTGCGCGGCAGCTCGCCGATCACCCACCCGATCGCGCGCACCGGGAACGCGAGCACGGTGAACAGGAACGCGACGCTGACCAGCTCGGTCACGCTGATCGCGCCCTGCTCGAGCCGCCAGGTGCCGAGCAGCAGCACGGCCAGGGTGCCGACGCTGGGCAGGCTGTCCATCAGCGGGTCGAAGACGCCGCGCAGCCGGCCCACCGCGACCAGCGCGTCGCGCAGTTCGGTCACGAACACACCGAACCGGCGCGCCTCGTCCGCCTCCCGGCCCATCGTCTTGACCACCAGGGCGCCGTCGAAGCTCTCGTGCGCCACCGCGCTGACCTTGGCACGCATCCGCTGGGCGTGGATCTGCCGGGGCGACATCCGGCGGGAGTAGGCGAGGTTCAGCGCGAACAGGGCCGGGAAGAGCGCGACCCCGACCAGCGCCAGCACCCAGTCGGTGAGGAAGAGCGAGACCACCGCCCCGAGGATCATCACGATCGTGCCCACCGCGAACGGCATCGGCGCGATCGGCGCGAACGCGGCCTCGACGTCGGAGCTGGCGTTGGAGAGCAGGGTGCCGGTGGCGTGCCGCTGGTGCCAGGCCGGCGGCAGCGCGAGATAGCGCCGGGTGACCGCCCGGCGGTACCGCGCCTGCAGGTGGAACTGCATGTAGCCGGCGCCGAGGCGCCGGGCGAAGATGCTGCCCACCCGCAGGCCGCTGATCCCCATCAGCGCGGCGACGGCCAGCGCGAGGCTGCCGGTGTTCGCCCGGCCCGCCGCGAACGCCGGCACCACGATGTCGCCGATCACGTATCCCACGACGTACGAGTTGGCGATGATCAGTAATCCGAAGAAGCTGCTGCCGATCGCGCTGATGACGAAGAGCCGTGGCTCCGTCCGGATCGCGTGGCCGAGTACCCGCAGTCCCCGTCCCAGCACGTCGTTGCCGGCCTTGCCGCTCAATGTCCTACCCGACTGGTAAGTGTTGGCCGACGTGTTCGGCCTTACCTTCCCATCCTGCCCAACCGGGCGGCTGTTTACATTGTGGCCACGATTACAGCAGCGGTGCGCGCGCCGTCGCCGACAGGCTGCGGGCGACCGTATCGCCTACCATCGACAGATGACCAACTACGCCCGCGTCGAGCGTGAGCTCCTCGCCGACCTGCTGCTCAGCACCGGTCCGGACGCTCCCACGCTCTGCGCCGGGTGGACGACGCGGGATCTGGCCGCGCACATCGTGGTCCGCGAGCGCCGCCCGGACTCGGCCGCCGGGATGATGATTCCCCCGCTGGCTGGGTACGGCGAGAAGATCCGCCTGTCCCGGGCCGCTCTGCCGTTCCCCGAGCTCGTCGGCCAGCTCCGCCGGCCCCCGGTCTGGAGCCCGGTCAGCAACCCCCTGGTGGATCCGCTGGCGAACACCATGGAGTTCTTCATCCACCACGAGGACGTGCGCCGGGCCGCGCCGGACTGGCAGCCCCGCACCCTGGAGCAGGGCGAGCAGGCAGCCCTCTGGCGTACCGTCAAGCTGCTCTCCCGGGCCTCGCTGCGCCGTCTCAAGATCTCCGCCGAGCTGGCCGCGACCGGCTTCGAGCCGGTGCGGTCCGGCGACACCCCGCAGGTGCGGCTCGCCGGCGACCCGGGCGAGCTGGCGATGTTCTTCTTCGGGCGGCAGCGCGCGGCCCGGGTCGAGATCGAGGGTGACCCGGCGGTCGCGGAGCGCCTTCGCAAGGCCCGCCTCGGGGTCTGATTGGCCCAACCGAACGGCCCGGAATTGGATCGAATCCGGTGCCGATCCGCGATTACGTTCGCACCATGAACGCTCGCACCGGCCTCTCCGTCGCCCAGGGCGCCGCCCTCTCCGTCGGCGCCGTCCTGGGCACCGGACTGATCTCCCTGCCCGCGCTCGCCGCCGAGGCCGCCGGGCCCGCCGCCCTGGTCGCCTGGCTGGCCCTGATCGTCCTGTCCGCCCCGCTGGCCTGGACCTTCGCGGCCCTCGGCGCGCGTTACCCGGGCGCCGGCGGCGTCTCCAGCTACGCCCGGATGGCGTTCGGCCCCCGGGTGGCGGCCGTCGTCGGCTGGTGCTTCTACTTCGCGGTGCCGCTCGGCGCGCCGGTCGCCGCCGGGTTCACCGGCGGCTACGTGGCCGATGTCGTCGGTGGCGGGCGGGCCACCGAGTTCGGCACCTTCCTGGCCATCGTCGGCACGGCGTACGTGATGAACTGGTTCGGCCTGCGCGTCTCCGGACGGGTGCAGCTGGTTCTCACCGCCACGCTGGCCGTGCTGCTGGTGGCCACCGTGGTCGCCGCCCTGCCGCACGCCCGCTGGGACAACCTCACCCCGTTCGCGCCGCACGGCTGGGACGGGATCGGCGCCGCCGCGGCCATCCTGGTCTGGGGATTCGCCGGCTGGGAGGCGCTCTCCTCGCTGTCGGCCGAATACCGCGACCCGCGCCGCGACGTCCCCCGCGCCACCATGCTCGCGGTGGCCGTGGTCGGTGTCCTCTACCTGGCCGTCGCCGCGGTGAGCGTGCTGGCGCTCGGCCCCGCCCTGGCCGCCAGCCGGGCCCCGCTCTCCGATCTGCTGGCGATCGGCGTCGGCGGCCCGGTGCGCCTGTTCACTGCGGTCGTCGCGGTGATCCTCACGCTGGGCGCGGTGAACGCGTACTTCGCCGGGTCGAGCCGGCTGGGCGCCGCGCTGGCCGCCGAGCGCGCGCTGCCGGCCCGGGTGTTCGGCACCCAGCGCAGGTCACTGACCTTCATCTTCGTGGCCGGCATCGGTGCGGCGCTGCTGCCGCTCGACCTGCACACCGCCACACTGCTGGTGACCGGCTGCTTCACCCTGGTCTACGTGCTGGGCACGGCGGCGGCGCTGCGCCTGCTGCCCGGAACCGGCGCCCGGGTGGTCGCCGCGGTGGCGTTCGTGCCGGTGGTGGCGCTGCTCTGGTTGAACGGGGCGCCCGCGCTGTTCAGCCTGGTCGTCGCCGCCGGTGCGGTCCTATATCAGGGGTGGCAGCAGCGCCAGCCCCTCCTCGATCAGGCCGGGGTCGACAGCGCCGAACCCGAACACCAGCCCTGCCCGTGACGGTGGGCCCTCGGCGGCGTAATCGGCCAGGTTCTCCACGGCCAGCCCTCTCCGGCGCGCCGCCGCGACCACCCGGGCCGGGTCGCCGGACCGCAGCAGGGCGGTGACGTGCAGGCCCGCCGCCGAAGGCAGGACCTCACACGCGGGCACCTGCCCGAGACATCGCGCTATCCGGGCGTGGCGGTCGGCATAGGAGCGCCCGGCCCGGCGCACATGACGGGCCAGCTGCCCCTCGTCGATGAACCGGGCGAGCGCCGCCTGCACCGCCGTCTGCCCGTATCCGTCGCTCACCTGCCGCGCCGCCACCACCGCGGCGCGCAGGCCGGGCGGTACCAGCACGAAACCGGTGCGCACGGCCGGGAGCATGCTCTTCGAGAACGTCCCGACATAGAGCACCCGCCCGCACCGGTCCAGCGTGCAGAGCGGTTCGAGCGGCCGCGCCGAGAAGCGGAACTCGCTGTCGTAGTCGTCCTCGACGATCGCCGCCCGCCGGCTGCGGGCCCAGTCGAGCAGTTCCTGGCGCCGGGCCAGACTCATCACCCGGCCCAGCGGGAACTGGTGCGACGGCGTGACGTACACCAGCCGGGACTGCGCCGGCAGCGCCGCTACGACCAGCCCCTGCTCGTCCACCGGCACGCCCACCACGCGGACGCCGAGCGAGGTGAAGAGCCGGCGGGCCGGCGGATAACCCGGCTCCTCCACCGCGACCACGTCACCCGGGCGCAGCAGCACCCGGGCGATCAGGTCGAGCGCGTGCTGGGTGCCGTTGGTGACGACGACGTCCGCGGCGGTGGTGCGCACCGACCGGGAGTACCCGAGGTAGCGGGCGATCGCGGCACGCAGGGCGGGATGGCCGGAGGGTTCCGCGTACGTCCCGGGGCCGTTCGCCCGCAGCCGCAGCTCCGCCCCGACCAGCCGTCGCCAGGTGTCGAACGGGAACAGGCCGGCGTCCGGGATGCCGGTGCGGAAGTCGTACCGCGGGACCGGCTCCTCGCCGCTGGTCGGCAGCGGGGTGAGCGTCCAGCCGGCGCGCGGGCGCAGCGCGTCGGGCTCCGGCAGCGGCGCCCGGCGACGTGCCCGCGCCGCCGTCACGAACGTCCCGGCGCCGACCCGGGCGGTCAGATGGCCCTCCGCCACCAGCCGCTCGTACGCCCCGGCGACGCTGCCCCGCGAGACACCCAGGTCGGCGGCGAGCACCCGGCTCGCCGGCAGCCGGTGCCCGGCCGGGACGCGGCCGTCCACGATGGCCGCGCGCAGCGCCCGGTAGACCGCGGCGGTCGTCCCGCCGGATCCCGGCTCGATCTCGATGACCAGATCCACGTGGCTGATTCTCAGTCTGTTCTCAGCCGGGCGGCTGTCTCGCCCGCAGATCGCCGCTGACTAGGATTGGGGTGCCCGGTTCTATAGATCAGCACTCTAGCCCTGACGCCGGACGCGCATTACCCTCCGGTAACACTCACGTTACTAACACACCGTTTCGGTCGAAGGCGGCACCCGATATGGCTCTCGAGGTTCCCTACCGGTCAATCCCGGACATGCTCTTCCAGCGCGTGGCGAAAACCCCGGACGCCCGGGCGCTCGCCGCGCCGAACTCCACCGACACCGGCCCCGCGTGGCTGACCTGGCGACAGGTGGGCGACCGCGCCAAGGCGATCGGCGCCGGCCTGCGCGAGCTGGGTGTCGGCATCGAGGACCGGGTCGCGATCCTGTCCAACACGCGGCTCGAGTGGATCCTCGCCGACCTCGGCATCAACGTCGCCGGCGGCGCGGCCACCACGGTCTATCCCACCACCGAGCCCGAGGACACCGCGTTCATCGTGTCCGACTCCGGCTCCAAGGTGCTGATCGCGGAGAACGCGCAGCAGGCACTGAAGATCGTCGGTGCGGAGACCTCGCTGACCAAGGTGGTGCTGATCGACGGCCCGGCCGACGCCGGCGCCACCCCGCCGCAGATCACCCTGGCCGACCTGGAGCAGCTCGGCGCCGAGGCGCTCGGCCGCGACCCCGGCCTGATCGACGACGTGATCGCCCAGCTCACCCCCGACCACGTCGCCACCCTGATCTACACCTCCGGCACCACCGGCCGTCCGAAGGGCGTGGTGCTGCTCCACCGGGGCTGGACCTGGGAGGGTGTCGCTCAGGAGCACCTCGGCCTGTTCTCCCCCGACGACCTGCACTACCTCTGGCTGCCGATGTCGCACGCGTTCGGCAAGACGCTGCTCTGCGGCATCCTGCACGTGGGCGTGCCGACCTACGTCGACGGCCGGGTGGACAAGCTGATCGACCTGCTCTCGGCGATCAGGCCGACGCTGATGTGCGCCCCGCCGCGGATCTTCGAGAAGGTCTACAACAAGGCCGTCACCAACGGCATCTCCGGCACCGGCCTGAAGCCGAAGATCTTCAACTGGGCGGTCGCCACCGGCAAGAAGAAGGTGGCGCTGGAGCAGGCCGGCAAGCCGCTCCCCGCCGGCCTGAAGGTGCAGTACTCGATCGCCGAGAAGCTGGTCTTCTCGAAGCTGCAGGCCCGCCTCGGCGGCAATCTGCGGGTGCTGGTCAGCGGCTCGGCCGCGCTCAGCCGGGACATCTCCGAGTTCTTCGCGGCGGCGAACCTGCCGATCCTCGAGGGTTACGGCATGACCGAGGCCTGCGCGGCGAACTTCGTGAACCGGCGCGGCAAGCTCAAGATCGGCACGGTCGGCCAGGCCGTCGGCGACCTCGAGGTCCGCATCGACACCGACGGCGAGGTGCTGCTGCGCGGCGCGCCGATCATGCGGGGCTACCACAACCTCCCCGACGCCACCGCCGAGGCGCTCACCGAGGACGGCTGGCTGCGCACCGGCGACATCGGCGAGCTCGACGCCGACGGCTACCTCAAGATCACCGACCGGAAGAAGGACCTGGTCAAGACGTCCGGCGGCAAGTTCATCGCCCCGTCGGCGATCGAGGGCGCGTTCAAGGCCGTCTGCCCGTACACGTCGCAGGCGATCGTCATCGGCCAGAACCGCAACTTCGTCACCATGCTGATCGCCCTCGACGAGGACGCCATCAAGACGTGGGCCGCCGCCGGCCCGCTCGCCGGCAAGAGCTACGACGAGATCGTCGCCGCGAAGGAGACGCACGCTCTGGTGGAGGGCTACATCGCCGAGCTCAACGCCAAGCTGAACCGGTGGGAGACGGTCAAGAAGTTCGCCATCCTGCCCCGTGACCTCAGCATCGAGAACGGCGAGGTCACTCCCTCCATGAAGATCAAGCGGCGCAGCGTGGAGACCAACTTCGCCGAGCAGATCGACAGGATGTACGCGGGTTCGCTCGCCCAGCTCTGATCCATATCGGCCAAGCCGGTGCCTTCCCGCTGCGGGAGGCACCGGCTTTCCAACGCAGTGTGTGAAGTTCGGGCTCGATACGCACCCCAACTTCACACGCAATCTCAAGACCGTGTGTGAAGTTCGGGCTCGATACGCGCTGTCCTGTCCCGAGACATGTGTCAAGGGGAAGTCCCGGTAGATGTGTCACCAGTTGTTGGTCATGGTGTTCGGGTGAGGGTGATGTATCTGTTTGCGGGTTCCAGGTGCAGGTGGCCGATCGGGTGGCCGTCGGGGTTGTAGACGGTGACGTGGTTGCCGTCGCGGATGGCGGTGACGGTGGTGCCGCGGTAGGTCGTGCCGATGCTGGTGGTGTGTCCGGCGACGGCGATGGTGCCGTTAGCGGCCACGGTGCAGCGGTGCAGGGTGGCGTCGGTTTGCCGGGGCAAGCTGCCGGGCCCGCCGAGGCTGGTGGCGGCCGCCCAGGCCTGTTCGGGGGTGCCGCGGCCGGGCAGGGCGCTGTGGCGCCGGTGGTGGTAGTGGTCGCGGTAGGTGTCCAGCAGGGTTTGCAGTTCGGTGATGGTGTGGGGGACGGGCCGGGTGGACAGCCATTTCTTCAGGGTTTGGTGGTGGCGTTCGACCTTGCCGCAGGTTTGCGGGTGATACGGGCTGGAGTTGATCGGTCTGACTCCGTGCTCGATCAGGCAGCGGGTGAAGGTGGAGATGGAGCCGGACCGGGTCAGCCGGCTGGTGAACGCGGTGCCGTTGTCGGACAACACGATCGCCGGGACGCCGTACTCGTCGAACGCGCGCT
>NZ_JBVYOQ010000009.1:0-241991 GCF_056134165.1 Actinoplanes sp. 13 | reverse complement strand
CTCTGCTCCCCCCCCCCAGCCCTCGTCCCCCTCCCCCGAACACCCCCCCCCCCGCTTGGGGTGGGGTGGGGGGGGGGTGGGGGGGGGGGAACGCACCCGCCCCCACCACACGATCATCGGTCGGCGTGGGCGGGGTGTGGAGTCTCCCGCGGCTCGTCCGTGGCGGGCACGGCTTTGTCCTGCGGCCGGCCGGGCCACCAGAACCGGTCACCCGTGAGGGTGGCCAGGGCCGGGACCAGCACCGTGCGCACGAGCAGCGTGTCCAGCAGCACGCCGATGCCGACGATGACGCCGATCTGGGTGAGCGTGACCACCGGCAGCACACCGAGCACCGCGAACACCGCCGCCAGCAGGATGCCCGCGCTGGTGATGACCGCTCCGGTGACAGCCAGCGCGTGCACCATGCCCTCCCGGGTGCCGCGCGCCGGCGTCTCCTCCCGGGCCCGGGTGACCAGGAAGATGTTGTAGTCCACCCCGAGCGCCACCAGGAACAGGAACGAGAACAGCGGCACCGAGGTGTCCAGTGCCGGATAGTCGAAGACGTTGCGGAACAGCCACGCCCCGGCGCCGAGCGACGCGATGAAGCTGGCCACCACGGTGACGAGAAGCAGCAGCGGCGCGACCAGCGCCCGGAGCAGGATGATCAGCATCAGCAGCACCACCGCGAGGATCACCGGCACGATCACCGCCAGGTCGTGACGGCTGGCGTCCCGGGTGTCCAGGGCGGTCGCCACGCTGCCACCCACCAGGACGTCCCCGTCCAGGCGCTCGCGCAGGTCGCGGATCGTGTCGAACGCCTCCTCGGTGTCCGGCGCCGCCTCCAGCACGGCGCTGATGCTGACCCACGTCCCGGTGCGCTCGCCGATCCGGGCCTGCGCCACCCCCGGGGTGTCGCTGACCGCGCCGAGGACCGCGTCCGCGCTCTCCGGGGCGGTCAGCACGATCGCGGGACCGGCCGCACCGGCCGGGAAGTGCCGGCTCAGCGACTCCAGCCCGGCCACCGACTCGGCCTCCACCCGGAACTGTTCGGTCTGCGACAGGCCGACCCTGGTGCCGAGGCCACCCATCGCCAGCAGACCCAGGATCGCCACGGAGACCACGGTCACCACCACCGGACGGCGTACGACCATGCGGCCGACCCGGGCCCAGAAGCCCTTCCCGTCCTCCGGACCGCCCTGCCCGACCCGCGGGATGAACGGCCAGAACAGGCCGCGGCCGCAGACCACCAGCGCGGCCGGCAGCACGACCAGCGCGAACACCGCCGCGATGGCCACGCCGGTGGCCGCGGTGACGCCGAGCGCGGCGTTCGTCTTCAGGCTGGCCAGCAGCAGCGTCAACAGCGCCAGGATCACCGTGCCGGCACTCGCCGCGATGGCCGGACCGGCCCCGCGCAGCGCGGTGGACATGGCGGTGAACCGGTTCTCGTGCCGGTGCAGCTCCTCCCGGTAACGGGAGATCAGCAACAGCGCGTAGTTGGTGCCGGCGCCGAACACCAGCACCGTCACGATGCCGGTGGTCGACCCGTTGATGGCCAGGCTGGTGTGCTCGGAATAGAGCGCGATGGCCTTGGCCGCCAGCTGGTCGGCGAAGCCGACGACGGCCAGGGGGACGATCCACAGAATCGGGCTTCGGTACGTGATGAGCAGCAGCACGGTCACCACGACCACCGTGACGATGAGCAGCCTGGTGTTCGCGCCGCTGAAGCTGTTCGCCAGGTCGGCGCCGAAGCCGGCCCCGCCCGTGACCTGTGCCGTCACGCCCGCGGGCAGACCGTCCTTCGCCGCGGTGCGCAGCTCGTCGACGACCCGGATGGTCTCGTCGCTGTCCCCGCTGGCCGGCAGCGGCACAGTGATCAGGGCGGCCTGGCGGTCCTCGGAGAGGATCGGCTGCCCCAGGTCCTGGACGCTCGACAGGTCGGCCTCGGTGAGCGTGGCGCCGCCCTTGGTGATGACGATCAGCGCCGGGTTGGTGCGCCCCGACGGGAACTCCTTCTGCAGCTGCGCGACCCGGGTCGACTCCGCCGAAGCCGGCAGCGAGGAGGTCTGGTCGTTGTCCGTCCGGGTCGTGCCGGCGAGGGCGAACACCGTCCCGCCGATCACGAGGGCCAGCAACAGTGTCGCCCATGCCCTTCTCATGAATCCTCCAAGACTAAGAATCTTTATAGTCGAGATTGTTCACCACTGGGGAGGCATCTGCAACACTGGGGCCCGTGGAAGGGACAGAAGCCGCCGAACGCCAGCGGTTGCGCAGGACACTCGTCGACCTGCTGAACGTGTACAGCAGTGAGGCGCAGCACATCGGCCACGCGTTCGCGAACCGTAACCAGCTGCACGCGACGGACATGCACGCCCTGCTCGCGGTGATGCAGGCGGAACGCGACGGGAACCCGTTGACGCCCGGCCGCCTCGGCGAGGCGATCGGGTTGTCGTCGGGGGCGACCACCGCGCTGATCGACCGGCTGGAGCGGGGCGGGCACCTGCGCCGCACCCGGGAGAGCAGCGACCGGCGGGTGGTGCACCTGCGGTACGCCGACGCCGGGATGGCGCTGGCGATCGCGTTCTTCACGCCGTTGCGCCCGCACACCGACGCGGTGATGGAGCAGTTCAGCGTCGACGAGTTGCAGGCGGTCGAGAAGTTCCTCGGCGGGATGGCCAAGGCACTGGTCACCTATCGCGACGAGCTGCGCGCCCGGCCGGCGGCGGGGCAGCCCAGCGACGGCGGAGCGCAACCGGCAAGCAACGGGCGGGTTCCGTAGGTCGGGGCGCGCGCCGCCGATGGAAGCGGCGTGCGAACCGAGCCCTTGCTGATCGAAGCCGACGACCTTCTGGCCCGCGGCCGTGCCCACAACGCGGCGAACCTGCTGGCGCCGTTCGTCGGGCGCGAGCCCGGCAACATCGGCGCCTGGCAGCGGATGGCCCGGGCCCGGCTCGACATGGGCGACCCGCACGGCGCGCTGCGCGCGGCCGGCGCCGCCTGGCAGCTCGACCCGGACGGCGCCGAGACGCTGTTCTGGGTGAGCCGGGCCTGCACCGCGCTGGGCGAGCACGCCGAGGCGATCCAGGCGGCCGGTCTGGCCTGCGACGACGACCCGGGCAACCCGCGTCTGCTCCACCGGCTCGCCGAGGCCCGCCTCGCCGCGGGGCTGACGGCGGAGGCTGCCGAGGGGCTGCGGATCGCGGTGGAGCTCGCCGGGTACGACGCCGACCTCTGGTTGACGTACGGGCTGGCGCTGTTCGCGATCGGCCGGCCGCTCAGCGCGCGGGAGGCGGTCGTCAAGGCGCTCCGGCTCGGCCCGCAGCACGCCGGTGCCCGCGCGGCGCTGGCCCGCTTCGAGACGGCGATGCGCGGCGTGGTCGACGCGCCGACCCTGGCCGCGGCGGCGGACGACTTCGCCGCCTCGCTGCAGGTGCAACCCGGTGGGCAGGTCTCCGCGCGCGGGCCGGCCGCACGGGACGCCGCGGCGCACGTGGCGCGGGTTTCGATGGTCTGGTTCCTGGTCGCGATCGGCGCGGTGGCGGCGCTGGACGTCACGGGGTTCGTGACGGTCATCGACAGTGTCTACCTGGGACTGTTCTGCGCCACCGGCGCGGCGGGCCTGGCCGTGCGGCTGCTCCACCGCCCCTGACCGCCGCTCCGGGCCGCTGGGAGCCGGCCGTGGAGGATGAGGTTGGTCGTGCGGGCTGGGCTGCCGGAACAGAGCTGAGAGCCGGCCGTGGGGTCGGCGGGAGCGGGCTGCAGGCGGTCAGTCGCGGAGTTTGCGGAGGATGCGGGACAGGTCGGCGCGGTCGGCGGCGCTCAACTCGGCGAAGAGGCGTTCGCCCTCGGCGGCCCGGGCCTGGCGGATCGCCTCGCCGGTCGCGGTGCCGGCGGGGGTCAGGGCGACCAGGATCGCACGGCGGTCGGCCGGGTCGGGGCGGCGCTCCACGAGACCCCGGGTCTGCAGGTCGTCGACGACCTCGGTGGCGGAGCGGGGGGCGATGCGCAGGTGGTCGGCGAGCGCGCTGAGCCGCATCTCGCCGTGGCTCATCAGCATGCCGATGGCGCGGGACTGGGACGGTGAGACGTTCCAGGGTTCGAGGGCGACGCGGGTTCGGTGCCGCAGTCGCCGGGTAACCGCCCAGAACACCTCGAGCAGCGAGTCGTCTTCCACGGGAACAAGGTAGCAACGGTTGCGGTTGTACCCTCACGTTGAGGTAACCTCAGCATCGTTCCCCAAGCCCCGTGGACGCCTCTGACCGGACACGGTGAGTCCGGGGCGTACCAGAAAGGTCTGCTCTTGGCGAAAATGACCGGCCGCGGCGCGGCACCTCGCCCGACCCCCGCGGAGAAGGCGCAGGCCCGCTCCGTCTCGCTGCGCCGCATCGGCGCCCTCTTCGACGGTCACCGGCGGCAGCTCGCCGTCGTGGTGGCCGTCATCGTGGTCTCCTCCGGAATCGCGATGATCTCGCCGTTCCTGCTGCGCGAGGTCATCGACGTCGCCCTGCCGCGGGCCGACCTGCGCCTGCTCGTCTGGTTGGTGGGCGGCATGGTCGCGGTCGCCGCGGTGACGTCCGTGCTCGGCGTCGTGCAGACGTGGATCTCCACCTCGGTCGGTCAGCGGGTCATGCACCGGCTGCGCACCGAGGTCTTCGCGCACCTGCAACGGCAGTCCGTCGGCTTCTTCACCCGCACCCGCACCGGCGAGGTGCAGTCCCGGATCACCAACGACATCGGCGGCATGCAGCAGGTGGTCACCTCCACCGCCGGCTCGGTCGCCGCGAACTTCACCACCGTCATCGCCACACTGGTCGCGATGACCGCCCTGTCCTGGCAGCTCACGCTGGTGTCGCTGATCGCGCTGCCGCCGGCGGTCCTGCTGACCCGGCGGGTCGCCCGGATGCGCCAGAAGATCACCGCCGAGCGGCAGCGTGAGCTCGCCGACCTCAACGTGATCATCGAAGAGGGCCTGTCGATCAGCGGCATCCAGCTGAGCAAGACGATGGGCGCCGGCGACGCCCAGATCGCCCGCTTCACCTCGTCGTCGCGGCGGCTCATCGACCTGGAGCTGCGCTCCGAGTTGGCCGGGCGCTGGCGGATGGCCGCGATGAGCATCGTGTTCGCGGTGATCCCGGCGGCGATCTACCTGGCCGCCGGGCTGCCGTTCGCGGCCGGCGGGATGAGCATCGGCACGCTCGTCGCGTTCACCGCCCTGCAGGGCAACCTGTTCCGGCCGCTGATGAGCCTGCTGGACGTCGGGGTGACGCTGACCAGCTCCCTCGCCCTGTTCGCGCGGATCTTCGAATACCTCGACCTGCCGGTCGACATCGAGGAGCCGGCCAGCCCGGTGCGGCTCGATCGGGTGCGGGGCCACCTGCGGTTCGAGGACGTGACTTTCGCGTACGACCGGAGCGGCACCGCGGCACTCGCCGGAGTGAGTCTGGACGTCCCGGCCGGGACGTCGCTCGCGCTGGTGGGGGAGACCGGGTCGGGCAAGTCGACCATCGCCGCGCTGATCGCGCGCCTCCACGACCCGACGTCCGGCCGCGTCACCGTCGACGGCGTCGACATCCGGTCGCTGTCGCTGGCCGACCTGGCGGGCATCGTCGGTGTGGTCAGCCAGGAGACCTATCTGCTGCACACGACGATCCGGGAGAACCTGCGGTACGCGAAGCCGGACGCCACCGACGACGAGATCGCGGCGGCGGCGACGGCGGCGCAGATCCACGCGCTGATCGCACGCCTGCCCGACGGGTACGACACGATGGTCGGCTCGCGCGGGCACCGGTTCTCGGGCGGCGAGAAGCAGCGGATCGCGATCGCGCGCACGCTGCTGCGGAACCCGCGGATCCTGGTCCTCGACGAGGCTACCAGCGCGCTGGACAACGAGACGGAGCGTGCGGTGCAGCGGGCGTTCGACGAGTTGTCGCGGGGCCGGACGACGGTGACCATCGCGCACCGGCTGTCCACAGTGCGCGACGCCGATCAGATCGCGGTGATCGACCATGGGCGGATCCTGGAGTCGGGCACGCATGACTCGCTGCTCCGCGACGGCGGCCGCTATGCGACGTTGGCGTCCTGAGGCCGGCCGCCGCGCTGGTCAGGCCGGCCGTCCTGAGGCCGGCCCCCGTGCTGGTCAGGCCGGCCGCCGTGCGGCCGGCCGGCGTGCTGGTCAGGCCTCGGCCGGTGGGGTGAAGCGCTCGAAGTGGACCACCTCGTCGAGCGGCCGGCGTTTCGGCTGCGACCAGCGGCCCTTGCTCGGGTAGCCGAGCGGGATCAAGGCCATGGTCAGCGCGTCGTCCGGCAGACCGAGCAGCTTGCGCACGTCCTCCTCGTGCCCGACGTGCAGCGTGGTCAGCGTCGCCCCGATCCCGTAGGCCCGTGCCGCCAGCATCAGCTGCTGCACCGCCCCGTAGATCGACGACCCCAGCCGCGGATTCGTCGACCTCGCCGCGCCCAGCATCACCGGGAAGATCCAGACCGGGGCCTCTTCCAGGTGGTTCGCCAGGTGGTCGGCGGAGAGGAAACTCCGCTTGCTCAGCGCCTCGCCCTCCGGCGCGTTGAGGATCTGTTCCCGCCGCGAGCCGTAATGCCGCTCCCAGCCCTCCCTGTACCACTCGGCGATCTGCCGCTTGGTCTGCGGGTCCCGCACCACGATCCAGCTCCAGAACTGACCGTTCCCGGCGGACGGCCCGCGGATGGCGGCGTCCAGGATCGCCCGGATCACGTCGTCGCTGATCGGCTGGTCGGAGAGGTAACGGCGGGCCGGCGTGGAATGCAACGCCTTCAGCAGGCTGATCTCCTGCGGCTCGGGTGAGGTCATGCCGGAAGCCTACGACGGCCCGGGGCGGCGGTCGCGCCCGCTTCGGCCGAGCTGTCCCACCCCGCTTCGGCGCCCGGCCCGACCCGTGTCCGCCGCTGGTCAACGGCCCGCGCCCGGCTCCTGACCGTGCCTCGGCCTTGCGGCCGGCCCCGGTCGTGGCCCCGTTCCCGGCTCGGGTCTCGCCGGCGGTTTCGGCTTCGCCGCGTTCTTCGGTTCCGGGCTGGCGGCGGCCCGCGGCGTCCGGTTCGCCGGGAATTTCGGTTCCGGCTTCGCGCCGGGCCGGTGCCCGGTTCGGCCCGGCGTCTCTGCCTCGCGCTGCGACGAAGCCCGGGGCTCGTCGGCCTCCGGGCTCCGCCCCGGATCGATCACGGGCGACGGCTCCGCCCTGGCGCCCGGTCTCGGCTCTGCAGGGGGGACCGCAGGGCCCGGCCGGTCGGCGGAGGCACCGGGCTGCTGCGCCGCCGGCTTCGGGACGGAGGCGCGCCCCGCCCGCGGCCCAGGCCTGCGCGGCGTCCTCGGCGGTGCGGGAGCCGGCTCAACGACCCGCGCCGCGGCAGGATCCGACTCCGCGACCTGCCCGGGCATGTGGTCGAGGTCGAGCACCCGCATGCCCAGCCGCCCCGGTTCGGCGGCGGCCGCACGCTCGTCGGCCCGGCTGAACACCCGGACGCCGGCGATGCCGATCAGCCAGCCCAGCCCCGCACCGAACAGCGGTGGCCACACCGGCCACACCGTGAACGCGACCAGCGCGGCGAGCGGGATCCACGCCGTCCGCAGCGGCCGCCATCGGACCAGCGGCAGGAAGGCGAACACCACCGTGGTCATCATCGCGGCCACGCCGTACCGAACGCCCGTGACGACGGCTATTGCCATCAGGAGCGTCCCGAGGACGGCCCAGCCGACTCGTCCGGCTGTCATGAGATTCACGGTA
The DNA here is from genome assembly GCF_056134165.1 of Actinoplanes sp. 13. Lineage (NCBI taxonomy): Bacteria > Bacillati > Actinomycetota > Actinomycetes > Micromonosporales > Micromonosporaceae > Actinoplanes > Actinoplanes sp. 13. Next base: position 234,261 of record NZ_JBVYOQ010000009.1, on the reverse strand, counting down.
GTCGAACTCATGGATCCTGCACGGACCACGAGTGCGCCAAAGCGAAGTCAGCCCGGCTGACGACCGGCGTAACGCCCACTGGGGCGGAAACGGGACGGCCGGTCGGCGTACTCCTCCAGGGCGTGTGCGAGCCACCCGGCGGTCCGCGCCACCGCGAAGATCGCCTCGCCGGCGTCCGGCGGCATCCGGTGGTGCAGTGCGAGGGCGGCGAGGGCCAGGTCGACGTTGGGGGCGGTGCCGGACCGGGCGCGCATGGCGTCCGCCAGCCGCATCGCGGTCTGCCGCACCGGCCCGTCGCCCAACAGCTCGAAGATCCTGGTGGCGCGCGGATCGTCACCGGGGTACAGCGGATGCCCGAAGCCGGGCACCGGGAGACCCGCACGCAGGCGGTCGGAGATGCCGGCGACCGGATCCAGGCCGTTCACGGCTTCCAGCAACAGGGGGTACGCGAGAGCACTCGCCGCCCCGTGCAGCGGACCGTCCAGGGCGGCGAGGCCGGCGCCGACCACCGCGTAGGGGTGGGCGCGCGTGGAGGCGGCGACCCGTGCGGCCAGCGTGGAGGCGGCCAGGTCATGGTCGGCGAGCAGGATCAGCGCCGCTTCGAGGACGCGCAACCCGGCCGGGGTGGGCGGATCGGCGGACACCCGGAACCACAGGGCCTCGGCCAGGCCGGTCCGCCGGGCCGGGGCGACCCCGATGCACAGCGGCAGGGCGTGCACCATGGTCGCGAGCAGTTGACGGCCGGTGGCGACGACCGCGGCCGGCGCCGTGTCGAAGCGCAGCGGATCGGCGGCGGCGACGGCGGCCACGATGACCCGGAGCCGGTCGGTGAGCCGGGCGCTCGCCGGCAGCGGACGGGTCACCGCGGCGGCCAGGCCGATCAGGTCGTAGTCGACCGGAAACTCGGTGTCCGCCAGGTCTCCCGTCCAGAGCAGGCTGGTCACCGCTTCGAAGGTGGCCGTCCCGGCGAGCACCGTCGCGTCCCGCCCCCGGTAGTAGAGCCCGCCGTCCTTGATCAGCGTGATCCCGGTCCGGACCGCCGGGGTGGCCGTCCGCTTGCGGCTCGCCGCGAACGTGTCCACCTCGTCCCTGCTGAACAGGCTGTTCTTCCCGTCGGCGTTGCGCACGCTGGTGAGCAGGCCGCGACTCACATAGGCATAGACGGTGGCCGGCTTGACCCCCAGTCGTTCGGCCACCTGCTCGGTGGTCAGTAGCGCATCGGAGCTCATCGGCAGGCCCCACTTCTCGTCATGTGCTGATGTTCTCATGTTGACTGGATCAACATTGACATCAAGTCTTCCGAATTTCAGATTTGAGGGCATGTTGACTGTCAATCCAGGGCTTGCCGGTGTCGTCGTGTTCGACACCGAGATCGCTGAACCGGACCGCGACGGCGGGTCGCTGCGCTACCGCGGCGTGGACATCCAGTCGCTCGCCGGTCAGGTCTCCTTCGGTGACGTGTGGGGGCTGCTCGCCGACGGTGACTTCGAACGAGGCCTGCCGGCGGCGGAGCCGCTACCCATCCCGGTGCGCACCGGCGACATCCGGGTGGACGTGCAGGCGGCCGTGTCGATGCTGGCCGCGCAGTGGCAGCTCGGGCAGCTGATCGACATCGAGGACCGCCGGGCCCGCGACGACCTGGCACGGGCGTCGGCGGCCATCCTCTCGTACGTCGCCCAGGCCGCCCGCGGCGACCTGCCCGCCGTGCCGCAGCACCTGGTCGACGCCGGCCGTACCGTCACCGAGCAGTTCATGATCCGCTGGCGGGGGGAGCCGGACCCGCGGCACGTCATCGCGCTGGACCGGTACTGGATCTGTGCCGCCGAACACGGCATGAACGCCTCCACGTTCACCGCCCGGGTGGTCGCCAGCACCGGCGCCGACGCTCCCGCCTGCCTGTCCGCCGCCATGGCCGCGCTCTCCGGCCCTCTGCACGGCGGCGCCCCGGCCCGCGCGCTCACGATGATCGAGGCGGTGGAGGGCGGGGCGGACGCGCGCTCCTACGTGCGGCAGGTGCTCGACAGCGGCCGGCGGCTGATGGGCTTCGGTCACGCGATCTACCGCGCCGAGGACCCGCGGGCCCGGATCCTGCGGCAGACCGCCCGTGAGCTGGGTGCGCCCCGCTACGAGGCCGCCCGCGAACTCGAGATCGCCGCCCTGGCCGAACTGCGCGAGCGCAAGCCGGACCGGGTGCTGGAGACCAACGTGGAGTTCTGGGCCGCGGTCGTCCTCGACTTCGCCGGCGTCCCCGCCGAGATGCTCACGGCCGTCTTCGCGTGCGCGCGCACCGCCGGCTGGAGCGCGCACGTCCTGGAGCAGAAACGCCTGGGCAAAATCATCCGGCCGTCCGCCGACTACGTAGGTCCGGGCGCCCGCGACGCCGACCAGGTCCGCGGCTGGCCCGACGCCCTGCGCCGCAACACCTGAACCCCGCCGCCGCGGCAGGACGGTCGCGGTCAGCAGCACGGTCGCGGGGCAGCAGCACGGTCGCGGGCAGCAGGACTGTCACGGGGCAGCGGGGCGCTCGCCGGTCAGCGGGGCGCGGCCGCCGGGGGGATTCCCGGGCAGTGGGTAGGTCGGCTGAGGGGCTGCCCACGGTCAGCGGGCGGCCTGGCCAGAGGGGGTGGTCGACGGACAGAGAGGGTGGCGGCGCACGCAACGCCCGCATCCGAATCGGGGCATAACGGGTTATTCGCGCTGAACCTGCTGCCGGGCGGTGTTCAGGTGGACGTCCTCCCGGCGGCATCGGACCATGCGGAAGGCGCTTGGATGGATGTCACCCCGCGCGTGCCCGACCGGGTGAGGAGGCGCGCCCCTGACCATGGGACCGGACGGCCGCTGCACCGGGCGCAGAGAACCGACGTCCGCGTCGTGGTTCTGGTCGCAGCGGTGGGGAGCGTAGCCGCCCTGGCACTCGCCGGACCGGCCCTGCGCGGCAGCGCCCGCGACCACGAAGCCCGGCCGCCGGAAGCAGCCACTGTCACCCCGGAACCGTCCACCCCCGCGTCAGGCGCACCGCCCGGCCTGGCACCTTTCGGCCGTTCCCCGTCGAAGTCGCCCGGCCACGAAGCCTCCGCGCCGCCGACCTCACCGGCGAGCATGGGCAGTACGGCCCGCCCCAGCACCATGACAATCGACACCGCGCCACCCTCAACGGCCGCACAGCAGCCGGCGGCCTCCACGACGGCCGCCGAGCAGCCAACGCCGGCCAGGCCACGAGCCACCCCGGTGACCGTCAGGATCACCTCGCCGCGCGACGGGGAGACGATCACCGGCACGACGACCGTCACGGGGACGGCTGACTCCGGCGGCCACGAACTCGACGGCTACGAGGTCTGGCTGCTGTCGCGTCAGGGGTCCGGCGGCGCCTACCGGCCGGAGAGCCCCTGCCCCGGCGGCCGGACCTTCAGCTGCGAGGTGACCAGGCCGGACACGGCCGGCGAGGACAAGTTCCGGCTCGCCGTCATCGTCGTGGACCCGGCGACTGCCGCGACGATCGATCCGGGTGCGGTGCTCGCCACGCTGCCGCGGCATGCCGCGCGCCATGAGATCACCGTGCGCCGCGGGAAAAAGTCCGCAGAAAATCAGGGGAAGAAGTGAGAACCGGGGCCGGCGGGGAACCAGAGTCCTCGACGCACCATTGGGGAATGGGTGGGCCCGGGCGGCGAAACCTCAGCCGCCGCCCGGGCCGGGTCCCCGCAAAGGGCTAGACCGACACCGACGCCAGCATCGGCCGCACCAGGGCCGCGAACTCCGCCGGCCGCTCGATCTGCGGCATGTGCCCCGTGCGAGCGAACATGTGCGACTCCGCGTGCGGGAACGCCGCCCGGGCCGCCGCCAGGTGTGCGCACGGCAGGATCAGGTCCCGCTCACCCCAGACGATCATCGTCGGTTTGACGTGGTCCTTCACCCGGGCCAGCAGGTCCGTGCGCCAGCTCGCGCCGACGCCGCGGAAGCCGCCGAGCGCCTTGGCCATCTCCAGGTAGACCGCGGCGAAGTCCGGCTGCCGGGCGATCCGGACGGCCATCTCCACCCGCTCCGGCGTGACCATCGCCCGGTCGGCGAACAGCGACCGTTCCACCCGCGGCGCCGTCCACCGGTCGATGCGGCGCAGCATCTGCCGCCCCAGCACGGGCACCGACAGCAGGCGCAGCGCCGCGGTCACCTCCCGCCCGAAGCCGGCGCTGTTGACCAGGGTCAGTGTGGACACCCGCGACGGCGCGCCGGCCAGCATGGTCATCGCCACCGCGCCGCCGAGCGAGTTGCCCATCAGGTGTACCGGCCGGGTCTCGCCGAGGGTGTCGAGCGTCGCCCACACCCCGTCGGCGAGCGCCGGCAGGGTGGTCGGCACCGGCAGCCGCTGCGACAGCCCGAACCCGGGCATGTCGATGCTGATCACGCGGAACGACGGGTCCAGCTCGTCGTGCTGCGCCGACCAGTCCTCCAGGCTGCGGCCGATGCCGTGCAGCACCACCACGGGCGGCGCGCCCTCGTCCCCGCTCGCGTGGAAACGCACGCGCGTACCCCGTACCTCCAGGAAGGTCATCGCCGGACCACCGCCTTGGCCGCGCCGCCGCCGCGGGCGACCGTGAGCGCGCGCACGATCCGCGCGTGACCGACCGGCAGAAGCCGGGCCAGGATGTCCGGCGCCTTGGCGCTGGCGGCGATGAGCAGCCGCGCCTGCCGCTTCGCGACAGCGCGCAGGATCTGCTCCGCGGCCTTGTCGGCGGGATAGCTGAGCAGGGCGGCGAACAGCTTGCGGTTGGGTTCGACCTCTTCTTCCGGTACGCGTGAGCCGACGAGCGCGGACTCGGCGATGCGGGTCCGGATGCCACCGGGATGGACCGTGGTCACCCCCACGCCGTTCTCCGCAAGTTCCGCGCGCAGCGACTCGCTGAGCCCGCGCAGCGCGAACTTGCTGGCGCTGTACGCGCTCTGCCCGGGCGGCGCGATCAGCCCGAACAGGCTGGACACGTTGACCAGGTGCGCGCCCGGCGTGGCGGTCAGCGCCGGCAGCAGGGCGTGGGTGAGCAGCATCGGAGCGCGGAAGTTCACGTTCATCACGGTCTCGAACTGCTCGACCGACACCTGGTCGAAGCGCCCGCCCAGCGCGATCCCGGCGTTGTTGATCAGCAGGCCGACGGCCGGGTGCTCGGCGAGCACCTCGGCGGCGACCGCCTCGACGGCCGCGCGGTCGGCCAGGTCGGCGACGATCGTCCGCACGGCGATGCCCGGGTGAGCCGTCCGGATCCGATCAGCAACCGCCGTCAGCCGGCCCTCGTCCACGTCGACCAGGACCAGCGAGCTGCCGCGCGCGGCCAGGCCGTACGCCAGTTGCTCGCCGATGCCGCCGGCCGCGCCGGTGAGCACGGCGGTCCGCCCGGCGAACCGGTATCCGGGGAGTCTCATCGCACAACCTCTTCCTTCGGCAGGGGAGCGGTACGCCGGGTGAACGTCATGTCCCGGGTCACGTCGGCGCGCGGCGTGGTGACCACGTCGCGCAGGTAGTTCTGCCGCACGATCCACGGGTCGCGGTCGCCCTGCACCGGGAACTTGTCGAGTGCCCGCTGCACGTAACCGGAGGAGAGGTCGAGCAGCGGCCGGCCGGCGGCGGCGGGCGCGGTGGGGGTGGCCGTCGCGTACCCGTGGCGGTCCAGGTGGTCGAGCAGCTTGAGCACGTAACGGTGGGACAGGTCGGCGCGCAGCGTCCAGGACGCGTTGACGTACCCGATGCAGTACGCGAAGTTCGGCACGCCGCTGAGCATCAGCCCGCGGTAGGAGGCCCGCCCGCCCACCTCGACCGGCTCGCCGTCGAGGGCGAGGTCGATACCGCCGACCGGCAGCAGCGACAGCCCGGTCGCGGTCACCACCACATCCGCCTCGAGCACCGTGCCGGACCTCAGCCGGATCCCCTCGGGCACGAACCGGTCGATGTGGTCGGTCACCACCGACGCCCGCCCGGACGTGATCGTGGTGTAGAGGTCGCCCGACGGGATCACGCAGAGCCGCTGGTCCCACGGGTCGTACCGGGGCTTGAAGTGCTCGTCCACGTACCCCGGGTTCTGCAGGAAGCGGATCGCGATGCCGCGCAGCGTGCGGCGCACCAGTTGCGGCCGGCGCCGCGCCAGCTGGTAGAAGGCCTGGGTCAGCAGGATGTTCTTGGCGCGGGCGACGCGGTTGGCCGCCCGTGGCGGCAGCAGGCGGCGGGCCAGGTCGGCGAGCACGTCCCGGTCCGGGAGCGGGGTGACGTACGACGGCGAGCGCTGGAGCATCGTGACGTGCGCCGCGTCGCCGGCCATCGCGGGCACCAGCGTGACAGCGGTGGCGCCACTGCCGATGACGACCACGCGCTTGCCGCGGTAATCCAGGCCGGCCGGCCAGAACTGCGGGTGCACCACCTGCCCACGGAACTCGCCGAGGCCCGGGAAGTCCGGCTGATATCCCTCGGTGTAGCTGTAATAGCCGGCGCAGCCGTAGAGGAATCGGCAGGTGTAGACGTCACCGGCGGCGGTGCGCACGGTCCAGCGGGCGTCGGCGGTGGACCAGTCCGCGCGCACCACCCGCGCGCCGAACCGGATGTGCCGGGTGATGCCCGCCTCCTCGGCGGTCTCCTCGATGTACCGGCGGATCTTGTCGCCGGACGCCAGGGACTCCGGTTCGCGCCACGGCCGAAAGGGATAGCTGAGGGTGTACATGTCGGAGTCCGAGCGCACGCCCGGGTAGCGGAAGAGGTCCCAGGTGCCGCCGATCGCGTCCCGGGCCTCCAGGATCGCGTAGGTGTCGGCGGGCCGTTGCTTCTGCAACCGCCAGGCGGCGCCGATGCCGGACAGGCCGGCGCCCACGATGACAACGTCGAAGTGCTGGTCAGTGGGCATTCTCGACCTCCGAAGGAGCAAGCCACGGCGGGGTGCCGATCCCGGAGAGCCGAACTCCGCCCCACGGGTCCGGCTCGCTCAGTCGCACCGGGATACCCGGAAAACCCGGGACGATCAACGTCGCCTCGCGCAGGCCGCCGCCGACCCGCTCGCGCAGCACGTCGTCCGGCCCGGTCCGCCCGGCCCAGCGGAACCGTCCCTCGATCGGCTCGAACCGTGCCGACATCCGGATCGTGACCGCGATCGGCCCGTCGTCCAGGAGCACGGTGGCCGGTCCCTCATAGATCACGTGCCCACCCCTCGTGTGCCGTCAGCCCGCCGGGGACGTCGGCGGCGCGGCGGATCCCCGCGATGCCGCCCCAGAGGAACGTCGTCAGGTAGTCGCAGAGCGCCGCCCGGCTGATCGGCTGCTGCTGGCGCAGCCACCAGTCGCCCACCGACTGGACATATCCGACCACCCCGTAAGCCCAGGGCAGCGCGGCGCCGGAGTCCAGGCCCCGGGCGCGCAGCCGGTCACCGAGGATCCGGGCCAGGCCGCTGGCCACGGTGTCCACCACGTCGGCGACCACGTCGCGGTGCCGGGCGATGTCCGGCTGGTGCACCACGAACCGGTACAGGTTGAGGTCGTTCTCGATGTGCGCCAGGTAGACGTCGATCGCGGCCCCGATGATCTCGCGTTCCTCGCGGACCGCCGCGACCGCCGGGACCATCGCCTCCACCACCATCGCACCGGCCTGCTGCCCGACGGCCAGCCACAGCTCCGACTTGTCGGCGAAGTACCGGTAGAGCACCGGCTTGCTGACGCCGGCGTGGGCGGCGATCGCCTCCATGCCCACGTCGGGGCCGTGCACCCGGATGGCGTCGATGGCGGCCGCGGTCAGCTCCGCCCGGCGTTGCTCGCGATGGTTCTCCCAGCGGCCGCGGCGGCCGTCGGAACGGTTCGGGCCGCCGGAGCCGGGATTGACGGGTGGGGTGACCGGGCTCATAGTACTAGAAGTAACTGTTACCGCCGGTAACGTCAAGCGTCGTCCTGTTCTCGGAGGCCCTGATGTCCGATCGCGACCGCACCGCCACCCGGCTTCTCCACGCCTCCGCCGAGCACTCCTACGACCCCGAGATGGAGATCGACTGGGCGGCGCCGTTCGCCGAGGGGAAATACTTCGTCCCGCCGCACCGGTCCAGCCTCTACGGCACCGCGATCTGGGACCAGCTCACCGAGGAGCAGCGGATCGAGCTCACCAGGCACGAGGTCGCGTCGATCGCCGGCCTAGGCGTCTGGTTCGAGACCATCCTCATGCAGCTGCTCGTCCGGGAGTACTTCAAGCAGGACCCGACAGCCCCGCACGCCCAGTACGCGCTCACCGAGATCGGCGACGAGTGCCGCCACTCGGTGATGTTCGGCCGCATGATCGCCCGCCTCGGCACCCCGGTCTACCAGCCGCGCGGCTTCAACCAGGCACTCGGCACGTGGATCGCGCACACCGGCACCGGCCCCCGGATGTACGCCGCGATCCTGATCGCCGAGGAGATCCTGGACACCCTGCAACGCGAGGCGATGGCCGCCGAGGATGTGCAGCCGCTGGTCCGGATGGTGTCCCGCATCCACGTCGTCGAGGAGGCCCGGCACGTCCGGTACGCCCGGGAGGAACTGGCCCGGCAGATCCGGACGGCGGGCCGCGGCCGGCTCGCCTTCGACAAACTGGTGATCGGCCGCGCCGCGTACCTGACCGGCACCCGGCTCATCGACCCCCGCGTGTACCGGGCCGTCGGCATCGGCCCGCGGGAAGGCCGGCAGGCGGCGCGGGCCAACCCGCACCACCAGGAGACCATGCGGTGGGCGGGGGAGCGGGTCGTCGCGTTCCTGCGCGACCTCGACCTGATCGGCGGCCCGGGTGCGGCCCTCTGGCGGGCCTCCGGCCTGCTCGGCGTTTGAGTCACCCTCACTGCCGGGTCGCTCTTTCCCCCTATTTCGTACGATCGGCGACCAGTGCCGTGCCTACCCCGCGACCAGCTGCAACTCCAGGCCGCAGCGCGCCCGCCGGGCGGAGGCGCCCGGTCACCCTCACCCCACCGGCCGGCTGCAAGGCGAACCACTGCAGCTGGGCGCCGTGCGTGGGGCGCGGGCCGCGGGTCCCTGGCGAAGGGTGCGGCGCGTGGTGTCGCCGGGGTGTCGCGCGGGGGCGAGGCGGCGCGCGGGGTCCTGGGAGCGAGGCTGCGGCGGGGTCCGGGGAGCGAGGGTGCGGCGCGTGGATTCCGGGACGAGAGGCACAACGCGTGCGTTCCCGGCGGCGAGGGCGCGCGCATGGCCCGCCGAGGCCGGGCCGTAGGCACCCGCGGGCGGGCAGTGGGCCCCGCATCGGGGTGCTGACCCGCAGGGCGAGGCGTCATGTCATGCGGACGGGCCGGTGTGATCCGGACGGTCGGCCGGTGGGCCGGCTGATCTTCCTGTGCGAGCCTGGCGCGACGGCAAGCGCGGGGAGAGACGATGGACGACGCTCTGGTGGCCTACAACGCCGGGCGGGTGGACGGGGCGGCCGGGTTTCGGGACCCGCAGATCGCCGTGGACCCGGAGGTCGGGGCGGACTACCGGGTGGGGCTGATCGACGGGCGGATCGCCGCGTTTCACCACATCGCCGAGATCCGCCGGATTCTGGGTGTGGAGGGTTCGCTCTTCGACCGGCCGGACGATGTCTCCGGGACATGATCAACAGCTCACAACGACGCGATCACGCCAAGTGAACAGCCGTTATTCTCGCGGAAACATGGTCGCGCTCCTCCCGAAATGAGCCCTTAGGACTCTTGCGTCGAGGCTCGGGCAGGACCGGCGGCCAGGCACGACGGCGGCCGGAGCGGGCGTTGGCGGCACAGGATGGGGACCGGATGATCGAGGGCGCACTGGCCGGCTTCACCGTGGCGGTCACGGCGGAACGGCGCCGCACCGAGATGGAGGCGCTGCTGGAGCGGCGCGGCGCGCGGGTGGTCAGCGCGCCGGCCATCACGATCATCCCGCTGATCGACGACGACGCCCTGCACGCGGCGACCGCGGCCTGCATCGGGCTGGAGCCGCACCTGGTCGTCGCCACCACCGGGTTCGGCTTCCGGGGCTGGCTGGAGGCGGCCGAGGGCTGGGGGATGGGTGAGGTGCTGCGGGCCTCGCTGCGCAACGCGCGGATCCTGGCGCGCGGCCCGAAACCGTGCGGCGCGATCCGGGCGGCGGGCCTCATCGAGGAGTGGGCGGCCAAGACCGAGGCCTCCGAGGAGGTGCTGCAGCGGCTGCTCGACGAGGGTGTCGCCGGACGGCGGATCGTGGTGCAGGAGCACGGCGAGCCGCAGACCGAGTTCGTCGCCGCGCTGCGGGCGGCCGGCGCCGCGGTGGTCGAGGTGCCGGTCTACCGGTGGGCGCTGCCGCCGGACGTGGCCCCGGTGAAACGCCTGATCGAGCAGGTCGCGGCCCGGCAGATCGACGCGGTCACGTTCACCAGCGCCCCGGCGGTGAAGGCGTTCCTGCAGCTCGCGGAGGAGGCGCGCGCGGACGTCACGGGGGCGTTCGCGGGCCGCACGCTGGCTGCCTGCGTGGGGCCGGTGACCGCGGCGCCGCTGGTCGAGCGCGGTGTCCCGGTGGTGATGCCGGAGCGCTTCCGGCTGGGGGCGCTGATCAAGACGGTCACCGACGAGCTGCCCCGGCGGGCGTTGCGGCTGCGGGTCGCGGGTTCCACCCTGGAGGTGCGCGGGCACGCCGTGCTGATCGACGGGACCACCCACACGCTGGCCCCGGCGGCGATGGCGATCCTGTCCGCGCTGGCCCGCCGCCCCGGCGCCGTGGTGTCGAAGGACCAGCTGGCCGAGGCGCTGCCGCGGGGCAACGACGGGCACGCGGTGGACGTGGCGGTGGCCCGTCTGCGTGCCGCGCTCGGCTCCGGCAAGCACATCGAGACGGTCATCAAGCGCGGCTACCGCCTGCGCATGGACGAAGCGGCCTGAGGACGAGGCCGCCCGCACGGGAAAGGCGGGACGGGCCCACCCCGCGAAGGCGGGACGGGCGCCGGCCGGCGGGCCGCGACGACGTGTCCGCACCACCACGGTGCGCGTAGCGCGTACCGCCCGAGCAAGAAAGCTGAGGGTCCGGCAAGGGTGCCGGGCCGCAGCCGGCGTGCCCGGCGCCTGCCGGGCCGCTCTCCGCCCTGTCGCACCGACCGCGAGGAGAAGACCGTGACCGAGACCCTGATCGCCGTCGCGCACGGCACCCGCTCGCCCGCCGGCCGTCGGCAGATCCAGGAGCTGGCCGCCGCGGTGGCCCGGCGCCGGCCCGGCCTGGACGTCCGGCTGTGTTACGTCGACGTGCAGGAGCCGAAGGTCGCCGAGATCGTGCCGGCCGCCGGTGCCGCCGCCGTGGTGGTGCCGCTGCTGCTCTCCTGCGGCTATCACGTGCGGGTGGACATCGCCGAGGCCGTCGCCGGCACGGACATCCCGGTGACGCCGCCGCTCGGCCCGGACCCCGTGCTCCGCGAGGCGATGCGCCGCGACCTGCCGGACGCGGACGCCGTGGTGCTGGCGGCCGCGGGTTCCTCGGATCCCGTGTGGCGGGCCGATGTGGACGGTGTCGCCGCCGAGCTGGGCGCGGCCGCCGTCGGGTACACCTCGGGGAGCGGGCCGCGGGTGGCGGACGAGGTGGCGCGCTTGCGCGCGCGGGGCGCCCGGCGGGTCGCGGTGGCCGCCTATCTGCTGGCCGAGGGCCTTTTCTATCGTACGTTGCAGAGCGCCGGCGCCGATGCGGTGACGCCGCCGCTGTGTCACGACCCGGCGGTGGCCGACCTGGTGCTGCGCCGCTTCGACGCCGCCCGGCTCACATCGGCCGGCCGGGCGTTGTAGGGATTATCTGACCTCAGCGTCACCGCAACACGTCCTCCGGGTTAACGGGCGGCCGAGACGCTACGTCCCGTGACGGCGACCGTTCGAGCGCCGGAAGGGACTGGGACCCGATGAAACGTCTCGTTGTGATCGGCAACGGCATGGCCGGCGCCCGCACGGTCGAGGAGATCCTCGCCCGCGACGGCGACTTCAGCATCACGATGTTCGGTGACGAGCCGTACGGCAACTACAACCGGATCATGCTGTCCAACCTGCTCGCCGGGGTGGAGACCGAGGACGGCATCTTCCTCAACGACCTCGCGTGGTACGCCGAGAACGGGATCACGCTGCACGCCGGCGTGAAGATCGAGCGGATCGACCGGCGGGCGAAGGTGGTCCACGGCGACGACGGGAGCCGGACGCCGTACGACAAGCTGATCATCGCGACCGGCAGCAGCGCCTGGACCCCGCCGATCAAGGGCATCCACCACCCCAAGCGCGGTTACCACCAGGGTGTCTTCGCGTTCCGCACGCTCGACGACACCCGCGCCATGATCCGGTACGCCCGGGACCACGAGCGGGCGGTCGTGATCGGCGGCGGCCTGCTCGGCCTGGAGGCGGCCCGCGGCCTGCAGAACCACCTCGGCCACGTGACCCTGCTGCACGCCATGGGCCACCTGATGAACACCCAGCTCGACGAGCGGGCCGGCGCGATGCTCAAGGACAGCGTCGAGAACCGGCTCGGCATCGACGTGATCGTCAACGCGATGACCAGCGAGATCCTGGGCAAGGACCGGGTCACCGGGGTCAAGCTCGCGGACGGCACCGTGATCGAGTGCGACGTCGTGGTGGTCGCCGCCGGCATCCGGCCGAACACCCAGGTCGCCGCGGACAGCGACCTCCCGGTCGAGCGCGGCATCGTGGTGGACGACCAGATGCGGGTGCGCGACGAGCCGGACATCTACGCGGTGGGCGAGTGCGCCCAGCACCGCGGGGAGCTGTACGGCCTGGTCGCGCCGCTCTGGGACCAGGCGAAGGTGCTGGCCGATCACATCACCGGCACTTCCTCCGACGCGGCCTATCTGGGCTCCAAGATCTCCACGAAGCTCAAGGTGGCCGGCATCGACGTCGCGTCGATGGGGTTGCGTGAACCGGAGTCCGACGAGGACGAGGTGATCGTCTACAGCGAGCCGCGCCGGGGGATCTACAAGCAGGTGATCATCCGGGACGGCGTGCTGGTCGGCGCCACCCTGGTCGGTGACAACCGCAAGGCCGCGAACCTGATCCAGGCCTTCGACCGGGGCCTGGCCCTGCCGGAGGAGCGGGCCGAGCTGATGTTCGACATCGGCGGGCCGGCCGCCGAGGAGTCGCCCGCCGAGATGCCCGACGACGCGCAGGTCTGCAACTGCAACGGCGTCAGCAAGGGCGCCATCTGCGGCGTCGTCGAGGGCGGCTGCAAGACGGTCAACGGGGTGATGGACAAGACCCGGGCCGGCAAGGGCTGCGGCACCTGCAAGCCCCTCGTCCAGCGGATCGTCGAGTGGGCGGCCGGCGGCGAGGTCGAGGAGGACCCGGCGGCCTCCTGGTACGTCCCGGGCGTGCCGATGCCCAAGCCCGAGCTGATGGACGCGATCCGCCGGTACGAGCTGAAGAGCGTCTCGTCGGTCTTCGACAAACTGGTCCCCGGCGGCGAGCACGACGCCAAGAGCAAGATGGGCCTCGCCTCGCTGCTCAAGATGATGTGGGCCGACGAGTACGTCGACGAGCGCGACGCCCGCTTCATCAACGACCGGGTGCACGCCAACATCCAGCGCGACGGCACCTTCTCGGTGGTCCCGCAGATGAAGGGCGGGGTCACCACCCCGGCCCAGCTGCGCAAGATCGCCGAGGTGGCCGAGAAGTACGACGTCCCGATGGTCAAGCTCACCGGCGGCCAGCGCATCGACCTGCTCGGCGTGCCGAAGGAGAAGCTGCCGGCGATGTGGGCCGACCTGGACATGCCCTCGGGATACGCGTACGCGAAGAGCTTCCGCACCGTGAAGACCTGCGTCGGCTCGGACTTCTGCCGGTTCGGGGTCGGTGACTCCACCGCGCTGGGCATCGCCCTCGAGGAGCGGTACCAGGGGCTGGAGGGCCCGGGCAAGATGAAGCTCGCGGTCAGCGGGTGTCCCCGCAACTGCGCCGAGTCGTACGTCAAGGACCTGGGTGTGGTCGCCATCGACGGCGGCCGGTGGGAGATCTACGTCGGCGGCGCGGCCGGCGCCCACATCCGCAAGGGTGACCTGCTCGCGACGGTCGACTCACCGGAAGCGGTGATCCGGCTGACCGGCCGGTTCCTCCAGTACTACCGGGAGAACGCGAACTGGCTGGAGCGGACGTACGCGTTCGTGCCGCGGATCGGCATCGACCGGGTCCGCGAGATCGTCGTCGAGGACTCCGACGGGATCGCCGACCGGCTGGACGCCGCCGTGGAGGAGGCCGTGCAGGCCTACAAGGACCCCTGGAAGGAGCGGGCCGAGCCGGCCACGCCCGGACAGTTCCGCACCTCTCTCCCGTTGACCGTTCTCCCACAGGTTCCGGTGCGCGCATGACTCTTCCCACGGCAGTGATCCTCGGCAACCTGACCGACATCCCGCTCGGCGAAGGACGTACCTACGCCGTGGACGGCGAGATGATCGCCGTCTTCCGGCTCCGCGACGGCTCCCTGCGCGCGGTCTCCGCGGTCTGCCCGCACAAGGGCGGCCCGCTCGCCGATGGGCAGATCGACAACCGGGTCGTCGTCTGCCCCCTGCACCTCAACGCTTGGGACCTCGCCACCGGGTGCTCCCAGTCCGGCCAGCCCAACATCACCGTCTACCCGGTCCGGGCCGACGGCGACCAGATCGTCCTGGGAGAGTGACATGACTGCTGTTGTCGAGCGGCCCACCGCCACGAGTACCGTCCGCGGCCACTGGATCGACGACTGGCGGCCCGAGGACCCGGCGTTCTGGGCCAACGGCGGCGCCACCATCGCCCGCCGCAACCTGATCATCTCGATCTTCTCCGAGCACATCGGCTTCTCGGTGTGGACGCTCTGGTCGGTGCTGGTCCTCTTCCTCGGCCCGCAGTACGGCATCGACCCGGCGCAGAAGTTCCTGCTCACCGCGGTCCCCGCACTGGTCGGCGCGGCGCTGCGCATCCCGTACACGTTCGCGGTGGCACGTTTCGGCGGGCGGAACTGGACGGTCATCAGCGCCTCCCTGCTGCTGGTGCCGTCGGTCGCCGCGGCGTTCCTGGTCGAGCCCGGCGTCTCGTTCAGCACGCTGCTGATCCTCGGCGCCCTCGCCGGCGTCGGCGGCGGCAACTTCGCCTCCTCGATGGCGAACATCAACGCGTTCTACCCGGACCGGCTCAAGGGCTGGGCGCTCGGCATCAACGCCGGCGGCGGCAACCTCGGCGTGGCGGTGGCGCAACTGGTCGGCCTGTTCGTGCTCGCGGTCTTCGGCGCCGGCTCGCCGGGCATCGTGGCCGGCATCTACATCCCGTTCATCGTGATCGCGGCGGTCGCCTCGGCCCTCTACATGGACAACCTGACCCAGGCCCGCAACGAGAAGCGCGGCATGCGCGACGCCGCCCGGGAGCCGCACACCTGGATCATGGCGGTGCTCTACATCGGCACCTTCGGCTCGTTCATCGGCTTCGGCTTCGCGTTCGGCCAGGTGCTGCAGGTGCAGTTCGCCGAGCAGTTCGACACCCCGATCAAGGCCGCGTACCTCACGTTCCTCGGCCCGCTGCTGGGTTCGCTGATCCGGCCGTTCGGCGGGGCGCTCGCCGACCGGCTGGGCGGCGCCCGGGTCACCTTCGTCAACTTCATCGCGATGGCCGCCGGCGCGTCGATCGTGCTGATCGCCTCGCAGCAGCGGTCCCTGCCGCTCTACCTGGTCGGCTTCATCTCGCTGTTCATCCTGAGCGGGCTGGGCAACGGATCGACCTACAAGATGATCCCGGCCATCTTCCGGCAGAAGTACGCCGGCGACGAGCACCAGTCCCGGCGCATCTCCGGCGCGGTCATCGGCATCGCCGGCGCGGTCGGCGCGGTCGGCGGCGTGCTGGTGAACCTGGCCTTCCGGCAGTCGTTCCTGACCTACCGGGACGCCGACGCGGCGTACATCGGGTTCATCGCGTTCTACGCGCTCTGCGTG
Source organism: Actinoplanes sp. 13 (assembly GCF_056134165.1). Lineage (NCBI taxonomy): Bacteria > Bacillati > Actinomycetota > Actinomycetes > Micromonosporales > Micromonosporaceae > Actinoplanes > Actinoplanes sp. 13. Next base: position 218,357 of record NZ_JBVYOQ010000009.1, on the reverse strand, counting down.
CTGATCACCTGGACCGTCTACCTGCGACCGGCAGCGCGCACCCGGATCGCCGTCTGAGGTTCCTCCCGCGAAAGCCGCACCCGGTCCGGGTGCGGCTTTCGCCGTTTCGGCGATCTGTCACCCGTTCGTGGCGGCGGCGCGGGCATTATCGGACGTTTCATGCCTTTACGATGCCTCTTGTCCGAATTACCTTCCAGAGAGGTGATCTCATGAACAAGCTCACCAGGGCTTTCGTCATGTCAGGTGTCGCGGTCGCCGCGGGCCTCACCATGGCGACCGCCCCGGCCGTGGCTTCGCCGTCGGCGCCGTCCGCCCCCGCGGTCGTGGCCGACAAGCCGAGCGCGACCAAGGGCTCCACCAAGCCGGGCCTGACCACCCAGGTCAAGTTCCGCGAGCGGATCCACGACTACTACCGCAGCCCGCGGACGTGCCAGAAGGTCGGCAAGATCGGCCAGTTCCAGCGCAAGTGGGTCCGGTTCCAGTGCTTCCAGGTCTGGCGCGGCTTCCACCGCGGCGACTGGGCGCTGAAGGTCTACTACGGTGGGCACTTCAACCACGGCTGGCCGCACCGGGGCGACGACCACCAGGGCTGGCCGCACCGTGACAACGACGACCGGGGCTGGCCGCACCGCGGCAACGACTGGAAGCAGAACTGAGCTTCCGCTCGTAGCCTCTGATCGAAGCCCGGCCCGGAACGCTCGGGCGGAGCCCTTCTGATCGGCCGAGGGCCGCATCCCGTCACCGGGGTGCGGCCCTCGCCCCTGTTGGCCCGCCGTGACCGCGCCTACGATGCTGAGAACCGGACGCGCGGCGGCATGCACCCCACCATTCGGGACGCCGCGCGCCGGCGGGCGGCCGCATGGACTCCGGAGCAGATCGTCGCCGACCTGCGCGCCACAGCAGCGCGCCGCCGGCGCAACCTCGGCGTCACCCCGCTCGAGACCCTCATCGACCTGCTCGTCCACGGGCAGGACATCGCGCTCCCGCTGGGCCGCGACCACCCGGTGCCACCGGCTGCGGCGGTGGTCGCCCTCCAGCGGCTGCTGACGATGCGGTTCCCGCCGCCCCAGCCGTCGGTGCGCGCCGCCGCCGGCCTGCGGCTGGTCGCGAGCGACGCCGACTGGTCGTACGGCCACGGCGCCGAGGCGCGCGGCCCGGCCGCCGCGCTGCTGCTCGCCTGCGCCGGGCGCAAGGCCGCGCTGTCGCACCTGACCGGCCCCGGTGCCGAACTGCTCACTGCCCGTCTCTAGACCTTCCCATCGGCACGTGTTGATGGCAGCGTGTCCACATGAGATGGAGAAGCCCCTTAGTCGTGACGCTCGTCGCGGCTCTCGTGGTGGCCTCGGCGGGACCCGCCGCCAGCGCCGCCGCGCCCAAGCTGGGTTATCTGGACCCCGGTGGGCAGCCCCGCCTGGTCGAGAGGCTGCCGGTCAACGTGGTCTTCGTCGGCTACGAGCCGAAGCAGGTGGCCAAGAGCGGCTTCCTGGCCGAGCTGGCCGGTTCCTATGAGCCGGTGGTGCGTTCCCGCCTCTCCTACGGGGTCACCGAGAAGCTCGGCATCACCTACAAATATGACTACCGGCTGACATACACCGACAAGCGGTACGAGGACCGGTTCTTCGGCCAGCTCTCGAACCTCGCGAAGCCGGCGCCGCTGACGTTGTTCCAGCAGGAGTACAACAACCAGCAGAACAACGTGCTCGACATCCCGGACAACCACACCATCGACGCGCCCAGCGTGGAGAAGTGGCTGGCCTTCCACCCGCCGTCCGGCGTGGACACCCGGCGCAACACCGTGTTCTTCGTGAACTGGTACGGGCGGTCCGACTTCAAGCACCACGTCTACACCAAGCTCGGCGAGCCCGACCCGGACACCGGCAACGACTTCGGCGCCGTCCGGGAGAGCCGCAAGGTGATCGCGTGGGGCGGCACCACCGCTGACGACGAGGAGACCGGTCTGGGCGCGACCCGGCGGGTCTGGTTCCACGACCTGTCGGCCGGCCCGGAGTCGTGGACCACGAACTTCGAGGTCGACACCCCGGACCTGGACGGTGACGGTGTGCTCGACTACCGGATGCCGCCGATCTGGGAATACTCGGCCGACGGCTTCCGGTCGCCGAGCGCCCTGGCCGGTGACCTCGGCAAGATCACCCGGTACGTGGCGTTGAACCTGCTGTTCACCACCTCGCCGCTCTACCCGGTGGAACTGCCGTCTCCGGAGCCGCCCAAGTCGATCAACCTGGACGACAACACGTACGAGGGCTGGCCCGGCGTGGACGCGTCCGAGCAGTACTCGACGCCGAGCCTGCTCAAGGCGGAGCTGGCCGAGCTGCGCTGGCGCAACCGGCTGAGCTACGACAGCCAGGACCTGCCGTACGACGCCCGTGCCCAGGAGTGCTACCTGGGGCTGCTCGCCGGCGAGTCCTGCTACCCGGAGACCGGCCTGCCGGCCTTCGCGAACCTCTACCTGTTCAACCGGGAGAACCTGGACCGGGCGCTGGACGACGAGGGGCGCGTCGACTACGAGCTGCCGATGTTCAACTACGCCGTCGGCGAGGGTGTCGGCTCGCCGGCGCTCGGCTTCGCCGACGACGACTACGTCAGCGGCACCCAGAGCTACGTGTTCTCGTTCGTCTCCCCGGAGATCGTCGCCTCCGGGTACGGCCTGACCACCACCCAGATCCACGAGGTGGGCCACCACCTGGGCCTGAGCCACCCGCACGACGGCTACGACAGCGCCACCGGTGTCGACTACGGCCCGTCCGGCGAGTTCTGGTTCGTCAACGCCGGCGACGAGAGCAACTCGATCATGAGTTACATCGACGTGAACTGGGACTTCAGCCAGTTCGACCGGGACAACAGCGACCGGTTCCTGACCGCCGCGTACTGGGAGGCCGCCAACCGGCTGGCCGCCACGGTGCCGGCCGGCAAGGGCCACACCCGGCTGAAGGCGGCCGACGCGATCCTCGCGCTGGCGGCCAAGGCGTTCGCCGCGCACGAGTACCGCGCGGCGTACACCCTCGCGGAGAAGGCGTACGACACGGTCCGCGGCATTCCGGGCGTGGACACCGCCGGGGTGGCGAGCGCGCTCAAGGCCGAGGCCGCGGACGCCCGCCGCACCACCACCCTGCACGAGCCGAACGAGTTCATCGACACGCTGGCGCCGGAGAGCCCCCGAAGCCAGCCGTAACGAAACATCAGACAGAAACGCGTCAGCGGGCCGGTGGGATCACCGGCCCGCTGTCCATATGGCAAGATCCGCCGCATGGTCGTCCCGGTTCGCCCATGGCGCTGATCGTCCGGCGCGCGGCAGCCGCCAAAGGGCTTCTCGCGGCCGGCGCCGCCGTCATGTTCATCGCCGTTCTGCTGCTGGCCGGTCTGACGGCCTACACCGGCGCCGCCGGGGAGGCCGGGATCCGGTCCGCGGTCGCCGCCGCCGGCGCGGCGGAACGCGCGGTGCTCGTCCGGGGCGCCGGCGGCCCCCGGCTCGCCGAACACGACCGGGCCGTGCGGGAGACGTTCGCCGCCGGCCTCGGTGGCGTCGCGGCCGGTGTGACCAGCGCGGTCTACGGGTCGGGCTGGGCCGTCGACCGCCCGGGCCCGGGCGCGGCCCCCGACTCCAACGGCGTCGTCTACGGCAACCTGGTCGCCCTCGACGACCTGGCCGACCACGCCGTCCTGGTCTCCGGCGAGTGGCCGGCCGGCCCGCGCAGCGCCGCCATCGCCGAGCCCGCCGCCCGGCTCCTCGGCGTGCGGACCGGCGGCACGCTGCGCCTGCTGGACCGCCGCAGCAACCGGCTGGTGCCGGTCACCGTCGCCGGGATCTGGCGGCCCGCCGACGCGCGCGACCCGTACTGGCTGCTCACCCCGGACGTGTTCGCCGGGCGGGCCCCGCAGACCTCCACGCACGGGCCGATCGTCGTGGACCGGGCCGCCTTCGACGCGCGGTTCGCCGCCGGCGCCTCGGCCGGCTGGCTCGTGACGCCCGACCTCACCGATGTGGGATTGGCGCAGGTGGCCCGTACCGCCGAGGCAGCCACCGCGACCAGCGACGGCCTCGCCGAACGCACCGGCCTCGGCACCTCCGCGACGATCACCAGCGGCCTCCCCGGCCTGGCCGACCGCCTGGATCGCGCCGACCTGGTCCGGCGCTCCGCACTGGTCACGCCGATCCTGCTGCTCGCCGTCCTGGCCGGGTACGCGCTGACCCTGGTGGCCCTGCTGCTCGGCGAGGCCCGCCGGGCCGAGACCGCGCTGCTCCGGGCCCGCGGCGCGTCCCGGGTCCGGCTCGCCGCGATGGCCGGGACCGAGGCGCTCGCGCTGATGCTGCCGGCCGGTCTGCTCGCGCCGCCGCTGGCCGTGCTGCTGGTCCGCACCGTCCCGTTCCCCGGTGGCCCGGCTGTTCACCCCCGGCTCGATGCCGTGGTGTGGCTGACCGGAGCCCTCGCGGTCGCCGGCGGCGTCCTCGCGCTGACCGTGCCCGCGCTCCGCCGGGCCCGCACCTATGTCGCCGAGACCGCGACCCGGTCCCGGCTCCCACTGGTCCGCCGGGCCGGCCTGGACCTGGTCGTGGTCGCGCTGGCCGTGATCGGCTGGCTCCAGCTCCGGCAGTACTCCACCCCGGTCGGCGCGGGTCTCGGCATCGACCCGCTGCTCGCCGCCGCGCCGACCTTCGGTGTGCTGACCGGCGCGGTGCTCGCCGTGCGGGTGCTGCCGCCGGTCGCCCGGTTCGCCGCCGCCCGGCTGGGCCGGGGCGGGGCGCAGGCCCGGCTGCTCGGCACCTGGCAGGCCGGCCGCCGCTCGCACCCCGGGCCGATGGTGATGCTCGCGCTCGCGGTCGCCGCCGCGACCGTCTCCTGGGGGTTCGCCGGCACCGCCCGCGGCTCCCTGGACGACCAGGCCGAGCAGCAGGTCGGCGCGAATCTGCGGCTGGTCGAGGCGGCCGGTACCGCCCCGCCGGACCGGCCGGCGCAGCTTGCCGCGCTGCCCGGCGCCGGGACGATCGTGCCGGGCTGGCGGGACTCGGTGCCGCTGACCGCGGGCAACGACCCGGCCGAGGTGGTGGTCGTGAACGCCGACGTCGCCGGGTCCGTGGTGCGGGCCCGCGAGGACGCCACCGGCGGGCCGCCCGCGGAGCTGTTCCGGCAGCTCGCCGCCGCCCGCGAGGTGGAGCACGCGAACGAGTTGCGGCCGGGCCGGATCGTCACGAGCGGCCGGGCGCGCACCACCGCGATCTTCGCCGACGGCCGCCGCATCGACCTGGGGGAGAGCGACCGGGGCCGGCCGCTGGACTTCGACGCCGCCGGACCGGGACTGGCCGGTTTCGTGGTGGACCCGGGGCCCGCGACCGTCAGCTGGCGGATCAGCGGTCAGCAGGGGGAGTGGCAGGCGGTGGGACGCGACGGGACGACCGAGGTCGCCGACGCGGGCGGGCGGCTGCGCTACGCCGGCCGGTTCGCGGTCGCGCGGCGCGCCACCCGGTCGGCGGTGCCGGTCGCGATGACCCCGGCCGCCCTCGCCCAGCTGAACCTCCCCGTCGGCAGGAACTCGTTCCTCGGCGTGGCCGGCGTCAGCGTGCCGATCAAGGTGGTCGCGGTCGTGGAGCGGGTGCCCGGCACGTCCGGCGGCGCCGCGATCCTGGCCGACCGCGCCGCCCTCGACGCCCGGCTCTTCGAGGGCTGGGGCATCGTGCAGAACACCGGCGAGTGGTGGCTGAGCGGCACCCCGGCGGGCGTCCACGACCTGCCCGGCCTGCGCGTCCTGGACCGGCGCGAGATGGCCGAGGGCGCCGCCCGCGACCCGTTCGGCGCCGGTTCCCGGGTCGCGCTGTTCCTCGCGGCCTTCGGCGCGGTGCTGCTCGCGGCGGCCGGCATCGCCGCCGACTCCCGGGCCACCGCCCGGCGACGTGCCGGTGAGCTGGCCGTGCTGCATACGCTGGGCGCCGGGCCGGGCCTGCTGGCCCGCTCGCTCGTCGTCGAACAGGCCTTCCTGGCCGGCGTGGGCGCGCTGGCCGGTCTCGCGGTCGGCTTGCTGGTGGCGGGCGCGATGGCCCCGCTGCTGGTGCTCACCCCGGCGGCGGTGCGGCCGGTGCCCGAGCCGATCCTCACGGTGGGCTGGCTGCCGACGCTGGGCAGCGTGCTGCTCCTGGTGGGCGTCGCCCTCACGCTGAGCGCGGCGACGGCGGCGTCGGCGGCGCGCAGGCTGCCGGCCGCCCGGTTGCGGCTGGGGGCCGATCAATGACCACCCTTGCTGGTACGCGCAGACGCGTCCTCTCCTACGCCGCTCAACTCGGCCTGCTCGCCGCCCTCGCCGGTCTCGCCGCGTTCCTGGCGTCCGGCCCGCCCCGCCTCGCCAACGACCGCACCGATGCGGGGCTGCGCGCCGACGTGAGCCGGCTCGTCTCCGGCCAGCGCGACCTGACCTTCACCGCCGCGTCCACCAGGACGCGCGACGTCGGCCCGCCGCAGGACCGCTCCGGGCAGCTCGACCCGATCCGGCGGCTGCTGCCCGCGCCGCTGCCCGGCCTGATCACCGAGGCGTGGTACGTCGCCGAGATCGGGCCCGGTCCGGTCTCGGTCAACCGCGTCGACGCGGGCAGCTGCCCCCAGCTGGCCTCGATCCGCCGGCAGACCGGCTCCGACGAGGCGATCCGGATCGTCTCCGGGCGGGCGGCACAGTCGGGTCCGGTCGCCGAGGCCGTCGTCGGGGTGGACGAGGCGAAAGCCCTGAAGGTCAAGATCGGCGACACGGTCACCGTGTCCACCCGGTGGGAGAACGCCACCGTGCGGGTGGTCGGCGTCTACGAGCCCGTCGACCGGGCGGCGCCGTTCTGGGACGACTTCGCGCTGACCCGGGTCGCCTGCCCGAACCCCGCCGAGGGCACCCGGTTCCGTGCCGCCCTGCTGACCGACACCGCCGGCTCCCTGCAGCTCGGCGCGACCACCCTCGAACCGCGGGAACGCTGGCGGTACCGACTCGACGAGCAGCGGCTGACCGCCGACCGGATCGGCGAGCTGACCACCGCGGTCGGCACCGCCCGGCGTCAGCCGCCCGACGGCACCACGCTGATCAGCAGCGTGGACAACACCCTCGCCGAGTTCGACCAGCGGCTGCGGGGGGTCCGGTCGCTGCTGGCCGTGGTCCAGGCCGGGCTGCTCGCCACCATGGTCGGGCTGATCCTGCTCGCCGCCCGCCTCGCCGTGGACCGGCGCCGCGCCGAACATGCGCTGATCCGCGCCCGGGGCGGCGCGGTGTCCGCGATCGGTGGCCGCGCCCTCGCCGAGACCCTCGTCGTGGTGCTGCCGGCAGCGGCGCTGGGCTGGCTGGCCGGGATGGTCACCGGTGGCCGGGCGGACCCCGCCGAGCCGGTCCTGGTCGTGACCGTCGGGTTGCTGGCCGTCCTGGCCCCGGCCGGCTATGCCGCGGCCGGCGCGCGCCGGCCCGACTTCACCGGGCACCGGCAGGACCTGGTGGCGGACCGGCCGTCGCCGCGCCGGATCACTGCGGAGCTGTTCGTGGTGGCGCTCGCGGCCGGCGGGACGTTCCTGGTCCGCAGCCGTGGACTCGACGCGGGGGCGGGCGTCGACCCGTACCTCATCGCCGTTCCGGTTCTGCTGGCCCTCGCCGCCTCCCTGCTGGCGCTGCGCCTCGTGCCGTTGCCGCTGCGCTGGGCCGGGCGGCTCGCCGCCCAGACCCGTGGCGCCGTGGCCTTCCTCGGCCTCACCGCAGCCGGCCGCGGCGCCCCGCTGCGCTCCGGCCCCCTCGCGGTGCTGGTCATCGCGATCGCCACCGGCATCTTCGGCAGCACCGTCACGACCACTGTCGGCCACGCCCGGGACCGGGCCGCCGAACTGGCCGTGCCCGCCGAGGCGGTGGTCACCGGCTTCGCCTTCGGCCCGTCCACCGCCTCGCTGATCGCGGCGGTCCCCGGCACTCGTGGCGCCACCGCGTTCCGGATGGAGTCGGCGGCCGGCATCCGCAGCGACGCCAGCCCGGCGATCACCCAGGCGCAGGCGATGGTCGTCGACACCACCGCCGGCCTGGACCTGCCCGCGGTCCTGAAGGACGCTGTCCGCTCGGACGGCCCGGTGCCCGCGCTGGTCTCGTCGCGCCTGGCCGAGCGGGTCGGCGCGGGCGGCACCGTCGACGTGCAGGGCCGCCGCTACCGGTTCCGGGTGGCCGCGGTCGGCGAGACCGCGCCCGGGTTCGCGGCCGAGACGCGCGACTTTTTGATCGTGCCGTTGCAGGCGCTGCCGGTGCCGGACTTCCAGCCGGTCGTCGCCAACCGGGTTTTGATCCACGGCGGCGACTTCGACGTCGCCGTGGTGCGTGCGGCCGCCGACGCCGGCCAGCGCGAGCAGAGCGAGGCCACCCTCGGGCGGGCCGTCGAGAACTGGGAGCTCGCCATGCCCGCCGTCGTCACCACCCGCGACGAATTCCGGGCCGGTCTCGACGAGCGGGGCGTCGACGGGGTGCTGAGCTTCACCTTTGCCGCCGGGGTGGCCACCTCGGCCGCGCTGGCCCTGCTCGCGGTCGCGCTCACCGTGCTGGCCGGCGCCCCGGCCCGCGGGCGGACGCTGTCGCGTCTGCGCACGCTGGGCCTGTCCTCGGGACAGGGCCGGCGGCTGCTCGTGTTCGAGATCGTCCCGCTGATCGGCGTGGCGGTGCTGACCGGCGGCCTGGTCGGCGTTGCCCTGCCGATCCTGATCGGGCCCGCCCTGGGCCTGGAGGACTTCACCGCCGGCGTGCCCGCCGGCCTCAGCGTCGACCCGCTGCTGGCGGCCGGCGTGCTGATCGTCGCGGTCCTGGCCGTGGTCGCGGCGCTGGTGGTCGAGGACGCCGCCAACCGCCGGATGCGCCTCGGCACGGTCCTGCGGCTGGGAGAGGAGCAGATCTGATGACGCTCGCCGATCTGGAGAGGCGGGCCGCGGAACGCGCGGCCGCCCGTGCCGGTGGCCAGGACCGGTTGTCCGGCCACATCGTCTGCGACGGTCTCGTCCGGATCTTCCGGACCGAGGGTGTCGAGGTGGTCGCCCTCCAGGGCCTCGACCTGGTGGTCGACCGGGGCGAGCTGCTCGCCGTGGTGGGCGCCTCCGGCTCGGGGAAGTCCACGATGCTCAACATCCTGTCCGGGCTGGACGAGCCGACCGCCGGAGTCGCCCGGGTGGCCGGGTACGACCTGCTCGGCATGTCGGCGAAGAAACGCCTCGAATACCGGCGCAAGGTCGTCGGCTTCGTGTGGCAGCAGACCGCCCGCAACCTGCTGCCCTACCTGACCGCCCGGGAGAACGTCGAGCTGCCGATGCGCCTGGCCGGCCGGCGCCGCGGACGCCGGGCCGAGGAACTCCTGGAGATGGTCGGGGTGGCCGACCGCGCCGACCGGCGGCCGGACCAGATGAGCGGTGGTGAGCAGCAGCGCTGCGCGGTCGCGGTGGCCCTCGCCAACGACCCCGAGGTGCTCTTCGCCGACGAGCCGACCGGCGAACTCGACGAGGCCACCGCGGACGAGGTCTTCGGCGCGTTGCGCACTGTCAACGCCGAGCTGGGCGTCACGGTGGTCGTGGTCACGCACGACATGAACGTGTCCGGCCAGGTGCGGCGGGCGGTGGCGATTCGCGACGGCAAAACCGCTTCAGAGGTACGACGTTCCGCACGCATCGCAGCCGATGGCACCGAACAGCACGTCTCCGAGGAATACGCGGTGCTCGACCGGGCCGGCCGCCTGCAATTGCCGGCCGCCTTCGTGGAGGCGCTCAGCCTCCGCGACCGGGTGCGCCTCGATCTGGAACCCGATCACGTGGAAGTCCGCCCCGGCACCGAGGAGTCCGCATGAGTCTGGTGGAGGTGACCGGGCTGGGCCGCGACTACGGCTCCGGCGACCGGGTGGTGCACGCGCTCAGCGACGTCACGTTCACCGTGGCCAAGGGCGAGCTGGTCGCCGTCCGCGGGCGCTCCGGCGCCGGCAAGACCACCCTGCTCAACCTGATCGGCGGCCTGGACCGCGCGGACGCCGGCACCATCACGGTGGCCGGCCGCGAAGTCACCGGCGCGGGTGAGCGGGAGCTGCTGGAGCTGCGCCGGGACGTCATCGGCTTCGTGTTCCAGTCGTTCGGGCTGGTCCCGATCCTCACCGCGGCCGAGAACGTCAGCGTCCCGATGCGGCTCGCCGGACGCGATCCCGCCGAACGCGACCAGCGCGTCGCCGTCCTGCTCGAGATGGTCGGGCTCGGCGGGCAGGCCGCCCAGCGTCCCGGCGAACTCTCCGGCGGGCAGCAGCAGCGGGTGGCGGTGGCGCGCGCCCTGGCGAACGACCCGGACCTGTTGATCGCCGACGAGCCGACCGGTCAGCTGGACTCCGACACCGGGCGCGCGATCATGGACCTGCTGCGTGCGGTGGTGGACGCCCGCGGCATGACCGCCCTGGTGGCCACCCACGACCCGGCCCTCATCGACCGCGCCGACCGCGTCCTCACCCTCCGCGACGGCCGCCTGACCCCCGCCGGCAACTGAAATCCCCGCCACCCGCCCGCAGTGTGTGAAGTTCGGGTGCGTTTCTAACCGGAAGTCCCCACGCTGGGTGGGATCTCGCAGAGGCGGGTGCCGGAGCGCATGTCGCTCAGGGCGGCCTTGAGCGCGGCGGTGCGGGCCTCGGCCTCAGCGACCAGGAATTCGGCGATCCGGCCCCAGTCCTCCGGCTGTGGGTCGTCCGGCAGGCCGGCGAAGACGTCGGCGATCTCCCGGACGGTCAGGCCCACCCGCTGCGCCAGCTTGGCGACCCGGATCCGGCACACCGCGCCCTGGTCGAAACGCCGCTGGTCACCGGCGGTGCGCTCGGCCCGGATCACCCCGTGCTGCTCGTAGAACCGGACCGCCGAGGACGCCACCCCACTGGCGGCCGCGACCTCACCGACGGTCAGCGTGTGGGTCGGGCTCACTGTCACGGTCATCCGGCCATCCTGCCCCCACCGGGCGCTTGACTTCAACATATGTTGAAGGCCGAGTCTGGCCGCATGACCGTTTCCACGTCTCCCGCCGTCCCCGCCGCGCCCGGCCACGCCGGTGACCACCCGCTGCGCCTCGCGGTGATCGCCGGCAGCGTCCGCGAGCAGCGCATGAGCCGTGCTCTCGCCGAGTGGGCCGCCTTCCGGGCCGCCGGCCCGTCCGCCGAGGTCGACCTGATCGACTGTGCCGACTCCGGGCTGCCCGGCGACGACCAGTTGCGGCCCGGCGGCAGCTCCGGCTCCCCGGTCGCCGGCCGGATCGCCGCCGCCGACGCGTTCATCCTTGTCACGCCGGAGTACAACCACAGCTATCCGGCCAGCCTGAAACGCCTGATCGACTGGCATTACCGCGAGTGGATGTTCAAGCCCGCCACCGTGCTCTCCTACGGCGTGCACGGCGGCCTGCTGGCCACCGAGCACCTCCGCGGCGTCCTGGCCGAACTCAACATGGTCACCACCCGGCGCGTCGTCGGCCTGCCACGGCCCTGGGACCATCTCGGCCCCGGCGGCTTCAACCCGCCGCCGGACGTCACGGCCGCGTTCAGCGACGCCCTGCACGAGCTGACCTGGTGGGCCACCGTACTGCGGGCCGCCCGCCACGAGCGCCCCTACGCCCGCCGATGACGAACTCACCGGCGTACGACCCAGCCACGCCCGATCTGCCCACGTTCGATCCGGCCACGCCCGACCCGCCGCCCGACGCGGCGGGCGTGCGCCGGATCGGTCTCACCCTCGCCCTCGGCGGACTGATGGTCGTCGTCGACACCACGGTCACCGTCGTCGCCGTCCCGGCCGTCGTCGCCGGGCTCGACGCTCCGCTGGCCGCCGTCCAGTGGGTCACCACCGGCTACCTGCTCGGCATCGTCGCGGTCATCCCACTCGCCGGCTGGACGTCGGCCCGCTTCGGCGCCCGCCGCGTCTACCTCACCGCGCTGATCGCCTTCACGCTCTTCTCGGCGCTGGCCGGCCTGGCCCGGGGCGCGGTGTCGCTGGCCGTCTTCCGGTTCCTCCAAGGGCTCGGCGGCGGCCTGCTCAACCCGGTCGGCCAAGCCATCGGCCTGCGCGCCGCACCCCGTGATCAGCGCGGCCGCCTGATGAGCATGCTGGTCCTGCCGCTGCTGATCGGCCCGGCGCTGGGCCCCCTGCTCGGCGGCTGGCTGGTCGAAGCGACCTCCTGGCGCTGGATCTTCCTGATCAACGTACCGCTCGGCGCGCTGGCCCTGCTGGTCTGCGCCCGCGTCCTGCCCCGGGACGAGACAGCTCCCGCGCCCGCAGCTCCAGAATCGGGCGGCCCCGCGCCTACTTCCTCCGCGCGAGCTTCGTCCGCGGCGGCGGCGGGGGTCGACTGGGCCGGGCTCGCGCAGCTCTCCGGCGGTGCGGTGCTGGTCGTCCTGGGCGGTACGCTGCTCGATCGCCCCGGCGGCGTCTCCTGGCAGGCGGGTGCGGTGCTCGCGGCGGGGGTGTTGATGCTGGTCGCCTTCGTCCGGCGGGCGCGGCGGGTCGCCGAGCCGCTCGTCGACCTGCGGTTGCTGCGGCACGCGCCGTTCCGGGCCGGGGTGGCGGTGCTGGTGTGCTTCGGCGCGGCCTACTTCGGGTCGATGGCGGTGCTGCCGCTCTACGTCCAGGGCGTGAACGGCGACCCCGCCACCCTGGTAGGCCTGCTCGCACTGCCGGGCGCGGTAGCCGTGGGCGTGGTCGCGCAGACAGCCACCCGCCTGGTCGACCGGGTCCCGGCCCGCCGCGTCGTCCTCACCGGCACAGCAGCAGCGGCAACCGGCGGCCTCGGCCTGCTGGTCACGACCGTGACCGGCGCCGGCTATCCCTGGATCATCACGGCGGCGGCTTTGCTCAGCGCCGGCTCCGGCGCCACCATCATGCCGACGATGACGTACGCCCTGCGCGACCTGAACGACGCCGAGACCCCGAGGGGCACCACGCTGCTGGCACTGGCTCAGCAGCTGGCCGCCGCGATGGGCGGCGCCGTCGTGGCCGTCACCCTCAGCACCGCGGTTGCCGCCCGCATGCCCGGCGCCGGGGGAGTGGCCGAGATGCTGGCCCTGAGCCCGGCCGCCCGCGCGTCGGTGCGGGACGACTTGGCGCTCGCGGTGGGCGCCTCCTACGCGCTGCCTGCCGCCCTCCTGACGCTCAGCCTCCTGCTCGTCGCCCGCACATTCCGCCCCCTGTCCGACCCGCGACCGCGCTAGGCGACCACCCGTCCTCCACCGCGGCCCAGACACCAGGGGACAGCGCTGGGAGCGAGCCGCCACCGCCGAGGAGCGGGCTGCGGGAAGCGGCGGGGCGGGAAAGCGGCGGGGCGGCGGCGCGGGAAAGCGGCAAGGGAAGCGGCCAGGTCAGGGAGCGATGGGGAGCGGCGAGGTCGGAGAGCGGTGGGGTGGGGAAACGGCGAGGGCCGCACCCCTGGCGGGTGCGGCCCTCGACTGCGGTGAGCTGACGCTCGCCCGGTGCTAGCCCTTCACGCTGCCGGCGAGCAGGCCGCGGACGAAATAGCGCTGGAGGAGCAGGAAGACCGTGACCGGCACGATGATGGAGACGAAGGCGCCCGCGGAGAGCAGGTGCCAGGCCGTGCCGCGGGTGCCGCTGAGGTTCGCGAGCTGGACGGTGATCGGGGAGATCTCCGGGCTTCCGGCGAAGGTCAGCGAGACCAGCAGATCGTTCCACACCCAGAGGAACTGGAAGATGCCGAACGCGGCGAGGGCCGGGGTGAGCAGAGGGAGCAGCACCCGGAAGAAGATCGCCACGTGGCCGGCGCCGTCCATGCGGGCGGCCTCGATGAGGCTGGACGGCACTTCCTTGATGAAGTTGTGCAGGATGTAGATCGCCAGCGGCAGCGCGAACGCCGAGTGGGAGAGCCACAACGTCCAGAACGTGTTGGCGATGCCCATGTCGACGTAGAGCGACAGCAGCGGGATCAGGGTGACCTGCAGCGGGACGATCTGCAGCGCGAAGATCGCGATGAACAGGAAGTTCTTCCCGGGGAAGTTCATCCACGCGAACGCGTAGGCCGCCAGCGACGCCAGGCACAGCGGGATGATCACCGCAGGGAGCGTGATCACCAGCGAGTTCAGGAAGAAGTCGGCCAGGTTGATCGCGTCCGGGTCGAAGACCGCCCGGTAGTTGTCGAGCGTCCACTGGGGGTTGGTGAACGCCGTCCACCAGCCGGTCGTCTTGATCGCCCGCTCCTCGCGGAACGAGGAGATCAGCAGGCCGAACGTCGGCAACGTCCAGAGCGTCGCGATGACGAGCGCGGCCAGCGACGCCCAGGGAGAGGTGAGCTTCTTCTTCGCCTTCGCCGCCGCGGAGACCTTGCCGATGGGCTCCTTGGACACGGTGGTGGCGACGACAGGGGTTGCGGTGGTCATCACGCCTCCGAACGGCGAAGCTGCCGGATGTTGTAGATGACGATCGGGATCACGAGGACGAACAGCACCACCGCGAGCGCGGCGCCGAGGCCGGTGTTCGCGCTGCGGAAACTCTGGCTGTAGAACTCGTTGGCGATCACGCTCGTGTCGAAACGGCCACCGGTCATCGTCTGCACGATGTCGAAGACCTTGAGCGTGCCGATCGCGATGGTCGTCAGGACGACGACGACGGCCGGGCGGATCGCGGGCAGGGTGACGAAGCGGAACATGCCCAGGGGGGTGACGCCGTCGAGGCGGGCAGCTTCCACGATGTCGTCCGGGATCGCCTTGATGGCCGCCGACAGCACGGTCATCGCGAAGCCGGCCTGGATCCAGATCATCACCACGATCAGCAGGAACGTGTTCAGCGGTGACTCGATCAGCAGCTGGACCGGTTTGCCGCCGGCCCAGACGATGAACTGGTTGACCAGGCCGATCTGCTTCACGTTGCCCTGGTCGGGGCGGAACTCGTACATGAACTTCCAGATCACCGAGGCCGCCACGAACGAGATCGACATCGGCAGGAAGATCAGGGCCTTGGCGAGGGACTCGACCCGCGCCTTGTCCACCAGGATCGCGTAGAGCAGGCCGACGCCGGTCGCCAGGAACGGCGTCAGCAGCACCCAGAACGCGGTGTTGCGCAGGACGACGAGCTGCTCGTCGTCGGTGAAGATGGTCTTGTAGTTGTCGATCCCGATGAACGCGGTGCCCGCGGCGTCGAAGAACGACTGGTAGATGGTGCGCAGGCCGGGGTAGAGCAGGCCCACGCCGAGCATGAGCACGACCGGGGCCAGGTAGAGGTAGGCGACGGCCTTGTCCCGCTTACCGGCGAAACGGCCGGCGATGAACAGGATGACGCCGACGGTGGCGGCGAACAGCAAGATCGCTGCAATCATCTGCAGCAGCTTGTCTGAGGTGGTGGAGGCGGTGGTGAACACTCTGCCCGTTCCTCCTAGGGCGGTTTCCAAACGCGAGAAGACCAGTGAAAGGCAAGATTGCTGAGACTGCTAGGGGCCGGTCGGGCTATCCCGACCGGCCCCGCGGTGGTGCTATCGCATTACTGCGGCCAAGCCTTCTCGATGTTGTCCACCGTCGTCTTGGTGTCCTGGCCGGTGATCCAGTTCGTGGTCTGCTTCCAGAACGCGTTGGAGCCGACCGCGGCGGGCATCATGTCCGAGCCGTCGAAGCGGAACTGCGAGTTCGGGTCGAGCAGGATCTCCGCCGACAGCTTGTCGATCGGGTTCTTCAGGTTGTTGACGTCCAGGCCCTTGTTGGCGCTCACCCAGCCGGACGACAGCTTGGCCTTGGCGTTGGCCCAGGTGTCGCTGGACAGGTAGGTCTGGAACGCCTTGACCTCGGGCCGGTCGGCGAACGCCAGCACGAACTCGCCACCGCCGAGGACCGGCTTGGTGGTGGTGTCCTTGCCCGGCAGGTAGAAGGCGAAGATGTCGCCGTCCTCGGCGATGTTCGTGCCGGACGGGAAGTTCGCCGCGTAGAAGCTCGCCTGGCGGTGCAGCGAGCAGGTGCCCTCCAGGATCGGCAGGCCGGCGTCCTGGAAGGTGGTGCTGGCGATGCTCTTGACGTCGCCGAGGCCACCGTTCACGTACGCGTCGTTCTTCAGGTACTGGCCGACGGCGTCGAGCGCCGCGGTGCCCTCGGGGCCGTTGAACGGGATCTCGTGCTTGACCCACTTGTCGTAGGTCTCCGCCCCGGACAGGCGGAGCATCATGTCTTCCATCCAGTCGGTGAGCGGCCAGCCGGTCGCCTCACCGCTGCTGATGCCCGCGCACCACGGCTTCTTGCCGTCGGCCACCATCTTGTCGGTGAGGGCCTTCAGCTCGTCGAGCGTGGTGGGGACGGTGTAGCCGCCGTCGGTGAACTCCTTCGGCGAGTACCACACCAGGGACTTCACGTTCGCACCGAGCGGCGCGGCGTAGAACTTGCCGTCGACCGTCCCGTACGACTTCCAGTCGGCGCCGAAGTGCTTGTCGACGTTCGCGGCGGTCTCGGCCGGGGCCTCGACGGCCTTGCCGGTCGCGACCAGCTGCTGCAGCAGACCCGGCTGCGGCACGAACGCCACGTCCGGCGGGTTGCCGGCCTGCGCGCGGACCAGGATCTGCGTCTCGAAGGCCTTGTCGCCCTCGTACTTGATGGTGGCGCCGGTGCACTGCTCGAAGGGCTTGTAGGAATCCTTGTGCGGAGTGTCCTCCGGGGTCACGATGCCGGTGTAGATCGTGACCGTCTTGCCCTTGATGTCGCCGAACGCAGTGTACGGCGCGCAGTCGATGGCCGCCGCCGAACTGTCGGTGGTTCCGCCGCCTTCGGAATCGTCGCTGCCGCCACACGCGGTCAGGCTGAAGGCCAGCCCGACGCTGAGGGCACCGGCGAGCGCGACTCGGGATCGCGAACTCCCACTGTGACCGAACATACCGCTCCCTATGTCATATAGCGCCTCCGACGTCTTGACGACGTCGCCGTCCGAAGCGCTTCTTGACCAACAGTCAAGAGGTAACCGGGACGTTGCGCAATGATTTCCGCGTGATCGAGTCGGTAACGATATAGCTGCGACGCCCCAGCACCTTAACCGGTTAAGAAGATTGGTGGAAGGCGCCCTCGGTAACTGGCATACGCCCACCCTTTATACCCCGGTTTACACGCGTTGAACCGGCTTATCGAGTGCGGTGAGTCGGTTTTGTTAACGTTCGGGGGAAGGTGCTTCTGGTGTCAAGCCCGCGGCTGCCGCACCTGGTAAAAGAAACCGCCGCGGTGGCTCCGGGCCACCGCGGCGGTAGGACGATCGCGACGGGTCAGCCGGCGACCGCGAGGTACCGGTAGCCCAGGCGGCGCATCCGCTCGGCGTCCAGCACGTGCCGCCCGTCCAGCACGATCGGCGTCCGCATCAGGCCGACGAACTTTGACCAGTCCAGCTCCAGGTACTGCGCCCACTCGGTGACAAGCACGACGGCGTCGCAGTCGGCGAACAGGTCGTCGATCGTCTCGCTCAGGTACATCGCGAGGTCCGGCTGCTCGACACGGAACCGCTCGGTCGCCACCGGGTCGTGCAGCTTGACCCGCGCGCCGCGGGCGAGCAGCGAGTTCGCGATGTCCAGGGCGGGCGCGTCCCGCAGGTCGTCGGTGTTCGGCTTGAACGCCAGCCCGAGCAGACCGATCTTGCGGCCCTTCAGGATGCGCAGCTCGTCCTGGAGCCGCTCGACGGCGATGGCGCGCTGCCGCGAGTTGACGTCGCGGGCCGCCTTCACGATCGGCATCTCGAGGTTGTACTCGGCGGCGGTGGCGATCAGGGCCTTGGTGTCCTTGCCGAAGCAGGAGCCGCCCCAGCCCACGCCGGGCTGCAGGAACCGGGAGCCGATCCGCTGGTCGAGACCCATGCCGCGGGCGACCTCGGTGATGTCGGCGCCGACCTTCGCGGCGAGCTGGCCGATCTCGTTGGCGTAACTGATCTTCAGGGCCAGGAAGGCGTTGGCCGCGTACTTGATCAGCTCGGCCGAGGCCAGGTCGGTGGAGACCAGCGGGACCGCGTTGACGTCCTCCGGGCGCGGCAGGAACGACGGCGCGGTGAAGGTCTGGTTGATGATCGGCCGGTAGAGGCGGTTGAGCACCTCGAGGCTGCGCGGGTTGTCCGAGCCGATGACGATCCGGTCCGGGTAGAGGGTGTCCGCGATGGCGTTGCCCTCGCGCAGGAACTCCGGGTTGGACGCGACCGCGAACTCGGAGGTCTGCCCGGCGCCGGGGCGCTGCTCGAAGGAGTCCCGCAGGATGGCGTCGACCCAGTTGCCGCTGCCGATCGGCACCGTCGACTTGTTCACCACGACGGTGAACTCGTTGTCCAGGGACTGCGCCACGCTCTCCGCCGCGCTGCGCAGGTAACGCAGGTCGGGGCTGCCGTCGTCGGCGGACGGGGTCTGCACCGCCACGAACACGACGTCCGCGCCGGGGACCGCGTCCGCGTACGACGTGGTGAAGGTCAGGTTGGCCGCCGCCTCGGCGAGCAGGTCCTCCATCCCCGGCTCGTAGATCGGACAGCGCCCGGCCCGCAGCATGTCGACCTTCGCCTGGTCGAGGTCCACGCACGTCACCTCGTGGCCCAGGAAGGCGAGGCTGACGCCGGTGGTGAGGCCGACATAGCCGGTGCCGACAACGCAAACCTTCATGCAATCTCCTCCGCCGATACGCCGGCCGTGGTTACGCCACGTGCTGCCGGCTGCTCGGCTGAGCCGGTCCGCCGGCGTTCGGCGGGCCGGCCGGACGGCGTTCCGGTGGCGTCGGCCTGCGTGTTCCGCCGAATGATACACAGCGGAATCCCCGCCGTTTTGTCGCTGGATGGGCGTCTTTGTGCCGCCGTGCGAAGGCTGCTTACCCGAATCGTCCGGCGACGAACATCAGGATGATCCACATGGTGACTCTGCGTAGTCAATTAGAAGTCGCGAGTTATCAATGGAAAGTTTCCGGCTCTTGACATAGCGATGACGGAGTCCGACGCTTCTGGGAGCGCTCCCACATGAACGCCCATCGATGGAAGGCCCTTGATGCGAAGGTACCCCGGCGGCGCGGCGGTCACCGCTGCGGTGCTCGCCGCCACCGCGGTCGCCGTCGTGACCGGTTCCCCGGCGGCGACAGCGGCCCCCGCCGAGCCGCACACCTGGAAGAACGTGCGGATCGACGGCGGCGGCTTCGTGCCCGGCATCGTCTTCAACCCCGGCGAGAAGGATCTGATCTACGCCCGTACGGACATCGGTGGCGCGTACCGCTGGACCCAGGCCGGCCAGAGCTGGACGCCGCTGCTCGACTGGGTGGGCCAGAGCGACTGGGGGCACAACGGCGTTCTCAGCATCGCGCCGGACCCGGTCGACACCGGCCGGGTCTACGCCGCGGTCGGCATGTACACGAACAGCTGGGACCCGAACAACGGCGCCATCCTGCGCTCCACCGACAAGGGGAACACCTGGCAGCGGACCGCGCTGCCGTTCAAGGTGGGCGGCAACATGCCGGGCCGGGGCATGGGGGAGCGGCTCGCTGTCGACCCGCGGAACAACCGGAACGTCTATTTCGCCGCAGAGGGTGGAAACGGGCTCTGGCGCAGCACCGACCACGGCGCCACCTGGGCCAAGGTGAACACTTTCCCGAATGCCGGCAACTATGTCGCGGACCCGTCGGACACGAACGGTTACCTGAGCCAGAACCAGGGGCTCACCTGGGTCACCTTCGACCCGGCGTCGCCGGCGGTCTACGTGGGTGTCGCGGACAAGGAGAACCCGGTCTACCGGTCGCTCGACTCCGGCGCGACCTGGGAGCGGATCCCCGGGCAGCCGACCGGGTACCTGGCGCACAAGGGGGCAGTACAGGGCAGGTACCTGTTCATCGCGACCAGTGACACCGGCGGGCCGTACGACGGGGCGGCGGGACAGGTGGCGCGCCTGGACACCACCACCGGCGTCTGGACCGACATCTCGCCGATGCCGGTCGCCGACCGCTACTTCGGGTACTCCGGGCTGACCGTCGACGCCCAGCGGCCGGGCACCCTGATGGTCGCCACCCAGATCTCCTGGTGGCCGGACGCGATCTTCTTCCGCAGCACGGACCACGGCGCGACCTGGACCCGGATCTGGGACTGGAGCAGCTACCCCAGCCGCACCAAGCGCTACACCATGGACATCTCGGCCAACCCGTGGCTCGACTTCAACAGCACCTCCCAGGCGCCCGAGGACAGCCCGAAGGTGGGCTGGATGAACGAGTCCCTCGCGATCGACCCGTTCGACTCGGACCGGCTGCTCTACGGCACCGGGGCCACCGTCTACGGCACCACCGGGCTGACGAACTGGGACCGGAACACCACGTTCACCATCAAGCCGTTCGCCCGGGGCCTCGAGGAGACCGCGGTCCTCGATCTGGCCAGCCCGCCCACCGGCCCCCCGCTGGTCAGCGCGCTCGGCGACATCGGCGGCTTCCACCACGCCGACCTCGACACGGTGCCGGCGAACTTCCACGACACCCCGTCGCTGGGCAGCAACACGAGTCTCGACTTCGCCGAGGCGAACCCGCAGTTCTTCGTCCGGGTCGGCAACGCCGACGCGGCACCGCACATCGGCGTCTCCAACGACGGCGGCAAGAGCTGGTACCAGGGTCAGGAGCCGGGCGGCGTGACCGGTGGCGGCACGGTCGCGGTCGGCGCCGACGCGAACGCGGTGGTCTGGTCGCCGGCCGGCGCCGGCGTGCACCACTCGAGCACCCGCGGCAGCTCATGGACGTCGTCGACCGGCATCCCGGCCGGGGCCGAGGTCGAATCGGACCGGGTGAACCCCAGGATCTTCTACGGGTACGCCGAAGGCCGGTTCTACACGAGCACCGACGGCGGGGCGACGTTCACCGCGTCGCCGGCCGCCATGCCCACCGCGGGACGGGTCAGCTTCACGGCCGTGCCGGGCGCCGCGGGCGAGGTGTGGCTCGCCGGAGAGACCGGGCTGCTGCGCTCCACCGACGCCGGGGTCACGTTCACCAGGGTCGCCTCGGTGACGTCGGGCATCAACGTCGCCTTCGGCAGGGCCGCGCCCGGTCGTACCCGCCCGGCGGTGTTCCTGGTCGGCACGGTGGACGGCGTCGCCGGGGTCTTCCGCTCGGACGACGACGGCGCGGCCTGGGTCCGGATCAACGACGATCGGCATCAGTACGGCAATGCCGGCGACGCGCTGGCCGGTGACCCGCGGATCTACGGCCGGGTCTACCTGGGCACCAACGGCCGCGGCATCCTCTACGCGGACCGGACCGGCGGACCGTCGTCACCGACCCCGTCGTCGCCGCCGTCACCTTCCACGAGCCCGTCACCTTCCACCAGTCCCAGCCCTTCGAACGATGTCGGCGGCTGTACGGCCACCTACCGCGTCACCGGGCAGTGGGGTGGCGGCTTCCAGGGCGAGGTGGCGGTCAAGAACAACGGATCGCGTGCCGTCACCGGCTGGACCGTCGGCTGGACCTACACCGGCGGCCAGTCCGTCACCCAGGCCTGGGGCGGCACCGCGTCCCAGGCCGGTACCGCCGTGACCGTCGGCAACGCCGGCTACAACGGCGCCCTCGCGTCCGGGGCATCCACGACCTTCGGGTTCCTCGGCAGCACCACCGGCACCACCAACCCCGTCCCGTCCCCGATCACCTGCACGACCCGGTAACTCCCTCCCGTTCCCCCAGGCCGGGCGGTGGCGTCCCACTCCTTCCACCAGGGACGCCACCGCCTGCGGAAAGGACCACCGTGAGACCAGACCGTCATCGCCTGCGACGCAGGCTGGCCGTCACCGGCGTCGCCGTCCTCGGCGCCGGCGCGGTCATGGCAGCCGGCGCGCCGGCCTATGCCGCGGCCGGCTGCACCGTCGTCTACAAGGTGCAGAGCCAGTGGACCGGCGGCTTCACCGGCGACATCCAGATCAAGAACACCGGTGACCCGCTGACCAGCTGGAAGCTGGAGTTCGACTTCCCGGACGCCGCGCAGAAGGCGACCCAGGGCTGGAGTGGCGTCTACAGCCAGACCGGGCAGCGGGTGACCGTGAACAACGCCGCCTGGAACGGCAGCCTCGGCACCAACGCCACGATCGGCACCGGCTTCAACGGCACGTTCGGCTCCGCCAACCCGGTGCCGACCGCGTTCACGCTCAACGGCACCGCCTGCAACCAGACCGCCGCCGTGCCCACGGTGGCGATCACCAGCCCGGCAGCGAACACCCGCTTCACCGCGCCGGCGACCATCCCGATCGCGGCCACCGCGACCGCGTCGAGCGGGCAGACGATCAGCCGGGTCGAGTTCTTCCACGACGGCCTGCTGCTGGGCTCGGACACGACCGCGCCGTACACGTACAGCTGGAACGGCGTGCCGGCCCAGTCGGCGGCGTACCGCGTGCAGGCGGTGGCGTACGACAACGCCGGCACCAGGAGCAGCACCGCCGACGTGCCGGTCTTCGTGGACGCGGCGACCACCCCGTCGATCGTCGCCGACGCCACCTCCCTGGCGATCTCGCCCGGGCGCAGCGGCTCGTTCAAGCTGGCGCTGAGCAAGGCGCCGGCCGCGAACGTCAGCGTGGCGGTGGCCCGCACCGCCGGCAGCACCGCGGTCACCGTGACGCCGGCGACGCTCACCTTCACCCCGGCGAACTGGAACACCGGCCAGGCCGTCACGGTCGCCGCGTCCGCCTCGGCGGCCGTCGGCGCGACCGCCACCATCGCGGCCACCGCCGGCGGTCACACCGCCGCGCAGCTCGGCGTCACAGTGGTCGAGGAGGGTGCCGTCGACACCCGGTTCACGCAGCTCTACAACGACCTGAAGAACCCGGCCAACGGGTACTTCAGCCCGGAGGGCGTGCCGTACCACTCGATCGAGACGCTGATCAACGAGGCGCCCGACCACGGCCACGAGACCACCAGTGAGGCGTTCAGCTACTGGCTGTGGCTGGAGGCCGAGCACGGGCAGATCAGCGGCGACTGGGCGCCGTTCAACAACGCCTGGGCGACGATGGAGAAGTACATCATCCCGTCGCACGCGGACCAGCCCACCAACGCCAACTACAACCCGGCCAAGCCGGCCACCTACGCGGCCGAGTACCCGCAGCCGTCGCAGTACCCGTCGCAGCTCGACCAGGGTGTGTCGGTCGGCACCGACCCGCTGGCGGCGGAGCTGAAGGCGGCGTACGGCACCGACGACATCTACGGCATGCACTGGCTGCTCGACGTCGACAACACGTACGGCTTCGGCAAGTGCGGCGACGGCACCACCCGGGTCGCCTACATCAACACCTTCCAGCGCGGCCCGCAGGAGTCCGTCTTCGAGACCGTGCCGCAGCCGTCCTGCGACACGTTCGCGCACGGCGGCCCGAACGGTTACCTGGACCTGTTCACCAAGGACTCGTCCTACGCCAAGCAGTGGAAGTACACCAACGCGCCGGACGCGGACGCCCGCGCCGTGCAGGTGGCGTACTGGGCGTACACCTGGGCGACCCAGCAGGGCAAGGCGTCGCAGATCTCGGACGCCGTGGCCAAGGCCGCCAAGATGGGCGACTACCTGCGGTACTCGTTCTACGACAAGTACTTCAAGCAGCCCGGCTGCACGTCGACCGGCTGCCCGGCGGGCACCGGCAAGAACGCGTCCAGCAACCTGATGTCCTGGTACTACGCCTGGGGCGGCGCGTACGACACCAACGCCGGCTGGGCCTGGCGGATCGGCTCCAGCACCAGCCACTTCGGATATCAGAACCCGATGGCGGCGTACATCCTGTCCAACGTCAGCGCCTTCACGCCGAAGTCGCCGACGGCGAAGGCCGACTGGCAGGCCAGCCTGGACCGGCAGCTCGAGTTCTACCAGTGGCTGCAGTCCGCCGAGGGCGCCATCGCCGGTGGCGCGACGAACAGCTGGAACGGCAACTACTCGGCCCGGCCGGCCGGCACGCCGACCTTCTACGGTCTGGCGTACGTCGAGGCGCCGGTGTACGAGGACCCGCCGTCCAACCGCTGGTTCGGCATGCAGACCTGGTCGCTGGAGCGGCTCGCCGAGCTGTACTACGTGACCGGCAACGCCAAGGCCAAGGCGGTGCTCGACAAGTGGGTGCCGTGGGCGCTCGCGAACACCACCATCGAGGCGGACAGCTTCCGCATCCCCGCCGAGATGGAGTGGACCGGCGCGCCGAACACCTGGAACGCGTCGAACCCGCAGCCGAACACCAACCTGCACGTCGAGGTCACCGCGCACGGTGAGGACCTCGGCATCGCCGGCTCGTTCGCGAAGCTGCTCACCTACTACGCCGCCAAGTCCGGCAACGCGCAGGCGAAGACGGCCGCCAAGGGGCTGCTCGACGCGATCTGGGCGTACAAGGACGACAAGGGCGTGTCGGTGACCGAGACGCGCGCCGACTACAACCGGATGGACGACACCTACAACGCGTCCACCGGCCAGGGCATCTACATCCCGCCGGGCTGGCGCGGCGAGATGCCGAACGGCGACGTGATCCAGCCGGGCGTCTCGTTCCTCGACATCCGGTCCTTCTACCGGCAGGACCCGGAGTTCGGCAAGGTCGACGCCTACCTCAAGGGCGGCCCCGCGCCGACGTTCAACTATCACCGATTCTGGGCCCAGGTCGACGTCGCCACCGGCTACGCCGACTACGCCCGACTGTTCCCGGAGGGCTGAGAATTGCGCATCGTACGCATGGCTGCCGTGGCGTTGTTCGCCGCGACGGCCGGGATCCTGGCAGTGCCATCGTCGCCGGCACAGGCGCACGGCGCCATCCAGGTGCCGGGCAGCCGGACCTGGTTCTGTTACCAGGACGGCCGCAACCCGCAGACGGGAGCGATCGAGCCGAAGAACCCGGCCTGCGCCGCCGCGGTGGCACAGAGCGGCGTGAGTTCGCTCTACAACTGGTTCGCGGTGCTGCGTTCCGACGGTGCCGGGCGGGTCAACGGGTTCATCCCGGACGGTCAGCTCTGCAGCGGCGGGACCGGTGGGCCGTACAACTTCAGCGGGTTCAACCTGGCCCGCAGGGACTGGCCGGAGACCCACCTGACCGCCGGCGCGACCGTCCAGTTCAAGTACAACAACTGGGCCAAGCACCCGGGCACGTTCTCGCTCTACATCACGAAGGACGGGTACGACCCGACCCGGCCGCTGCGCTGGACCGACCTGGAGCCGACGCCGTTCGACCAGGTGACCAACCCGCCGGCCAACGGCGGACCGGGCACCGACGACGGGCACTACTACTGGAACGGGCGGCTGCCGGCGGGTAAGACCGGCAAGCACCTGATCTACTCGGTGTGGTCGCGCTCGGACAGCACGGAGACCTTCTACGGCTGCTCGGACGTCGTCTTCGACGGCGGCAACGGTCAGGTCACCGGCATCGGCAACGGCGGCACCCAGTCGCCCAGCCCGTCCAACCCCGGCCCGAGCCCGTCGAACCCGGGTCCGAGCCCGTCCAACCCGGGGCCGAGCCCGTCCAACCCGGGCCCGAGCCCGTCGAACCCGAACCCTGGCACCGGCGCGTGCAGCCCGATGTACTCGATCAAGTCGACGTGGAACGGCGGCTTCCAGGGCGAGATCATGGTGCACGCCGGCGCCACCGCGGTGAACGGCTGGGACGTGTCCTGGACGTTCCCGGGCAGCCAGAAGCTCACCCAGGTGTGGAGCGGTAAGTCCACGGTCACCGGCTCGCTCATCAATGTGAAGAACGAGGCCTGGAACGGCACGGTCCCGGCCAACGGGTACGTCACGTTCGGGTTCATCGCCTCCGGAGCGGTCGCCCCGACGGTGAACAACCTCACCTGCACGACACCGTAACAAAGGGAACATACCGGCCCCGGCAGTCACACTGCCGGGGCCGGTCCGCCTTCTGGCGGCTTGACGCGACAGGCATGGAATACCTAAGTTATCGCCATAAACCGGAATAATCTTCTTATCAGTCACGGCCGCGCCACGACGCGGCGCGCGTTGCTGTTCGCCGGTGTGGGCGCCGCCCTGGCGACCGCCGCCCCCGGTTCCGCCGGGCAGCGCGACCCGGTCCGGCGTGCGCCGGCGCGGGCCGGCACCTGGGCCACCGCGCCCACCGCCGTGGAGCCGGACAAGGCGATCATGGTGGCGGACACGACGATACGACAGGTCGTCCACCTCAGTCTCGGGGGCGATCAGCCGGTGGTGCACCTCACCAACCGGTTCGGCGACGAGCCCGTGCGCCTGGGAGCCGTCCGGATCGGCCTGCGCGCCCGCGGCGCCGCCCGGATCGGGGCGTCCAAGTCCGATCCCGCCCACCTCGACGGCGCCAGCACCGCCGTGCTCGCGGACACGATCCGCACCCTCACCTTCGGCGGCAGCCGCGGCGCGATCCTCCCGGCCGGTGGCACCCTCGCCGGCGACCCCGCCGACCTGGTCGTCCCGGCCGGCGCCGACCTGGTGATCAGCATCCACCTGCCCGAGCCGACCCGGATCCGGACGGCCAGCCCCCGGTCGTTCCAGACCAGCGTGCTGGCCGACGGCGACGTCACCGCCGAGGCCGCCCCGGCCGTGAGCCGCCGGTTCGGCCGCTGGTTCTACCTGTCCGCGGTCAGCGTGCGCACCCACCGGTCCGCGGCCGCGATCGCCGTGCTCGGCGACTCGATCACCTGCGGGGTGGGCACCCAGCAGAACGCCAACCACCGCTGGCCCGACCTGCTCGCCACCCGGCTGCGGGTGCGGGGGTTGGACCGCGGGGTGCTGAACGCCGGAATCAGCGGGAACCGGCTGCTCAGCGGTTACGACCGGCCGACCGGGCGGTCGCCCGGCAGGCGCGCCGGGCGCTCGGCGCACATCGGGCCGTCCGCACTGCGCCGCTTCGACGCCGACGTCCTCGCGCATCCCGGTGTGCGTCACGTGGTGACGCTGATCGGGGTGAACGATCTCAGGCGCCGTCCCGGCACCACTGCCGAGGATCTGATCGCCGGGCATCGTGAGCTGGCCGATCGGGCCCGGCGTGCGGGTCTGCGGATGATCGGCGGCACGATGCTGCCGTTCGGCGGGGCGTCGGCGGCCTTCGACACCGCGGCCAATCAGGTGGAGCGGGCCCGGTTCAACACGTGGCTGCGCGTCGCGGGGGAGCTGGACGGGGTGATCGATTTCGACGCGGCGATCCGGGATCCGAGGTCTCCGCGACGCATGCGGCCGGCGTACGACACCGGCGACCACCTGCACCCGAACGATGCCGGGATGGGCGCTCTGGCGGCTGCTGTGCCGCTGGAGCTCTTCGGCTGAATCACTCGGCGAAGCGCGCCGGGTCCCCGGCGCCCACCCGCAGCACCTCGGGCGCGCCGTCGGAGAGGTCGATGACCGTGGTCGGCTCGGTGCCGCACTCGCCGGAGTCGACCACCGCGTCGACCTGGTGGTCCAGGGCTTCCTTGATCTCCCAGCCCTGAGTCATCGGCTCCTGCTCGCCGGGCATCAGCAGCGTGCTGGAGACCAGCGGCTCGCCCAGCTCGGCCAGGAGCGCCTGCGCGGTGGTGTGGCTGGTGATCCGCACCCCGACGGTCTTCTTCTTCGGATGCAGCAGGCGCCGCGGCACCTCGCGGGTGGCCGGCAGGATGAACGTGTAGGGGCCCGGCGTGGCCGCCTTCACCGCCCGGAACAACGCGTTGTTGATCTGCACGAACTGGCCGAGCTGCGCGAAGTCGTGGCACATCAGCGTGAAGTGGTGCCGGTCGTCGAGATGGCGGATCGCCCGGATCCGGTCGAGGGCGTCCTTGCTGCCCATCCGGCAGCCCAGCGCGAAGCACGAGTCGGTGGGATAGGCGATCAGCCCGTCCTGCCGGATCAGCTGGACGATCTGGGCGATGGTGCGTGCCTGCGGGTTTTCCGGGTGCACGTCGAAGTACCTGGCCACTCGTGTCAGCTTAGGCTCGGATCATGGATCCCGTTTACCGGCCCGCCGTCCGGGTGCTCTGCTTCGACGGCGACGGCCGCATCCTGCTCATGCGCTGGGCGGACCCGACCGACGGATCGCGTCTCTGGGAGCCGCCGGGCGGGGGCATCGACCCGGGCGAGACACCCCTGGAGGCGGCGCGGCGCGAGCTGGCCGAGGAGACCGGCCTGGATCCGGCCGCGATCGGGCCGGACTTCGTGGACGTCGACCGTGACGTGTGGTGGAAGGGCCGCCACTTCGTGGGCGCCGAGCAGTTCTTCGCCGCCCGGTTCACCGGCTCCCGGCCGCCGGTGGCCCGGGACGGCCTGCTGCCGTACGAGCAGGTCGACCTGATCGAGACCGCCTGGGTCCTCCCGGCCGACCTGGGCGCCCTGCCCGACCGCCTCGAGCCCCCCGAGCTCGAGGCGATCGCGCGGGTGTTCGGTCAGATCTCGGCCTGACGCCGTGCCGTCGTCCCGGACGCCAGCAGCAGGATCAGCGGTGCCGCCGCGCCCACAGCCAGCGAGACGGCGGCCAGGATCCCGGACGCTCCAGCGACGGTCCCGCCCGGCGCGCGCCCGCAACGCACCCACCGGCAGCGCGGTGGTCTCCCGCCAGGCCGGGCGCATCCGGCCGTCCTCGGCCGAGGCGAGCAGCGTGTCGAGGAGCTCGGCGCCGTGGGCCTGGCGGTAGGCGTCCGGATAGAGGCGCAGCAGGCGGCCGTAACGCCGCTGCAGGGCGGCGCTCATCCGAGGCCCGCCACGGGCCGGGCGAGGACGACCCGGGCGGCCGAGGCCAGGCGTGCCGCC
The DNA here is from genome assembly GCF_056134165.1 of Actinoplanes sp. 13. Lineage (NCBI taxonomy): Bacteria > Bacillati > Actinomycetota > Actinomycetes > Micromonosporales > Micromonosporaceae > Actinoplanes > Actinoplanes sp. 13. The sequence goes on along the minus strand of NZ_JBVYOQ010000009.1, from coordinate 189,723 downwards.
GCGGCCCGCAGCGCCGCGGCGCCGTCTGCGGTGAGCGCGTAGTAGCGCCGGGACCGCCCGTTGACGATCTCCTCGTTGACCACGTGCACGAAGCCCTCGCCGGCGAGCCGGTCGAGCGCGGTGTAGAGGGTGCCGGTGGCCAGCTTGACCGACCCCTGGGACAGCTCCTCGGCCCGTTTGATGATCGCGTAGCCGTGGAGGGGGTCGTCCTGGAGCGAGGCCAGGATGAAGTAGGTCGGTTCCCGCATGCCCCGCAGCCTATACATATATCGACTACATATGTAGGTCAGATACTTATCCAGGCGGCGGCATCCCGGGGAAGCAGCCCGTCCGCGGTCAGCGGTGCACTGGTCAGCAGCGGCGTCCCGGCCGGCAGCGGCACCGCCCCCGCGCCCATCGCCACCACCAGGGCGAGACCGGGCCGGCGGGCGATCAGCCGGTCGTCGCCGTCCACCGACCACTCCACCGGGTCGTCCGCCGACAGCACCCCGTCGGCGTGCAGCCCGCGGCGCAGCGCGATCGCCTCCCGGCACAGCGGCAGCGTCGGCGAGGCCAGGTGCGCCCCCCATCCCTCGGGCACCGGCAGCCAGGGCGGGTCGCTGCCCGGCGGGCTGAACCCGGACTCCCACGGCAGCGGCACCCGGCACCCGTCCCGGGACACCTCCGCGGGATCCCGGCGGGCCTCGGCCGGCACGTCCACCTCGGGCAGCCCGTACTCCTGGCCCTGGTAGAGATAGGTGGCACCGGGCAGGCCGAGGATCGTGAGCAGGGCGGCCCGGGCCCGGTCCCGGCTGCCGTACCGGGTGGGCGCCCGGACCACATCGTGGTTCTCCACCACCCAGGTGACCGGGCGGTGCCGCAGCAGCCGCTCGCCGGTCTCCCGCCACGCCCGCGCGTCCCAGGGCGCGATCACGAAGCCGAACGCGAACGCCTGGTGCAGCCGGTCCGGGCCGACGAACCGGGCGGCCCGCTCGGGTGCCAGGTTCACCTCGCCGATCAGCACCCGCGGCGGGTCGTAGGAGTCGGCGATCGCCCGCCAGCTCCGGTAGACGCCCGGCGTCTCCGGCTGGTCGCACGCCAGCGGGTTGCCGCGCAGCCTGCCCGGCTCCGGTGCCACGCCCGGCGGGAGCGACGGCAGGCCCGGCGCCTTGAACAGCCCGTGCGCCACGTCCACCCGCAGGCCGTCGACGCCCCGGTCGAACCAGAAACGCACCACCTCGTCGAAGAACGGCGCGGTCCGCGGGTCACGCCAGTTCCAGTCGGGCTGCTCCGGCGCGTACAGGTGCAGGTACCACGTGCCGTCCGGGGCCCGGCTCCAGGCCGGACCGCCGAAGACGCTGGGCCAGTTGTTCGGGGCGTCCGCGAAGTGGAAGCGGGCCCGCGCGTCCTCGTCGCCGCCGAGCGCGGCCCGGAACAACGGGTGCTCCGAGGAACAGTGGTTGGGCACGATGTCGATCACCACGCGCAGGCCGAGGGCATGCGCGCGGGCCAGCATCGCGTCGAACTGCGCCAGGTCGCCGAAGAGGGGGTCGACGTCGGTGTAGTCGCTCACGTCGTACCCGAAATCCTTCTGCGGCGAACGCTGGAACGGCGTCACCCAGATCGCGTCGGCGCCCAGGCCGGCGATGTGCCCGAGCCGGGCCGTCAGGCCCGCGAGATCACCCACCCCGTCGCCCGACGCGTCCGCGAACGAGCGCGGGTAGACCTGATAGACCACGCCGTCGCGCCACCAGTCGCCCATGCACCGAGTGTCGTGGAGGATGCTGAGGTGCGGAACCAGAGGTGAGGGAGCTGTGGTGGAGACCGAACTTTTCATCGGCGGCAAATGGGTACCGGCGTCCTCGGGGAGCCGGTTCGACGTGCTCGACCCGGCGACCGGCGACGTGATCGCCTCGGTCGCCGACGGCGGCGAGGCGGACGCGATCGCCGCGGTGGAGGCGGCCGCGGCGGCCGGTCCGGCCTGGGCGGCGACACCCCCGAGGGTACGGTCGGAGGTCCTGCGCAAGGCCTTCGAGCTGATGACCGAGCGGGCCGCCGACCTGGCCAGGATGATCAGCCTGGAGAACGGCAAGGCGCTCGTCGACGCGAAGGGCGAGGTGACGTACGCGGCCGAGTTCTTCCGCTGGTTCGCCGAGGAGGCCGTGCGCGGTGAGGGCCTGGTGGCGACCGCGCCGTCCGGGGCGAACCGGATCCTCGTGGTGCGCCAGCCGGTCGGCGTCTGCGTGCTGGTGACGCCGTGGAACTTCCCGGCCGCGATGGCCACCCGCAAGATCGGCCCGGCGCTCGCCGCGGGCTGCACGGTGATCCTCAAGCCGGCCAGCGACACCCCGCTGACCGCGCTCGCGATGGCCGCGATCCTCGCCGAGGCCGGCGTGCCCGAGGGCGTGGTGAACGTGCTGCCGTCGCGCAGCTCCGGCAAGGTGGTCTCGGCGATGCTGCGCGACCACCGGGTCCGCAAGATCTCCTTCACCGGCTCCACCGAGGTCGGCCGGATCCTGCTCGCGCAGGCCGCCGACAACGTGGTGAACACGTCGATGGAGCTGGGCGGAAACGCGCCGTTCCTGGTGTTCGCCGACGCCGACCTGGACGCCGCGATCGAGGGCGCGATGATCGCGAAGATGCGCAACGGCGGCGAGGCGTGCACCGCGGCGAACCGCTTCTACGTCGAGTCCCCGGTCGCCGAGGAGTTCGCCCGCCGGCTGGCGCAGCGGATGTCCGGCCTCGTGGTCGGCCCCGGCACGGACGAGAAGACGCAGGTCGGCCCGCTGGTCAACGAGGACACCGTGGCGAAGGTCGACTCGCTGGTCCGGGCGGCACTGGACGGCGGGGCCTCGGCGGTGACCGGGGGCAGCCGCCCGGCAGGCCCCGGCTACTACTACCCGCCGACCGTGCTCACCGGCGTGCCGGCGGACGCGCCGATCCTGCGCGAGGAGATCTTCGGCCCGGTCGCCCCGATCGTGACGTTCAACAGCGAGGACGAGGCGGTCCGGCTGGCCAACGACACGGAGTACGGGCTGGTCGCGTACGTCTACACCGGAGACCTGGCGAGAGGCCTGCGGGTGAGCGAGGCGATCGAGGCCGGCATGGTCGGCCTGAACCGTGGCCTGGTGAGCGACCCGGCTGCGCCGTTCGGCGGCGTGAAGCAGAGCGGGATCGGCCGCGAGGGCGGCCATGAGGGCCTGCTGGAATATCTGGAATCCAAGTACATCGCTGTCAACTGGTGAAGTTGCCGCGCCGGCCTTAACGTCAGTCCATGACGATGAGGTCAAGATACGGCGCGGCAGCGGCGGCTCTCCTGCTCGCCGCCTCACTCACCGCGTGCGGTGACGACGACGGCGGCGAGTCCGGGGACGGCACCCTCACGGTGTGGAGTCTGGAGAACCTGACCGACCGGGTCCAGGCGACCCAGCGGATCGTCGACCGGTTCACCGCGGAGACCGGCATCCCGGTCAAGCTGGTGGCGACCGACGAGAACCAGTTCAGCAGCCTGATCACCTCGGCCGCGGCGGCCGGCACCCTGCCCGACGTGGTGGGGGCGCTGCCGCTGGCCGCGGTGGCGCAGATGGCGACCGGGGAACTGGTCGACACCGAGGCCAACAAGGCCGTGGTCGACCAGCTCGGCGCCGGCACCTTCGCGGCCCGGGCCCTCGAGCTGACCAGCTCGGACGGCGCTCAGCTCGCGGTGCCCTCGGACGCCTGGGCGCAGCTGCTCTTCTACCGCAAGGACCTGTTCTCCGCGGCCGGGCTGGCGCCGCCGGACACGTACGACGCGATCCGCGCGGCGGCGCAGCGGCTGAACTCGAAGGACGTCGCCGGCATCACCCTGGCGACGGTCGGCAACGACGCCTTCACCCAGCAGACGTTCGAGAACCTCGCGCTCGGCAACAACTGCCAGCTGGTGGACGACGCGAAAGCCGTCCAGCTCGACTCGCCGGCCTGCGTAGAGACGTTCCAGCTCTACTCCGACCTGCTGAAGAACTACTCCGTCCCGGGCGCCCAGGACGTCGACACCACCCGGGCCACCTACTTCGCCGGCAAGGCGGCCATGGTGGTCTGGTCGTCGTTCCTGCTCGACGAGCTGGCCGGGCTGCGCAACGATGCGCTGCCCACCTGCCCGCAGTGCAAGAGCGACCCCACCTGGCTGGCGAAGAACACCGGCGTGGTGACCGCGGTGTCCGGCCCGCAGGGACAGCCGGCCCAGTTCGGCGAGATCACCAGCTGGACCATCACGAACGGCGGGCCGCGCACCGACGCGGCGAAGCGGTTCGTCGCGTACATGATGAACGAGGGATACACCGACTGGCTCGGCATCGCGCCGGAGGGCAAGATCCCGGTTCGCGACGTCGCCGCGGAGGCCTGGAGCAAACTGCCGGCCGGCGTCGACACCAAGAAACCGCTTGCCGATTTCTATCCCGCCGAGTTGCTCACCGCGCTGCGTAAGAGCCCGGAGTCGTTCCAGCGCTGGGGCTTCCCGCAGAAGCAGGGCACGCTCGTCGGCGCGACCCTCGGTGAGCTGCCGGTACCCAAGGCGATCAACAGTCTGGCCGGCGGGGAGCTGGACGCGGCCGGCGCCGCGGAGCGGGCGGCGGAGGACGTCAAGACGATCCAGAAGTCCCTGGAGTGAGCGTCGTCTCGAAGGACCGGGTCGCCGTCGAGCAGCCGCCCGGCAAGAAGCCGCTCACCGCCCGTCAGCGGGAGAACCGCGCCGGCCTGGCGTACCTGTCGCCGACTCTCATCGTCGTCCTGGTCGTCGTCGTGCTGCCGATCCTCTGGACCGTCATGCTGGCGTTCCAGCGGATCCGGCTGATCAACCTGCGCCGGGCCGGGGTGTTCGGCGACTTCACCCTGGCCAATCTGGAACTGGTCCTCACCTCGCCGGGCTTCTGGTCGTCGCTGTGGACCACCGTGGTCTACACGGTCGGCTCCACGTTCGGCTCGATCGTGCTGGGGCTGATCGCCGCGCTCGCGCTGCGCGGCCGCTTCCGCGGCCGGACGCTGGTCCGGGGCTCGGTGCTCCTGCCTTACGTCGCGCCCGTGGTGTCCGTGGCCTTCGTGTGGAACGTGCTGCTGAGCCCCCAGTTCGGGCTGGCCAACGACTGGGGCGTGCGGTTCCTCGGCTGGGACCGCCCGATCGCCTTCCTCAGCCAGCGGGAGTACGCCTTCGACCTGCTCGGCTGGCACATCGAGGTGCCGCTAGCCCTGCTCACCGTCATCGCGTTCGAGTCCTGGCGGTACTTCCCGTTCGCGTTCCTGTTCCTGCTGGCCCGGCTGCAGGCGGTGCCGAACGAGCTGGAGGAGGCGGCCCGGGTGGACGGCGCCGCACCCACCCAGGCCTTCCGGCACATCGTGCTGCCGCAGCTGGCCGCGGTGATCGCACTGCTCAGCGTGCTGCGGTTCATCATGACGTTCAACAAGTTCGACGACGTCTATCTGCTCACCGGCGGCGGCGCGGGGACCGAGGTGGTGAGCGTCCGGGTGTACGAGTTCCTCACCGCCCGCTTCGACATCGGCGCGGCGGCCGCGCAGGCGCTGGTCCTGGCGGCCGGTCTGGTCGTGCTGCTCGCGATCTATCTGCGCTTTCTGGCGCCACGCGTGGAAGGGGACGAGCAGTGAGAGACCGGGCAACCGTCGAGGCACGGGTCCTGAGCGTCCTCCGCCCGATAGTGATCATCTGCCTCGTGGTGGCGACCCTCTTCCCGTTCCTCTACATGCTGCTGCTCTCCGTCCGCCCGATCGAGACGCTGCTGCAGAACCCCGGGCAGCTCTGGTTGTCACCGTCGGAGTGGACCACCAGCACGTACCGCGAGGTGCTCACCTCCGCCGAGGAGGGCGGACAGGGGTTCCTGCGCTTCCTGGCGAACTCGGCGATCGTGTCGCTGGCGGCCACCGCGCTGACGCTGCTCGTGTCGATCCCCGGGGCGTACGCGGTCAGCCGTCTGCGGTTCACCGGCCGCCGCCAGGTGCACTTCCTGTTCCTGTCGGTCTATCTCTTCCCGTCGATCCTGCTGGCCATCCCGCTGTTCGTGCTCTTCACCCGGCTGGGCCTGCGCGGGTCGCTGGGTGGGCTGACGATGGTGTACATCGCGCAGACCGTCCCGGTGTCGATCTACATGCTGCGCAACTACCTCGCCACGATCCCGAAGAGCCTGGAGGAGGCCGCCGCGGTCGACGGGTACAGCCGCCTGCAGACGCTGCGCAAGATCATCCTTCCGCTGGCGGCGCCGGCCGTGATGGCGAACGCGCTCTACGTCTTCATGATCGCGTGGAACGAGTTCCTGTTCGCCCTGCTCTTTCTGGTCGAGGATCGCGCCGACTGGACCGTCTCGCTGGGCCTGGCGCAGCTCTCCGGCGGCATCGAGGTCAGCAAGACCGTCCTGATGGCCGGTTCCGTGGTGCTCACGCTGCCGATTGTGATCATCTTCTTCGCGGCCGAGCGCCTGCTGACCGAGGGACTCACGGCCGGTGCGGATAAGGGATGACGCGGTCACGGTGAGTGATTGTTTGGCGGTAACCCGCAGAAGATGAATAATCTTGTGCGCTGGCCCCCCTCCCGATGCTGCGTCCGCGCCGCGCTGACCGATACTTGGCGGACCGTTCGGCGGCCACCGCAGCTCGGGCCCCCCTGAGAGGACACCTATCGCGATGCGCAAGTCTTTGGTCGCTCTGGTCGCCGCCGGCCTGCTGACATCGATGTCACTCACTGCCTGTGACGATGGCTCCGAACCCGGTGACAACGACAGTGGTTCGGCGGCCACCGCGACCGGTGCGAAGACGTCCGGCAAGGGCGGCATCGGCGTGGTGCTGCCGGACACCAAGAGCTCGCAGCGGTGGAAGACCGACGACCCGAGGTACCTCGAGCGAGCCTTCAAGGCCGCCAAGGTGCCCTACGACATCCGCAACGCCGAAGGCGACAAGGAACAGTTCAAGCGCATCGCGGCCGACATGGTCGACAAGGGCGTCAAGGTGCTGATCATCGCCAACCTGGACCCGGCCAGCGGCAAGGCGGCGATCGACAACGCCAAGGCCCGCGGCGTCTCGGTCATCGACTACGACCGGCTGACCCTCAACGGCGGCGCCGACTACTACGTCAGCTTCGACAACCACAAGGTCGGCCAGCTCCAGGCCCAGTACCTGAAGCAGTGCCTGACCGCGAAGAAGGCCCAGAACCCGATCATCGCCGAGCTCAACGGGTCGCCCACGGACAACAACTCGCGGCTGTTCAAGGACGGCTACGACGAGGTCCTCCAGCAGATGTACGACACGGCGAGCTACACCAAGGGCCCGGACCAGTGGGTGCCCGACTGGGACAACGACGAGGGCCGCGAGATCTTCGCGCAGATGCTCAGCCAGTACCCGAACATCGGCGGCGTGCTCGCCGCCAACGACGGCCTCGGCAACGCGGCCATCGAGGTGCTGCGGGAGAAGAACCTCAACGGCCAGGTGCCGGTGACCGGCCAGGACGCGACCGTCCAGGGCCTGCAGAACATCCTTCGCGGCGACCAGTGCATGACGGTCTACAAGTCGATCGAGAAGGAGGCGAACGAGGCCGCCAGCCTGGCGATCCAGCTCTTCAAGGACGGCAAGCCGCCGACCACGGACAAGCTGAAGGACCCGGAGTCCGGCCTCTACATCCCGTTCGTCAGCCTCGACCCGCAGCCCATCACCGCCAAGAACATGAAGACCGTGTTGAACGATGGTTTCGTCGAGCTCAAAGACCTGTGCACGCCGGAGCTCCGCAAGGCCTGCGAGCGCGCCAAGCTGCAGTAACCACCCTTCAGGCGAGGGCCGGTCAGCCGGCCAGCCGGATCCGCACCCGGCGGTTCTGCCGGCCCTTGCTCTCCACCTTGACCACCTCGACCCGTCCGACCTGGGCGGTCGAGGCGACATGCGTCCCGCCGTCGGCCTGCACGTCCAGGCCGACGATGTCGATCACCCGGATCTCCGGGCTCTCCAGCGGCGGCAGGGCGTCCTGGGTGCGCACCAGCGTCGGGATGGCCAGGGCCTCCTCGCGGGGCAGCACCCGCGCCACGATCTTGCGATCGGCGGCGATCTCCGCGTTCACCGCGTCCTCCAGCGACTGCTTGAACCCGGGCGGCACCTCCGGCAGGTTGAAGTCCATCCGCGCCTCGCCGGGCTGCATGTTGCCGCCGGTCACCAGCGCGCCGAAGTCGCGGAACACGGTCCCGCAGAGGATGTGCAGGCCGGAATGCGTGCGCATCAGGCTGCTGCGCCGCTCGTCGTCGATCGCGCCGCGCACCGTCGTCCCCACGGCGGGCACCGGGTCACCCGGCGCCGGAATCAGGTAGAGGTCGTCGCCCTTGCGGGTGTCGACGATCCGGGTCTGCACACCCTCCCAGAGCAGCACCCCGTGGTCCGGTGGCTGCCCGCCGCCACCCGGATAGAAAGCCGACCGGTCCAGGACGATGCCGCCCTCCGGGTCGGACGCGAGCACGGTGCAGTCCCAGGTGCGCAGGGTCGGGTCGGCCCAGTCCAGACGTTCGGTCATGAAACCCGACCTTAGCGGCTGTCCCGGCATGCGGAGACAATGCGGTGATGAGCACGACCGGACCGGGGAAGCGGCGGCCTCGACGCGCGCCTCGACTGCGTCTCCCGGAGCTGGGCCCCGCACCAGCGGCTGCACGTCGGTGACCTCGCCTGGTCGCACGCCGGCGGCGACGGCGGCCCGGCCCCCGGCATGAGCCTGGCCTGGGGCGATCCCCTCCACGGATTCGCCGACGTATGGCCCGCGGAACCGGCCGCGGCGCTCCATCTGAGTCCCGCGGGGACCCGGCGCGCATCAAGCGGATGCTCGACCTGCCGGTCACCGGGAACGAGCCCGGCTCGAAGTACTCGATCGACAAGCACCTGGCCGTGCTCGGCACCCCGCCGTACCGCCGGGAACTCGACCTGGTCGTCGAAGCGGCCGACGGGTCGCTCGCCGGGTACGGTCTGGGCTGGTTCGACCCGCGGTCGAGGTCGGTCCTGTTCGAGCCGGTCGGCACCGCGCCCGAGCACGCCCGCCGCGGCCTGGCCCGAGCCCTGTGTGCCGAGATGCTGCGCCGCGCCCGCGGGTCGGCCCGCGGGGCGACGACGCCTATCCGGTGCCCCGCAGGCTCTACGAACAGCTGGGGATGCGCGAGGTCGGTCAGGTCGTCAGGTTCGCCTCAGGCCAGTAACTCCCGCACGCGGGGGATCACCTGCGTGCCGTACAGCTCGACGCAGGTCATCAGCCGGTCGTGCGGCAGGGTGCCGTGCGAGTACTTCAGGTCGAAACGCTGGATGCCGAGCGCGCTCACCGTGGCCGCGATCTTCTGCGCCACCGTCTCCGGGGAGCCGACGTGCCACGCGCCGCCGGTGACGTCGGCCTGGAAACGGTCCCGGGTCATCGGCGGCCAGCCGCGCTCGCGGCCGATCCGGTCCAGCATCCGCCGGGCGTGCGGCCAGAGCACGTCGACCGCCTCCTCGTCGGTGGCGGCCACGAAGCCGGGGCAGTGCACCGACACCGGCTGGGACGGCTGCTCCAGCTCCTTGAGGGCCCGGTGGTACAGCTCGACGTAGGGCGCGAACCGGGCCGGCTCGCCGCCGATGATCGCCAGGACCAGCGGCAGGCCGTACCGGGCGGCGCGGACCACGGACTCGGGGCTGCCGCCGACGCCGATCGAGGCGCGGATCCGGCCGGACTCGGTCTTCGGATAGACCTCCTGGTCACGCAGCGGCGGGCGGACCGTGCCCTCCCAGGTCACCGGGCCCTCACCGAGCAGATGCGTCATCAGGTCCAGCTTCTCGCTGAACAGCCGCTCGTAATCGGCCAGGTCGAAGCCGAAGAGCGGGAACGACTCGGTGAACGAGCCGCGACCCAGGATGATCTCGGCACGGCCGTTCGCGACGGCGTCGAGGGTGGCGAAACGCTCGAAGACCCGTACCGGATCGTCGGAGCTGAGAACGGTGACCGCCGTGCCCAGGGTGATCCGCTCGGTCCGGGCGGCGATCGCCGCCAGGACGATCTCCGGCGCGGAGATCGCGTAATCGTCGCGGTGGTGCTCACCGACGCCGAAGGCGTCGACGCCGAGCCGGTCGGCCAGCGCCGCCTGCTCCACCACGTTCCTGATCACCTCGGCGTAGGGGAGGCGCTTGCCGTCCTCGCCGACGGTGACGTCGCCGAAGGTATCGAGACCGAATTCCACCCGTCGATCTTAGCGACGGCCCTTCAGGCGCCGGCCCATCTCCCGGGCGATCTCCTTCTGGGCGTCGCGCTCGGCCATCACCTGCCTCTTGTCGTACGACTTGAGCCCGCGCGCCACCCCCAGCTCCACCTTGGCCCAGCCGTCCTTGAAATAGAGCGACAGCGGCACCAGCGTCAGGCCCTGCCCGTTCCCCAACTGGTTCAAGATCTTGATGATCTCCGCCTTGTGCAGCAGCAGCTTGCGGGTGCGGCGCGGGGCGTGGTTCGTCCAGCTGCCGAAGCCGTACTCCGCGATGTGCAGCCCGTAGAGCATGATCTCGCCCTCGTGCTCCTGGGCGAACGTGTCGACCAGCGACACGCGGCCCAGGCGCAGCGACTTCACCTCGGTCCCGGCCAGCACCAGACCCGCCTCGTACGTCCGCAGGATCGCGTAGTCGTGACGCGCCTTCTTGTTCGAGGCGATCAGCTTGGTCCCGGTCTCGCGAGGCATGATCAGGCGACGCCCGGGACGGCGGGATCAACCGGGATCGAGCGGCGCATCGAGTACGTGACGCTGCTCAGTCGGTGCGGTTCGTCCTTCACATGGATGGCCGCCCGGTCGTACGCCTGCCAGCCGGCCGCACCCGCCCGGTTCAGATGCTGGATGTCGTCGAAGCGCTCGTCGGTGCCCCAGCGCAGCACGCCACCCGGGTGGTGGAAGGTCGCGGTCCAGTCCATGTAGCGGTCACCGCCGAGGGTGCCCGCAGCGCGGTATTCCAGCCGTGCGTATTCCCAGTTGTCCACCGGATGATTATGACGTCCGGTTCGCCGCTTCGCGCGTCAGCTCGGGCCGGGCGTCAGCGTGCGGCCGTTCAGGTGGTCGAAACCGGCCTTGACCAGGTCACCGAGCACGGCCTGGTCGACGTCGGCGAGCCGCTTGAGATAGAGGCAGGACTTCCCGGTGCGGTGCGGCCCGAGGCGGCCCAGCAGCTCGGCGTATCCGTCGAACCCGGCCGAGACGTAGAGCGTCAGCGCCTGCTTGCGGGGCGAGAGCCCGACGGCGGGCCAGTCGCCCTCCCGGCCGGTGGCATAGACGTAGTGGTACGTGCCGAAGCCGATGATCGAGCTGCCCCACATGGTGGGCCGGCTGTTCGTCGCGGCGGCCATCAGCTCGGTGGCGGCGGCCGCGTCGGCCCGGCGCTGCTCGTCGGGGACGCTTGCGAGGAAGGCCGCCACGTCGTCGTCGTTGCGCTGTGTCTTCAGCTCGGCCATGGGTGTCAGCGTAGGCCTGGGCCGGCGTTGGCCACAGTCCCCGGAGGGGCTGGCTCTCCGCGCCGAGGCGCTCAGACCTTTCGCGAACCACCCGAACGCGTCCAGAACAGTCCCGCGAGCCGGCCGCGAACCAAGAGCCGACCCCCACAGCTGCCCGCAGACTGAAGGACAGCCCTGAGAGCCGGCCGAGGAGGAACGCCGGCGTCAGGAGATGGCCGCGGCCACCGCCGGATACCACCTATCCGCGATTTTCACGTTGCCGGCGTCGTTCGGGTGCACTCCGTCGTAGGTGTCGGTCGCCGTGTTGAAGCCGGTCCACTGGTCCACCACCGTGATCGGTGACGCGGCCGTGCTCAGCGACGCCGCCCACCCCGGGATGGCCGCGTTCAACGTGACCACCCGCTGTCCACAATCCGCGCAGGTCGGCGGGTTGAGCGGAATGATCTGCGCGACGATGATCTTCATGTTCGGGTTGGCGGCGCGCATCTGCCCGACCAGCCGGGTGTACGCGGCCAGGATCGTCGTGGCGGGGATGTTGCTCCACGCGTCGTTGGTTCCGAAGTGCATCAGCACCACGTCCGGGTCGGTCGCGTCCAGCCAGCCGACCAGCTGGTTCTGGTTGGCGACGTTGGTGACCAGGAAACCGCCGTGCCCTTCGTTCTCGCCGTCGTAGGCGAAACCGCAGCCCTGCCCGGGCAGCGTCCCGACGAAGTCGACCTCGGCGGCGGGCAGCTTCTGCCAGAGGTACGCCCGCCAGCAGCCGGGCGAGCCGGTGATCGAATCCCCGAGCGCCATGATCTTCGTCGGCCCGTCCGCCGGGGGAGTGGAGGTGGACGGCGACGGTGACGAGGGCGACGACGGCGCTACTCCACCGGTGCAGGCCACCCCGTTGAGGGTGAACGCGGACGGCGCCGGGTTGGAGCCGGTCCAGGAGCCGTTGAAGCCGAAGGACGCCTTCCCGCCGGTGGCGACGGATCCGTTCCAGCCGGCGTTACGGACCGTTACCGTCGACCCGGACTGGGTCACCGATCCGTTCCACAGCTGACTGATCGTCTGGCCGGCGGTGAACGTGAACACCAGCGACCACGACGGCACCGGATCACCGAGGTTGGTGACTTCCACGTTCGCGCCGAAGCCGCCCGACCACTGGGACGCCACGGTGTATTTCACCGAGCAGCCGGCGGCAGCGTCCGCCCTGGTCGCAGTGGCGATGGCAGCGGTGGCGAGGAGTGCGGCGGCGGCGCCGAGAGCGGTGAGTCTTCGTCGGTGCATGGGATGCCTCCACGGGTGTTCTTGACGAGCGTGCGCGAACGGCGCACGCTGGGAGCGCTCCCATTAACGCACATCGATGTGAGGTTGGAGAATGGCGCAGAGCAGAACCGTCGCCGGAGCCGTGGCCGCCGTCCTGGCCGCGGGATTTCCGGCGATCGGCCCGGCGCGGGCCGCGCCCCCACCGCCCCCGCTCACCGACGGTAAGCAGCGCGAGGCGCTCGACCGCGGTCTGATCAGCGTCCGGTCCACCGCCGGCAACCTGGTCAGCTGGCGGCTCCTCGCGAGCGATCCGGCGGGCGTCACCTTCAACCTCTATCGAGGCTCGACCCGGATCGCCACCACGTCGGTGACCAACCATCTGGACAGCGGCGCGGCCGCCGGCCAGGCGTACACCGTACGTCCCGTGGTGAACGGCGTCGAGCAGGCGGCCTCGTCGACCTCGCTGAGCTTCGCCGACGGTTACCTGGACGTCCCGATCCAGAACCCGAACAGCGCGCTGTACGCCGCCAACGACGCCTCCACCGGCGATCTGGACGGCGACGGCCGGCTCGACCTGGTCCTCAAGTGGGAGCCGCTGAACGCCAAGGACAACTCGCAGTCCGGCGTCACCGACCCGGTCTACCTCGACGGGTACCGGCTGGACGGCACCCGGCTGTGGCGGATCAACCTGGGCCGCAACATCCGGGCCGGCGCGCACTACACCCAGTTCCAAGTCTTCGACTACGACGGCGACGGCCGGGCCGAGGTGGCCATGAAGACCGCCGACGGCACCACCTCCGGCACCGGGCAGGTGATCGGCAACGCGAGCGCCGACCACCGCAACTCCAGCGGGTACGTGCTGGCCGGCCCGGAGTTCCTGACCGTCTTCGACGGCCGGACCGGGGCGGTCCGGTCCACCGTCGACTACGTCCCGCCGCGCGGCACCGTGAGCAGCTGGGGCGACTCGTACGGCAACCGGGTGGACCGCTTCCTGGCCGGCACCGCCTATCTGGACGGGCAGCGGCCGAGCATCATCATGGCCCGCGGTTACTACACCCGCAGCGTTGTCGTCGCCTGGGACTTCCGCAACGGTGCGCTGACCCGGCGCTGGACGTTCGACAGCAACAGCTCCACCAACCCCGGCACCGCCGGCCAGGGCAACCACCAGCTCTCGGTGGCCGACGTGGACGCCGACGGTCGGGACGAGATCGTCTACGGCGCGCTGGCCATCGACGACAACGGCGCCCGGCTGTGGAACACCGGCCACGGGCACGGCGACGCCCTGCACGTCGGCGATCTGGACCCGAGCCGGGCCGGTCTCGAGGTGTTCAAGGTCAGTGAGGACGCCGGCAAGCCGTCCTCGTGGTTCGCCGAGGCCCGGACCGGCCGGGTCATCTGGTCCACGCCGGCCGCCGGCGACAACGGCCGGGGCGTCTCGGCGGACATCTGGGCCGGCAGCCCGGGCGCCGAGTCCTGGTCCTCGGCCCCGGCGGGGGTGCGCTCACCGTCCGGCGCGGTGGTCTCCAGCCGCAAGCCTGGCTCGTCCAACTTCGTCATCTGGTGGGACGGCGACGCCCAGCGGGAGCTGCTCGACCAGACCCGCATCGACAAGTACGGCACCGCCGCCGACACCCGCCTGCTGACCGCCTCCGGGGTGCACTCGAACAACGGCACCAAGGCCACCCCGTCGCTCTCCGCCGACCTGCTCGGCGACTGGCGCGAGGAGGTCATCTGGCCCACCACCGACAACACCCGGCTGCGGATCTACAGCACCCCGGTGGCGACCGGCCTGCGCGTCGTCACGCTGATGCACGACATCCAGTACCGCACCGCGATCGCCTGGCAGAACACCGCCTACAACCAGCCGCCGCACCCGAGCTTCTCGATCGGCTGACAGAACACCCCGGGGCGTGGGGAGTGAGACTGGGGAACGGGACTCGGGCCCCACGCCGACGAACCCGGGGGCAGTGCGGAGGCGGGTTGGGAACGGGCCCGGCTCCGCGCGCCGGCCGGGGGTGGATGGTGGGTCACCGCCCCTGGAGCAGGCCCGCACCGCCCAGGTCACGGATGGAGGCGTCCAGGACCTGGGCGGTGTGGGCCAGGGCGATCGACGAGCCCTGGCGGCGCACCGCGGCGGCCACCTGCATCAGGCACCCCGGGTTGGCGGTGACCAGCAGCTCCGCGCCGGTCGCCAGGACCGCGGCGGCCTTGCGGTCACCCAGCTCGGCCGCCGGGACCGGGTTCAGCACGTTCCACACGCCGGCCGAGCCGCAGCAGATCTCGGCCTCCGCGATCGGCCGGACCTGGAGACCGGGAATGCCGGCGAGCAGCGCGCGGGGCTGGTCGCGCACCCCCTGCGCGTGCCCGAGATGGCAGGCGTCGTGATAGGCCACGGTCAACGGCAGCGGATGCCGGGTCGCCACCGGGCCCAGCTCCACCAGCAGTTCGGTCAGGTCGCGTACCTTCGCCGTGAACGCAGCGGCCCGCGCCGCATAGGCCGGGTCGTCGGCGAGCAACTCGTCGTACTCCTTGAGCGACGACCCGCACCCGGCCGCGTTCACCACGAAGTAATCCATCCCGGTCGTCTCGAAGGTGTCGATCAGCTTCCGGGCGAACCGCTGCGCCTCGGCCCGGCGCCCGTTGTGCACGCTCAGCGCCCCGCAACACCCCTGGCCGGGCGGGATCAGCACGTCACAGCCCTCGGCTGCCAACACCCGTACGGTCGCCGAGTTGACGTCCGGGAAGAACGCCGACTGGACACATCCGGTCAGCATGCCCACCACCGCACGCCGTGTCCCGCGGGCCGGCACGCGAGCCGGCGGCTTCGGCACGCTGCGCAGCCGCGGCGCCAGCGACTCGAGGGCGGCGAGGCCGGGTGCCAGTCGGCGCAGGAGGCCGGTGCGGCCGACGAGCTTCTGCAGACCCCAGCTCTGGTACGCCCGAAGCGGTCCCCGCAGCAGCCGGAGCCGCTTCGGGTACGGGAACAGCGCGAAGATGGCCGCCCGCAGGGCCCGGTCCCGCGGCCCGCGCTGGTGCCGGCGCTCCACCTGGGCCCGGGTGTCCTCGATCAGCCGGTCGTACCGCACCCCGGACGGGCACGCCGTCACGCATGCCATGCACCCGAGACAGTTGTCGAAGTGCTCGACCATCGAGTCGCTCAGCGGCTCGCCGTCCAGGCCCTGCCCGATCAGGTGGATGCGGCCGCGCGGCGAGTCCATCTCCTCGCCCCACAGCACGTACGTCGGGCACGTGGTCAGGCAGAACCCGCAGTGCACGCAGTCCGACACCAGGTCGGCGCGCGGCGGATGGTCGCCGTCGAAGGCCGGCTCACCACCGGGCCTGCCGACCTTCTCCGCGGCGCGCAACGCGTCCGGCGGCGGCTCCCCGGTCCCGTGCGTAGCGTCCACATCAGTCACGTCAACCCCCTCGAACCGCGTGTGAAGTTGTGGTGCGTCCCGAACCCGAAGTTCACACGCCGGGCCGGACGTTCGTTGTGTGTGAAGTTGTGGTGCGTATCGAACCCGAAGTTCACACGCCGGGCTGGACGTTCGTTGTGTGTGAAGTTGTGGTGCGTGTCGAACCCGAAGTTCACACGGTGGGGTGGGGCTTCGGGTGGGGGCATCAGATGCCGCCGACGAAACGGCCGGGCGCGAATCGGTTGGCCGGGTCGAACTGGGCCTTGACCCGGCGCATCAGATCGAGACCCGGCACGGGACCCCAGATGTCCAGGGCGTCCCGGACGTCCGGCCGCGCGGTCAGCACCACCGCGTGCCCGCCGGCCCGCACCGCCGCCGCGCGCAGCAGCTCGACCCGGCAGTGCGCCTCGGCGGCCCCGTTCGCCGGGATGGCCGCGTAGAGCACGCCCGCCCCGGCCGAGCCGGTGACCGTGGCGCCCGCACCCACCGCGGTGGCGACGAGCGCCGGGACCTGGGAGAGCACGCCGGTCAGCTTCACCGTCACGTCGTCGCGCGGCGGCACGCCCCACCACGGCGGCGGCTCCTCGCTGATCTCCCCGCCGTCGAGCAGCCCGGCGACCAGCGCCGCCCGGTCCCGGGTGCCGGCCGCGGTGCCTTCGAGCAGGACGGCGATCTGCGGGTCGGCGCCGGGGCCGGCGTGCACCTCGATCGCACTGGCCGCCACCTGGGCGCCGAGGATCCGCGCGGTGTGGCCGGGCGGTGCGGTGGCGCGGACGAACAGGGTCGCGGCCGCCACCGGATGCAACCGGAACACGCACTCGGTGATCAGGCCCAGGGTGCCGAAGGAACCGGTGTAGAGCTTGCCCAGGTCGTACCCCGCCACATTCTTCACCACCTTGCCGCCGGCCTTGGCGACCTTCCCGTCCGGCCGGACCACGGTGATGCCGATCAGCAGGTCGCGTGCGGTGCCGTAACGCAGCCGGCGCGGCCCGCTGTCGTTCGCCGCGACCGTGCCGCCCGCCGTCGCGCCGTCCGGCGCGTCCAGCGCCAGCTGCTGGCCGGGCAGCGCGTGCAGCTCGGCCATCGGCGTGCCGGCCCGGACCACGGTGATCAGGTCCCCGGCGGCGTGCTCGACCACCCCGGTCAGCCGCCGGGTGTCGATGATCAGGTCGAGGTGGCGCGGGGGAGTGCCCTGGTCCAGTTTCGTGCCGCCGCCGCGGACCACCACGCTGAGGTCCTGCGCGTCGGCGACCAGCGCGGCCGCCTCCGCGGTGGACCTCGGCGCCGCGACGAGGCGGGCCGGGACGCCGCCCACCACGTCGTCATCGCTCGCCTCGACCGCGAGCTCGTCGAGCGCGCCCATGTCAGAAGACCTCCGCGCCGTCGTGGGAGAAAGCGCCCTGCCGGCGTCCGGGGCGTTCCCCGCACAGCCGTGGCGTGGGGAAGACCTTGCCGGGGTTGGCGAGGCCGTCCGGGTCGAAGGCGCACCGCAGCAGCTGCATGGTGTCGAGGTCGGTGTCGGTGAACATGCGCGGCATGTACCGGGCCTTGTCCACGCCGACGCCGTGCTCCCCGGTGATCGAGCCGCCGTGCTCGATGCAGAGGTCGAGGATCGCGCCGGAGACCGTCTCGGCGCGCTCCGCCTCGCCGGGCACGCCGGCGTCGAAGAGGACCAGCGGGTGCAGGTTGCCGTCGCCGGCGTGGAAGACGTTGGCGACGCGCACCCCGTGCTCGGCGGCGACCTCGTTCATCCGGCGCAGCACCTCGGGCAGCGCGGTCCGCGGGATCACCCCGTCCTGCACGATGTAGTCCGGGCTGATCCGGCCGACCGCGGCGAACGCCGACTTGCGGCCGCGCCAGATCAGCTGCCGTTCGCCGTCGTCGGCGGCCACCCGGGTCTCGAACGCGCCGGCCTCGTCGCAGAGCCGGCTGACCTGCTCGAACTGGGCTTCGACCTCGGCGGCCGGCCCGTCCAGCTCGACGATCAGCACGGCCCCGGCACCGGGCGGATAGCCGCAGCTCACCGCGGACTCGGCGGCCTCGATGGAGAGCGCGTCCATCATCTCGATCGCGGCCGGCACCACCCCGGCCGCGATGATCGCCGAGGTGGCGGCGCCGGCCTGGTCGGTGGAGGTGAACGCGGCGAGCAGCGTGCGCACCGTCTCCGGCAGCCGGGTGAGGCGCACGGTCACCTCGGTGGCGACCCCGAGCGTGCCCTCCGAGCCGACGAACGTGCCGAGCAGGTCGTACCCCGGGGTGTCCGGAGCGGCGCCGCCCAGCTGGACCTGCTCGCCGTCGGGGGTGACCACCCGCAGGCCGGTCACGTGGTTGGTGGTGAAGCCGTACTTCAGGCAGTGCGCGCCGCCGGAGTTCTCCGCCACGTTGCCGCCGATCGAGCAGATCTGCTGGCTGGACGGGTCCGGGGCGTAGTAGTAGCCGTGCGGGGTGGCGGCCGTGGTGACCTGCAGGTTGATCACGCCGGGTTCGACGACGGCGCGTTCGTCGGCGGGGCGCACCTCGACGATCCGGCGCAGCTGCGACGTCACGATCAGCACCCCGTCGGCGTGCGGGAGGGCGCCGCCGGACAGACCGGTGCCGGAGCCGCGGGCGACGAACGGGACCTTCGCGTCGACGCATGCGCGGACGACCGCGGCGACCTGGGCGGCGGTGCGGGGCAGGACGGCCAGCGCCGGGATCACCCGGTAGTTCGCGAGGCCGTCACACTCGTACGTCCGGAGCTGTTGCCGGTCGGTGAGCACCTGCCCGGCCGGTATCTCGGCCCGCAGCCGGGCGGCCAGCGCATCGACATCGGCCATCGGGCACCTCCTCCGGCGTCGTCGCCTGTCGTCACGCTATCCGTGATCCGCCGCCCGCGCGACGGGTGACTCGCGACGGGATCGACCCTGGGTGAGCATGTGGTGGCGGCGCGTCGCGCTTTTTCCGATGGCGTCGTGGTCTGTCAAGATGGCCCGATGTTTCCCCGGACCCGCCGCGCCGCGATCAGTGCCGTCGTCACCGCCGCCTGCGTGTTCGCGCTGCTCACCGGCTGCAGCGACGACGAGCCCGACCCGGCGCCGGAGGACGCCCTGATCGGTGTCACCACGATGCGGGGCGCGTTCCTCCAGGCCGCCGAGGTCGGCCCGACCTGGAAGGCGCCCACCGAGAGCGCGGACGCGAACCAGATGGTCAGCTTCTGCGGCGGCACCAGCACCCCGCCGCAGGCGCCGCCCGGCGCCCAGCTGGTCTCGGCGTCGCTCGCCGACGAGGGCAGCAAGGGCGCGCAGACGCTGCACCAGACCGCGCTGGTCTATCCGGACGCCGCGGCGGCCGCCGCCGGCCAGGAGCTGCTCAAGGCGGTCGCCGACAAGTGCCCGCCGTCGGTGACCGTGCCGCAGACCACCACAGCGGACCGCAACGAACCGGCCTACACCGAGACTGTCGAGGTCCGGCCGGTCGACGAGGCGGGCTGGTCCGGTTTCGTGATCGTCCGGCACAAGCTGTACGACTCCACGCACCCGGGCACCGCGGACACCGCGGTGGCCGTGCTGACCAGCCGCAACGTCGTGCTCGTCGACACCTACGCGGTGTACCGGCTGGACAACGCGAGCCCGTCGCCGAACTTCGAGAACGACTGGAAGCGCCTCGTCGGCACGGTGGTCCAGCGGGTGGGTTAGCCGGGATTGCGAGTCGCCCGCGCTTGGTCTAATGTTCGCTCTGCGCCGTTGCGAGTTCTTCCCCCGTGGAATTCGCAGCGGCGCCCTTATTTTCCCGGCCGGGTTCCGGCGCCGGAACCGGCATCCCCCGACTGTCCGATGGGGACTCAACCGTCCCGGTGGTGTTTCTTGAGCGCTGCTCCAAGCTCGCCTAGGCTTCTGATCGGCCCATCAACCTCAGTTTACGTCTGGCCCGCATCGGGGGATGTGCATCGGCGTCGCCGCTGCTCATGGCCTGCGTGAGGTGAGCGGGGGTCCGGCGGGAGGTGGTGCGGGATGGCCGGGACAGCGGGGGTCTTCTCGATCGCCGAGAAGCTGGACCGGCTCTTCCGCGCCACCGGCCGTCCGGAGCCGAGTTACATGGCGGTCGCCGAGGCGATCCGGGCGGGCCAGGGCGTTCCCATCTCGCACACCTACATCTGGCAGCTGCGCACCGGCCGCCGGGACAACCCGACTGTTCAGCATCTGACGGCGCTCGCCACCTTTTTCGGGGTGCCGGTGGCGTATTTCCTGGACGACGAGACCACCGACCGGGTCGACGGTCAGCTGTCGCTGTTGCGGACCCTGCGGGACGCCGGGGTGACCGAGATGGCGCTGCGCGCCGCCGACGTGTCACCCGGCGCGCGCGAGACGATCAACGAGCTGATCCGTCAGGTGTGGGAGTCCGAGCACCCCGGACCTCGGTGACGATCCGCCGGTACGCCCTGCTCACCTCGCACAGCCAGGCGATCTCGTCGGCCATGTCCGGCCCGACCGGCGCCCACGGCCGCGGCGGGCCCGCCGCCGGCGCACCGGCGGCCAGCCGTTGCAGCGCCACCGCGATCGCCCGGGCCTCGGCGGCCGCCGGCTCGGCGTCGCCGATCGCGGACCGGGCCGGCAGGTGGTCGCGCAGGGCCAGCATCCCGTCCCGGATCTCGATCACCCGCCGGTAGAGACGCAGCCGCACGCCGGCCACCCCGCGCAGCTCCACCGCCGAGCGCGCCGGCCGCCACAGGACCATCTCCGGACAGGCGCGCCGCATCGCGTTCCACAGCGGCCGCAGCGCCAGCAGTGTCCGGTACGCCCGGAGCACGGTCCACAGCCGGGCCGGCCGGGGTGCGGCCAGGAACGAGCGCAGCACGCGGACCGCCCGGCTGAGCACGTCACCGCGCACCGGCGCCCCGCCGGCCCGGATCACCGAGGCGAGCGTCTCGGCCTCGCGTTCCTGCGCGGTGGTGTGCCCGGCCCGGCCGAGCACCCGGGCCACCAGGGCCGGATCGAGGTCGGGGAAGAGCCGCGCCCGGTCGGTGGTGTGCCCGCAGAGGATGTGCGCGATCTCGTGCAGCACGATGTGCTCGGTGTGCAGCGGCGACGTTCCGGGGTCGTAGAAGACGTAGTCGGCGCCGGGCAGACCCAGCCAGAGGCCGCACGGCGCGTCCGGGCGGGGACCGGGCAGCGGGAGGCGGTGCAAGGGACGGCCGCGGGCCGCCGCCACCTCGGCGCAGAGCAGATCGAGATCGAAGGGGTACGGGACGCGGATGCCCCGGAGCTGCCGGGCGCTCCGCCGGCGCAGTGCCGCCATTCCCTTCATTCCCTGCATTGCCGAAACGCTACCTCGCCCCATCGACTTGCTCATATGTGCTCGATGAGAGCGCTAACCGAACAGGGTCTTCCGTGCAGGTGTGGAAAACCCCACCGGACTGTTAACTATTCACCGGCGTCACGCTTAGCCTTACGAATCCCGGGGCAGGAAACACTTCTGGCCGCGGATTCTTAACCGGAGGTGGGTGCGGCATGAAGTTCGTCTACGACTTCCACGAGGGCAACAAGGACCTCAAAGACCTGCTGGGTGGCAAGGGCGCCAATCTCGCGGAGATGACGAACCTGGGCCTGCCCGTTCCTCCCGGCTTCACGATCACCACCGAGGCGTGCCAGCAGTACCTGCGCCACGGCACGCACGCCGACGGGCTCGCCGCCGAGATCGACGAGCATCTCGCCACCCTGGAACGCGACATGGGACGCCGGCTCGGCGACCCGGCCGACCCGCTGCTCGTCTCGGTGCGCTCCGGCGCCAAGTTCTCGATGCCCGGCATGATGGAGACCGTCCTCAACGTCGGGCTCAACGACGAGTCCGTCGACGGGCTGTCCCGCCAGGCCGGCGGCAACGACCGGTTCGCCTGGGACTCGTACCGGCGGCTCATCCAGATGTTCGGCAAGACCGTCTGCGACGTGCCCGGTCACGAGTTCGAGGACGCGCTGCACGAGGCGAAGACGGCCAAGGGCGTCAAGGACGACGTCCAGCTCGACGCCGACGACCTCAAGGCACTGGTCGGGGCGTACAAGAAGGTGTTCGTCAAACACACCGGCCACGACTTCCCGCAGGACCCGCGCGAGCAGCTGGACCTGGCCGTCGAGGCGGTCTTCCGGTCGTGGAACGCCGACCGTGCCGTCCTCTACCGGCGCCAGGAGCGCATCCCCACCGACCTGGGCACCGCGGTCAACGTGGTCGCCATGGTGTTCGGCAACCTCGGTGCGGACTCCGGCACCGGCGTCGCCTTCACCCGCGACCCGGCCACCGGGGAGCAGGGCGTGTACGGCGACTATCTGTCCAACGCCCAGGGCGAGGACGTCGTCGCCGGCATCCGCAACACGCTGTCGCTGGCCGACCTGGAGCGGCTCGACAAGAAGTCGTACGACGAGCTGATGCAGATCATGGCCACCCTCGAAGGTCACTACCGGGACCTGTGCGACATCGAGTTCACCATCGAGCGCGGCAAGCTGTGGATGCTGCAGACCCGGGTCGGCAAACGCACCGCGGCCGCCGCCTTCACGATCGCCGCGCAGCTCATCGACGAAGGCGTGATCGACCTCGACGAGGCGCTCACCCGGGTCACCGGCGCACAACTGGCGCAGCTGATGTTCCCGCGCTTCGACCTGTCGTCGTCCCCGGAGTCGATCACGCGGGGCGTCGGCGCGTCACCCGGCGCCGCGTACGGCGAAGTGGTCTTCACCGCCCAGCACGCCGTCGAGGTGGCCGCCGAGGGCCGGCCGGTCATCCTGGTCCGCCGCGAGACCAACCCGGACGACCTGCCCGGCATGATCGCCGCCAACGGCATCCTGACCAGCCGGGGCGGCAAGACGTCGCACGCCGCCGTGGTCGCCCGCGGCATGGGCAAGACCTGCGTCTGCGGCGCCGACGAGATGGAGGTCGGCCGGGACTCGTTCACCGTCGGCGCGCACACCGTCCGCGAGGGCGACATCGTCTCGGTCGACGGCACCACCGGCCGGGTCTACCTCGGCGAGGTGCCCGTGCGCCCCAGCGAGGTGGTGCAGTACTTCGAGGGTGACCTCGACCCGGCCCAGGCCAACGACCCGCTGGTCGGCGCCGTGCACCGCATCCTCACGCACGCCGACGCCAAGCGCGCGCTGACCGTGCGCACCAACGCGGACACCGGCACGGACGCCGCCCGGGCGCGGCGTTTCGGGGCGCAGGGCATCGGGCTGTGCCGCACCGAGCACATGTTCCTCGGCGACCGGCGCGAGCTGGTGGAACGGCTGATCCTGGCGCGTACCGAGACCGAGCGCAACGAGGCCCTGGCCGCCCTGCAGCCGCTGCAGCGCGCCGACTTCCTGGAGATCTTCCGGGAGATGAACGGGCTGCCGGTGACCATCCGGCTGATCGACCCACCGCTGCACGAGTTCCTGCCGCCGCTGGAGGAGCTGGCGGTGCGCGTCGCCGTCCAGCACGAACACGGCCGGCGCGTCGAGCACGACGAGAAGCTGCTCGCCGCCGTGCGCAGGATGCACGAGCAGAACCCGATGCTGGGCCTGCGCGGCGTACGCCTCGGACTGGTCATCCCCGGCCTGTTCGCGATGCAGGTCCGTGCCATCGCCGAGGCCGCGGTGGCGCTTGCCGCGGAGGGTGGCCGGCCACGCCCGGAGATCATGGTTCCGCTGGTCGGCGCGGTCCAGGAACTCGAGACGGTACGCACCGAGGCCGAGAAGATCATTGCCGAGGTGGTGGGCGAATCCACCGGCGTCGAGGTTCTGATCGGCACGATGATCGAGGTGCCACGGGCGGCGCTGACGGCCGGCGAGATCGCCGAGGCCGCCGAGTTCTTCTCGTTCGGCACCAACGACCTGACCCAGATGGCCTGGGGCTTCTCCCGCGACGACGTCGAGGGCGCGTTCTTCTGGCGCTACCTGGAGCTCGGCATCTTCGGCATCTCCCCGTTCGAGTCGATCGACGCCGCCGGGGTGGGCCGGCTGGTGCGGATCGCCGCGGAGGAGGGGCGGGCCGCTCGCCCAGGACTGAAGCTCGGCGTGTGCGGGGAGCACGGCGGGGACCCGGACTCGGTGCACTTCTTCCACGAGGTGGGGCTCGACTATGTGTCGTGCTCGCCGTTCCGGGTGCCGATCGCGCGCCTGGAAGCGGGCCGCGCGGCGGTGCAGTCGGAGGGCTCCGACCACCGCTGAGCCCGGCGGCGGGGGTGCGTGGCGGCCGGGCCGCGCACCCGGGCCGTGCACCGCTACCCACTCCCGTCGCGCCACCGCGCCGCGCCGCGTCGCGCACCGTCCCCGCGTCGCACCCCGTCGCGCCCCGCCGCGCCGCCGTCCCTGCGTCGCGCCGCGGCGGGGCGCGCCGCCGTCCCCGCGTTGCGCCCCGCCGTCCGCGTTACCCGACCGGGTGGAGCCCCTCGGGCGGGGAAGGGAATTGTCGGTGGGGAGGTCTAGCGTTCCTGAGGAGAAGGCAACGATCGATCGATCTTCGAAGGAGCTGTCATGACATCCCAGCTCAACCCCTACCTGACGTTCAACGGCAACGCGCGCGAGGCGATGGAGTTCTACCGCACCGTTCTTGGCGGCGAGCTGACGGTCACCACGTTCGGCGAGTTCGGCACCCCCGATCCGGGCATCAAGGACCAGCTGATGCACTCCCGGCTGGACACGACCGAGGGGCACACGCTGATGGCTTCCGACTGCCCGCCCGGCATGGAGTTCCAGCCCGGCACCACGATGACCGTCAGCCTGACCGGCGGCGCGGGCGACGGTCTGCGGGCGGTGTGGGATGCGCTCGCCGAGGGCGGCACCGTGCAGGTCCCGCTGGAGAAGCAGATGTGGGGTGACGAGTTCGGTCAGCTGGTCGACCGGTTCGGCGTCCCGTGGATGGTGAATATCAGCGCAGAGTGACCTGTCGGCAGTCACGCGGTGCGACCGCGATGTGGGATGTCCTACTTCTGACAGCGCGGAACAGCTGCCGGACGGATTGCCACCGGTTCCTTACCGATTCAGTGTTTCCCCAGCTCACAGCGCTGATGACGAAAGCGACCCCGCTGACCCGAATGATACGAAATCAGGGATCTTGTGGATCGGTGCCGATGTGGCGGCGGCCACGTAATGCATTCCTCGGGGACATTGCGTGATCAACGTGGAGCCTAGAATCGCCCGGAAATCCTGGCATCCGAACGGGCGGGGGCTCGTGCTCGAGGATGCCGGACGTCGCCGAGGGGGAGGCTACGTGACGGTCGACCGGCCGATCCGTGAGTGGAACGGCCTGATCATTCCGGATCCGGGTGTCTACACGTTGGACGAGGCGCACAAGCGCATCGGCTTTCAGGCACAACACATGATGGTCAGCCCGATTCGCGGTGAGTTCGCCGAGGCGTCGGCGACGATCGTGGTGGGGGGAGACCCACTGCGGTCGTCGATCACCGCGACGATTCAGGCGGCCAGCATCACCACGCACAATCCGGATCGGGACAAGCATCTGTCCAGTCCGGACTTTCTCGACGTGGAACGCTTTCCCACGTTGGAGTACCGCAGCACGGGCATCGTCTGGGAGGCGGAGAACGATCCGATCTTCCATTGGGCGCGCCTGCGCAACAATCCGCTCGGTCGCCGGGGCACGGTCGCCGACCTGCCACCGGCGGCCACCCGCGCGTCCGGCCGGTTCGTCGTCCACGGCCTGCTGACGATCAAGAGCGTGACCCGGCCGATCGGCCTGCACCTGGAGTTCGGCGGGGCCCGGCGCGACCCGTACGGGCGGGACATCTTCGGGTTCAGCGCGTCGGCCGAGTTCGACCGGGAGGATTACGGGCTGGTCTGGAACGTCCTGCTGGAGAGCGGCGGCGTCCTGGTCGGCAAGAAGGTCCGGATCGAACTGGCCGGCGAGGCGATCCGCGAGCCCTGACCGGCCCACCAGCGGCGCTGTGGTGGGGCAGCGCCGCCGGCGGACGCGGGCTTGGTGGCGGGTGGCGTCGTGGGCTTGCGCGTGTGGTGGCGGGTGGCGTCGTGGGCTTGCGCGTGTGGCGGTGGGTGGCGACGTGGGCTTGCGCGTGTGGCGGTGGGTGGCGACGTGGGCTTGCGCGTGTGGCGGCGGGGTGGCGTCACGGGCTTGCGCGTGGCGGTGGGCAGCGACGAGGGCTCGCACGACGGGCTCCGGCGCCGGGATCGGCTGGTCAGTCCTCCGGCTCGCCGTTGACCACGGCAAGCACCCCGTCGCCGAACTTCGCGAGCTTGCTCTGGCCGACACCGCTGACGGTTCCCAGCTGGTCCATCGTCTGCGGGGCCAGCGCGGCGATCGCCCGCAGCGTGGCGTCGTGGAAGATCACGTACGCCGGGACGCCCTGCTGCTTGGCCACCGTGCCGCGCCAGGTCCGCAGTTTCTCGAACAGCGGCTCCGCCGACGCCGGGAAGTCCGCCGGTGCCGCCGCGGCCGCCGACCGCCCCGACGACGACCGGGCCGCCCGGGCCGGCTTGGCCTCGCGCCGCATCAGCAGCTTGCGCTCGCCGCGGAGCACCTCGCCGCTGCTCTCGGTCAGGGCGAGCGTGCCGTACTCACCCTGAACGGCGAGAAACCCGCCGGCGAGCAACTGCCGGACCACGCCGCGCCACTCCACCTCGCTCAGATCCGTGCCGATGCCGAAGACGCTCAACTCGTCGTGCCGGAACTGCGCCACCTTCTCGGTCCGCTTGCCGAGCAGGATGTCGATCGACTGCCCCGCCCCGAACCGCTGATTCCGCTCCTTGTGCAGGCGGAACACCGTGGACAGCAGTTTCTGCGCGGCGACTGTCCCGTCCCACGAGGACGGCGGTGACAGGCAGACGTCGCAGTTGCCGCAGTCGGCCGGCACGTCCTCCTGCCCGAAGTACCGCAGGAGCTGCGCCCGGCGGCAGGTGACGCTCTCGCACAGCGCCAGCATCGAGTCGAGATGCTGGGCGGCGTTGCGCCGGAACGCGACGTCCCCCTCCGAACCGTCGATCATCTTGCGTTGCTGCACCACGTCCTGCAGCCCGTAGGCCAGCCAGGCCGTCGACGGCAGCCCGTCGCGCCCGGCCCGGCCGGTCTCCTGGTAATACCCCTCCACCGACTTGGGCAGGTCGAGGTGGGCCACGAACCGCACGTCAGGCTTGTCGATGCCCATCCCGAAGGCGATCGTCGCCACCATCACCAGCCCGTCCTCGCGGAGGAACCGGGACTGGTTGTCGAAGCGGGTCCGCGAGTCCAGCCCCGCGTGGTACGGCAGCGCCGGGATCCCGTTGTCGGTCAGGAACGCGGCGTGCTTCTCCACCGAGGCCCGGGACAGGCAGTACACGATTCCGGAGTCGCCGGGATGCTCGGTCTGCAGCAACGACAGCAGTTGCTTGGCCGGCTGGCTCTTCGGCACGATCCGGTACTGGATGTTGGGCCGGTCGAAACCGGCCGTGAAGTGCCGCGCCTCGACGAGCTGCAGCCGGGTCGCGATCTCGTCGCGCGTCGCCGGGGTGGCGGTGGCCGTCAGCGCGATCCGCGGCACCTCGGGCCACCGCTCGTGCAGCATCGACAGCCCGAGATAGTCGGGCCGGAAGTCGTGGCCCCACTGCGCCACGCAGTGCGCCTCGTCGATGGCGAACAGCGAGATCTTCCCCCGATCGAGGAGCCGCTGCACGCCGGCCGTGCCGAGCCCTTCCGGCGCGACGTAGAGCAGGTCGAGCTCACCGGCCACGAACTCGGCCTCGACGATCCGCCGCTCGTCGAAGTCCTGCGACGAGTTCAGGAAATTAGCCCGGACGCCCAGGGTCCGCAACGCGGCGACCTGGTCCTGCATCAGCGCGATCAGCGGCGAGACGACCACGCCGGTGCCGGGCCGGACCAGGGCGGGGATCTGGTAGCACAGCGACTTGCCGCCGCCGGTCGGCATCAGCACCAGGGCGTCGCCGCCGTTGATGACGTGCTCGACGACGTCGCCCTGCTGGCCGCGGAACGACTGATAGCCGAAGACCTTGTTGAGGGCGTCGGTGGCGCTGGACACGAGGATCGGCGAAGTCACCCCGCGATACTAGAGAGCCCGGCGGGAAGATCGTTCGGCCCTGTGGACAGAGCCCGGCCGGCAGGTGGCTCGCTCACCCGCCGGCCGGACATGCCCGAGGTCGCCGGCCGGACATGCCCGAGGTCGCCGGCCGGACATGCCCGAGGTCGCCGGCCGGACACGCCCGAGGTCGCCGGCCGGACACGCCCGGGGCCGCCGGCCGGACTCGCCTGAGGCCGCAGGCCGAAGTCACTCCGCCAGGGGGAGATCGATGGTGTGCGCGGTGTGCGTCGCCTTCACGCTGAGGTACCGCACGTTCGCGGCGGACAGATGCACCCCGGTCGGGATCCGCTGGGTCACGTCGATGCCCAGACCGGTCAGCTGCGCCGCCTTGTCCGGGTTGTTGCTGAGCAGCCGCAACCTGTCCACCCCGAGGGCGAGCAGCATCTGCGCCGCCGCGGTGTAGTCGCGCTCGTCCTCGCCGCGGCCGAGCGCCACGTTCGCCTCGTACGTGTCGAGCCCGTCGTCCTGCAGCGCGTACGCGTCCAGTTTGGCGTAGAGGCCGATGCCGCGGCCCTCCTGCCGCAGGTAGAGCAGGAACCCGCCCTGGTCGGCGATCCGCTCCACCGCCTCGCGCAGCTGCGGGCCGCAGTCGCAGCGCTGGCTGCCGAAGACGTCGCCGGTCAGGCACTCGCTGTGCGGGCGGACCAGCGGCGCCCGGCCACCGGCCGCCGACTTGGTCAGGGCTCGTTGCCAGTCGCCCAATCCGAGCGCGAGGTGCTCCTTCCCGTCGGCCAGGCCGTCGAAGGTCATCACCCGTGCACTGGTGGCGTAGCCGTCGGGGAAGCGCAGCGGCACGGTGACCTGCCGCCGGATCGTCGCCGTGGTCGCCGTTCCGGCCTGGGCTTGGAACATCGGTCCTCCTCGTTGGTTCCCGCCGTACTCAGCCTTACCGATCATCGCCCTCCAGATCCAGTGGTGCGGTCCGGGGACTATCGTGGGGCGGTGGCTGAGCGTCCTTACATCGTGCTGAGCTGTGGGATGTCGATCGACGGATATCTGGACGACGCGAGCGACGAGCGGTTGCTCCTCTCCAACGACGCCGACTTCGACCGGGTCGACGAGGTCCGCGCCGGCTGTGACGCGATCCTGGTCGGCGCCGCCACCATCCGGCAGGACAACCCGCGGTTGCTGGTGCGCTCCGCGGACCGCCGGGCGGCCCGCGTCGCCCGGGGCGAGCACCCGGACCCGGTGAAGGTCACCGTAACGAGCAGTTGCCACCTCGACCCGGACGCGTCGTTCTTCACGGCCGGCGGCAACGACAAGCTCGTCTACTGCGCCACGCCGTCCGTGCCGGGCGCCGGCCGGTTGCTCGGCGACCGGGCCGTGGTGGTGGACGCGGGCGACCCGGTGGACGTCGGTGTGGTGGTGGCCGACCTGGCCGGGCGCGGCGTGCGCCGACTGATGGTCGAGGGCGGCGGCCGCATGCACACCCAGTTCCTCACCGCGGGCCTCGCCGACGAACTCCAGCTGGTGGTGGCGCCGTTCTTCGTCGGCGACGCCCGGGCGCCGCGCTTCGTCCACGACGGTGCGTTCCCGTGGGGCCCGCGCAACCGGGCCGACCTCGCCGAGGTCCGCCGGATCGGCGACGTCGTGCTGCTGCGCTATGCCCTCTCGGAACGGTTCGGCGAAAGCCGCTGACGGACTGGTCAAGCCGCGACACCGGCCGGCTGCCGGACCGTCGTGCGGCGAACCACCGGGATCGGGGCCGGCACGATGATCGGGCGGGCCGCCATCACCGGCGCCGGCGAGACCGGCGCCACTGCCGACACCCGGACCGGGACAGTTCCCCGAGCCGTCTTCAGAGCTGGGATCGTTTCCAGAGCCGGCATCGGGACGGACCGCTCGCGCTTGCGTGCCAGCAACCTGATCAGCACGATCGCCGCGCCGGGTGCCGCCGCCACGAACGCCAGGATCCCGTACGCCACCGCGATGGTCAGCCCCTGCGCCGCGCTGAGCCCGGCCGCGCCGAACGCCCAGGCCATCACACCCTCACGGGGGCCCCAGCCGCCGACGTTGACCGGCAGGCCCATGGCCAGCAGCGCGAGGATCAGCAGCGGCGCCAGCTGCAGCACCGAGGCCGCGCTGCCCGCGGCGCGGGCGGCGACCAGGAAGGTGGCGAGGTGCCCGGCGAGGACCACGGCCGAGGCCAGCAGCACGCCGGGCGCGCTGCGCCGGGAGAACAGGCCGGAGCGGATCTCGGCGAGCCCGGTGCGGGCGGCGCCGGCCGCGCGGGACCGGCCGTGCCGCAGACGGCGCAGGACCGCCACCACCAGGCCGCCGGCCGTCGCGACGCTCAGGCCCACCGCGGCGATCAGCAGGCCGTGCTCCTGGGCCAGGGTCAACACCGGCGACGGTACGGTGAGGAGCACGGTCCCGGCGACGACCAGCAGGACGATCTGTCCCGCGGTCCGCTCCAGGACCACCGCCCGGACGCCGCGGCCCAGGTCGCCCTCGTCCCGGCCGTGCCGCACCGCCCGCCCGACGTCGCCGAGCACGCCGCCCGGCAGCGCCGCGTTCAGGAAGAGCGCCTGGTAGTAGTCGGCGATCGCGTCCCGCAGCGGCAGGCGCATGCCGAGGCCGCGTGCCACCAGGCACCAGCGCCAGGCGCTGAGGACGGTGGTGGCCGCTCCGATGACCAGCGCCGCCGCCAGCGCGCCGGTGTCGAGCACCCGCAGGCCGTCGAGGAACGCGCCGGTCCCGAGTCGCCACAGCACCAGGGCCAGGATTGCCGCACCACCCAACAGGCGCGCCCAGGCCCAGATCGATCGCGTCACTTTTCTTAGTCCCCTCGTCGTTCTAGGGACTAGTACGCCGGATTCGCACGCCACGGTTCAGTTGAAGATCGCTAAAAGATCCTGATGTCCCACGGAAGCGTGCGGGACGGTCGCCGCCCGCCGGGTCAGGTAGGCGTCCACGGACAGGTCAGGGCGCTGTTCGTGGGCCGCCGCGGCCCATCCCCGCAGCCACTCCGTGGTGAGATCGGACAGCGCCGGGCCGAGCCGCCACGGGCTCGGCCGGGTCAGCACCCGGGCGCCCGCCTTCTCGAACGCGGCCGCCGCGTGACCGGGCGCGTCCGGCCCGAGCAGCCGCCGCCCGCCGGTCACCCGCCGCTGGTGGGCGTTGAACGCGTCCTGGATGGCCTCGTCGAGCGGGTCCGCCGGGGTGAACCGGACCTCCCCGGTCACCGAGAGCGTGAACAGCGCGCTCACCCGGGCCTCGGCGCAGACCGCCACCAGGCTGTCCAGCTCCTCGGCGGTGAGCAGGTCCAGCAGCGCCGAGCAGGTCACCAGGTCGGTGCCGGTCAGGTCGGCGGCGGTCAGCCGGGTGACGTCGCCCAGCCGGGTATCCACCGACACGTCGGCGGGCATGCCGTCGGCGGCCAACCGCAACAACGCCGGGTCGAGGTCGGTCATCACCCAGTGCTGGGGGGCCGGCAGCTGCGGCGAGAGCCAGCGGCCCAGCGAACCGGTGCCGCAGCCCAGGTCGCGGATCACCCGCACCGGCCCGGGCAGCTCGCCGACCAGGTCGGCGGCGCGGGCCGCGGCGTCCGCCGGCTCGCGCAGGGTCAGCCAGTCGGGACTGAATTCTCCGGTCACTGTGCACTCCGTCCAAGGATGTCGCCGAGGAGCCGGGCGGTCTCGGCCCAGCCGGTCAGGGTCTCGCGGCGGCTGCGGGCCCGCTCACGCCAGCGTTCCCGCAGCCCGGGGTCGGTCAGCCAGGCGCGCAGGGTGGCGGCCAGAACGTCCGGGTCGCCGGGCGGGATCAGACGTCCGGGCCGGTCGCCGCCGGGTGTCACGCCGAGCGCCTCCGGGACGCCGCCCACGTCGGCGGCCACCACCGGCAGGCCGCGGGCCAGCGCCTCGGTCACCACCATCCCGTACGTCTCGGCGCGGGACGGGAGCACGAACAGATCCGCGCCGGCGTAGGCGGCGTCGAGGTCGGCGCCGGTCAGCGGACCGGGGAAGCGCAGCCGCGGTTCGCCCGTGACGGGCGCCCGGCCGGCGCCGGCGAAAGTGCACGTCCACTCCAGGTCGCCGAGCTGCCGCAGGGCCGCGATCAGCAGATCCTGGCCCTTGCGGGGAATCAGCGACGCGACGTTGAGCAGCCGCCCGCCGCCGGGTGAGGGCACCGCGAGCGGGGCGGGGTCGACGCCCGGGGGAGCGACGTGCACACCGGACAGGCCGTGCATCCGCTCCACCTGACCGGCCGCCGGTCCGCTGGTGGCGACCACCGCCGCGGCCAGGTGCAGCGCGCGTCGCTCCAGGGCGCGCAGCTCGGCGGCGTCCGCGGCGGACAGGCCGGTCTCGTCGCTGAGCGGGAGATGGACCAGGACCACCAGGCGCAGCCGGCCGGCATGCGGCTCCAGGAGCTCCGGGACACCGCAAGCCACCAAACCGTCGATCAGCACGGTCGCGCCGTCCGGGACGCCGCGCAGGACGGCGGTCAGCGCCGACCGTTCGGCCGGCGTGGGACGGGGCCAGCTGCCGGGGACGGCTTCCTCCCGTACGACCAGAGGGTGTGGATCGGTGGTGGCCAGGCGCCGGAGCACCTCGCGGTCGTACCGATTGCCCCCGCTCGGCGCCGCCGGGTCGTCGATCCCGCCCGGCAGCACCGCGACCAGCGGGAAACTCACAGGGTGCGCTCGTAGCTCGCCCAGGCGATGTGCGACTCGTGCAGTTTCACCTCGATGCCGGTCAGCCCGGAGGCGCCGGGGCCGAACTCGCCCGCCTTGATCCGCACCGCCAGCCGGTCGGCGATCAGCTTCGCGAGGAACTCGGTGGACGTGTTCACCCCGGTGAACTCGGGATCGTCGTCGAGGTTGCGGTAGCTGAGCCCGGAGCAGACGGTGTGCAGCTGCTCGCTCGCCTTACCGATGTCGACCACGATGTTGTCGTCGTCCAGATCCGGGCGGCGGAACGTCGCGTCCACCACGAAGGTGGCGCCGTGCAGCCGCTGGGCGGGTCCGAAGACCTCGCCGGAGAAGCTGTGGGCGATCATGATGTGGTCGCGGACGGTGACGCTGAACAAGGGCTCAACTCCTTCTCGTGTTTCGTGCCGGTACTACGGTCGTGGTGAGCTTAAAGATCAATTGGCGGCCGGGTAGTCGATGACGTGACAAAGGGCGGGAAGACTGCCGTCGGCCAGCCTCGGCAGCACCGCCGGCAGGTCGTCGAAGGCGTCGTGCCCGGTGATCAGCGCGTCGAAGCGCGGGTCCTTGAGCAGATCCAGGGCCACGGCCAGGCGCTCGGCGTAGGAACGGCGGCGGGCCGGCGCGATGCCGCCGACCTGGCTGGAGCGGATGGTCAGCCGCCGGGAGTGGAAGTTCTCGCCCAGCGGGATGCTGACGTGCCTGTCGCCGAACCAGCTCAGCTCGACGACGGTGCCCTCGGTGGCCAGCAGCTCCAGGGATGTGGCCAGGCCCGCTTCGGTGGCGCTGGCGTGGATGACCAGGTCGCGGTCGCGCTCGGCGTCGGCGGGCCGGGCGAAACCGATGTTCAGCGATGCAGCGATGCTCTCCCGGCCGGGGTCGACGTCGACCAGCTGGACGTTGGTGGCCGGCAGGCCGGCCAGCACGGCGGCCACCGAGGAGCCGACCATGCCGCCGCCCACCACGGTGATCCGGTCGCCGATCTGCGGGTGCGCGTCCCAGACCGCGTTCACCGCGGTCTCCACCGTGCCGGCGAGCACCGCCCGCGCGGCCGGCACACCCTCCGGCACCACCGTCACCGCATCCCGCGGCACCACGTAACGGGTCTGATGCGGATAGAGGCAGAACACGGTCCGGCCGACCAGGTCCGGGTCGCCGGCCTCCACCACGCCGACGTTCAGGTATCCGTACTTCACCGGGGCCGGGAAGTCGCCGACCTGGAACGGCGCGCGCATCGTCGCCCGCTGACTCCGCGGAACCCGGCCCTGGAACACCAGCGTCTCGGTGCCCCGGCTCACCCCGGAATGCAGGGTACGAACGACGACATCGGACTGTGACCGTTCCGGCATCGGCTCGGTGCGTATCTCCCCGGTTCCCGGGCAAGTCATCCAGAACGCGCGAGCCGCCAAGGGTCTTCCTCTCGACACTGAACCAAAAGTCCCCGGCAAGCGTGTAACGGGGACAGCGGCTAAACCCTACGTGCTGGAGGAACGGTGACGATCAGTACCGCCACGATGACGACGAGTCCCGCCCGGGCCCCGTTGGCCGGGTTCGCGGCCCAGCTGCTCCTGCTAGCCGCGCTCGCCGGTGTCGTGGACCTCAGCACGGCCGGTTGGGTCGCGGGCGCCGCCTACGGCGCCGCGCTGTGCGGCCTGCTCGGGCTCGGCCTGCGCCGCGCCGGCATGCGCGACCTCGGCTGGGCGAACGCGGTCACCCTCAGCCGCGCGATCCTCACCGGCGGAGTGACCGCGCTGGTCGTCACCGCCTTCACCGGATCCCCGGTGCCGACGGCGTTGCTGGTCACCATCGCCACGGTCGCCCTGGCCATGGACGGGGTGGACGGCCAGGTGGCCCGCCGCACCGGCACGTCGACGCCGCTCGGCGCGCGCTTCGACATGGAGGTCGACTCGGTCCTGGTCCTCGTCCTCAGCTTCGTGGCGGCCGCCGAGTTCGGCTGGTGGGCGCTGGCGATCGGCGCCTTCCGCTACGTCTTCGCCGCTGCCGCGTGGGTGGCCCCGTGGCTGAACGCCCCGCTGCCGCCCCGGTTCAGCCGCAAGGTGGTCGCCGCGCAGCAGGGGATCGTGCTTCTCGTGGTGCTCAGCGGCCTGCTCCCGGGATGGCTGTCGGTGGTCACGCTGGCGGTCTCGCTCGGCACGCTGACCTGGTCGTTCGGCACCGATGTGGCCTGGCTGCACCGGGCGTCACGGATCCGCGAGGAGCCCCGTAGCCGCTGGTCGGCGCCGCCGCAGCAGCCCGCCCTCGCGACCCGCTGACCCGCCCCCCGTCACCGCCGCACGCGTCAGGTTGCGCCGGGCCTCGCCGCAACGCCTGTTCAGGCCACCCGCGAGACGGCGCCGGGTGGGGGAGCGGGGACGGCGTCCGGGTGCAGGATCGCGGCGATCGCCTCAACACCGTCGACCAGGCGCGGACCGGGCCGCACCACCAGGCCGTCACCGTCGATCGCCCACACCGCGGAACCCGGGAAGTGCGGCGCCACCACCGCCGCCTGCCGGACCGCGCCGTCCAGGTGATAGCCACACGGCGTGACCAGCACGACCTCCGGCTCCGGTGCGGCCAGTTCGGCCCAGGACACCGCCACCGACCGATGCCCCGGCCGGCAGGCGACCGGCTCGCCGCCCGCCGCGACGATCATGTCGGGCACCCAGTGCCCGGCGCCGAACGGCGGATCCACCCACTCCACCACCGCGACTCTCGGCCGCGGCCGGCCGGCAACCGCCTTCGACACCCGCGCCAGGCGTTCCGTCAGCGAACCCACCAGATCAGAACCCCGCTCGGGTACGCCCAGCGCGTTCGCCACCTCGATGAAGGTGTCCAGCACGTCCGTCAGCGAGTGCGGGTCCAGGGCGAGCACCTCGGACCGGCAGCCCAGGTGGGTGAGCGCGTCGTCCACGTGCCCGGACGGCACCGCGCACACCCGGCACAGATCCTGGGTGAGGATCAGATCCGGGTTCAGGCCGGCCAGCGCGTCCGCATGCAACGTGTAGAGATCACCGCCGGCCGCCATCTGCGTGCGCACGTAGGCGTCGATCTCACCCGGGCTCATGCTCCGGGTGTCCCGCCCCCCGACCACCACCGTCTTCGTGGACCGGGCCTCGGCCGGCTCGTCACACTCGAACGTCACACCGACCAGGTCGTCGCCGCGGCCGAGGGCGTACACGATCTCGGTCGCGGAGGGCAGCAGAGACACCAGGCGCATGCCCTCATCCTGCCCGCTGGCGGGCCCGGTGACACGGAAGTGGGTCGGCCTAAAGATGTAGCCGGCGGCCGGCACCTCACACCGGGGACCGATGCGCCCCGGGGTCCCGTCCCGCGATGCTGGCGGCAACGCCGACCCGGGAGGAACCATGACCTCACCCTCGATGAGCCCAGCCGCCACCAGCACCACCGCCACCAGCGAGGCCGCCACCGGAACCGCTTCTCCGGGGGCGACACCGCTGGCCGCCGGCGATGCGCTGGTGCTCGACTATCTGGCCGCGCTCTGGGCGGCGAGCGGGGACCTGCTGCCCGAGGCACGCGACGACCTGATGCGGACCGTCACCAACTACATCTCGTTGCGGCGCGATCTCGCCGACGACCCGGCCCTGGCGCTCGGCCGGCTGGGCCCGCCCGAGCAGCTGGCCGAGGCGGTCCGCCGGGGCGGGATGCCCACCCACCTGCGCCTGCCGGCGCTTGCGGTGCCGGTCGCGGCCCCGGCACCCGCGCCCGGCGGCGGGCCGGAACACACGGCGATCACCCTGCTCACGGCCGGCGCGTTCGTGCTTCCGGTGGTCAGCCCGATGGCCGGCCTGCTGATCGCCACCGGTTCCAGCCGCTGGAGCCCGGCCCAGAAAGCGGCGGCCTGGACCCTGACCATGGGCTCGGCGGCCGGCGCGCTGTTCTTCGCCCTGGCGATCGCCGGTCTGGGCGGTGGGGGCGCGCTCTTCTTCCTGACCCTCTACCTGGGTTGCTCCGCCGGAGCCGTCGCCGCCGGCCTGACCCTGCGCACCAGCCTCAAGCCCTGACCAGCCGGCCCCGCTTCCAGAGCCGGATCGCTCAGCCGCACCCGCACCCGCACCCGCACCCGCACCCGCCGCGTCGCCGGCGTCCCCGCCTGCCGGTTCAGCCCGACCGCGACTGCTTGGTGCCGACGTCGCCCCGCCCACCGAGCGACCCGCCTGTGTGGTGACTCAGGGCGCGGAGCGAACCCGAAGTCGTCACGCCGGGTGGGAGTGCGGTGTGGGCGCGAAGTCACCACGTCAGGTGGGCGGTCAGGGGGAGGTGGTCGCTGCCGGTGCTGGGGAGCGTGCGGAGATCAGCTACGTGGAGGGAGCGGGCCATGATCTGATCGATTCGCGCCACGGGGAACGTCGCGGGCCAGGTGAACTCGAACGTGGCGTCGGCGGTGCTCAGCACCTCGGTCAGCGGGGCCAGGCCGCGGTCGTCGACGGTCGCGTTGAGGTCGCCGAGCAGGAGCGTGCGGGGCAGCGGCTCGGTCCGCAGGGCAGCGCCGAGGAGACGGGCGCTCTCGTCCCGTCGTACGCAATCGAGGCCACCCGGACCGACCCGCACCGAGGGTAGGTGAACGACGTAGACCGCCACCTCGCCGTTCGGGGTCTGCGCCACCGCGCGCAGGCCGCGGTTCCAGTCGGCGCCGAACGCGGCGGGGCGGATGTCCAGCGGGCCCGGGCGGGTCAGCGGGTGCCGGGACCAGAGCGCGACGGTGCCCTGCACGGTGTGGTGCGGGTAAGCGGTGCCGAAGGCGGCGGCATAGGCGGGGTACGCCTCCGGCGTGATCTCCTGCAGGCCGATCAGATCCGGACTCTCCGCCGTCAGCGTGCGTACCGTCGCGGCCGGGTCGGGGTTCTCGTCGCTGACGTTGTGCTGCACCGCGATCAGCGCGGGAGTGACGTCCGCGGCCGGGCGGAGATGGCCGCCGAACACGGCCAGCCACGTGACGAGCGGAAGCAGGGCGGTGAGCAGCGCGGGCACGGTGCGCAGCCAGGAGGCGAGGGCGAGCAGCACCGGGACGGTCAGGCCGAACCAGGGCAGGAACGTCTCCACCAGATTGCCGTACCGCCCGGGGATCAGGCGGTGGAGGACCAGCACGAACGCGACCAGAACGGCGGACGGCACGGCGACGCGGAGCAGCACCCGGCCGATGATGTCAGGCTGATGCACCGGGCATCCGGTCGAGCGGGCGGTCTCAGGAGGCTGCGCCGAGGATCTCGGTGAGCACCCGGTCCCAGACCGCGCGGGGCGGGAACTCGTGGCCGACGCCCTCCAGCCACACCAGCCGGGCGTTCGGGATCGAACCGGCCAGCTCCGTCGGGTGTTCGGCCGGGAACCGCTGGTCGAGGGTGCCGTGCAGGACGACCGTGGGCACGGTGATCGCGCCGAGCCGGTCGCGGACCGGCGGACCGAAGCCGGCCCGGCGGTGGTTGTGCAGGGCCACCGCGAGGTTGCCGCCCCGGTCGTAGATCCGTTCGGCCAGGCGGCGCAGGTGGTACTCGTCGGCGGTGAACGGGCCGCCGTGGGCGCGTACCTCGCCGATCAGCGCGGTGACGGCGGCTCGGCGGCTCGACCAGTCGATCTCGCCGCGGGGTGCGGTGGATTCGCCGGTGCCGGGGCTCGTGGCGATCAGGGTAAGGGTGAGCACCCGCTCCGGATGTTCGACCGCGATGCGCTGGGCCAGGCCGCCGCCGAGGCAGATGCCGACCAGGTGCGCCGCCCGGATCGCGAGGGCGTCGAGCACACCGAGCGCGTCGTTCATCAGGTCGACCCCGGAGTAGGCGCCGCCGGCCGGGAAGCAGGTGGACCGGCCGGTGTCCCGGTGGTCGTAGCGGATCACGAAGCGCCCGCCCGCGGCGAGCCGCCGACAGAACTCGTCGTCCCACCAGTCCATCGAGCTGGCCTCTCCGGCCAGGAGCAGCAGCGGGGGGTCGGCCGGTTCGCCGAAGGTCTCGATGCACACCTGGATGCCGTTGACGGGCATCATCGTCTCGGTCACCACGGGGTCATTGTGGCCAGTCTCACTTGCGGGCACGTTAACTCGGCATCACAGCGGATGACGTCCTCGCTGAGAGTTCGGCCGGGCCGCCCGGCCGATCACCGGGCGGCGGCGGGGCCGTGGTCAGCTCCGGCCGGCCGCCGGCGCGGTGGCGCGGGCCTGGTTGCGCACCGCCCGCAGGGCGGCGCCGGTGATGGCGAGCGCGATCAGGAACAGAGCGAGATGCAGGTACGGGTCGGTGATCGGCGCGAAGGCGATGACCGCCACCGGGATCTGGACCACCGCGACAAGGGCCGCCAGGTGCCGGCGGTTCCCGCCGCTCCACAGCAGGGCGGTCCACACCGGTGCGGACACCACCAGCAGGGTGAGGCCGTCGAGCACGGCGTGCAGGGCCGGGTTCTGCACCCGGGTGTGGGCGAACGCCTGCGCAGGCGAGGCGATCAGAAGGCCGGCGAGGGCGAGGGAGAGAACGACAGCGGCACGACGCATGGGATCCTCCAGCGTGTTCAGACCGTTGCTGCGGGTAATCACCGTAAGAGGCGCCGGGAGTGCCGGTAAAGGCTCACGACGATTCATTCGCCTAAGTGGCATGGTCGCTAAGAGTGATCATCACTCGTCTGATCGGCCCACTGGATACTTGGCGTAATGATCGCTAGCCTGCTCCGGTGCGTATCTTGGAGCTGACGATGGCCGCCGCAGTAACTCTCGGTATTTCGGGTGTTTCTTACGTTGCGTTGAACCCGAAGAAGGCGGAGGAGTCTGCGCGGGCGGTCGCCAACCAGGCGACCTGCCGGACCGTCGACACGGCGATCGTCGCGTTCACCGGGGTGCACGGCGAGGCGCCGCGCTCGGCGACGCAGCTCCGTTCGTACGTGAAGGGCGACATCTCGAAGTACCGCATCGTCAACGGCGTCGCCGCCGGCCCAGGCTGCTGACCCTGTGTGTGTGAAGTTTCGGCTCGCATCGAGCCCGTACTTCACACACGGGTTCTGGGGGTGACCACGCACGCAGGTTGCCGGGTGGTGGGGAGTGGTTTGGACGCGTAGCGGCCAGCGAGCCGCCGCGCGGCCCTCGGCGTGAGCAGCGGTCTGTACCCACCACCCCGCTACGACAGCCTGCCCTTGATCGTCGTCCTTGCCGTCAGCTGCGGGAACACGCCGCGCGAGGGTGGGTGTGGTGAGCGGGTGCCCGGAGCGGATCGGTTCGGTCTTACGATCGGGGCGTAACACCGGACCGGACGGAAACGGGTGACGATGGAGACGTTGGAGTTCCAGGCCGAGGCGCGACAGCTGCTGCAGCTGATGGTCCACTCGATCTATTCGAACAAGGACATCTTCCTGCGCGAGCTGATCTCGAACGCGTCGGACGCCCTGGACAAGTTGCGCCTGGCCAAGCTGCAGGACGGCATCGAGGCGGACACCTCGGATCTGCACATCGAGATCGAGGCGGACGCCGAGGCGCGGACGCTGACCGTCCGGGACAACGGCATCGGCATGACCCGCGACGAGGTCGTCGACCTGATCGGCACGATCGCCAAATCGGGCACCGCGGAGCTGCTCACCAAGCTGAAGGAGGCGAAGGAGAGCCCCGAGCTGATCGGGCAGTTCGGTGTCGGCTTCTACTCGACCTTCATGGTCGCCGACCGGGTGACGCTGGTGACCCGCAAGGCCGGCACCGAGGGCCACGGCACCCGGTGGGAGTCCGGCGGCGAGGGCACCTACACGATCGACGACGAGCCGGACGCGCCGGTCGGGACGTCGGTGACGCTGCACCTGCGGCCGAAGGACGAGGACGACAATCTCTTCGACTACGCCGACGACTGGAAGATCCGGGAGATCGTCAAGCGGTACTCGGACTTCATCTCGTTCCCCATCAGAAAGGGCGACGAGACGCTCAACTCGATGAAGGCGCTGTGGGCGCGGCCGCGCAGCGAGGTCACCGACGAGGAGTACCACCAGTTCTACCGGCACATCAGCCATGACTGGACCGACCCGCTCGAGATCATCAACATGAAGGCGGAGGGCACCTTCGAGTACGAGGCGCTGCTCTTCATCCCGTCCCGGGCGCCGCACGACCTGTTCCAGCGGGACGCCCGCCGGGGGCTTCAGCTCTATGTCAAGCGCGTCTTCATCATGGACGACAGCCGCGAGCTGATCCCGGACTACCTGCGCTTCGTCAAGGGTGTGGTGGACGCGGCGGACCTGTCACTGAACATCTCCCGGGAGATCCTGCAGCAGGACCGGCACATCCAGATGATCCGCCGGCGGCTGGTCAAGAAGGTTCTGGCCACCGTCAAGGACCTGATGACCAGCAACCCGGAGAAGTACGCGACGTTCTGGCGCGAGTTCGGCCGGGCGGTCAAGGAGGGCCTGCTCAGCGAGCCGGACAACCACAAGCCGATCCTGGAGATCGCCTCGTTCGCGACCACGAACGGCACCGAGCCGACCACGCTGGCCGGCTATGTGGAGCGGATGAAGGAGGGGCAGGAGGAGATCTACTTCCTGACCGGCGAGAGCCGCTCCCAGGTGGAGAACTCCCCGCACATGGAGGCGTTCCGCGAGCAGGGTTACGAGGTGCTGATCCTCACCGACCCGGTCGACGAGATCTGGGTCGACGCGGTGCCCGACTTCGAGGGCAAGAAGCTGCGGTCCATCGCCCGCGGCTCCGTGGACCTGAAGAAGGACGAGGAGGAGCCGCAGCCGGACGGCGACTTCGGGCCGCTGCTCGGCTTCCTCAAGGAGAAGCTCGACGAGCGGGTCAAGGAGGTGCGGCTGTCGCACCGGCTGACCACCTCGGCGGCCTGCCTGGTCAGCGACGCTGACGACATCACGCCGGCGCTGGAGAAGATGTACCGGGCGATGGGCCAGGAGGGGCCGCGGGTGAAGCGGATCCTCGAACTCAACCCCAACCACCCGCTGGTCTCCGGTCTGCGGTCGGCCCACGAGCGGGGCGCGGAGGACCCGGCTCTGCCGGACACTGCCGAGCTGTTGTACGGGACCGCGCTCCTCGCCGAGGGCGGTGACCTCGACGACCCGGCCCGGTTCGCGAAGCTGCTCGCCGATCGGCTGGCCCGAACGGTTTAACCCGTATCACCGGAACGCGGCCCCTTCATCGTCGTCGGGGCCGCGTTTTCTTTGCGCTGATCGGCGCCGGAAATGGCCTGTCGTGGGCGTGGTGGGCGTCGGTACGATCCCGGAATGAAATGCGGCGTGTGCGGGCTCGACAATGATCCTGCGCTGGAGTTCTGCGCCGCCCGTCGGCATCAGAGCAAGGGCGATCAGGTCTCCGAGCAGGCCGGCGCGGCGAGAATCAGGTTCCTGCGGCTGTGGAATCCGGTGGCCACCGAGCTTTCCCTGCCGGTCCGCAACCGCCAGGGCATCTGACGGAGCCTGAACGGCTCAGGCAGCGCCCGGCAACGACCACATGGTCGCGCACGCCGTCGGCCACCACCCACGGCCGGACCGACAGGCCGGCGACCCGCTGGCCCTCGTGCAGCCACGGCGCCCGCAGGGTCGGAGGCTCAGCAGCAGGACCACCGCGAGCCAGTTCGCGTCGATCCCGCCGGCCTCGTCCGCCGGGAGGGCCCCGGTCTGCTCCTCGACGAGGTCCTCGGCCATCGACGACAGCTGCATGACGGTGCCGATCAGGGTGGCCACCATGACCGAGGCGCCGACGGCGAGGAACCCGAAGATCTACCGGCGGAACCGGTAAGCGCTCCAGCAGGGCGCGCAGCGTGTTCGACCGGTTGCTCCGGTGGACGGTGGCGACGGCCGTCCGGGCGAGCCCGACGAGCGGGCGGCCACCAGGGCGATCAGGGAGAGGACCGTGGTGATCAGGTGCTGCGCGAGCCGGAGGCGGCCGGCATCGACAGCGGCGGCGCCGGGGCGGGGTCGTGCAGTGCGGTCATCGATGCTCAGCTCGGGAGTCGGCGGTCCTGAGCGGACGCCGCTATGCGTGACGAGCCACTGTCGTCAATGGATTACCGCCGCAGTGGCGCCTCAGCCGTTGGAGAGGTCGACGAAGAACGTCCCGATGTTGCTGAAGATCTGGGCCACCCCGTCGCCGAGGCTGCGCGCCACGTCAGCGGCCGGCCGGGGGTTCGTGCCGATCCAGAAGACCAGCAGGAACACCAGGACCCAACCGAGGATCTTCTTCATGCAGCTTCCTCCGTACGCCGGATCGCCATCCAAGATCGTGGCACAGGTCGGCAAGCCGTGCAGGCGGCGCGCCCAACCGACCTTAACTGACACAGACTTGCTTTTGACAGTTACTCTCATTTTATGACTCGATCGCCCTCGCGCTGGTACGCGCTGGCCGCCCTCGCCCTCTGCACCGTCGCCATCGGGCTGGACGGCACGGTGCTCAGCGTCGCGCTGCCCACCCTGGCCCGTGAGCTGTCCGCCTCCACCGGCGACCTTCAGTGGTTCACCACCTCCTATTTGCTGGTCCTGGCCGCCACCCTGCTGCCGGCCGGGATGCTCGGCGACCGGTACGGGCGCAAGCGCCTGATGCGGGTGGCCCTGATCCTGTTCGGTCTCGCGTCGGCCGCGTGCGCGTACGCGCAGTCCACCGGCCAGCTGATCGCCGCCCGAGCGGTCCTCGGTCTCGGCGCCGCGCTGATCATGGCGTTGATGGGCGCCGTGGTCACCGTCCTGTTCGACGCCGAGGAGCGTCCGCGGGCGCTGTCCGTCTGGATCACCGCCAACGCGCTCGGCGTCCCCCTCGGCCCGATCCTCGGCGGTTGGCTCCTCGACCACTTCCGCTGGGGGTCGGTGTTCCTGATCAACGTGCCGCTGGTGGTGCTCGGTCTGATCGCGGTCACCGTCTGGCTCCCCGAGTCGCACGGTGACCGGCAGCGTCGCTTCGACCTGCCCGGTGTGGTGCTGTCGACGGCGGGACTGGTCGCCTTCACGTACGGCGTCATCGAGGCCGGCGAACGCGGCTGGAGCGACGGGCGCGCCCTGCTCACCGTCGCCTTCGGCGTGTCGGCCCTGGTCGCGCTGGTGCTGTGGGAGCGGCGGGCCGCCGCGCCGCTGATCGACCTCGGGCTCTTCCGCGACCGGGCCTTCGTCGGCGGCACGCTCTTCGCCACCCTGGCGGGCTTCTCACTGTTCGGGCTGCTCTTCGCCCTGCCGCAGCTGTTCCAGGCGGTGCACGGCGCCGGCGCGCTGGGCACCGGGCTGCGGCTGCTCCCGGTGATCGGCGGGCTGATCGCCGGCGCCCGGGTCGCGGCCCGGCTCACGACGTCGCGCGGCCCCCGCGTGGTGATCGCCGCGGGGCTGGCGGTGATGGCGGCGTCGCTGTTCGCCGGAGCGCTGACCACCGCGGGCACCCCCTACGGCTGGGTGGCGGCGTGGATCGCGGCGGCCGGGGTGGGGCTCGGTCTGACGATGCCGCCGTCGATGAACGCGGCCCTCGGCGCGTTGCCGCCGGAGCGCAGCGGCGCGGGGTCCGGGCTGATCCAGGCGTTGCGGCAGGTGGGCAGCGCGATCGGGGTCGCGGTGCTGGGGACGGTGCTGAACGCCGGCTATCGCGCCGCGGT
Source organism: Actinoplanes sp. 13 (assembly GCF_056134165.1). Taxonomy (NCBI): domain Bacteria; kingdom Bacillati; phylum Actinomycetota; class Actinomycetes; order Micromonosporales; family Micromonosporaceae; genus Actinoplanes; species Actinoplanes sp. 13. Next base: position 145,382 of record NZ_JBVYOQ010000009.1, on the reverse strand, counting down.
GCCCGAGCCGGTGCGCGACAGCGTGTCCGCCGGGGCGGCGATCGCTCAGCAGACCGGGGACGTGGCGCTGCTCGCGTCGGTGCGGGACGCCTTCACCGCCGGTATGGGCGACTCGTTGATCGTCGCCGGCGCGGTGGCGGGGATCGGCGCGGTGCTGGCGCTGATCGTGCTGCCGGCGCACCGGCGGCCCGCTCCGATGCTGGCAGAATCGGGGGCATGACACCGTCCCCGTCCCTGTCCGCCCGGCCGGCTTCGTGACCACGCCGCCGGCCGGCCTGCGCGAGCGCAAGAAGGCGCGGACCCGCGCCGCGATCCGCGAGCACGCGATGCGCCTGTTCGAGGAGCAGGGTTACACGGCGACCACCGTGGACCAGATCGCGGACGCGGCCGAGGTCTCGCCGAGCACGTTCTTCCGCTACTTCCCGACCAAGGAGGACGTCGTCCTGGTCGACGACGTGGACGCGGGGCTGATCGCGGGGATCCGCGCGCAGCCCGTGGACGTGCCGCCGATCACCGCGATCCTCAACGCGCTGCGTGCCGTCTTCGCCGACATGGACGAGCAGACCTGGGAGTTCGAGCGGCGCCGGCAGCGGCTGCTGATCGGCGTGCCGGATCTGCGGGCCCGCCTGCTGCACCAGATGACCGACGCGATCGACCTGGTGGCCGCGGCGATCGCGGAGCGGGCCGGCCTGCCGGCCGACGACTTCTCGGCCCGGGTGACGGCCGGCGCGGCGGTCGGCGCGATGCTCTCGGTGCTGCCGTCCGGTGGGCTGTCGCACGTCGACGGCGCCACGCCGGGTGACCTGCAGCGCCTGGAGCAGGCGCTCACCCTGCTGCAGGACGGCCTTCCGCTGGGCTGAGCAGCGCTTCGCGCGCCGCTGTCAGAATCCGATCGGACAGTTCGGTGCCGGCGGTCGCGCGGGCCAGGATGAGGGCGAGGTACGCGTCCAGCAGCGCCCCCGCTCCTCCGGCACGTGTTGTGCCTGCTCGGTGAACGCCCGCCCGACCGCCTCGGCGACCAGCGCGTCCTTCGAGGTGAAGTGCTTGTGGAAGCCGCCGTGCGTGGGCCGCCGGCACCGCCGCCGACGCCACCCTGCTGGTCAACAACGCCGGGGTCGGCGCCGGCGGCTCCCTGCTCGACGGCGACCTCGCGGGCATCCGTCTCGACATGGAGACCAACTACTTCGGCACCCTCGCCACCACCCGGGCGTTCGCTCCCGTGATCGAGGCCAACGGTGGGGGAGCGGTGCTGAACGTGCTGTCCGTGCTGTCCTGGCTGCACCCCGGCGCCCTCGGGTCGTACTCCGCGGCCAAGGCGGCGGCCTGGGCGCTCACCAACGCCAGCCGCGAGCTGCTCGCCCCGCGCGGGATCGCCGTCACCGGCCTGCACGTGGCATACATGGACACCGACATGGCCGCCGCGGTCCCCCCGGAGCAGAAATCCGACCCGGCCGCCATCGCCAAACTCACTGTGGACGCGCTGGCCCGCGGTGACCAGGAGATTCTCGCCGACGACGTGACTCGGCACGTGAAAGCGGGCCTGGCGGGGTGACAGGCTTGCATCGTCTGGCTTAGATGGGTCTCGACTCTGCACCCGACCATGAGGTTGCCCATGAGACGCAAAGTCGTACCCCTGCTGGCCGTGACCCTGCTGGCCACCGTCGCCCCGGCCGCGCCGGTGGCCGCCCAGGCCGCGGCCCCGGCGGCACCGGCGCCGGCCGGATCGATCGCCTGGGGTCCCTGCGACCCCGCCGAGGAAGCCCCGGAGCGCGTGCTCTGCGGCAGCCTCGACGTGCCGGTCGACTGGTCCGAGCCGCGCGGGCCCAAGATCAAGCTAGCGCTGGCGAAACTGCCGGCCGCCGACCCCGCGCAGCGCATCGGTCCGCTGCTGATCAACCCGGGCGGCCCGGGCGGCTCCGGGGTGAGCTTCGCCTACGGCGCCGCCGAGTCGTTCTCGCCGGCGATCGTCAACCGGTTCGACATCGTCGGCTTCGACCCGCGCGGCCAGGCCCGCAGCAACGCGGTCCTCTGCGACGGCGACGCGGTCGACGCGCAAGGTGCGCTGCTGCACCCCAAGAGCAAGCAGGAGTACGCGAGCCTGCGTGCCGCCAACCGTGCCCTCGCCGAGAGCTGCCGCGACCTGTCCGGCCCCCTCGCCAAGAACATCGACACCGCCAGCGTCGCCCGCGACATGGACGCCATCCGCGCCGCGCTCGGCGAGAAGCAGATCAGCTACTACGGCGTCTCCTACGGGACGATGATCGGCCAGCAGTACGCCGAGCTGTTCCCGACCCGGATCCGCGCCATGACGCTGGACTCCAACATGGATCACGCACAGAGCATCCCCAGCTATCAGAAGTGGGAATCGCTGGCGATGGAGCAGTCGTTCGAGCAGTTCGCCGCCTGGTGCGAGCGCACCGAGGCGTGCTCCCTGAACGACCGTGACGTGCTGGCCTACTTCGACGAGCTGCTCGCCCGCGCCGACGCCGGCGAGCTGGTCGTCGAGGGCGACGTGATCAGCGCCGAGACGGTCATCTCGTTCATCTTCGGCTACCTCTACGACCCGGCGTCCTGGTTCTGGCTGGCCGACGACCTGCTCTGGCTCGGCGGCGAGACCCCTGCCCTGGCGCAGCGTTTCCGCGGCGAGCCGGTCGAGTACGGGTACTGGCCGGTCATGTGCTCCGACTTCCGCTTCGACGTCGGCTCGTACACCGTCCTCGACGCCATCCGTAAGGTCCAGCGCAAGATCGCCCCGCACACCCGGTACAACCCGCTGGCCTGGAGCGACCTGACCAGCTGCCAGAACTGGCCGTTCGGCGTCACCAACCCGCCGCACAAGCTGCGCGCCTCCAAGAAGCTGCCGCCCATCCTGCTGGCGAACAGCCGCTACGACGTCGCCACGCCGTACCAGTGGGGCACCAGCCTGGCGTCCCAGCTGCCCAGCGCCACGTTCCTGACCTACGACGGCGTCGGCCACGGGACGTACTGGCTGAGTCCGTGCGCCCGGGCCGCGATCGACACGTATCTGATCGATCGCCGCACGCCGGCCAAGGGCACCCACTGCCCGGCCGTCTTCCCGGACACCCCGCCGCCGGGGGTCGCCACGCTCAGCAACACCGGCGTGGTCAACCCGCTGCCGGAGCTGATCGGCCCGTTCGCCCGCTGATCACACGATGACGGGTGTGAAGTTCGGGTGCGTATCGCACCCGAACTTCACACACCGGGTCCGGGGGTCGGCGTTGCCGTGTGGAGTGCGGCTTACCGTCCTGACGGAGACGGGCGGCTTCTCGCAATCGCATCGACTTCGACCGGCCGGTGGACGACGAGCCCGCCGTACACGGCAGGGGTTGATCTGGCGAAGGACGGTGACCAACCTCCTGCCGTCAGCGTCGCGTCAGGCGTTGATCTCGTTTCGCCAGGCGAGGGCCTCGCGGAGTTCGCCGAGGTCGGGTTTCGGGCCGCCGACGCCGATGGTGAACAGCCGGGCGCCCAGTTCCCGCATGCGGTCGCCGCTCTCCGGCTTGAAGGCCACCGACACCTCGATCTCGTTCGGATCGCGGCCGATCGTGTCGCAGTGGCCGCGCAGTACGCCCAGTTTGTGTTCCAGGGTCTCCGCGTCGGCGAACGAGTGCCAGATGTCGGCGTGCTGGGCGACCAGGCGCAGGGTCTTCTTCTCGCCGCCGCCGCCGATCAGCACCGGGATCTTCCGGGTCGGGCGGGGGTTCAGGCGTTCCCAGCGCGACTCGATGCGGGGCAGGGCCGTCGCCAGGTCGTCGAGGCGGCCGCCGGCGGTGCCGAACTCGTAGCCGTACTCCGTGTAGTCGCGCTCGAACCAGCCGGAGCCGATGCCGAGGATCAGCCGCCCGTCGCTGATGTGGTCGACCGTGCGGGCCATGTCGGCGAGCAGGTCGGGGTTGCGGTAGCTGTTGCAGGTGACCAGCGCGCCGATCTCCACCCGGGAGGTGGATTCGGCCCAGGCGGCGAGCATCGTCCAGCACTCGAAGTGCGGGCCGTCGGCCTCGCCGTAGAGCGGGTAGAAGTGGTCCCAGTTGAACAGGATGTCGGCGCCGAGTTCCTCCGCCTCGGCAGCCGTGCGGCGGATGGTGGCGTAGTCCATGTGTTGCGGCTGCAACTGCAGCCCTATCCGAACCGGCCTATCGATCATGAGGGAAAGACTACGTGCAGGTGCCGTCGAGCTTCTGCCCGATGGTGGTGAACTCTCCGGTGAGGAACGCCTCCGGGTCGCCCGTCCGCGACGCCCGGGTCAGGTCGGCGGCGATCTCGTCGACCGCCTGCCGCTGAGCCGGATCTGTGCTGCTCTCGCCCGCGGCGGTGATCTGCCCGGCCATGTCGGCGAACGTCTTCCGCAGCCCGTCGGCGCCGTCGCCGGTCGCGTGTTCGGCCAGGCGCAGCCCGCCCTGCGTGAGCACGGCCTGGACCGCGCTGCAGACATATCGCGGCTGGCCGGCCGAGGCGGACGGCGCCGGCGCGATGCTGACCGGGACGGGCAGCGAACCGGGCTCCACCTCGATCTCGCAGCCGGCACTCACCAGCAGGACCGCGGCCGGCACGGTGGTCAGGGCGGTGCGGCGACGGTGCGGCACGACATTTCCCTTCTTCCATCCGTGGTACGACCGGAGCATAGTCCCGCCGGACGGGAGGTCCGCCACCTTTGCGGGGACCGTGAAGTTAGGTACCAACGTGGCCAATAACCCCAAGAACGGTAAGTCGGTGGTCCGCCGGACGCTGATCGCCGGGATCGCGACGGTGCTCGTCGCGGCCGGCGGCACGGCGTTCGCCGAGATCGTCTCCTCGAACCCGGTGACGTCCCCCTCCTTCAACGGTTCCGTCTACGCGGTCGCGTACCGCGGTGACACCGTCTTCGTCGGCGGCAACTTCACGAGCGCCGTGGTGAACGGCAAGGCGGTGGCCCGGACCCGGCTCGCCGCCTTCAGCGCCCGAACCGGCGCGCTGCTCGACTGGAAGCCCGCGGCCGACGCGAACGTGCGGGCGCTCGCCGTGGCCGGCGACGTGGTCTACGCGGCCGGCGACTTCGACCGGGTCAACGGCGAGACGCGGGACGCGGTCGCCGGCCTGCGGGTCGCCGACGGCACGCTCACCCCGCTGCGGCACAGCGTGCTCGGCCAGCCCAGCGCTCTGGCGACCGGGCACGGCCGGCTCTACCTGGGCGGGCGGATCACCGCGGTGAACGGCGTGCCGCGCGCCAACCTGGCCGCGTTCAGCCTCGCCACCGGCGCCCTGGACACGTGGGCGCCGGCCACCGACGACGCGGTGAACGCGCTCGCCGTCACCGAGGACCGGGTCTATCTCGGTGGGCGGTTCCACCGCACCAACGGGGTCGGCTCCACGCTGCGGCTGTCCGCGGTCGACCCGGCCACCGGCGTGCTCGACCGGGGGTTCGTGCCGAAGCCGGTCTCGCAGGTCTTCGCGCTCAGCGCCCATGAGGACGGCGTGTACGCGGCGCTCGGCGGCCTGGGTGGGCGGGCTGTGTCGTACACCCGCTCGGGGGAGACCCGCTGGACCCGGGTCTTCGACGGCGACGCGCAGGCGGTCACCGTCCTCGGTGGCGTGGTCTACGTCGGTGGCCACTTCGACAAGGCGTGCACCACCACGAACAACGGCGCCCGGGGCATCTGCACCGACGGGTCGGTGGTCCGCGGCAAGCTGGCCGCGGTGGACGCCGACGGCAACCTGCTGGAGTGGTCGCCGCAGGCCAACGGGGTGGCCGGCACCCGGCAGCTGGCCGCCAGCAGGGTGCTCGGCGCGGTCAGCGCGGTCGGCGACTTCACCACGGTCGGCGGTCTGGGCCGCAAACGGTACGCCGCGTTCGCCGGTGTGACGCCGCGCGCGGAGGCGCTCGCGTCGGCCTCGGCGGCGGCGCCCTCGTCCGACCACGTGGCCTCGTACAACTTCGACACCACGATCGCCGACGGCACGTTCGACGACGGCTCGGGCCACGGTCACCTGCTGCGCGCGGTCACCCGCAACGGGGGCATGCCGGTCCTGGTTGAGCACGGCAGCGGGCAGGCGCTCCGCTTCCCGGCCAAGTGCGCCGGCGCCGCGTGCCCGCGCCTGATCCTGCAGGCCGGCGAGACCGGTGACCTGAACCCGGGGGCGCGGCCGTTGCGGTACGGCGCGGGGGTGCTGCTCTCGCCGGCCGAGACCGGGCGCGGCGAGAACATCCTGCAGAAGGGTTACTCGACCGGCGGCGGCCAGTACAAGCTGCAGGTCGACGGCCTCTCCGGCAAGCCGAGCTGCGGGATGAGCGACAAGACGGGTACGACCGTGCACGTGGCGCGCAGCCGTACCTCGGTGGCCGACGGCAGATGGCACTCCCTGGAGTGCCGCCGCACCGGCCCGACGCTGTCCATCCTGGTCGACGACCGGCTGGAGGCGAGCATCCCGGTCCCGGCGACCCTGGCCGTCGAGACCAGCCACCCGTTCACCGTGGGCGGCAAGGGCGTCGGCGCCGACAACGACCAGTTCCACGGCACCCTCGACGACGTCTGGGTGCACATCGGCTGAGCCGCCGTCACGCACCAACTGCCGGCCACCGGTCGCCGGCACCTGATCGCTGCCGCTGCCGCTGCCGCTGCCGCTGCCGTCGCCGTCGCCGCTGGCCGCTGGCCGCTGGCCGCTGGCCGCTGGCCGCTGGCCGCTGGCCGCTGGCCGCTGGCCGCTGGCCGCTGGCCGGCCCAGGGTTGGCCGCGTCGGTCCGGGAGCCGGAACTGAGCCCGGTAGGCGCCAACGCCGGCACTACCACATCGGGCGATCGCGGCAGGCGGCGACGCGTGGAGGCGCCGGTGTGGGTGTCGGCGGTGGGGGCCGGGAGAGCGTGGAGTTGCGTGTGCCGGTCGGAGGTCCGGCACACGCAGCCACTCGCGCCGCCGCGGGGATGATCGGCGGGCGGGATCCGGTGCCCGCGGGGAGCGGGAACCGCGAGCGGGATCGACCGGCGAGGACGGTGCCGGTGTCCTCGCGGTGTTCCCACGAAGGCATCGAATTGAAGGTCATCGTTTCAGCCGCGTTGCGCGGATGCAACAGTCCCGCTGCCTGAAGTTCACAGATGTTTCCGACCGAAGATCCCGGTCGGCGCCCAGCGCCGCCGCATCGCCTCCCGAACCACTCAGGGAGCCGGCCGGGGCTCCTTCGGCGGAGGCGGGACAGCGCTGGAGCCGGCCGGAAGGGGTCAGCTTCGCAGGGCGGGGGTGGGCGCCGCCTGCGAGGTCCGGGCGGGCGCCGCAGTGGCGGCGGCCGGGACGGGAGAGGTTGCAGTCTCGGCGGGAGTGGCGCGGCGGGGGAGGAAGGCGGCCACGACGGCGCCGGCGGCCAGGACTGCGGCGCCGGTCAGGACGGCGGGGCGCAGGCCGTCCACGAAGGCCTGGTGGGTGGCGAAGCTGCCGTAGGTGCTGAAGATCGAGGAGAGGGTGGCCACGCCGGCCGCGACCCCGAATTCGCGGACCGTGTTGTTGGCGCCCGAGGCGACGCCCCGCCGGGACTCGGACACGCTGGCCAGGGCGACCGTGCTGATCGGCGCGAAGGTCAGGCCCATGCCGACGCCGGCCAGCAGGAACGCCCCGACCAGCCGGCCGTAACTCACGTCGGTGCTGGTGGCCAGGCCGATCCAGAGGATGCCGGCGGCGAGCAGGACCTGCCCGGCGACGATCAGGTTGCGCAGGCCGAGGCGGGCGCCGAAGATGCCGGCCAGCGGCGCGACGATCATCGGGGCGGCGGTCCACGGAAGGGTGCGCAGGCCGGCTTCGAGCGGGCTGAGCCCCTGCACCACCTGGAAGAACTGGGCGAGCAGGAAGACCGCGCCGAACGCGCCCGCGGAGAAGGTCAGCGTCACCGCGGTGACCAGGCTGAACGAGCGGGACCGGAACAGGCTGAGCGGCAGCATGGGCGTACGGCCGCGGTGTTGCCAGAGGAGGAACCCGGCGATCAGCGCGAGGCCCCCGCCGAGCATGACCGGCGCCCGGCCGGTGGTCCAGCCGCGTTCGGGGCCGTCGACGACGCCCCAGACCAGCAGCAGCATGCCGCCCGCCGACAGCACCAGGCCGAGCGGGTCGAGCCGGCGGGCGCCGCCGCGGGACTCGGTGAGGACGGTGGCGGCGAGCACGAGCGCGACCGCGCCGATCGGCACGTTGACCCAGAAGATCCAGTTCCAGGCCAGGCCTTCGGTGACCGCGCCGCCGATGACCGGCCCGACAGCGACGCCGAGGCCGGTGATGCCGCCCCAGATGCCGATCGCGGCGTTGCGCCGGGAGTCGGGGACGGCCGCCGCCAGCAGGGTCAGCGACAGCGGCGTGATCATCGCGCCGCCGATGCCCTGGACGGCGCGGGCTGCGGTGAGCTGCCACGGCTCGGCGGCGAGTGCCGCCGCGGCCGAGGCCGTGGTGAAGAGCACGATGCCGGCCAGGTACATCCGGCGGCGGCCGAGGCGGTCGCCGAGCGCGGCCGCGGTGAGCAGGAAGGCGGCGAACGGCAGGGTGTACGCGTTGACGAACCACTGCAGGTCGGACAGGGACGCCCCGAGATCCGTGCGGATCACCGGGAGCGCGGTGCTGACGACCAGGTTGTCCAGGGCGCCCATGAAGGCCGGGATGCCGACCGCGGCGATGACGAGGCCGAACGGGCGGGTGCGTGGACGGGCCGGCGCGAGCGTGGTCACTACTTCCCCCAGTAAGTTGTTATCCACTGATAACTAAGTACGGTAGGCATTGACTGATAACATGTCAACGTGACCCGGACCCGCCTCACCGCCCAGCAGCGCCACGTCCAGCTCGTGGAGGCGGCCGTCAAGGTCTTCGCCGACGGGGGCTACGCCGGGACGACCACCGATCAGGTGGCCCGGCTCGCGGGCGTCTCCCAGCCGTACGTGGTCCGTCTGTTCGGCACGAAGCAGGAGCTGTTCCTGGCGACCCTGCGGCACGCCGGGGAGCGGATCGAGCAGACCTGGCGGGGCGCCGCGGCGCGCGAGGCGACGCTGGACTCACTCGGCAAGGCCTACAAGGATCTGCTCGCCGAGCCGGAGCTGCTGGCTGTGCTGCTGCACGGTTACGCGGCAGCCGCCGATCCGGTCGTCGGGGAGGCGGTGCGCGACTGTTACGGCCGGCTCTACGACGTCGTGCGGGAGCTGACCGGCGCCGGGCCCGAGCAGGTGCGGGACTTCTTCGCGATGGGCATGCTGCTCACCGTGCTCGGCTCGATGCGCGTGCTCGGCCCGGGCGCGGTCCCGCCGCCGCCGTGGGCCGCCGAGCTGCTCGGCACACTCCCGGAAGCCTGATCGGGGCTCACATGTTGTGCTTGGTGTAGGCGGGTTCCCGCCACCCCAGCATCGCCTCGGTCATCCGGACCGCGTCGTACGCCGCCCGGACGTCGTGCACCCGCATGATCCGGGCGCCACGCAGGATGCAGAAGACGACCGTCGCGAGGGTGCCGGCGAGTCGCTCCTGCTGGGGCCGGTCCAGGGTCTCGCCGATGAAGTCCTTGTTGCTGAGCGCCGCCAGCATCGGGTACCCGATCGCGGCGATCTCGTCCAGCCGCCGGGTGATCTCGAGTGAGTGGTACGTGTTCTTGTTGAGGTCGTGACCGGGGTCGATGATGATCTGGTCCGGTCGTACCCCCCGGGAGATCGCCAGCTCGACCTTCGCCCGCAGGAACGTGCCCACCTCGGCCGTCACGTCGTCGTACCGGGGCGAGGGGTGAAGCGTGCGCGGCGCCGCCAGGCTGTGGCAGATCACCAGCTGGGCGTCGGTGCCGGCGACCGCGTCGGCCATCGCCGGGTCGCGCAGCCCCGAGGTGTCGTTGACGACCCCGGCGCCGGCCTTGATCACCGCGCGGGCCACCTCGGGACGGAACGTGTCCACCGAGACCACGGCGAGGTCGCGGGCCGCCTCGACGACCGGCAGCACCCGGTCCAGTTCCTCGGCCACGGTGACCTCCGGGCCCGGCGCGAACGGCACCCCGCCGACGTCGATCCAGTCGGCGCCGTCAGTGGCCGCGGCGCGGACCGCCTCGACGGCCCGTTCCAGGGCATAGGTGCGGCCCCGGTCGTGGAACGAGTCCGGTGTGCGGTTGACGATCGCCATCACGACGACCCGGCGGGAGAAGTCGAAGGTCCGGCCGCCGATGGTCCGCGTACCGAGATGATCGTTCACGGAGGGACCTTAACAGTCGGCCCCTTGAGGCCATACGTGAAATGTGCTCGGAAAGGGTCGCGCAGTACCCAGGAATTCCGGTTTTATGGGGCCACTTTTTGGCGCTATTCATCACATCCGGAGAGGAGTCGTCGCAGCTCCTGAGGGGTAGCTGAAAGGCGTGGGCACAACGGCCAACACCCAAACGGAGGAACCATGAGTGACCGCGCTACAGATCCGGTCGACGTGCCGCCGCAGCCGGCTTATGGCACCGACTACCCGACCACGCCGGCCTACCCCGTCGCTGAGACGGGTGGCTATGCGACCGGCGACACCGGCACCGAGACTTCCAAGCCCCGCCAGGTCGCCGAGCAGGCCCGCGAGTCGGCCGGCCAGGCCGCCGCAGACGTGAAGGACACCGCGAAGGAGCAGGTCCAGCGGGTCGGCGCGGAGGCGCGCGCCCAGGCCCGCGGCGTCGCCTCCGAGGTGCGTGGCAAGCTCGGCGAGCAGGCCCGCACCCAGAACGAGCGTCTGGTGGGCACCATCCGGCAGACCGCCGACCAGCTGGACGAGATGCGTGGCGAGCGAGGCGACTCGCCGGCCGCCGCCGTCGTCTCCCGGGTGGCCGAGGGCGGCCGCCAGTTCGCCGACTACCTGGACCGCAACGGCCCGGACGGCGTGCTCCGTGAGGTCGAGGACTTCGCCCGCCGCCGCCCCGGCGCCTTCCTGGCCACCGCGCTCGCGGCCGGCTTCGTGGTCGGGCGCCTCGGCAAGAGCGTCGCGAAGGCCGACCCGGACGCCGGGAAGCCGGACACCGACACGTTCACCAGCAGCACCGGCACGACCGGCTACGCGACCGGCACGCAGGGCTACGCCACCGGAACCCCGGCCTACGTGGACCCGGCGACGAACTACGACCCCGGCTACGTGAGCCCGGCGACCACGACGCCCCCGGCGACCACGTCCTACTCCGCCACCGGCACCGGCACCCCGGCCGTGGTGGACGAGACCTACCCGGGAACCCGGTCATGACCACCCCGTACCGCGACGAGCAGGTTTCCGAGACCTCGATCGGCGAGATCATCGGCAACATCAGCAACGACCTGTCGCAGCTGTTCCGGCAGGAGGTCGCCCTCGCCAAGGCGGAGATCCAGCAGGAGGCCACCAAGGCGGGCAAGGCCGCCGGGATGCTCGGCGGCGCCGGGTTCGCCGGCTACCTGTCCGTGGTGCTGCTGAGCTTCGCTGTCGTCTTCGGCCTCGGCGAGGTCATCCCGCTCGGCTGGGCCGCGTTGATCGTCGGCCTCGTCTGGGCGGCCATCGGCGCCGTTCTCTTCGTCAACGGCCGCAAGAAGCTCAAGACCGTCGACCCGGTGCCGCGCCGCACCGCGGAAACTCTGAAGGAGGACGCGCAATGGCTGAAGAACCCGACCGGCTGAAGCAGGACATCGAGAACACCCGCGCCACGCTGACGCGCGACGTCGACCTGCTGGCCGAGAAGACCAGCCCCCGCCAGGTCGCCCGTAGGCGCTGGACCAGCGTGAAGGAGAAGGTCATGGGCACCACCGAGGACACCCGTTACGCCGTACAGGACAAGGCCTCCAACCTGGCCGGCACGGCCAGCGAGAAGGCGTCGCACCTGAGCGACAAGGCCGGCGAGACGGCGTCGAACATCGGCGACAAGGCCAGCAGTGCCGCGCACACCGCGGCCGACGCGGTGCGTTCCGCGCCGCAGACGGTTGCCGGCCAGACCCAGGGCAACCCGCTCGCCGCCGGCATCATCGCGTTCGGCGTGGGCCTGCTGGCGTCCTCGCTGATCCCGGTCACCGATGCCGAGCGCCGGGCCGGCCAGCAGCTCAAGGAGCACGGCAGCGACCTCACCGACAAGGTGAAGGACGTGGCCACCGAGCTGAAGGACGACCTCGGCGGCACCGTGCAGCAGGCGGCCGGCGAGATCCGCGAGACCGCCCGGGACGCGGCGCAGACGACCAAGGAGACGGCGCGTTCCAACGCGCAGGACGTCCGCGACGAGACCAAGCAGGCCGCGACCTCCTAGGCAGCCGCGATTTCATCAGGGGCGGCTTCGGCCGCCCCTGATAGCGTTTGCAAGGCCTTGTGCGGGGAACCGGCAACGCCATGAAAATCGGATACAAACTGGCGGCCGAGGCGTTCGGCCCGAAGGACCTGATCGACCAGGCGGTCAAGGCGGAGCAGGCCGGTTTCGACTTCGTCGAGATCAGCGACCACTACCACCCGTGGCTCGACGTGCAGGGCCACTCGCCGTTCGCCTGGAACGTGCTGAGCGCGATCGCCACCCAGACCCGCACGCTGGGGTTGGCGACCGGCGTGACCTGCCCGTCCGTGCGGTACCACCCGGCGATCATCGCGCAGGCCGCGGCCACCCTCGCGATCATCTCGGACAACCGGTTCACCCTCGGGATCGGCTCCGGCGAGCGGCTCAACGAGCACATCGTCGGCACCCCCACGTTCGGCAGCGTCCGCGAGCGGCACGAGCGCCTGGTCGAGGCCCTGGACATCATCAACCTGCTCTGGCAGGGCGGCTATCAGTCGTACGAAGGCAAGTTCCTCCAGCTCGACGACGCGCGGGTGTTCGACCTGCCGGACCAGCTGCCCACCATCGCGGTCGCCGCCGGCGGGAAGTCCGCCGCCGAACTGGCCGCCAGCCACGGCACCGGCCTGTTCGCCACCGAGCCGCGCGCCGACCTGGTCGAGACGTTCACCGCCGCCGGCGGGCGCGGCCCGAAATACGCCGAGGTGCCGGTCGCGTGGGCGCCCACCGAGGAGGCCGCGATCGCCGAGGCGCACCGGACCAGCCGCTGGATGGTCACCGGCTGGAAGGTGATGTCCGAGCTGCCCAACCCGGTCAACTTCGAGGCGGCGGCGGCCACGGTCACCGAGGACGACGTGCGGGAGCTGGTCATCGCCGGCCCCGACGCGGCGAAGTACGTGGCGAAGGTCCGCGAGTACACCGACGCCGGGTACGACCACCTGGTGCTGATGAACGCCGGACCCGATCCGGACGGCTTCTTCGAGTTCTTCGCCAAGGAGCTTCGCGACCAGCTGGGCGCGAGGTGACCGCGCGGGTCACCGTCGTGGTGGCGACCCGCAACCGGCGGGACCGCCTCTTCGAGACGCTGCCCGAACACGAGGCACCGGTGATCCTGGTCGACAACGGCTCCGACGACGGCAGCCCGGCCGCGGTCGAGGAGGCGTTCCCGGCCGTCGAGGTGGTGCGCCTCGGCGAGAACCGGGGCGCCGCGGCCCGCAACGAGGGGGTGCGGCGCGCCACGACACCCTATGTGGCTTTCGCGGACGATGACTCGTACTGGTCGAGGGGGTGCCTGGCACGGGCCGTCGCCCTGCTGGACGCGCACGACGAGCTCGGGCTGCTCACCGCCCGGGTGCTGATCGGCCCGGAGGGCCGCCTCGACCCGATCTCGGCCGCGATGGCCGCCGCGCCGCTGGGCACCCCGCCGGGCGCGCCCGGGCCGTCGGTGCTGGGCTTCCTCTCCTGCGCCGTCATGGTCCGGCGGGAGGCCTTCCTCGCGGCCGGCGGCTTCCAGCCCCGTCTTTTCGTGTACGGGGAAGAAGCACTCCTGGCGATGGACATGGCCGCGGCGGGCTGGTGGCTCTGTTACGACGAGTCCCTGGTCGTCCGGCATTTCCCGCGTCCCACCGGCCGCGACCGGGGCGCCCGGCGGCGGATCGAGGCGCGCAACCGGATGCTGACCGCGCTGCTGCGGCGCCCGGCCGGGGTGGCCGCGCAGACGGTGACCGAGGCGCTGCGCGACTGCCCGGCGGCGGGCTGGGACGTGGCGCGGGCGATGCCGTGGGTGCTGCGGAACCGGCGCCCGCTGCCGCCGGCGGTCGAGGCCGGCCTGCGGCGTCTTGCCGGGGCTGACGAGCTTCAGCCTATCCCGGGGTAGTGGCCGCGGTCGATCGGGTGAACAGCGGTCCCGGCCAGGGGATCCCGCCCCCTACTCTGGCCACCTGAACCCGATCGCCTGAGACCGGTGTGTGAAGTTGAGGTGCGAATCCGACCACAACTTCACACACTGGTTGAGCCCGGAGGTGGCATGCCCGAGTGGAAGTCCCGGCCTTCCGACGACCCGGTGCTGGGTGGCCTCGCCGGCAACCCGGCTGTCCCGGACGAGCTGCTGGCGCGGCTGGTCCGCGCGCACGGCCCGGTGGTGACGTGGGCGCTGGCCCTACGCCGGCCGGTGCCGGAGGCGACCCTCGCCGCGATGCGTGACCATCCCGACGAGTGGGTCCGCGCGGCCCTGGTCGAGAACGCTGCGGTGGAGCCGCGGGTCCGCCTCGGGATGCTCAGCGATCCACACTCCTTGGTGCGGGACCGGGTCCTCACCGGGCGGAACCTGCCGCTGCCCGAAGCGGATCTGCCGCGCGTGTTGGAGCAGCTCGAGTCGTGGCTGCGGCGGGAACTGCTGACTCCGTCCGAGCTGGCCGGCGAGGTGCACGAGCTCGTCGCCCGGGAGCGCCGCCTGGTGCCGGTGCTGGCCCGGCACCCGCAGGAACAGTTCCGGCTGATCGCCTGCGGAATCGGTGACCGGCTCGACGCGGCGAGCCGGTCGGCGCTGCTGGCCGACGCGTCCCCGGCGGTGCGGTCGGCGATGGCGGAGCAGCTCGCCGAGGACGTACGCCCGCGGACCGCGGAGGATCTGGAGGGAATCCGCGGGATGCGGCGGGGTTCGGTGCTGCAACACCCGCTCAGCCCCGAGCTGCTGACCTCGGTGCTCGACGACGCCGACGACGCCTCCTTTCTGGCGTTCAACCAGCATTTGCCGCCGCACGCGGTCGAGGCGCTGGTCGCCCATCCCGACGCGGAGGTGCGCCGCCTCACCACCCGCCGGGACGATCTCGGCAACGAGCAGGCGGTCCGGCTCGGCGCTGACCCCGACGCGGAGGTCCGCGCCGGGATCTCGGTCCACCCGGTGCTCACCGAGGAGCAGCGCGCCGGTATCGTCCTCGGCCCGGACGCGACCAAGAGCCGCGCCTGCGACTGTGACTCCGGCGGCGAGCGGGAACCGGGAAAGACCGCGGCCTGGGCCCGGTCGGTGAACCCGCTGCTGCGCCTGCGCGCCGCCCGTGACCGCGAGCTGCCCGCTGAACTGATCGCGGAGCTGGCGTCCGACCCGGACGAGGGCGTGCGGGCGGCGCTGGCGGTGACCCATCCGGCGGCGCCGGCCCACCTGTTGATGCCGGCCTACCGGGTGGTGCCGGGATGGGCCCGGGCGCGGCTGCGTCGCCGGCCCGGGTTTCCCACCGTGGGGCTGGCCCGGTTCGCCGGCGACCCCGATCCGGGCCTGCGCCTGCTGGCCACGCTCGACCCGGCAGCCGGCCCCGGCGTCCTCGAGTCCCTGCTGGCCGACCCCGATGAGGAGGTCCGGACGGTGGCCGCGAGGTGCCCGCGGCTGCCGGTGGCCCGCATCGTCGCCCTGCTCGACGATCCCGAGCTCGGCAAGGTCGCCGCGGCGAATCCGGCCCTGCCGGTCGGCGAGATGGAACGGCTGATCAGCCACGGTCCCGCAGGATCTGCTCCCGGATGATGTCGGCGTGCCCGCAGTGCTGGGCCATCTCCCGCAGCACGTGCAGCAGGATCCAGCGCACCGGCAGCGGCCCGCGCCGGTTCCCGGTGACGACATCGTCCGGCCCGAGGCGCGCGGTGGCCCGCCGGGAAGCCTCGCACGCCTCCTGGTGAGCCGCCTGCACGGAGGCGATGGTGTCGCCGGTGTGGAGGACGAACGACTCGTCCGGGGTGGCCGGGATGCCGATCTCGGCGCGGGAACGGCCGGTGATCGCCTCGTCGAACCAGACCTTCTCCACGAACGTCGCGTGCTTGACCAGGCCGAGCAGCGTGGTCCGGGACGGCACCAGCGAGCGCCGGGCCTCCTGTTCGGTCAGCCCGTCCAGGCACCCGGCGAGTGCTCGGCGGTGCTCGTCGATGAACTGCTCGAAGAGATCCGTCACGGGATCAGGCTAGCGATCACGGCAGGTCGGCAGCCCAACCGGACCGGGGCGATCCGGGTAAGCCGTCTTCAGAAGCCCAGGCCGTCCAGGATCCTGATCACGATGTTGCTCTTGCTCTCGCCTTCCTGCTCCGGGGCGCCGCTGTCGCCGGCGATGCGGACGATCAGGTCGTCGACCTCCGCCACGACGTCGCGCCGGCCGGCGTCGATGGCGGCCTGCCTGAGCTGCGCCGCCAGCCGCAGCATGGTGTCGTGGGAGTCCATGCCCTCAAGGTAGGCGGCGGCCACCAGACCGCCGGATCGGCGTTCGTGACACCGGTCGCCGTGGCCCGGCGCCGACAGGGTGACCAACCGCTTCAGCCCGGCGGCCGCGCTGCGGCCCGGCTCCGGCAGATGGCCGCGGTGTAGCCAGGGGGACTCGTCCTGGCCGTACCGAAGAAGGTGAAAGCGGCCCGGCAGAGAGAGTGACCGGGCCGCTCAGGGGGATCACCAGCCGGATGGGGGCGCCTCGATGTGGACGGCCTTGGTCACCGTCATCTCGTCGAGAAGTTCCGGGCCGTACCCGAAGCCCTGCCCGCTGCCGCGACGCGGATGCGCGGCGCCGCCCGGTGCGCCGCCGAAGACCGCGTTGATCTTCACGGTGCCGACCGGGAGTTCGCGCCAGGCCTGCTGCGCGTGGCTCATCGAGGTGGTGAGCACGGTCGCCGCGAGGCCGTACGGCGAGTCCGCGGCCTTCTGCAGGGCCGACTCGAAGGAGTTCACCGTCACCACCGGGGCGACCGGGCCGAACGTCTCCTCCCGGACCACCGCCATGTCGTCGGTGCAGTCGGCGAGCACGGTCGGCGGATAGAAGGCGCCGGGGCCGTCCGGCACGGCGCCGCCGCAGACCAGGCGCGCCCCGTCGGCGACCGCTGCCTGAACCTGGCCGTCGACGGCGGACCGCAGCCGGTCGTCGACGAGCGGGCCGATCTCGGTCGTCCAGCGGGCGGCCTCGTCGGCCAGCGCCGCGACGAACGGGCCGGCGACCGCGGAGTGCACGTAGATCCGTTCGACCGCCACGCAGATCTGCCCGGAGTTGACGAACGCGCCGAGCGCCACCTGCTGCGCGGCCCACCGCGGGTCGACGCCCTCGTCGACGATCACCGGGTCGCTGCCGCCGTTCTCGAGCAGCGCCTTCGCCCCGGTGGCGGCACAGGCCGCGGCGATCGCCCGGCCGGTCGCCGTCGAGCCGACGTGGGCGACCACGTCGACCTCCGCGGCGGCTAGTGCCGCGCCGACCGGCCCGTCGCCGTTGACCAGGGACAGCACGCCTTCCGGCAGGTGCGGGGCGAGCAAGTGGGTGAGCCGCCAGCCGGTGGCCGGGGTGCGCTCGCTGGGCTTGTAGACGACGGTGTTGCCGGTGACCAGCGCGGCGCCGAGCAGGCCGCAGGAGACCGCGACCGGATCGTTCCACGGGGTGATCACCGCGACCACGCCGCGGGGGCCGTACGCCATCAGGTCGATCGCCTCGTCGTTGCCGGCCAGCGCGCGGCCGCGGTGGGTCGGGCCGAGTTCGGCGTACTGGCGCAGGGTGCCGACGCCGGCGCCGATGGAGTCGCGGGCGCCGTCCACCGGTTTGCCCATCTCGGCGGCCATGATCTCCGCGAGGTCGCCGGCGGCGGCCTCCAGAGCGTTCGCCGCGGCGTGCAGTGCGGCGGCCCGGGCAGCGGGTGCGGTCCGGGCCCAGGCGGGTGCGGCGGCGCGGGCGGCCTTCACGGCGGCGGCCACGTCGGCGTCGGAGGAGACGGGCACCCGGGTGACCGGGCTGTCGTCGCGGGGGTCGGTGACCGTCAGGGTGCGCCCGCCGGTGCCGGGCGCCCAGGTTCCGTCGATCAGCTGCTCGATGTCGTACATGGCCCCCGAGTACCACACTGCATCGAATGAAAACGTGACAGATGGCAACTATCTAGTTGCTCACAGTACCTATCAGTGCAGGTCATGGCGGCCATTACCCCGGCCGCCGGTTTTCTCGGAGAAGTCGATGATCATGTGAGTATCCGCAAATTTCCGGGGTAACCGGCCGCTATGCGAGTACTCGGGATCAACGCGATCTTCCATGATCCAGCGGCTGCCGTGATCGTCGACGGCCGTGTCGTGGCGGCCGCCGAGGAGGAGCGGTTCAGCCGCCGTAAGCACGGCAAACGTCCCGTGCCGTTCTCCGCCTGGGAGCTGCCGGAGCTGGCCGCGGCCTGGTGCCTGGAGGCGGCCGGCCTGAAGCCCGGTGATCTGGACGCGGTTGCGTACTCCTTCGACCCCGACCTCTGCCGTGACCCGGCCGAGGTGGGCATCAACGACCCGTGGGACCACCTCCGCGTCGACTATGCGCGGCGGGCGCCGCAGTTCCTGGCCACCGCTCTGCCCGGCCTCGACCCGGAGCAGGTGCGCTTCGTGCCGCACCACGTCGCGCACGCCGCGTCAGCCGGGCTCAGCGTGGAAGGCCCGAGCGCGGTGCTGGTCCTGGACGGGCGCGGCGAGGCCGCCAGCCACCTGTCCGGCGCGTTCCGGGACGGACAGCTGGAGACCTTCCGCAGCCAGGAGCTGCCGCACTCGCTGGGCCTGCTCTACGAGGACCTCACCCGGCACCTCGGGTTCATGCACTCCAGCGACGAGTACAAGGTGATGGCCCTGGCCTCGTACGGCCGGCCGAAGTTCCTCGGCCTGCTCCGCGAGCTGGTGCACGCCAACGACGACGGCGGCTTCACGGTCGAGCGGATCGACTGGGACGCCCTCGCGAAGTCCCGGACCGCCGACGGTGAGATGACCGAGGCGCACGCCGACCTGGCCTCCAGCGTGCAGGTCCGCCTCGAGGAGGTGCTGCTCGACCTGACCCGGTGGACGTACGAGCGCTCCGGCGGCCTGAAGACCCTGACCATGGCCGGCGGCACCGCGCTGAACTGCGTGGCCAACGCCCGGATCGCCGCCGAGGGCCCGTTCGACCGGGTCTGGGTGCAGCCCGCCGCCGGCGACTCGGGCACCGCCCTGGGCGCCGCCCTCGCCGTCACCGGGGAGCACATCCCGTTCGGCTCCGCCGCGCTCGGCCGGGGCTGGTCGGACGAGGAACTGGAGGCCGAGCTGAAGCGGGCCGCCGTGCCGTACACCCGGCCGGCGTCGATCGCCGCCGAGGCTGCCGAGGTGCTCGCCCGCAACGGCATCGTCGCCTGGTACCAGGGCCGCAGCGAGTACGGCCCGCGCGCTCTGGGCCACCGCTCGCTGCTCGCCCACCCCGGCGACCAGCACACCCAGACGCGGATGAACGACGTGAAGGGCCGCGAGCAGTTCCGCCCGATCGCGCCGATGGTCCGGGCCGAGCGGTTCGACGACATCTTCGAGGGCGTCTACCCGAGCCCGTACATGCTCTTCGTGCACCGGGTGAAGCCGGAGTGGAAGGACCGCATCCCGGCGGTCACCCACGTCGACGGCACCGCCCGGGTGCAGACCGTGCACACCGACACCGAGCCGCTGGTCGCCGAGATGCTCGCCGACTTCGAGCGGCGCACCGGCCTGCCGGTGGTGGTGAACACGTCGCTCAACACGGCCGGCCGCCCGATGGTCGACACCCCGCGCGAGGCCCTGGAGCTGTTCGGCTCGGCGCCGGTCGACCTGCTCGCGATCGGCCCGTTCGCGGTGCACCGGAGGACGACTTGGACGGCGTGAGCATAGTCGTCCCCACCCTCGGGCGGCCCAGCCTGCAGGAGTTGCTCGCGGCGCTGGGCCCGCTGCCCGACGGCTTCGAGCTGATCGTCGTCGACGACCGGCCGGATCGGAGCACCCCGCTCGAGCTCGGTGCGCACGCCGGCGGCGCGAAGGTCGTCACCGGGCGGGCCGCCGGGCCGGCCGCGGCGCGCAACGCCGGCTGGCGCGCGGCCCGGCACGAGTGGATCGCCTTCCTCGACGACGACGTGCTGCCCGACCCGGGCTGGCCCGAGGCGCTCGCCGCCGACCTGGGCGACGCCGGCCCCGAGGCCGGGGGAGTGCAGGGCCGGCTGCGGGTGCCGCTGCCGGCGGACCGCCGGCCGACGGACTGGGAGCGGGTCACCGCCGGGCTCGCCGACGGCGAGTGGATCACCGCGGACATGGCCTACCGCCGTGCCGCGCTGGAGCGCACCGGCGGCTTCGACGAGCGTCTGCCGCGCGCTTTCCGGGAGGACGCCGAGATCGCCCACCGGGTGCGCGGCGCGGGCTACGAACTGCGGCGCGGCCATCGATGCGTGACCCATCCGGTACGACCGGAGCACCGCTGGATCAGCCTGCGCACCCAGCGCGGTAACGCCGACGACGCCCTGCTGCGCCGCCTCTACGGCCCGCACTGGCGCGCCGTGCTCGAGATCCCGCCCGGCCGCCGGCGCCGCCACGCGGCGGTGACCGCGGCCGGGGCCACCGCGCTGGTCTGCGCCGCCGCCGGCCTGGTCACCGGGCGCCGGGGCTGGTCGGCAGCGGCAGCCGTGGCCGGCGCCGCCTGGGCGGCCGGCACCGCCGAGTTCGCCGCCGCCCGGATCCGGCCCGGCCCCCGGGACCCGCGTGAGGTCACCACCATGCTGCTGACCAGCGCGGCGATCCCACCGGTCGCCGTCGGCCACTGGCTGCGAGGCTGGTTGCGCTGGCGGGACGCGGTGCGGATGCCCGCACCGGAAGAGATCCTCGGCCGGCCCGCGGAGGCCCGCCGGTGAGCGGAGCCCTCTACGACGCGGTGCTGCTCGACCGCGACGGCACGCTCGTCGTGGACGTCCCCTACAACGGCGACCCCGCCCTGGTCGAGCCGATGCCCGGCGCCCGGGCGGCGCTCGACCGGCTCCGGGCCGCCGGACTGCGGCTGGGCGTGGTCACCAACCAGTCCGGCCTGGCCCGCGGCCGGTTCACCGCCGAGCAGCTCGAAGCGGTGAACCGCCGCGTCGAGGAGCTGCTCGGCCCGTTCGACACCTGGCAGATCTGCCCGCACGACGACACTGCCGGCTGCCGGTGCCGCAAGCCGGCGCCGGGCATGGTCAGCGCCGGCGCGGCGGCCCTCGGCACCACGCCGGCCCGCTGCGTGATGGTCGGCGACATCGGCCGCGACGTGGAGGCGGCCCTGGCGGCGGGCGCCACCGGCATCCTGGTGCCGACCGCCGTCACCCTCCCGGCCGAGGTGGCCGCCGCGCCGCACACCGCCGTCGACCTGGCCGCGGCCGTCGACCTGATCCTCACCCGGCAGGCGCTGGTCACGCCGGCGCCGCGGCCCGGCCGGCCCCGCACGGTGCTGGCCGTCCGCTCCGACTCGGCCGGCGACGTGCTGGTCACCGGGCCGGCGCTCCGGGCCCTGACGGCCGGCGCCGACCGGGTGGTGCTGCTCTGCGGGCCGCGCGGCCGGGCCGCCGCCGAGCTGCTGCCCGGTGTCGACGAGATCGTCGAGTGGCGGCTGCCCTGGATCGACCCGGAGCCCGGACCGGTCGACCCGGCCGACGTGCACGCGCTCACCGAACGGCTGCGCGCCGTCGGCGCCGACGAGGCGGTGATCTTCACGTCGTTCCATCAGTCGGCGCTGCCGCTGGCGTTGCTGCTGCGCACCGCCGGGGTCGGCCGGATCACGGCGATCAGCGAGGACTACCCGGGCAGCCTGCTGGACGTCCGTCATCGCGTACCGGACGGCCTGCCCGAACCGGAGCGGGCCCGCAGCGTCGCGGCGGCGGCGGGATTCGCCCTCCCCGAGGGCGACGACGGGACGCTCGCGGTGACCGCGCCGCCCGCCGCGCCCGGCGGTTACCTGGTGGTGCACCCCGGAGCGAGCTGCGAGGCCCGGTCCTGCCCGCCGGAGAACCTGCGCCGCGTGGTGGCCGCCCTCGCTGCCGAGGGGCACCGGGTCCTGGTCACGGGCGGCCCGGCCGAACAGGAGCTGGCGTCGTTCGTGGCCGGGACGGCCGGGCACCCCACCGGCGCCATGTCCTTCGGCGAGCTGGCCACGCTGCTGTCCGGCGCCGCCTGCCTGATCGTCGCCAACACCGGCCCGGCGCACCTCGCCGCGGCCGTCGGCACCCCCGTCATCAGCCTGTACGCCCCCACCGTGCCCTACGGCCAGTGGGGTCCCTACCGCGTGCCGGCGGTCCGGCTCGGCGATGCCGCCGCGGCCTGCCGGAACACCCGCGCCACCCGCTGCCCGGTCCCCGGCCACCCCTGCCTGGGCACCGTCGAGCCGCGGGACGTCCTGGAGGCGGTACGCCGGATCGGCGTGCCCGTCTCCCCTCAGCAAGAGAAGGTGGCTGCCGCGTGAACATCCTGCTCTGGCACGTGCACGGCTCCTGGACGACCGCGTTCGTCCAGGGCAAACACCGCTATCTCGTGCCGGTCAACCCGGCGCGTGACGCGTGGGGCCGTGGCCGTGCCCGAACGTTCGACTGGCCGGACACGGTGGAGGAGCTTCCGCTGGAGGAGATCCGCGACGTCGACGTGGCGATCGCCCAGCGTCCCGAGGAGCTCGACCTGATCCCGCCGCACGTGCCGGTGATCTACGTCGAGCACAACACGCCGAAGGGTGACGTGCCGTTCAGCCGGCACCCGCTCGCCGACCGGGACGACGTGATCATCGCCCATGTCACGCACTTCAACGAGCTGTTCTGGGACTGCGGCAACACCCGGACCACGGTGATCGAGCACGGCATCGTCGAGCCCGCCGCCCGCTGGACCGGCGACCTGGAACGGCTGGCGATCGTCACCAACGAGCCGGTCCGGCGCGGCCGGGTCACCGGCACCGACCTGTTCCCCCGGTTCGCCTCCGTCGCCCCGCTCGACGTCTTCGGGATGGGTGTCACCGGGCTGCCCGGCGCCACGGTCTTCGAGGATCCGCCGCAACACGTCATGCACACCGAGGTCGCCCGGCGGCGGGCCTATCTGCACCTGTGCCGGTGGACCTCGCTCGGCCTCAGCCTGATCGAGGCCATGCAGATGGGCATGCCGGTGCTCGCCCTCGGCACCACCGAGGCGATCGCCGCCGTCCCGCCGGAGGCCGGAGTGCTCTCCACCCGTGTCAGCGCGCTCGTCGACGCCGCGCAGTGGCTGATCGACGAGCCGGACGAGGCGGCCCGCCTCGGCGCCCGCGCCCGGCAGGTGGCGCTCACCCGGTACGGGCTCGACCGGTTCCTGGCCGACTGGGACCGGCTCCTGGAGGAGGAAATGTGCGCATCGCGATGATCTCGGAACACGCCAGCCCGCTCGCGGCGCTCGGCGGTGTCGACGCCGGCGGGCAGAACTCGCACGTGGCCGAACTGGCGGCGGCGCTCGCCGGGCACGGCCACGAGGTGCGCGTCTACACCCGGCGGGACAGCCGGGACCTGCCGGCCGTGGTGCCGATGGGGGAGCGCGTCGACGTGGTGCACGTGCCAGCCGGGCCGGCCGAGACGCTGCCCAAGGACGAGCTGCTGCCGTACATGGGGGAGTTCGCCGATCAGATGGCCGCGGACTGGCGCGACGAGTGGCGCCCGGACGTCGCCCACGCGCACTTCTGGATGAGCGGGCTGGCCACTCTGGAGGCCGGCCGCGCCCGCGGGGTGCCGGTCGTGCAGACGTTCCACGCGCTGGGCTCGGTGAAGCGCCGGCACCAGGGCGCAGCCGACACCAGCCCGCCGGAGCGGGTCGCGTACGAGCGCCGGCTGGGCCGCGAGATGGACCGGGTGATCGTCCAGTGCCGCGACGAGATCGCCGAACTGGCCCGGCTCGGCGTGCCCCGCTCGAGGATGGACCTCGTCCCCTCGGGGGTGAACACCGAACGCTTCCGCGCCACCGGACCGGCTGTGCCCCGCGCCTCGGGACGCCTGCGGATCCTGACCGTGGCCCGGCTCGTCGAGCGCAAGGGCATCGAGGACACCATCCGGGCGATCACCGCCGTGCCGAACGCCGAGTTGGTCGTGGTGGGCGGGCCGCCGGCCGCGGAACTCGCCCACGACCCCTACGCCCGGCGGCTGCGGGCCCTCGCCGAGCACTGCCGGGTGGCCGACCGGGTCACCCTGGTCGGCGCGGTCCCGGCCCACGAGATGCCGCGGTGGTACCGCTCCGCCGACCTGCTCGCCGCCACCCCCTGGTACGAGCCGTTCGGCCTGACCCCCCTGGAAGCCATGGCGTGCGGGGTGCCGGTCGTGGCCACCGCGGTCGGCGGGCTCAGCGACACCGTGGTCGACGGGGTCACCGGCGACCTGGTGCCGCCGCGCGACCCGCGCGCCCTCGGGGCGGCCCTGCGCCGGCTCGCGAGCGACGAGATGCGGCGGTACGCGTACGCCGCGGCCGCCGCCGACCGGGCCGCCGCCTCCTACTCCTGGCCGCGCGTCGCCGAGCGCCTGGCCGCCGTCTACTCGACCGTCGCCGACCTGGAGGTCCTCGCATGAGCCCGCTCGACAGTCACCTGAACGGGCTCGCGGCGGCCATCGAGCCGTTCCGCGAGCGGGCCGGCGTGCTCGAGGTCTGGGGCGCCCACCTGGCCCGCCACCTGGGCAGCGGCGGCCGCCTGCTGGTCGCCGGCAACGGTGGCAGCGCCGCCGAGGCCCAGCACCTCGCCGCCGAGCTGGTCGGCCGGCTGCGCGACGAGCGGATGCCGCTGTCCGCGATCGCGCTCACCCCGGACTCCTCGGCGGTGACCGCGATCAGCAACGACTACGGCTTCGACGAGGTCTTCGCCCGCCAGGTGCGCGCGCACGGCCGCCCCGGCGACGTGCTGCTGGTGCTCTCCACCAGCGGCCGCAGCCCGAACCTGGTCCGCGCCGTCGAGGCCGCCAAGGACGCCGGCCTGCACACCTGGGCCATGGTCGGCGAGGCCCCGAACCCGCTCGCCGACGCCTGCGACGAGACGCTGGCCTGCCCGTCGCCGGACAGCCAGGTCGTCCAGGAGCTGCACCTGGTCGCGGTGCACGTGATGTGCACCTACCTGGACCGGTACCTCATCCCTTTCGTCAACCAGAACCGGAAGGAGATGGCCGCCGTATGAGACTCGTCATCGTCGGCGACACCCTCCTCGACCGCGACGTCGAGGGCACCGTCCGCCGCATCGCCCCGGACGCCCCGGCGCCCGTCCTCGACGAGGAGCAGGTGCGCGAGCGCCCCGGCGGCGCCGGACTGGCCGCGCTGCTGGCGACCGGGCACGGTCACCGGGTCGCGCTGGTCACCGCGATCGCCTCGGACGCCGCCGGCGCCCGCCTCACCGAGCTGCTCACCGCCGCCGGCGTCGAGGTGTATGCCCTCCCGCTGCCCGGCGCCACGCCCGAGAAGATCCGGCTGCGCGCCGCCGGTCAGGTGCTGCTGCGCCTGGACCGCGGCGGCGAACCGCAGCCGCCCGGCGACGTGCCGCCGGCCGTGCTGGACGTCTTCGCCGACGCCTCGGCGATCCTGGTCAGCGACTACGGCCGGGGCGTCGCCCGGCACCCCGTGCTGCGCGCCGCCATCGAGGGGGCGAAGGCGCCGGTGGTGTGGGACCCGCACCCGAACGGCCCGCCGCCGGTGCCGAACGTCAGCCTGGTGACGCCCAACGAGAGCGAGGTGCGGCGGCTCTCCGGCGACGCCGGGAACGGCTCCGGGCTGTCCACCGCCCAGCGCGCCGGTCAGGCGCTGCGGCAGCGATGGCGGGCCGGCGCGGTCGTGGTGACCCGCGGTGCGCACGGCGCGGTGCTCTGCCACTCCGGTGCGACCCCGCTGGTGGTGCCGTCGCCGGCGGTGTCCGCCGGGGACACCTGCGGCGCCGGCGACCGGTTCGCCTCGGCTGCGGCGCTGGCCCTGGCCAACGGCCGGCTGGTCTCCGAGGCCGTGCAGGAGGCGGTCACGGTGGCCAGCACCTTCGTCGCCGCCGGTGGCGTCCAGGCCGCCCTCGAGCCGTCGCCGAAACCGGCCGAGGGCGGGCGGATCGGCGCCGACCAGGCCGGCCGCCTCGTCGCGGAGACCCGGGCGCGCGGCGGCACCGTGGTCGCCACCGGCGGCTGCTTCGATTTGCTGCACACCGGCCACCTGGCCACCCTGCGCGCGGCCCGCTCCCTCGGCGACTGCCTGATCGTCTGCCTGAACAGCGACGACTCGGTGCGGCAGCTGAAGGGCCCGGACCGCCCGCTCACCGCCCAGGCCGACCGCAGCGGGTTGCTCGCCGCCCTCGACTGCGTCGACGCCGTCGTGATCTTCGACGAGACGACGCCGGAGGCGGTGCTGTCCTGGCTGCGCCCGGACATCTGGGTCAAGGGCGGCGACTACGACTCGCTGCCGGAGACCGAGCTCGTCGAACGCTGGGGCGGGCAGACCGTGATCGTGCCCTACCTGGACGGTCGCTCCACCACGAAAACCATCGCCGAAGCACGCAGGAGGTAGGGAATGGACGCAGTCATCGTCACCGGTGGATCGAGCGGCCTGGGCGCCGCCGTCGTCGACGCCGTGATCAAGGGCGGCGGCACCCCGTACGTCATCGACCGGCAGAAGCCCGCGCACGGCGTCGAGTGGATCGAGTGCGATCTGGCCGACACCCGGGCCGCGGAGAAGGCCACCCGGGAGCTCATCGCCCGGGCCGGCGGCGCGATCAGTGGCGTCGTCACGGCGGCCGGCATGGACGTGCCCGGCGCGCTGGCCGACATCCCCGGCGAGACCTGGGACCGGATCGTCATGATCGACCTACTGGCCACCGCCGCGGTGATCCGGGCCGCGCTGCCCGAGCTGAAGCAGTCGCACGGCGGGGTCGTGACCATCTCGTCGACCCTGGGGATCAAGGCGGTCTCCGACGCCACCGCGTACTGCGCGGCCAAGTTCGGCGTGGTCGGCTTCACCCGCGCGCTCGCCGCCGAACTCGCCGGCGAGGTCAACGTCACGCTGCTCATCCCCGGCGGCATGCGGACCAAGTTCTTCGACGAGCGCGACGCCAAGTACAAGCCGGGACCGGACGCGATCCTCAACGACCCGGCGAACGTGGCGGCGGCCGTCCTGTTCGCGCTCAACCAGCCGGCCGGCTGCGCGGTCCGGGAGCTGGTCGTGGCGGCGGAGCAGGAGACGTCGTACCCGTGATCCTGGTCCTGCGCGCGCTCGGCGTGGGAGACCTGGCGGCCGCGGTGCCCGCACTTCGCGGGCTCCGCGCCGCCTTCCCCGGCGAGACCCTGAGCCTGGCCGCGCCCACCTGGCTCACCCCGCTGATCGACGCGGTCGGCGGCATCGACCGGGTGGTGCCGGCGCGCGAGCTGGAACCGCTCGACAACGCCCCGGCGGCGCCCCGGCTCGCGGTGAACCTGCACGGCTCCGGGCCCGAGTCGCACCGGCGGCTGCAGGCGCTGCGGCCGTCACGGCTGTGGGGCTTCGCCAGCCCCGCGGCCGGGCACCTCGACGGTCCTGGCTGGCGCGACGACGAGCACGAGGTGCAGCGCTGGTGCCGGCTGATGCGCTGGTACGGCGTACCCTGCTCGGAATCGGATCTTGATCTTGCCGTGCCGCCGGCGGACGTCCCGGCCGGAGTGACGATCCTGCACCCCGGCGCCAAGTCGCCCGCCCGGCGCTGGCCCGCGGACCGGTACGCCGCCGTCGCCCGCCGGTTGCGCTCGGCGGGCCACCGCCTGCTGATCACCGGTTCCCCCGCCGAACACGACCTTTGTGTACGCGTCAGCGAACTCGCCGGGCTGGACGCCTCCGCCGTCCCCCGCACCGACATGGCCGAACTCGCCGCCCTGGTGGCCGGTGCCCGCCTCGTGATCAGCGGTGACACCGGGATCGCGCACCTGGCCACCGCGTACCGCACCCCGTCGGTGGTGCTGTTCGGGCCGGTCTCCCCGCGGCGCTGGGGCCCGCCCCCGGACCGCCCGTGGCACCGGGCGATCTGGCACGGCATCCGCGACGAACGCGGCGATCTGCCCGGCCCGGTTCATCCGGCGCTTCTCGCGGTAACCATGGAGGAGGTCCTCTCCGCCGTCGAGGAGGTGCAGCATGCGACTGCGGCGCAGTGACCCGTCGTCCCCCGGCCTCGGCCGGCGGCGCGCGGGCAAAGGATTCAGCTATCTGGACCGGGACGGCAAACCGCTGCCGTCCGGCTCCGCCGACGTCCGGCGGATCACGGAACTCGTCATCCCGCCCGCCTGGAAGGACGTGTGGATCTCACCCGACCCGCGCGGCCACATCCAGGCGACCGGCGTCGACGACGCGGGCCGCAAACAGTACCTCTACCACCCGGAGTGGCGTACGCGGCAGGACCGGGTGAAGTTCGACCACGCCCTCGAGGTGGCCGCCCGCCTGCCGGAGGTGCGCGAGAAACTCGACGAGGCGCTCACCGGCCGCGGCCTCGGCCGTGAACGGGTGCTCGCGGCCATCGTCCGGCTCCTCGACATGGGCATGTTCCGGGTCGGCGGCGAGGACTCCGCCGCCCGCGAGGAGGATCCGTCGTTCGGGCTTTCCACGCTGCGCCCCGACCACCTGCGTGGCAAAGGCGGCTGCGTCCTGCTGGAATTCACCGGCAAGTCCGGCGTCTCCCACTCGGCAACCGTCGGCGACGGCGAGGTCTGCGCGGTGCTGAAAGATCTGAAACGCCGCCGCCGCGGCGAGGACCGGCTCTTCGCGTACTGGGACGCCGGTCGCAAGCGCTGGCAGGAGGTCCGCGCCGACACCATCAACGAATACCTCAGGGAGGTCAGCGGCGAGCAGATGTCCGCCAAGGACTTCCGGACGTGGCACGGCACCGTGCAGGCCGCGGCCACCCTGGCCGCGGTCGGCCCGCAGCCCACGAAGGCGAAACGGAAGAAGGCGGTGGCGCAGGCCTCCCGGGAGGTCGCGGAGTTGCTCGGCAACACGCCCACAGTGGCCCGCAACTCGTACATCGACCCGCGCGTGATCGAGCACTACGAGAAGGGAAACGTCGCCTCGGGCGAGGAGGAGGTCCTCGACCTCCTCAGCGATTCCTGAACGCCGACCCGGCGACACCGGCCTCAGCATCGGCGGCCCGGCGCGCCCCGGCCGGGCTTCCGCGTCCGGCCGGACGCGTGTCGCGGGAGCGGCTGTCAGGGCAGGCGGTCGATGAGCTCCGCCGCCCAGTCCACCGCGACCTGCGCCTGGACCGGGGGGCCGCCGTAGAGACCGTTGACGATCAGCCAGATGCGGTCCGCCAGCAAGGCGTCACCGCCGGACTCCTCGACCAGGCGGTCCACCCGGGCGCGGCTGTCGGTCAGGTACGTCTTGGCCACCCGGGCCGGCTCGTCGTCCTCGCCGGGGAACTCGGTCAGATAGTTGCGGAAGGCGCATCCCCGGTATCCCGGCCGGCGCACCTCTTCGGCGATCTCCCCGATCAGCGCGGTCAGCCGCTCGGTGGGGGTGCCGGACCAGCGCAGGGCCTCGGTGACCCCGCGTTCGCGCTCCTGGCGTGTCAGCCGCAGATAGGCCGCCGCCAGCTCCGCCTTGCTGGGGAAGTGCCGGTAGAGCAGGTTCTTGCCGCAGCCGGCCACCTCCACCACCTGCGCCATCCCGACCGCGCGGACGCCGTGCTCGTAGAAGAGCCCGGCGGCGGCGGTCAGAATCGTGTCGCGGGTGCCCGGGGTGGGCCGGCGTGCCATGGCGGCAGTTTAGCGGACCGGTCGGTCCATCATCGTGGCCGCGCGCCGGTGACCGAACGGAATCGCCACCGGCACGCACCCCTCGACGTGCCTGAGCCGCTCCGGGCCGACTGAGATCCAGCTAGAACGCTACCCCGGCGGTGTGCCGTCGCACGGCCTCGCGGCCCTGATCGCCCGGAAGGAGATCACCCCGCGGCGCCGAGATCCACCACCCGGTCGACCAGGTCCAGGCCTTCCGCGCGGTGCGCGAGGACCAGCACGGTACGACCGGACGCCGCGTCCAGCAGATCCGCCATCAGCTCCCGCGCGCCGGCCTCGTCGATACCCTCGGTCGGCTCGTCCAGGATCAGCAGCCCCGGATCGACGAGCAGCGCCCGCGCCGTGGCAAGTCGCCGCTGCTGCCCGCCCGACACCGTGCTGCCGCCGGTGCCCAGCCAGGTGCCCAGCCCGTCCGGCAGCCCGGCGAGCCACCCGCCCAGCCCGACGCGGTTCAGCGCAGCCACGAGCTCCGGGTCACTCGCGCCGGGAGAGGCGAGACGCAGATTCTCTCGTACGGTCGAAGCGAAGACATGACCCGTCGCCTCACCGACCAGCGCGACCCGCCGCCGGAATCCGCCCTCCGGCAGCGCCGCGATCGGCGTCCCGTCGATCTCGACCGTCCCGGCCCGCGGCGTCAGCAGCCGGGCCAGCACGGCCGCCAGCGTCGACTTGCCCGAGCCGGACCGACCGGTGATCGCCGTCCGCGATCCCGCCGCCAGCTCCAGATCGAACCCGTCGAGCGCCGGCGCCCGCTCCGGATCCCACCCGGCGACGAGTCCCTCGACCCGCACCACACACCCACCACGCCCGAAATCGATCACCGGCTCGTCGTCCGTGCGCGGCTCGTCGTTCGTCGCCGTTCCGGGCTCCGTGGTCATCGCGGCCACCCGCTGCTCGGCGCCCACCGCCTGCCGTCGCGCGATCGCCGCCTCCGGCAGCGCCACCACCGTCTCGCCCAGCACGATCATGCCGAGCAGCAGCACCGCGCTCCACTCCGCCGACAGCCCCGCACCGGCCAGCGCGAGCGCGGTCCCGGCCGCTGCCGCCCCCCACCCGGCGTGCGCCAGCGCCGCGGCCAGCCCGGCCTCCCGCGCCGCCCGCGCCTCCAGGTCCGCGAGGGTCCGGCTTCTCTCTTCGGGTACGCGCAGCCGACCGGAACCGGCACCGATCTCCTCGACGCCGTCCACGGTCTCCACCACCGCGTCCCGCAGTTCCGCCCGGGCCTTGCCGGTGGCCGCGTCCAGCCGGGTCACCTGCCGGGCCGCCACCATCGGCGCCACCACGCCCGCGGCCAGCACACCGATCGCCAGGGGCAGGAGCACCGCCGGCGCCGTCAGCCCCACGACCAGTCCCGCAACCGTGATCGTCACCGCCGCCGCCAGGGCCGGCAGTCGTCCCCGGAGCAGCCCGTCGACCTGCGCGTCCACGTCGTCGACGAGGCGGGTGAGCAGGTCGCCACGCCGGGGGGCCCGTCGCCCCGGCACCCGCGGTACCAACAGTCGATAGACGTTCGCCCGGCGCCGCCCCAGCCTGGCGAACGCGAGATCGTGCGAGACCAGCCGCTCCAGATAGCGCAGCAGCGGCCGGGCCACGGCACTGCCGCGCACCAGCACGACAGCAGTCGACAACGAGAGCACCGGAGGCAGCGACGAGGCCCGGACCAGCAGCCAGGCCGCCGCCCCCGTCAGCAGGATCCCCGCCAGCGACGACCCGGCCCCGAGCGTGACCGCCGTCCCCGGCCGCCGGGCCCACTCCCGCCACGCGCCCGCTGTCCGCCCCGCCCCGCGGTCGCCACCACTCCCGGAGCCGGCTCCGTCCCCCCTGTCGCCGGAGCCGGCCTCGTCCCTACGGCCGGCTCTCGGCGCTGCCGCGCGAGTGTCGGCCCCGCTCGGTGAGCCGGCCAACCCCACCCGGCCGGCCGCCAGCGCTGTTTCGGCGGCGGCGGAACTGCTCTGCGAGCCGGCCGGGTCCAGCCGACCGGCGTCGG
The DNA here is from genome assembly GCF_056134165.1 of Actinoplanes sp. 13. Taxonomy (NCBI): domain Bacteria; kingdom Bacillati; phylum Actinomycetota; class Actinomycetes; order Micromonosporales; family Micromonosporaceae; genus Actinoplanes; species Actinoplanes sp. 13. The sequence goes on along the minus strand of NZ_JBVYOQ010000009.1, from coordinate 113,647 downwards.
GGGCGAGGGCCGGACCGGCGGTGAGGGCCGGACCGGGGGACCGGAGGTCGACGATGCGGTCGGCGGCGGCGAGCAGGGCCGGCCGGTGCGCCACGACCAGAACCGCACACCCGAGGGCCGCGAACTCCCGCAACCGCGAGACGACCACCCGCTCCGACCACGCGTCCAGGTGCGCCGTCGGCTCGTCGAGCAGCAACGTCACGACCGCCGCCGAACCGGCCTGCCGCACCGCCGCCATCTCCGTCTCCGCCCGGTGCAGCAGAGCCGCCAGCGCGAGCCGTTGCCGCTGCCCCGACGAGATCCCCGCGCCGTGCTCGCCCAGCGGGGTCGTCCCACCGACCTCACCGCCGAGCCCGACAGCACGCAACGCCGCCCTGATGTCCCCGGCGCCGGTGCCGGCCGGGAAGACTTCGGCGACCGTCCGGGCGTGCGGCAACACGGGCCGTTGCGGCAGGTAGAAGGTCCGCCCGACCGCGATCGCCGCGGCTTCCGCCGGATGCAGTCCCGCCAGCACCCGCAGGGCCGTGCTCTTCCCCGCGCCCGACGGCCCCCGCAACGCGACCATCTCGCCGCCGCGCACACCGAGCTCATCCAGCCGGACCGCGTCGCTGGGCGCCCCCGGGTATCGAGCGCGCAGCCCCGCCACCCGCACCCCCCACCGCCCGGCCGCCAGCCTCGTGAGCTGCAGCCGTACCTCTCCCGAAGCCGCCGATGCGCGCAAGACCTCAGCAGAGGGCTGGAGCACAGCCGCAGTGGGAGACAAAGCCGTGGAGGACGGGCCTGTGGAGGGGGCGGAGGGCACGGAGGAAGCCGGGGCCGGAGAACCGGGCCCGGCCAGGATCAGGTCCACATCGGCGATCACCGCCGTGGCGTCCGTGGAAGCGTGATAGCGCGCCGCCATCTCCCGCAGCGGCCGGTAGGCCTCCGGCGCCAGCAGGATGACCAGCAACGCCGGCCCCAGCTCCATCGTCCCGGCCGCCACCCGCAGCCCCGCCTGCACCGCGACCAGCCCCACCGACAGGGTGCCGACCAGGTCGAGCGCCGTCGACGACAGGAAAGCCACCCGCAACACCCGCAGGGTCGCCCGCCGGTGCCGGTCGGTCAGCCCGGCGATCACCGCGATCTGGCGCTCGGCCCGGCCGTACACCTTCAGGGTCGGCAGCCCGCGCACGACGTCGAGGAAGTGGCCCGCCAACCGTGAGTCCGCCGCCCAACGCTGCTGGGCACGCGCCTGCGTGGCCCATCCGACCAGCGCGCCGAGCAGCGGCAGCAGCGGCAGCGTGCAGATCGCGATGACTGCCGACGCCGGGTCCACGACCGCCATCACGACCACCACCAGCGGCGGCAGCACCACGCCGAGCACCAGGGCCGGCAGATATCCGGAGAACCACGGCCGCAGCGAGTCCAGCCCGCTGCCCAGCACCGCGGTGAGCCGCCCGGCCCCGAACGACGCCACCCAGCCGGGCCCGCGCCGCACGACGGCCCGCAGCAGGGACCGGCGCAGTTCGTCGGTCACCCGGGCCGCGGTGCGCCGGGCCACCACCTGTTCCGCCCAGGCCAGGGCGCCCCGGACCGCGAACGCTGCGGCCAGGGCCACGACCGCGACGGTTCCGGTGCCGGTGACGATCCCGCACAGCGCGACCGCGACGGCGAGGGTGGCCGCCGCCTGCCCGGTTCCGATCAGCGCGAGCCACACCACTCCGGCCCGGCTCGCGCGAGCGTGCCGCAGCAGCCGCGGGTCGACCGGCCCGCGCCGCCGCGCCGGGGGAGCGGGTTCGGCCGCGGGGCCGGGGGCGCGGGCGGGTGCCGCGGTCGCCACGCTCATGACGGCACCCGCTCGCTGGCCACCCGCCGCCGGAACACCCAGTACGACCAGACCTGATAGACCAGCACCCCGGGAAGGATCAGCACGCCGGCGACGGTGAGGATCCGCAGCGCCTCCGGCCCGGCCGCGGCCGACTCCCGGGTCAGCGACCACGCCGGGTCGAGCGTGCTGGCCAGGACCACCTGCCCGTGCACCGTGAAGACCGAGACGACCGCCGCGACCACCCCGGCCGCGACCGCCGCGAACGCTGTCGCCTCCCGGTGGCGCCGCGCCTGGAGGCCGGCCACGAAGACGAGCGCCGCCGCCAGGAGCACCACCCGCGAGCCGGTGCTGACACCGGTGACGAGCAGGGCGGCCGCACCCGCCGTGCCGGTGTGCCGGGCCAGGTCGCGGGCCCGCCGCCGCACCGGCCCGGTGGTGCGCAGCGCCAGGAACGTGGCGCCGAGCAGCACCGCCCCGAGCAGCCCGGCCAGCGCGCCGAGTCCCGCCGCCGGTGTGACCAGCGGCCCGAGGCTGCGGGCGAGTCCCGTGCCGGTGACCTCGCCGTCCGCGCCGAGCGCCAGCCCGTGCACGAGGATGCCGAGCACGGCGCCCCAGAGGGCCGCGATCCCGGCCGAGCTGCCGGCGAGCAGCAGGTCGCAGCGCCGCCGCCAGGACGTCGAGTCGTGCTTGCCGCGGAACTCCAGGGCCACCCCGCGGACCGCGAGCAGCAGCAGGATCAGCACCATCGGGAGGTAGAGTGCCGACATCAGGGCCGCGTACCAGTCCGGGAACGCCGCGAAGGTGACGCCGACCGCGGCGACCAGCCACACCTCGTTGCCGTCCCAGAACGGCCCCACCGTGCGGATGACCGCGCCGCGCTCGTGCTCGTCCCGGCCGAGCACCGGGTTCAGCATCCCGACCCCGAAGTCGAATCCCTCGAGGACGAAGTAGAGCACCCAGGCCAGCACGAGGACCACGAACCAGAAGGTGATCACAGCAGGTCTCCTAGTAGGCCGGAACCGGCTCGGCGGCGTCGGCGCCGGCGTCGGTCGTGGGCGAGGACGGCGGGTCGAGCGGCTTGCGGGACAGGAACAGCACCAGCCGGCACCACGCCACCGCCAGCAGCCCGTAGATCAGCGTGAATCCGGCCAGCGACACGATCACCTCCGCCGACGTCAGTCCCGGCGAGATCCCGTCCGCCGTCTTCGAGATCCCGAACGCCAGCCAGGGCTGCCGCGCGGTCTCCGTGAAGATCCACCCGAACGTGTTGGCCGCGGCCGGCAGCGCCGGGGCCAGCAGGGCGAACCGCCGGAGCCACCCCGGCGTCCCCTGTCCGGGCCGCAGGAAACGGGGGAGCAGCCGGGAGATGAGCGGGACCCGGAAGGCGCGCCCGGACGACCACAGGTGGAAGGCCGCCAGGATCATCCCGAGCACGCCGACCCCGATCATCAGGCGGAAGGTCCAGAACGCCACCGGGATCATCGGCACGTAGTCGCCGGCGCCGTACAGCGCCTGGTACTCCGCCTGCAGGTCGTCGATGCCCTGCACCGTCCCGCCGAACGACCCGGTGCCCAGGAACGACAGCAGTCCGGGGATCTCGATGGTGAAGAACGGCCGGTCCTGCCCGAGCGACCCGATCGCGAAGATCGAGAACGGCGCGCCGGTGGTGGTCTCGTAGAGCGCCTCGGCCGCGGCCATCTTCATCGGCTGCACCGAGGTCATCACCTTGCCGAGGTGGTCGCCGCTGATCGCGGTGACCGCGCCGCCGATCAGCATGGTCCACGCCCCGATCCGGGACAGCGTCCGGAACGCCGGGTCGGCGGCGACCCGCCAGATCCCGATGGCCATCAGCAGCCCGCCGCCGGCCATCGCGGCCCCGCCGATGGTGTGCGGGAACGCGGCGAGCACGACCTCGTTGGTCATCAGGCCGGTGAAGCTTGTCAGGTGGGCCCGCCCGGTGTCCGGGTCCAGCGCGTACGCCACCGGGTTCTGCATGAAGGAGTTGGCCGCCAGGATGATGTACGCCGAGAGCAGCGTCCCCACCGCCACCACCACGATGGTGGCCGCGTGCAGCCGGCGCGGCAGCCGGTCCCAGCCGAAGTACCACAGCGCCAGGAACGTCGCCTCCAGGAAGAACGCGAGCATCCCCTCGATGGCGAGGGTCGGCCCGAACACGTCGCCGTAGAACCGGGCGAACGCGCTCCACCCCAGGCCGAACTGGAATTCCTGCACGAGCCCGGTCACCACGCCCACCGCGAACGTGACGATCAGCAGCTTGCCGACGAACTTCGTCAGCAGCAGGAGGCGTTCCCGCCCGGTCCGCATCCAGGCCAGGTGCAGTCCCGCGGCCGTGCAGGCCAGGGCGATCGACACCGGCACGAACAGGTAGTGGTAGATCGTCACGACCGCGAACTGCAGTCGCGTCAGGTCGAGCACATCCATGACAGCCCCCTACGACGTCTCGTAGTAGATACTACGTCGTGTAGTACGACACGGTGCAGTAGGATGGGACACATGGCGATGGGGGACCTCGAACGCGAGGTCATGACGAAGTTGTGGGACGCGCGCGAGCCGCTCACCGTCCGGCAGGTGCACGAGCTGCTCAGCCGGGACCGCGACCTGGCGTACACGACCGTGATGACCGTCCTCGACCGGCTCGCCAAGAAGGGCCTGGTCCTGCAGCAGAAAGCCGACCGGGCATACCGGTACGCCCCGGCGCAGACCCGCGAGGAGATGACCGCCGGTTTGATGCTGGACGCGCTCAGCGCCAGCCCCGACCAGGACGCCGCCCTGGCCTACTTCCTCGGGCAGCTGCCCCCGGAAGCGATCGAAGCGGCGATGAAGCGCACCACCGAGAGGTGACCGCCCTCCTGCTCGGCGCGCTGGGGCTCACCCTCTCCCTGGTGGTGCCCGGCATCCTGGCGAGCGCCCGCTGGCCCGACCGCGCCCCGGTCGCCGCGGTGCTGCTCTGGCAGTCGCTCACCCTGACCGCGGTGCTCTGTGCCCTCGGCGTCGTGCTCGCCGCTCCCGAGGAGCTCACCCGGGCAGCCGGCGCCCGGCACCCGGAGACGGTGGCCGCACTCCTGTTCTCCCTCGCGGTGGCCGCCATCATCGTGATCCGGCTGCTGATCTCGCTCGGCAAGGTCAGCTACCGGGCCCGGGCCCGGCGCGCCCGGCACCGCACGCTGGTCGACCTGCTCGACCGGATGGAGCGCCAGGACGAGGTGCGCGTCCTCGACGGCCCGCTCCCGCTGGCCTACTGCGTGCCCGGCCGGTCCCCGCGCGTCGTGCTCAGCGACGGCGTCCTACGGGTCCTCGACGCCGCGCAGATCGACGCGGTCCTGGCCCACGAGCGGGCCCACCTGCGGCACCACCACGAGTTGGTGATGGAGTCGTTCACCGCCTTCTACCAGGCGGTCCCTCGGCATCTGCGGAGCAAGAAGCCGCTGGACGCCGTACACCTGCTGCTGGAGATGGTGGCCGACGACGCCGCGCGGCGCCGCACCGGGCCCCAGCCGCTGCGGGCCGCGTTGTCCCGCCTGGCCGACGCCGTCCCGCTGACCGAGGGGGTCACCGCGGACCCGGCGGGGGAGTCCCGGCGGCGGCGCCTGGCCCGCCTGGACGGCCCGGCGCACACGTCCACCCTGCTCACGGTGGCCGGCGCCGGTGCCGCAGCCGGACTGCTGGTGTTACCCACCGTGATCCTCGTGGTGCCCTGGCTGGACGCGGCCCTCAATGCGTGGCCGATCAGGTGATCCCGCGCTTCCAGTCACACCCATGATCCGAGTACGGTGGTGCCCGGTCCGGCAGCCCCCCGTCGTCCAACCCGGCCGATCTGACGGACCACCGCCTAAATGCGACACGCATGTCGGGGACCCAGGTAACCGGGGTGAAGCCGTGCAAACGGCCGGGTGTCCTTCCCGCCCGAACCCGTCAGCTAACCCGGTCGGCGGCTGAGCAGGAAGAAAGGACAACGCACCTACGTGAAACGTCTGCTGCGCGGGCTCGCCTGCGTCGTGGCCGCCGCCGGGCTCGTCCTCACCGGACCGGCCGCGGCCCACGCCGAGCCCACGCCCTCCAGTGTCGAGAAGCAGATCGACGAGGAGTGGAACAAGCTCGAACCCGTCATCGAGCAGTACAACGACGTGCACGGCAAGCTGATCAAGCTGCGCAAGCAGCAGAGGCAGCTGGAGAAGACCCTGGCGCCGCTGCAGGCCCAGGTGGACGCCGCGATGGTCGAGGTCCGTGGCCTCGCGGTCGACGCCTACATGCAGGGTCCGCCGAGCACGCTCAACGCGATGCTGATGAGCGGTTCACCGACCGGCCTGGCCGAGAGGCTCACCCTCCTCGACCAGCTGGCGTTCAACCAGAAGCAGTCCATCGCCGACGTGGCGCGGCTGCGTGACAAGTACGCCGCCGACAAGGCGAAGGTCGACCAGCTCGAGTCCGAGATCGCCGTCCGCGACACCGACCTGGCGTCGCGGAAGAAGACGATCGAAGGCGAGATCGACGACCTGCAGAAGCTGCGGATCCGGGCGTACGGCACCGCGGACGTCGACGACGGGCCGCTGCGCACCGGGCCCTGCCCGGTGACGTACACCAACGACAAGGGCGGTCGCGCGGCCCAGAAGGCGTGCGACCTGATCGGCAAGCCCTACGTCTTCGGCTCCAACGGACCGAACAGCTACGACTGTTCGGGCCTGACACAGGAGGCGTGGGGATCGGTCGGCGTCCACCTCGAGCACTACACGAAAGCCCAGTGGGGCTCGACGAGGTCGGTCAGCAGAGCCGAGTTGAAACCGGGTGACCTGGTCTTCTACTACTCGGACCTGCATCACGTCGCCCTCTACATCGGCGGCGGCAAGGTGGTGCACGCCCCGCACACGGGAGACCACGTGCGGATGGCGTCGATCGACCGGGGCCCGATCGCCGGCTATCGCCGACCAGGCTGATCAAGCCTGCTGCAAACGGTCGCGGTCGCTTTCGGGCCGCGGCCGTTTCGTCTTTTCTGGTACGCGCCACGCGTTCCGTCCCGGGGAAGGTCGCGGCCATCCATGCCCGCACCGGGCCGTCAGGCGCATCCCGCTCCCGGGCCGGGGCATAATCGCCTTCCATGAGCGACGCCTTGATCGACAGCCTCACCGCCGCGGTGCGGGCCCGCCCCGACGACCTTCCGCTGCGGCTGCACCTGGCCGAGATGCTGGTGGCCGCGGGCCGGGGCGCCGAGGCGATCGCTCACGCCGCCCAGATTCTCGCCCGGGAACCCGGCAACAGCACCGCCCAGCAGCTGATGGCGCGCGCTCTCGGCCCGGCCGCCCGGCCCGCCGATCCCACTCCGCCGCCGCCCGCTGCTCCCGTTCCGCCGCCGGTCGCCCCCACCGCGCCGCCCGCCGCTGCCGCCCCGCCGCCCGCTGCCGCCCTGCCGCCCGCTTCCGCCCCGCCGCCCGGCGGGTTCGACTGGGCGGCCCTGGAGGAGCAGTTCGGCGACGTCGTCCCGCCCCGGTTCGCCACCGCCGACGGTGAGCCCGACCCGGTCCGCAGCAACGCCGACCGGATGTTCGACGTGGAGAGCTCGACGATCACCCTCGCCGACGTCGGGGGCATGGCCGACGTGAAGAAGCGCCTGGAGGTCTCCTTCCTCGGCCCGCTGCGCAACCCGAAACTGCGCACGCTGTTCGGCAAGAGCCTCCGCGGCGGCCTGCTGCTCTACGGCCCGCCCGGGTGCGGCAAGACCTTCCTGGCCCGCGCGGTGGCCGGCGAGATGGGCGCCTCGTTCATCTCGCTGAGCATCACCGACGTGCTGAACATGTGGATCGGCTCCTCCGAGCGCAACCTGCACGACCTGTTCGAGTCGGCCCGCGGCCACGCGCCCTGCGTCCTGTTCCTCGACGAGATCGACGCCCTCGGCCACAAGCGCAGCCAGCTCCAGTCGTCCATGCGCACCGTGGTCAACCAGCTGCTCACCGAGCTGGACGGCGTCGAGGGCGGCAACGACGGCGTCTTCGTGCTGGCCGCCACCAACGCGCCGTGGGACGTCGACGCGGCCCTGCGCCGTCCCGGGCGCCTGGACCGTACGCTGCTGGTCCTTCCTCCCGACGCCACCGCCCGCGCCGCGATCCTGGAGTACCACCTGCGCGACCGCCCGGTCGCCGGCATCGACCTGGCCCAGGTGGCCGCCGCCACCGAGCACTTCTCCGGCGCCGACCTCGCGCACCTCTGCGAGACCGCCGCCGAGTACGCGATGCGCGACTCCATCACCACCGGCGACATCCGCATGATCAACCAGTCCGACATGCTGACCGCCGCCCGTGAGGTGCGCCCCTCCACCGACGCCTGGTTCGCCACCGCCCGCAACGTCGCCATGTTCGCGAACGAGAGCGGCGAGTACGACGACCTGGCCGCCTACCTGAAGAAACGCAAGGTGCGGTGATACCCGCCCCGCCCGCCGATGTGATGCCCGCACCCGGCCCGCCGGCGTGACGTGGTGAATCCAGCGTCCCGGGCCCGGCTCCTCGCCGGTGTGGGCCGGCTCCGCGAGGCCGAAGAAGCGGTCCGGGCCGGCCTGATCGACGTGCCCGCCGACCCCGAGCTGCTCGCCCTGCTGGCCGGGCTGCTCCGCCTCCAGGGTCGCCGCGCCGACGCCCTGGCCGCCGCCGGAGCCGCGGTGGCTGCCGGCCCGCACCTGGCCATCACCCACATCGAACGCGCCGAGTGCCTGATGTCGCCCCTGTCACCGGAGACCGGCACCCGGATGCCGGGGACCGCCGCCGAGTTCGCCACCGTCACCGGGACCGCCACCGCTGCCGGGACCGCCGCCGATGCCCTCGCCGACGCCGTCGCCGAAGCCGAGGAGGCTGTCCGCCTCGACCCGGGGCATCCGCCGGCCCACCGCGTGCTGGCCCGCGCTCTCACCTTGCGCCGCGACTTCGGCCGGGCCCGCGACGCCGCCCGTCGCGCTCTCGCCCTCGCCCCGGATTCGGTCACCGACCTGCTCACCCTCGCCGACGTGGAACGGCACGCCGGCCGCCGCGAAGCCGCCCGTGCGGCAACCCGCGCCGCCCTCGCCCGTGACCCCGAGAACCCCGACGGCCGCTGGCTGATCTCGCTGCTCGACGCCGAGCGCCTGCACGTCCGCTCGGCCATGGACGGCCTGCGCGGGCTGGCCGCCGACCACCCCGCGCGCCTCGACACCACCGCCATGACGTGGCCGATCCGCGGCCTGCTGGGCGGTTTCCGCCGCGGCCTGGCCGCCGGCCTGCTCCTGACCGGTGTCCTCGCAGCGGCCGCCGTCGCCTGGCCCGCCATGCTGATCATGGCCCGCGCCGCCGCGGCCACCGTGGCCGTCGTGCTGATCCTCTTCGCCGCCCGGGTGCTGATCCCAGCTGGCCGCCTCCCGTGGCGCTGCCTCCGCCTGCTCCCGGCCCGAACCCGTCACGCCGTCCTCGCGGGCCTGCTCTCCGCCACCGCGACCGTCAATTGCATCCTTCTCTACGCGCTGACACCCCACCCGGCGCTGCTCGCCCTGTCCTTCGCGACCCTGACCGTGCTCCTGCTGACCGGCCGAGCCGACCGCCCCTGACCTCAGCCCGCCCGGTTCCAGCCGGCTGCCGGCGTTGTTGACCTGAGCCCGCCCGATCCCGGCCGGCTGCCGGCGTTGTGACCTAAGCCCGCCCGATTCCAGCCGGCTGCCGGCGTTGTGACCTGAGCCCGCCCGATCCCGGCCGGCTGCCCGCGCTGTTGCGCGCGCCGCGGGACAGCTCTCCCGCCCGCGGGGCAGCCCGGGTGTGTGAAGTTCGGGTGCGAATCGCACCCGAACTTCACACAGAGGTTGGGGCGTCGCGGACCAGCCGGCGAGCGGGAAAGGCGAAGAGCCCCGCCGCACGAGGCGGCGAGGCTCTTCGGGGAACGATGGATCAGGCGACCGCGTACAGCGCCTTCGGCGTGACCGCCCCGGCGAACACCCGGCCGTCGTCGGTCAGCAGCACGCTGAAGAGCGCACCGCTGAGCAGCCGGCCGCTGCCCCACTCGCCGCTGACCCGCGGCATCGTGTCGAGGAAGCCCTGGACCTGTGCGTCCTCGGACTCGGTCGGCTTCTGCTCCTGCTTCGGCAGCTGCGCCGTGACGATCGACGTCCAGCCCTTGCCGATGACCTTCGGCTCGCCCTGCTCACCGAGAGCCTTGCGCGCCTCGGCCTCGTCCTTCGCCCGGCCCGGCTCGACCGCCCCGGGCTTACCCGGCTTGACCGCACCCGGCTTGGCCTCGTCGCCACCCAGCACCTGGCCGGCCTCTTCGACCTTCGCGCCCGGCGGCGGGTTGAACGCGAACTGCTCGGCGTCCGGAACGGTGAAGCTGATCTGCTCGAACGCCACCCGGAAAGCCGGCTTCGTGGTGTTCTTCGCGTACACGTCCACGCGCAGCGGGATGTGCTCGGTCGCGTCGACCGCGAGCCGGACCTGACCCACCAGCGAGTTGGTGTCCTTCGGGCTGATCACCAGCTCGTACGCGTCCCGCCCGGCCACCTCGGCGGCGCCGGTCGTCTCCACCTTGGTGGTGGGGTCGATCGCGGCGAGCGCGGCGTCGGCCGCCTCCTGCGGCGAGGACGGGATGCCGGACGGCAGCGCCTCCGGAGCGTCCTTCTTGTCCGCGGGGAGCGTCGCGTGCGTACCCTCGTTGGTGGCGCTCTGCCAGATCCAGACGTCCTTGCCGTTCCGGATCATGTCGGTCTGGCCGTCGGTGGCGACCAGCGCCACCCGCACCTTGTCCTCACCCGCGTACCAGACGCGGGCGGTGTTGCTGCCGGCGATCAGGCTGGTCAGCCCGCCGCCGCTGCCGGACATGTTGCCGGCCGCCTGGCCGAGCAGACCGGCGATGCCGGGCAGTCCGAGGTCGGAGCTCTGCACCACGGTGCCGGAGAGCCCTTCCGGATCGGCGCTCTGCAGATCGACGAGCAGCTGGGCGGCGGTGCGCTCGGGCAACGCCGGCTCGGCGCTCGCCACGATGGTTCCGGCCGCCGCGCCGCCCCCGATGACCAGAACTGCCGCGGCCGACGGTACGAGCCAGCGCAGTGCCGGCCTGGACCTGAACACAGACACGATGTCCACCTCCTGTTGTCTGCAGCAATGGTGCGCCGGGACCGCTGTGATCCCGCTGAGAAGGCCCCCTAGGGGAGGTCCCCGCAGGGGCGGACTGTGAACCCGCTGAGAGCGGGTCCCGGATGCGGGACACGGCGTGCCAAGGTGTGGGGGTGCGGTTGCTGGTGGTTGAGGACGAGGCACGGCTTGCCGCGGCGCTGCGCCGTGGCCTGCAGGCCGAGGGATTCGCGGTCGACGTCGCCGCCGACGGGCAGGACGGCCTGGAGATGGCCCGCCACGGCGGTTACGACGCGATGATCCTGGACGTGATGTTGCCGCGTCTCTCCGGTTATCGGGTGGTGCGCCAGCTGCGGGCGGAACGGCACTGGCTGCCGGTGCTCATGCTGTCGGCCAAGGACGGCGAGTACGACCAGGCGGACGGCCTCGACTGCGGCGCCGACGACTATCTGACCAAACCCTTCTCGTACGTCGTGCTGCTGGCGCGGCTGCGTGCCCTGCTGCGCCGCGGCGCGCAGGCCCGCCCGGTCGTCCTCAGTTTCGGCGACGTCGAGCTCGATCCCGCGGAGCGCCGGGTGCTCGTGGCCGGCAGCGAGGTGACCCTGACCGCCCGCGAGTTCGCCCTGCTGGAATACCTGATGCGCAGGCCCGGTCACGTGGTGTCCAAGACCGAGCTGCTCGACCACGTGTGGGACGCCGCGCTGGAGACCGCACCGAACGCGGTCGAGGTGTACGTCGGTTACCTGCGCCGCAAGATCGGCCGGGACCGTCTGGAGACCGTGCGCGGCGCCGGTTACCGCCTGGCGGTGGCCCCGGCGGCGGGCACCGGCGACTAGATGCACCGCATCCGTGAGCTGAGCCTGCGCGCCCGGCTGCTGCTGGTGTCGGCCGCCGGGCTGATCCTGGGCCTGGCCGCGGGCGGGATGCTGCTGGTCGCCGTCCTCGGTTACGCCCAGACCCGCTCGGTGCACTCCGAGTCGATGGACACCGCCGAGGGTGTCCGCCGGCTCGTCGACCAGGGCTCGCTGACCAGCGTGATCCAGGTCAACCCGGGTGTGCAGGTGCAGGTCCTCGACCCCCAGGACCGGGTCATCGCGGTCTCCGCGACCGCCGACCGGATGACACCCATTCTGTACGACGACGAACTGCGCGACCTGCCCGACGGGCGCAGCGTGCGGATCCCCGGCACCCGCCTCGGATATGACGGCGAGGTCCGGGTCGTCAAGATCACCGCAGGCCCGCCGACCGCGCCGCTGCGCATCCTGGTCGCCCGCTCCACCGACCAGATCACCCAGAGCGTGCACCTGCTGCGGATCACCCTCCTGGTGATCTTCCCACTGCTGGTCGCGCTGCTGGCCGCGATCATGTGGCGGGTGCTGGGCGCGGCGCTCGGCCCGGTCGAGGCGCTGCGCGCGGGCGCCGACGAGATCACCGGCGGCACCCGGGTCGGCCGGCTGCCGGTGCCGGACACCCGGGACGAGGTCCACCGGCTCGCGATCACCCTCAACGGCATGCTGCACCGGCTCGACGCGGCCCGCGCCCGGCAGCGGGCGTTCGTCGCCGACGCCGCGCACGAGCTGCGCAGCCCGCTCACCAACATGCGCACCGAGCTGGAGGTGGCGCAGCGCCTGCCGGACGACACCGACTGGCCGGGTCTCGCCGACGACCTGCTCGCCGACGTGCAGCGACTGTCCCGGCTGGTCGACGACCTGCTGCTGCTCGCCCGGCAGGACGACGGCACGGGCCGCGTGGTCGCCGGCCGGGTGGAGAACCTCGACCTGGGCCAGCTGGTCGGTGAGACCGCCGAGCGTTACCCCGACGTGGAACACGAGGACCCGGGCGAGCCGCTGCCGTTCGTCGGCGAGCCGGACGCCCTGGCCCGCGTGGTGGCGAACCTGCTGGACAACGCGGTGCGCCACAAGCGGGATCGGGTGACGGTGCGCACCGGGGCCGACGGCGGCGACCTGGTCATCGTGGTCATCGACGACGGGCCGGGCATCCCGGCGGCCGACCGTGACCGGGTGTTCCAGCGCTTCACCCGCCTCGACGACGCCCGCGCCCGCGACGCCGGCGGCTCCGGGCTGGGGCTGGCCATCGTCCGCGAGCTGGTGCGCCGGCACGGCGGAACGGTCACCCTCGGCGACGCGGACCCAGGCCTCAGAGCCGAGGTGCGCCTCCCGGCCGCCACCTGACCCACGCCCCTCGCGCCGCCCGCACGCCGCCCGTGGCGCGTGCACCGCCCGCACGCCGGCCGTGCCGTTGTTCCCCGCCGGTGCGGGGTCAGGAGGCGTAGCGCTTCTCCGCGCGCGCCCGTGCCTTGACCGCTTCCTCCTCGCGGTTCTTCGGCGGCGCCGTGGTCACCAGTTCGCCGAGCAGCTCGGCCGTCGCCGCCGCCACCGCCGCGACCGCCCGGTCGAACGCGGCCTGGTTGGCCTGCGACGGCCGGGTGCTGCCGGCCACTTTCCGGACGTATTGCAGCGCCGCCGCGTGGATCTCGTCGGCCGTCGCGGGCGGTTCGAAGTTGTGCAGCTGGTGGATGTTCCGGCACACGTCGGGCTCCCTGGTCGCTCGGCTCCTTTGCCGGTCAACCTATGCCACCCCACCGACATTTTCGGCCCCCGGCGGGTGCCCGGCGCCCCGGTAATCTCGAGGGCATGCACTGGTACGAGTCGGCCATCGACCGGCAGCTGCGCGAGGCCACCGAGCGCGGCGAGTTCGACAATCTGCCCGGCGCCGGCCGGCCCCTGCGCGGTCACGGCGAGGAGTACGACGAGGACTGGTGGGTCAAGGACTGGCTGCGCAGGGAGGGCGGCGCCGCCGGTGTGATCCCGGCGGGTCTCGCCCTGCGCCGAGCGGTCGAGGATCTGCCCGAGGCGTTGCAGGGCTTCCGCTACGAGCAGGCGCTGAGGGACCACGTTGCCGACCTCAACGACCGGATCGACCGGGCCCGGCGCGGGCTGATCGACGGTCCGCCGGTGGTCCTGCCGCCGATCGACGTCGAGCGGATCGTCGCCGAGTGGAAGGCCGTCAGAACTCGGTGATGTCCAGCGGGTCCGCGGTCAGCACGTCGCACTGCACGTAGGCCAGGTCGATCGTCACGTCGGTGAACCACAGCACCGGCAGCGTCAGCGGCGGCGGCTGCTCCGGGGTGAAGGTGACCGGGATCAGCCCGAACAGCTTCCCGGCGAACCGCGGGGAGTAGAACTCGACGTTTCCGTCGGTGATCAGCTCGTCGCTCCTGATCAGCGTGGTGGCGTCGCCCGGCTCGTCGATCCGCAGGCTGAACGGCCTGTTCACGGCCTTGTCCATCACGAAGCGCAGCGCCCGGACCGTGCCGTTCGCGGTCGGCAGGTCGGTGACACCCTCGTAGGTCGAGTTGTACATGGTCAGCGACCCCACCTTCATGAGCCCCGGCTTGACCGCGGCGCGGGGGAGGCCGTCGGCGGACGCGACCAGGCCTTCCTGGCGCGGACCGAGGCACGGGATCTCGTCCGGCGAGGCGGAGGCCGAAGCGGAGGGTGAAGCTGAGGCCGAGCGCGAAGCAGGGGCCGCGGGTGAGGCGGAGGCGGAGCGGGAGGCCGACGGCTGCGGGGAAGCCGGCCGCGCGCCGGGCGAACTGCTCGGCGACGGGGAGGGACTTTCCTTGTCCGGATCCAACCATTCACCGATGTCCTCGACGACGTCCCCGATGCCGTCCAGGATCGGGAAGCCGGTGCCCTCCTCCTCCGTGGCTGACGGCGTGGCGGAGGGCGATGCGGCCGAGGACCGGGAGGCGGTCGGGGCCGGCGCGGACGACCTGTTCCTGGCGGGCTTGGAAGCGGCCGGCGAGCTCTTCCGGGGTGCGGCACTGGTCACCGACACCGACGGCAGGCCCTCGGGACACTCCGCCGCGCCGGCCGGCCTGTCGGTCACCGCGACCAGGGCTCCTGACAGAGCGAGCGGCGCCAGAAGGATCAACGCCTTGCGGTGCACCGGCCGGTCCGGGTCCAGACCGGGAACGATCGTCGGATCACTGACCGCCGGAGACTTCGTGACCGGCGGGTCGGCATCCGCGGGCGACCCGGCCGCGGGCGGGCCCCACGCGATCGCGAGCGCACCGCCCACGATCCCGAGCAGCATGCCCACGAACCAGCCGCCCAGGTTCAGGCCCACGAACGAGTACAGCGCGGTCAGCGTCCCCACGATCCCGTAGAACAGCCGCTGCGCCGGACTGAACCACACCAGCGCGCCGCAGACCAGCATCAGCACCGGCAGCAGGTAGGACAGGAACCCTTGCGGCCCGATGTGCAGCCGCAGGTCCGCGAGCTCCATGTTGGCGCTGAGGAACAGCTCCAGGCCGGAGAGCACCAGGAACAACCCGGCCCAGAACGGCCGGCCGCGCCGCCACGTCCGGAACCGGATCAGGAACTCGTTCGCCCATGCCTGGCACAACACGATCGGCCTCGAATCAGTCCGGGTAGCACTCGTGCGATCCGCCGACGTGGAGCTTGAGGCTCATCCCGTTCAGCGTGAAGGTCGAGGCCGAGGTGTAGTACGCCTGCTGGCGCAGGTTGACGATGGTGACCTTGGTGGCCTGCTGCCCGAAACCGCCCGGGGCGCCGTGCGCCTTGTCCTGGGCCGCGTCCAGGGTGGCGGCGTCCAGGCCGATCTGCATGTTCTCGAAGGTGGCGTCGCCGCCCAGCTCGGACATCCCGATCAGCAGGTTGGTCGCCTCGACCGGATGCTCGGCGTCGGTGCCCGCCTCGATCCGGAGCGTGACCGGGCCGACCGCCACCGACTGGCAGAGGTCGTTGAGCGTGGCGCGTTCGATGCCGGACATCGCGGCCGGGACCTTGCCGTCCCGGGTCTCCAGCTCGCCGCTGTACTGGGTGAAGCCGGTGCCTTCGAGCTTGGCGGCGGCCAGTTTGAACTGCTTCCCGGAAATGGTGAAATTCGCCGCCAGGGCACCTTCGGCGAGCGCCACGACCAGGCCACCGGCGACGACTGTCGGCACACCCACCGCCACCGCGAAGCGGCGCCAGTTCGTGCGGCCGCTCTGCGCGTCCTCCACGGAACCTCCTAGAGATGCCTGCGGCCGGCGCCCATCCAGCGAGGTGCGTCGATGTCGCGGCCGTAATGTGCCGGAGATGTTGCCGCTGGAGACGAGCGACTTCAAGACCCTGGTTTACCGGTCAGTAACCCAGCTCACATCGATAAAGTTGACTCTCGGTGATCGCAGCTCGGCATTCCGGACATTCTGGAGCGACTCGGCGAAGTACCCGTTACCGGCGGTATCGCTTAACAGCAATGTCACGGATGGATAACGAATGCTCTGAGATCACGCTGTGTGGCGGCGCAACTTTGACCTGTGTGTGGCTTAGGTCACCGCACCGGCCTGCCGATCTGGAAGGGCATGAGGGCTCGTCGCAGGGTGTGCCGCTGATGAGCGTGCAGCGACGGCTCAACGTGGGCTTCGCCGCTCTGCTACTGCTGTTCCTGGCGTTCCTGCTGGTGCAGTTCGGGGTGGGCGGGCGGTTGCGCGACGACCACGACGACATGATGGAGCGGATGACCCGCGCCGAGCTCGCCAACGACCGGGTGCTGCAGCGGATGACCGACGCCGAGACAGCGGTGCGCGGTTTCCAGCTGACCGGCGAACGGCTGTTCCTGGAGCCGTACGGGACCGGGTGGCGCGGCGCGCTCAGCGCGCTCGACCAGGTCGGCGCGGACACCGATGAGAACGCCGTCCGGGAGCTGCTGTCCCAGGAGCGCAGCGCGATGCGGGCATGGCTCGACGAGTACGCCGAGCCGATCATCAGAGCTGGGCACGCCGACGCCGACCCGGCCCGCGCCGAGAACGGCAAGCGTCTCTTCGACCGGTTGCGGCTGGTCAACGATTCGATCGAGCAGGCGCTCCGGGCGGAGCGCTCGGCCGCCACCGCAGCCGACGCCGACGCCCGGGTGCGGCTGCACGTCGTTTCCGCGGTCCTGGTGATCGCCATTCTCGGACTGGGTTACTCGATCGCGCGTACCGGCCGGCGGGAGGTGCTCGTTCCGCTCGGGCACGTCGGGGAAGTCATCCGCAGGCTCACCGCCGGTGACCGTTCGGCGCGCGCGATGCCGGTCGGCTCCGACGAGATGCGGACCGTCATCGACGCCCTCAACGACCTGGCCGAGCAGACCGAGACGCTGCTGACCGCGGAACAGGCCCGGGCCGCCCGGGCCGGGCTGCGCCAGGCCGTGGCCGCCGAGATGCAGGAGATGCGCGACCCGTCGGTCACCGCACGCCGGATCGCCGACCTGATCGGCACTGCTGTCGGCGCCGACACCGTGCACTGCGGTCTGGACGTCCCGGCCGCCGGCCAGGTCGAGGTGCGGTGGCCGTCCAGCACCGCCGAACTGCCCGCGGACACCGTCGCCGACCTGGTCGGCGGCACCTCCGGCGAACCGGTGACCCGGCCGGGCGGCGCCTTCACGGCGACGCTCTGCGCCGACATCGATTGCGAGCCCGGATATCTCCTGGTCACCAGGGTCGGCGCCGCCTGGTCGGAGGCCGAGCACCGCCTGCTCGCCGGCGTCACCCGGGAGATCGACCGGGCCCTGCGCCAACTCGCCCTGCAACGGCAGCAGAACCGGCTGATCAGCGAACTGCGCCTGCTCGACCAGCGCAAGGATGTCTTCATCCAGACCGTGACGCACGAGCTTCGTACGCCCCTGACCAGCATCCTCGGCTACACCGAGATGCTCCTGGAGGACGGCGACGACCTCGGGCCGCTGCAGCGGCGCTCCCTCGACGCGATCCTGCGCAACGCGCACCGGCTGCACGACACGATCGGTGACCTGGTCCTGCTGGATCGCCCGGACAACGGCGTGCCGGGCACCGACGAACCCCTCGACCTCGCCGCCGTGGCCGGCACCGTGCACAACGAGTTGACCAACGCCGCCCGCGCCAAGGACCTCGCCGTCTCCTTCTCCGGCGACGAGGCGTGGGTCCGCGGTGACCGCGTCCAGTTGCAGCGCGCCCTCCGCAAGCTGATGGAGAACGCCATCAAGTTCACCTCGCCCGGCGGCAGCGTCACCTGCCGCCTCGCCGCGAACGAGCGGACCATCGTCCTGTCGGTCGCCGACACCGGCATCGGTATCCCCGCCGAGGACGTCCCCGGGCTCTTCACGCCGTTCCACCGCGCCGGCAACGCCATGGACCAGGCGGTTCAGGGCCCGGGTCTCGGGCTGGCCATCGTCCGCGACATCGTCCGCGACCACGGTGGCACGATCAGCGTCCAATCCGTGGCCGGCCGGGGCAGCACCTTCACCATCACGCTTCCGGCCGTCCCCGCACCGGCCCTGGTCTGAAACCGGCCCGGTCCGAAACCTGAAAGTCAACGCACGGCCGAGATCGGTAACACCGGGCGCGTAACTTACGAACGTGGACCTGCACACCGTCACCGAAGTGGTCAGCCCGGCCGCGCCCGGCGCCTGGCGGCCCGGCGACGCGTGGCTCGGCGGCGGGACGGCGCTGTTCGGCGAGCCCCGGCCGGGTCTGCGCCGGCTGCTCGATCTGACCGCGTCCGGCTGGCCGCCACTCACGGTGCGTGACGACTTCGTGGAGGTGGCGGCCACCTGCACGATCGCCGAGCTGAGGGAACGCCTCGGCGGGCACGCCATCGTCCGGCAGTGCTGCGAAGCCTTCCTCGCGTCCTTCAAGATCTGGAACGTGGCGACGGTCGGCGGCAACCTCTGCGCGGCGCTGCCGGCTGGGCCGATGATCTCGCTGGCTGTCTCGCTGGACGCGACTCTGCTGCTGGTCGGCCCGGACGGAGCGGAGCGACGGGTGCCGGCCGCCGACTTCGTGACGGGGGAGGGGACCACCGTGCTGCGGGACGGGGAATACCTGCGCTGGATGCGCTTTCCGCGGCGTGCTCTCGGCGCGCGTACGGCGTACCGCCGCGGCTCTCTGCACAGCTTCGGGCGGTCCGCGGTCCTGCTGATCGGTCAGGCCGACCCCAGGGGATTCTCACTCACCGTGACCGCGGCGACCCGCCGGCCCCGTCTCCTGCGCTTCCCCGCGCCGCCGCAGGCGGGTGAGGTGGCGGCGGCGCTCGCCGAGATCCCGGCCGGCGACTATGTGCACGACGTGCACGGCCGGCCGGCATGGCGGCGGCATCTGACCGGGCTCTACGCCGAGCAGATCCGGGCGGAACTCGCGCCATGAGCATCAGGATCAACGGCGAGGAACACGACCGCGCGCCCGCAGCCGGCCAGTGCCTGCGTACCTACCTGCGCGAGGAGGGCTGCTTCGGCGTCAAGAAGGGCTGCGACTCCGGCGACTGCGGCGCTTGCACGGTGCACGTCGACGGCGATCCGGTGCATTCCTGCGTCTATCCGGCATTCCGGGCCCACGGCCGCAGCGTCACCACCATCGAGGGCCTGGCCGGACCCGGCACGCTGCACCCCGTACAACAAGATTTTCTCGAGGCGCAGGGATTCCAGTGCGGCTTCTGCACCGCCGGCATGATCATGACGGCGGCGGCGCTGAGCGAGGCGCAACGCGAGCAACTGCCGCGGTCCCTCAAGGGAAATCTTTGCCGATGTACGGGCTACCGGTCCATCCTCGATGCGATCAACGGCCGGGGTCCCGTCGCCGGCGAACCCGTCCCCGGCACAGCCGTCGGCTCGAGCGTGGGCGCCCCGGCCGGGCCGCAGGTGGTGACGGGGCAGGCGCGGTTCACGTTCGACGTCGACGTCCCCGGCGTGCTGCATCTCAAGGTCCTGCGCTCGCCGCACCCGCACGCCCGTATCGTCGCCGTGGACACCTCCGGCGCGCTGGCCGTGCCCGGCGTCGAGGCGGTGCTGACCCACAAGGACGCCCCGGACCTGTTGTTCTCCACCGCCCAGCACCAGAACGAGGCCGAGGACCCCTACGACACCCGGGTGCTGGACGAGGTGGTGCGGTTCGCCGGGCAGCGGGTGGCGGCCGTGATCGCCTCGTCCGAGGCCGCCGCCGAGGAGGGCTGCCGGCGCCTGCGCGTGGAGTACGAGGTGCTGCCATTCGTCCTCGACCCGCCGTCCGCGCTGGCGCCCGGCGCCCCCGTCCTGCACCCCGGCGGGTCCAACGTGATCGGCGAGCTGCACGCGTCCCTCGGCGACGTGACGGCCGGGTTCGCCGCCGCCGACGAGGTCTACTCGGCGACCTTCCGGACCCCGCGCGTGCAGCACGCCAGCCTCGAGACGCACGGCGCCGTGGGCTGGCTCGACGACGGCGGCCGGCTGGTGATCCGGACCAGCACGCAGACCCCGTTCCTCACCCGCCGGGCGGTGGCCCGCCTCCACGGGCTGCCGCTGGACCGGGTCCGCGTGATCGCCGGGAGGGTCGGCGGCGGGTTCGGCGGCAAACAGGAGATGCTGGTCGAGGACCTGGTGGCGCTGGCAGTGCTGCGGACGGGCCGGCCGGTGCGCTGGGAGTACACCCGCGCGGAGCAGTTCTCCGGCGCGACCACCCGGCACCCGTTCACCGTGACGATGAAGGCCGGCTGCCGGGCCGACGGGGTGCTCACCGCTGTGCACCTGGACGTGGTCGTGGACACCGGGGCGTACGGCAATCATGGTCCCTCGGTGATGCACCACGGATGCCACGAGTCGCTCGCTGTGTACAGGTGCGAGAACATGCGGACCGACGCTGTCACGGTTTACACGAACACCGTTCCGGCCGGGGCGTTCCGGGGCTACGGGCTCGGGCAGGTCACGTTCGCCGTGGAGTCGGTGCTGGACGAGCTGGCCCGGCGCATCGGGATGGACCCGGTGACGTTCCGGGAGCTGAACGTGGTGCGCCCCGGTGACGATCTGACCGCGCCGGGCTCGCACGTGGACGATCTCGGCATCGGGTCGTACGGGCTCGATCAGTGTCTGGCCCGGATGCGCTCGGCGGCGGCGCTTCCCTCAGCAGCGGCGTTTCCCTCGGCGGGGGACGTGCCGTCCGGCTGGCTCGTGGGGGAGGGCATGGCGATCGCGATGATCGCCGCGGGTCCGCCCGGCGGCCATTTCGCCGACGCGACGGTGACGCGCCTGCCGGACGGCCGGTTCGAGGTGGCGGTCGGCACCGCCGAATTCGGCAACGGGAGCACGACGGTGCACGCCCAGATAGCCGCCGACGAACTGGGCGTACCCCCGTCCCGCATCGTCGTCCGCCAGTCCGACACCGATGCGGTGGGCCACGACACCGGGGCGTTCGCGTCGACCGGGGTGGTGGTCGCCGGTCAGGCCGTGCTGCGGGCGGCCCGGGCTTTGCGGGTCGCCCTGGACAGCGGCTCCGCCCCGCCCGGCTTCTCCGGGCCTCTCTCCGCGCACGGCCACTCCGACGGCACCCCGCGGTCCGTCGCCTTCAACGCGCACTTCTTCCGGGTGGCGATCGACCCGGACACCGGCGAACTCCGCATCCTCCGCAGCGTGCACAGCGCCGACGCCGGCACCGTGATGAATCCCGGCCAACTGCGCGGCCAGATCGAAGGCGGCGTCGCCCAGGCACTCGGCGCCACCCTCTCCGAACACGTCGACATCGACGACGCCGGTCAGGTCACCACCACCGGCTTCCGCCAGTACCGCCTGCCCACCTTCGCCGACGTCCCGCACACCGAGGTGCACTTCGCCGCGACCTCCGACGCCATCGGCCCGCTGGGCGCCAAGTCGATGAGCGAGAGCCCGTTCAACCCGGTGGCGCCCGCCATGGCCAACGCCATCCGCGACGCCATCGGCATTCGCCTGACCGAGCTGCCCTTCACCGCCGACCGCATCTGGCAGGCGATGCAGGACTGAGCCACGCCGTCCTTCAGCTTTCCCGTCGGCCTGGCCGCCCTCTCCGCGTACCGGCACTCGGCCGTCTTCTCCGCGTCCCTAGGCATCGGCCGTCCTCTCCGCGTCCCTAGGCCAATCGGCCGTCTTCTCCGCGTCCCCGGCCGATTGGCTAGCCTCCTAGGATGGCTTAGGCAGTGTGCCGCGTGGCCCAAGGGCGGTGGTAACCCTGTGCGAGGGTTGGCCGGATGTCAGCGGGAGCCGGCGGCGAAGCGCCCGGGACTCACCCCGAGGATGCGCCTGAAGTGCCGCACCATGTGCGGCTGGTCATAGAAACCGCTGCTCACCGCCACAGACCGCAGCGGCTGCCCGGCCAGGATCATCCGCCGGGCGAGGTCCACGCGGCGCGAGATCACATACTGATGCGGCGACATCCCGAACTCCCGCCCGAACGAGCGCACCAGATGCGCCGCCGCGAAATGCAACTGTTCAGCGGCCGTAGCCAGCGGCAGCCCGGCAACGATGTGCTCCTCGAGAAGGTCGCGGAGCCGATGGGCGGCATCCCGGGCAGGCGGCTCCGGGAGTTGATCGCCGAGGCGGCCGCGGAGACGTTCGAGGGCCACGGCGAGAACCCCTTCGGCGGCGGGTTCGTCGCCGGGAGTGCGCAACAGCCGGTGCACGTCGGAAACCAGCCGGTGCAGGTCACCGTCGGTGACGGCGGGCGTGTCGACGGCCGCCCCGATCAGGCGGTCGGGCAGTTGCCCAGGTTCCAGGTACAGCACCCGTTTCCGGAAGCCGCCCGGCCGCGCCGCCGTACCGTTGTGCGGCACCCGCGGCGGCAACAGGGTGACCAGGTCACCGAAGGCCCCACGCTCGTGCCGGTCCAGGTCGTACCGGACCGCACCGTCGTCGACGAGCAGCACGGTCCACGTGTCGTGGGCGTGCATCGGATAGGCGTGCTCGCCGAACCGGGCGTGCAGCACCTCGGCGACCCCGGCCAGCGGCGGTCGCCAGGCTCGGATCAGAGGCCCGCCGGGCACGTCAAAATCGTACAAGACCTGCTCCGGGCCGCCGCGAAACCATGAACGGCATGACCGCAGCGCCCCGCTTCACCACCAAGATCGCCGTCCTGCTCCGCGACGACCTGCTCGGCTGGCAACGGCTGAACGTCACCGCGTTCCTGGTCAGCGGCATCTCCACGGCGTCACCGGAGGTGATCGGCGAGCCCTACCAGGACGCCGACGACGTCACCTACCTGCCGATGTTCCGCCAGCCCGTGCTGGTCTTCGAAGGCAGCAAGGAGTTGCTCACCGCGGCACACACCCGCGCCCTGACCCGTGACGTCACCATGTCCATCTTCACGTCCGACCTGTTCACCACCGGCCACGACGCCGACAACCGGGCCGCCGTCCGAGCCGTCCCGACCGCCTCGCTGGACCTCGTGGGCCTGGCCATCCACGGCCCCAAGAACGCCACAGACAAAATCCTCAAAGGCGCAACCATGCACCCCTGACACGTACGACTTCGCAACCCCTGCGCCCCGACCGCCCTCGTCGCCCCGTGATCTCCGGCCACCCACGTGCCTCGCCCACCGCCCGGCCGCTCACGTGCGTCGGCCGCGCACGTGCGTCGGCCCCGCGCGCGGCGGACGGCCATGCACGGCGCGGCGACCGTCTCCGCGCCGCGACCGTCTCCGCGCCGCGACCGTCTCCGCGCCGCGACCGTCTCCGCGCCGCGACCGTCCACGCGCGGCGACCGCTCACGTTCGCGACCGCCCACGCGCGGCGGACGGGCAACGCGCGGCGGACGGGCCATGCCCGTCGACCCGTTGCCCGCGTCCGACCGCCGGCCACGGCGGGCCTCGCGCGCCGCTCACGGCGGGCCGCCCGCGAGGGCGTCGGCTGCCCGCTGCGGCCGCTCCTCATCCCACCCGGTAGCGCCGCCGCGCGGCTAGCGGAAGCTCCACCGTTGATTCGGGGTGCCGGCGCAGAACGTGACGATGACCCGATTGCCGGGCCGGCCACCGAAGTTCGGGTCGGCCAGGCACCGTCCGTTTGCGGCGTTCATCAGCCGGCCGTCGTCGTTGAGCGACCACTGCGCTGTGGTGCGGCCGTCGCACCGGGCCAGCTCGACACCCCCGTCACCCTGCATGTAGGCACAGAGGTCTTTCACCATGAGCGCCCGATCATCGGTGAGCGCCCACTGCTGCGGGCTGGAACCGTTGCAGTCGTCGACATGGACCTCGGCGCCCTCCTCGACATCACCGCCGCGCAGGTCCAGGCAGAGGCCCTGGCCGCTGATCAGGGGTTTCGGGGTGTCCTCCAACAGTGTGGGCGCCAGCTCGGCCGGGGGCCCGGGCACCGCGGTGGTGCTCCCGGTGCTGGGCCGCGTGGTAGGTCTCGGCGACGCACTGGACGCCGTAGCGCTGCGGGAAGCCGTCGTCGCGGGCGGTGCGGGGCGCACGTCGTCGTCCGACTGGCCGCCGCTGTCGTCAGCGTCGCCGCCGACGCCCGCGTCACCGGTCGGCACGGGACTGGTCGTCCGCGCCGGGCCGGTGATCGCCGGCAACTGCTGATCCGGCAGCGAGGTGGAAACGGTCGGCTCGAGCGCCGGGCGGATGACAGCCCACCCGGCGATCGCCAGCACCGCGGCAACTCCGGCGCCGGCCAGCATCAGCGGACGGCGCCGGTTACGCGAGCGCGCGGACCTGGACGGCGGGGCCGCGGGCACAGCCGGGATCACCTGAGTCGGTATCTCGCGGCTGGGGTCAGCCGGCCAGGTAGCAGCGGACGCCGCCACCTCACCCGGCCCACCGTCCTGCAGCAGGAACGGCCGCACCAGCAGCGGATCACGGTCGTCCGGCGACTCGTGGCCGTCGCTGGGCAGACCCTGGTAGCCGCTGTCGCCTTGCCATCCGTGCGGGTCCCGGCCGCTGTTCAGCGGGCCGGGCGTGTCGTGCCGCGCGGCGGGGGCGTTGGTGAGCGGAGCGGGCGCGTTGATGAGCGGAGCGTGCTCGGTGCCGCGCGGGGCATGGTCGCCGTGGCGGGAGCCGGGCGTGGTCGTCTCGCCTGCCGAGCCGATGCCCGTTGTCGCGTCCTCGTCCGCTGAGCCCACGCTCACTGGCTCTGCCACCCCCTGTAGGCAAATACGGTGCCTCAACTTACCGGCCCCCACGCACGTGCGTGGGGGCCGGTTCAGTCGATGATCCGACCTCAGCGCTTCCAGAACGGGACGGATCGTGCCTTCTTGGCCGGCGCCGGTGGCGCCTCGTTGCTGGTCGATGCGTTATCCCCGCTGCTGGTCGATCCATCGCCTCTTGTGACCGGTGACACACCAGGATCGTCAGGGGCCGCATCGGCGGCGAACTTCGCGATGAGGTCCGTCGTGGCAGCCCACTTCTCCTCGAGGGAGCCGGCGCCGCTGAGTTGGCCGACCAGCTCGCGGAATGCGACGACGAGGTCGGACTGCTTGTCG
Organism: Actinoplanes sp. 13; assembly: GCF_056134165.1. Lineage (NCBI taxonomy): Bacteria > Bacillati > Actinomycetota > Actinomycetes > Micromonosporales > Micromonosporaceae > Actinoplanes > Actinoplanes sp. 13. The sequence goes on along the minus strand of NZ_JBVYOQ010000009.1, from coordinate 88,513 downwards.
GGCAGGCCTTCGATCAGCACGGCAAGGCGGCTGGCGAGGTCGTCGAGCAGGTCACGCCGGTCCGCAGCAGGCAGGCCCGCGGCTTCGCGCAGGCGGCCGAGCTCCACGGCGAGCAGGCTGGTGAACTGGGCGAGTTCGGGCGGCGAGCCGGCCGGGTCGAAGAGCATGCCGGCTGACTCCATGGGGGCCGGCGGGGCCATCGACTCGACGGGCGGTGCACCGGCTCGAGCGTCGGCGTCGAGTCGGGCGTTGGCGTCGAGGAACGGCGCGCGCCGGGAGCGGGCGACCGAGGAGCCATGTTTACCGGCGCCGCCGGGCAGTCCGGACGGGGTTCCGGACAGCCCGAACGGGGCGGCGCCACGGGGCCGCATCGACGGTGGGCGGGGCGGCATCGGCGAGCCCGGCGCCATCGGAGCGGCGGGCGGTGGCGCGAACGGCGACGCCGCCATCGAGCCTGCCAGGAACATCGGGGGCTGCGATGCAGCCAGGGGCGGGGATTCCCAGCCGGACGGCATCTCGACCGGCTGTGTGACCCGCTTGCTCTGGCCGCCTTCGTTCACCACTCGCTCGTCCACCGCCACGTACGCGGTGAACCGGCACAGCACCCCGAAACGCAGCGAGGTCTGCACGATCTCCTTCTCCAGGGCAGGGTTGCCCACGGCGTACGCATCCTCGAGATCCCTCAGCCGAGCCCGCGCCCAGAGGGAGGTGATCGCCTGCTCGGACCGTTGTTGCACCGCGACGGCGGTGCGGAACTCCTGCTCGTCCCGAGTGCGCCCGGTGACCGTGAGAGCGCCGGCCGGTGTGCCGGTGTATCGGCCGGTCACCACCAGCGGGACCCCGGGGTAGAGGCCGGGGAGCCGGGCGGGGCTGCGCGTCTCGCCGAGCAGATCGATGCCCTCGCCGGTGACCGACAGGCCGGTCACCACGGGTGCGCCGATGCGGCGGTGGATGTGCTCCATCGCCTCGTCCAGGCGGTCTTCGCTCTCCACCAGCTCGGAGCGGCCGGCGCCGAGAGCGGCGAGCCGGCCGAGGAAGCCGGCGTTGACGGCCCGGTCGATGCCGACCGTGTGCACGCGGGTGGCGCCGATGAGCGGGGCGACCTCCCGCACGATCTGGTCCTCATTGCCCACCTGGCCATCGGTGACCAGCACCAGGACGCGGTCACGGCCGGTGCTGTCGGCGAGCAGGGCCAAACCGGCGCGCAACGGTGCGAGCAGGTCGGTGCCGCCGCGTGCGTCGGCGCGGGCCAGGTGCTCGACGGCCCGGTAGCGGTGCCGGTCGGTGGCCTCCACCAGGCCTTCGGCGAGGCCGTCCGGCCGCTCGACCTGGTGGTCGAAGGTGAGCACGGTGAAACGGTCGGCTGCGGTGAGGGTGTCGATCACGCGGGCGGCGGCGCGGCGGGCGGCCACCATCTTCCATCCGCCCATGCTGCCGGAGCGGTCCAGCAGCAGCACCACGTCCTTCGGCCGGGCGGGGGTTGCGGACTCCGGGGGAAGGACCACCAGCTGGTAGGTCCCCCGGTCACCCTCCTCGTCGGGGACCGCGACAGCCGTCTCGCCGCCGGGCGCGTATGCCAGGCGCAGCACGAAGTCACGATCGGCGCGCTCGCCGGGGGCGATCCGCAGGTGCCCGTCCTCCTCGGTGACCGTGTGCAGGCTGGAGCGGACCTCGCCGAGGGCCAGACCGGCCGGGTCGATCTCGACGCCGATCGACAGGCGCAACGGGTTGGGGAAGCCGGGCAGGAGCACCGGAGGGGAGATGCGCGACGCGTCCGGGACGGCGTCGGTGTCCGGGTGCTGGCCGTCGCCGACCCACGGGCCGGGAAGCGGGGCGCCGGGCACGTAGCGAGGCGCGACCACCAGCGGGAACCGGAAGGTGGCGGCGTCGTCCTCGTAGGCCAGGGGACCCACCAGGCGCAGCCGGACGACCACGCGCTCGCCCGGCATGATGTTGCCGACCCGCATGGTGAAGACGTCCGGCCGCTCCTCCTCGGCGATCGAGGCGCGTTGCCCGGCCGCGATGGCCTGGTCGTACTCCTCGCGGGCGTCGGCGCGCTCGCGCAGCCGGGCCACGACGGTCCGGTCGGCGGCGGTCATCGACATGCCGGTCACGGCGGCACGGTCCGGCAGCGGGAAGACGTAGGTCGCCTCCAGCGCGGTGTCGTGTGCGTTGACGAACTCGGTGGTCAGCTCGGTCCGCACGACGAGGCCACTGATCCTCGCCTGCACGTCGAGCCGGTCCAGCGGCAGATTTCCCCGCTCGGTGCGCAGCGTTCCCAGGCCGGCGTCCGGCTGGTCCCGGAGGCGGTCGAGCTCCGCCGTGCCCATCGGATCAACGGAAATGATCATTCATTTCTCCCATCGGTGAGCCCACGGGACGCGAGCAGGTCGAGCAGGGGTCGGGCGGCCGCGGCGAGCTCGCCTTGGTCGAGGTCGTCGATCGGTTGCGGGACGAGCAGGATCACGCCCATGCCGAGCGGCACGCCGTTGAGCACGAAGCCGGCATCCGCGGGGGACGGGCGGTCGCCCCACGCTTTCCGCTCCCGGCGGACGGCTTCGGCCAGCAGGTCCCGTGTCGTGGTGCCTGGCGCGGCCGACACCGGGGTGGCGGGCTCCGGAGCCGCGGGCGCAGGCTGGTCGGCGGGCGCCGGCCGGGTGGGCGCAGGCCGGGAGTGCGCGGGCAAGGAGTGCGCGGGCAAGGAGTGCGCGGGCAGGGTGGGCGCAGGCGGGGTGGGCGTGTGTCGCCAGAAGCCGTGCCGTGGTGCAGCCGCCGGCGGTGGCGGGTCGGTGGCAAGCAGTCCGGCCGGGACCCGGGCGGCCGCCGACAACTCCTCGTCGGAGGCGCCGGCGAGCTCGGCCTGAATCTCGGCGAGGGTGCGCCCGGCCGCCTGCCGCCGCTTGATGGCGACCAGTTGCAGCAGGTGGCGGGGGCCGTAGAGGGCGACCCGGTCCCGAGTGCCGAGCGGGCGGTCGACGAGGCCGATCGTCGAATACCACCGGATGGAGCGTCGGTCAGGGAGCCCACGGACACGGCCGTTGGGTGCGCCCGGATATTCGGCGGCGAGCGCCGTCTGCACCCGGTCCACCAACTGCTCCATCGTCCACATGCCAAGAGACTGACACTGTCATCATGACACTGTCAACTTCCGGTAGGGTGCCGGTATGCGAACTGGCGGCAACGGGAGGCGAAGTGTTCGAGAGCGTGCTCGGCAGGCTGCGGCTGGTTTCCCTGTCGCACGTCAACGACCCGGCGCGGATGAGCGTCTATCCCGGCGATCCGCCGTTCGAGCTGACGACGATCGCGACGCTGGAGCGCGACGGTTATCACCTGCAGGCGGTCCGGGCGGGCGAGCACACCGGGACGCACTGGGGCGCGCCGGGGCACTTCCACGCCGGGGAGCGTCTCGCCGACCAGCTCGATCCGGCGGATCTGTTCCGGCCCGCGGTGCGGATCGACGTGCGGGCGGCCTGCGCGTCCGACCCGGCATATGCGGTGACCGTCGCCGACCTGCGGGAATGGGAGGGGCGGTACGGCCGGATCCCGGACGAGTCGGTGGTCATCATCTGGACCGGCTGGGAGGCGAGGTTCGGCAGTGCGGGCTTCGCGCGGCATCCCGGGTTCGCGCCGGAGACGGTCCGCTGGCTGATCGACACGGGGCGGCTGGGGGAGCGCGGCGGCACCGGGACGGACGCGTTCAGCCCGGACGTCAGCACCGATCAGGAGTTCACCGTCTCCAAGCTGGTCTACCGGCGCCGCCGGATCAGCCTGGAGGTGCTGGCCAACCTCGCGGACATGCCCGCCACCGGTGCCTATGTCCTGTGCGGCGGGCAGATCAACCGGGCCGGCTCCGGCTCGACAGCGCTGATCTACGGTGTGCTGCCGCCGACCGGATAGCGTTCACCGTTCACCGTGAGGGTGTACGGGGCGTATTGGGTGACGGTCCCGGTCGGCTCGTCGTAAGCGACGACCGCCACCACCTTGGGATAGGTGGCGAGCTTGTCGAAGTCCTCCAGCGGCACCGCCTTGGCGCGGGCTCTGCCCAGGCCGATCAGGGCGACGTGCCAGTTGTGCACCGGCGTGGGCCGGACCTGGGTGGGGGACCGCCAACCGGCGAGCGTCGCGCTGTCCACGGCGGTGCCGCCGATCCGGACGTCGGAGATGTGCCAGCCGCCGAGGTTCACGGCCGCGTCACTGACGTACCGGAAACCGACGAGAATGCTCTCCCCGGCGTACCGGGAAAGGTCGTAATTGAGGGTGATGTCCGCTGCCTGGCCGGTGATCGCCGCCCCCAGCGGCCCCGGGGCTGTCCGGTCCCCGCTCACCGGCTGGTACGTGCGGCCGTCGTCCGCGGAGACCATGACATACCCGTAGTCGAAATCCTTTTCCAAGCCGTACGTCGTGGTGAACCGCAGTACCGGATCGGCCGCCGGCACCTCGACGGCGCGCACGGCGGCCGCGTCGGTGGACGACTCGTTGCCGGAGAACAGCATGTCGCTGTCGATCGTCCAGGTCAGCGGTGTCGGTGGCAGCGTGGCGGCGCCCTGGAAGGAGACCGAGCGCAGCGCGCGGGGCAGCCGGACGAAATCGGCGCCGTTGGGGGCGGCGCCCGGCGCACCGTGGGCGGACGGATCGGAGACGTTGACCGTGGAGCGCAGGCTCGCCGAGGTCACACGCTCGCGGGGCAGGCCCTTCATCACGCCGCCCCGCTGGTCGACGGCCTTGTCCACCAGCGTCATGATCTGGAAGTCGTGCAGCACGTCGTGCAGGCTGGTGCCCTTCGGCAGCGCCGCGGTGATCCCGTCCAAACCCTTGTTCGCGGTGTCCCGGTGCAACGCGGTGATGATCTCCGCGCCGAAACGATCCCGCAGGTAGAGCATCAGCTGATAGGCGATGCCGTAATCGGCGAGGACCTCGTCCGGTCCGCCCTCGTTCCAGAGGTTCAGCGAATTGGCCGGTGCGCTGCACGCCCGCGGGTTCGGGTTGTACGCCGTCTTCACGCCGCCGAATCCCTGGTAACAGGCGAGGTGATTGTCGAAGCCGCGGCGGTACACGTTCAGGCTCGGATCGACGTAACCGGTGAGCGTCTGGGCGTATTCGGACAGGCCCTCGTCGAGCCACATCTGCTCGACCGGGTCCGTGTAATAGCTGAGCAGGTGGTGCCACTCGTGAGCGAACGTCGACTCGTACATGTGCGGCCGGGCCGGGCGGCTCGTGCACAGGTCGTCGGTCGGCTCGTGCTGTGGGTCCGGGCCGGTCTGATGCGCCCAGTCGTAAGCGTCGATCGTGATCACGTTGCGGTCGAACAGTTCGTTGAGCTGCTCGGAGAAGAAGCCGGCGACGTACGTGGCACGTTCCGGGAAATCGAAGTAATTCTGGTCGCGGATGTTGTCGACCAGCGTCACCGTCCGGTTCCCCGTGCCGGTGAAGTCGCCGGGCAGCCCGGCGTCGGTGCCGGTCCGAGCCGGCGGCGTGCTGAACGCCGCCGTCTCCTTGGGGTGGATGTTTCCGTCGAACTCACGGATCAGGCCGTCGAGCTGGGCATCGGTGATCTCGGTGGCGTTGCCGCGGCAGTCGCCCTCCGGGAAGGCGAGGTCGGTCGCCACCCACACCTCGATGTGCTCACCGACCGCGCGCAACCGGTAATCCTTGCGGTACACATCGTTCTCGACCACGTTCAGTCCGGCCCAGCTGCGCACCGTTCCGACCGGCGGTGTCTCCGCGGCGGCACGCCGGGGGGCCGGCTTCGGCTTGTAACTGGCCGGCGGCAGCGGTTGCCCGTTGAGCGTCAGGCGGTCCGGGATCACCCCCGACACGTCCTCGACGGGGCTGGCGGCGGACTGGCTGGGACCGGGGACGGGCGGCGGCGTGACCATCGCCGCGCCGGCGGTCAGACCCTCGACCGGTGCCGCGCCTGCGGTCAGACCCTCGACCGGTGCCGCGCCTGTGGTCAGACCTTCGACCGGTGCGGCGCCGGCAGCGGACAGACCCGTAAGGAACGGGATGGTAACGGTTATTGCCGCGAAGCTCGCAAAAAGGGTGCGCGTCACGTCTCGCGACGCTACAGGCGATCGCCAGTCCGTGACGCCAACACCCGTCGTTGCGGATCAGGAAACCTCCCGACGGAGCACCCGTACGAAGCCGATGACCAGCGGGAGCATCACCCAGACGGCGGTCGAGACGGCCAGCCGGGCGTACTCGCCGCCGGTGGCGTCGGGCGTCGAGAGCGCCTGCGAGGTGACGTTGAGATCGAGCCATCCGGCGACGTCCCGCAGCTTGACGATGACCCCGCTCAGGACGCTCCAGACGGTCGGCAGCGCGAAGTAGATGACGATCGCCAGGGGAGTGTTGAGCAGCAGAGCGCCGAAGCCGATGCCCATCAGTACGAAGATCACTTGCAGGAGCAGGCTCTGCCAGATGAGCGAGGAGTCCAGCGCCCACGTGGCGTCACCGCCGAGCGCCCCGGCGATCACGTTCGCTACCGCGGCCAGCGCCGCCGTCGCCGCCGTCGCGGCGATCGCGATCAGGGTGGCCGCCAGGATCTTGGCCACCATGACCCGAGCGCGGGCCGGCACCAGGGTGAACGTGGTCAACGCGGTCCGCTGGGACCACTCGCTGGTCACCGACAGGATGCCCAGCACCGGCAGCAGCACCGCCGACGGCAGCAGGCCGAAGGTGAAGAACTCGAAGTACGTCTGCTCGGCGTCCGGCGCCCAGCCGAGCAGGATCGCCGAGGTGGCGACGGTGGCGAGGCCGATGATCAGCAGCAGCCAGAAGCCGGCCCGGGTGTCGGCGAGCTTGCGCAGCTCGACCAGGGTGAGGCGGCCCATCGGCACCGTGTCGCTGTGGGCCGGGGCGTGAGTCTCGGTCATGACGGTCATCGGACGACCTCCTGCATCTCGGCAGCGCCCTTGCCGTTGCCGGTCAGGCGCAGGAACATCTCCTCCAGGCCACCGGCGCCGGCCGGCCGCAACTCCAGCAGCACCACGCCGGCGGCCGCGGCGGCCTTGCCGATGGTCTGCGGGTCGGTGGGGACCAGCATGCTGCCGTCCGCCGACTTGGTGCCGGTGACGCCCATCTGCCGCAGCAGCGTGTCGAGTTCGGCCGGATCGGCGGCGCGCACCTGGGTGCCGGCCTCACCGAGCATCGTGTCCTTGTCACCCTGGACGAGGATGCGTCCACCGCCGATCACCACCAGTCGGTCGGCGACCGCCTCCACCTCGCGCAGCAGATGTGAGGAGAGCAGCACCGTGCCGCCGCGGTCGGCGAAGTCGCGCAGCAGACCGCGCATCCAGAAGATGCCCTCCGGGTCCAGGCCGTTGGCCGGTTCATCGAGGATCAGCACGCCCGGGTCGCCCAGCATGGCGTACGCGAGACCCAGCCGCTGCCGCATGCCCAGCGAGTACGCCCGCACCCGCCGCTTGGCCGCGGTGCTGTCCAGCCCCACCCTGGCCAGCCGCTCCGGCACCCGGGCGGTGTCCAGGCCCATCGTGATCGACGCCAGCGCGAGCACCTCGCGCCCGGTGCGCCCGGCGTGCTGGGCCGACGCGTCGAGCAGCACTCCGACCCGCCGCCCCGGGTTGCCCAGCCGCCGGTACGGGGTGCCGGCCACGGTCGACCGGCCCGAAGTGGGCGGGGTGAGTCCGACGATCATGCGCATCGTGGTCGACTTGCCGGCGCCGTTGGGCCCGAGGAAGCCGGTCACGGTGCCCGGCTCGCACACGAACGACACGTCGTCCACGGCGAGGTGGCTTCCGTACCTCTTGGTGAGTTGCTCGACCTCAATCATGGGATCAGCCTCGCGTCCGGCGGGCGGCCCGCGCTTCGGTCAGTGGTCGACGCTCGCAAACCTTCGTCGATGTCCGGCCTACAACTTTGGTCGGTATCGGCCCGGTGCGGGCGGCGGATATCGTCAGGGCCGTGGGCAGGGCGCTGACGGAGTACCGCTGGTTGTGGCCGTCCGCGCTGGTGGCGGACCCGGCCGGACCGGTTCCCGCCCGGCGCTCGACGCGCGACTGGGTGGTCGACACCCTCTGCTTCGTGATCGGCTTCGGCTTCGCCGCGTGGGCCACCTTCGACCTGTTCCAGGACAGATCGATCATGATGCAGGAATGGAGCAACACGCCGCCGTGGCTGGCGGTCGTCGACGGTCTGCTCGGCATGATCGCCGGGATCGCCCTCTGGTGGCGCCGCCGGTTCCTGATCCCGCTGGCTTGTTACTGCCTGGTGCTCTCACTGTTCTCGGTCGCGAGCGGGCCTGCTCTGACGATCGTGCTGTTCACGGTCGCGGTGCACCGCTCGTTCGGCATGCTCGCGACGTTTCTGCTGGCCGCGTTCGGCACCGGGGCGGTTTTCTCGCTGCTGCGGCCGACGGTGAACGGCGACTTCACCGAGACCTACTGGTGGGGCAACGCCGGCCTGGTGATCGTGGCGCTGTGGGGGATGCTGGTCCGTTCCCGCCGCCAGTTGATCGTCTCGTGGCGCGACCGGGCCGAGCGGGCCGAGTCCGAGCAGCAACTGCGGATCGCCCAGGCGCGGGTGGTGGAACGCACCCGCATCGCCCGGGAGATGCACGACGTGCTGGCCCACCGGATTTCCCTGCTCAGCCTGCACGCCGGCGCCCTGGAGTTCCGGCCGGACGCGCCGGCCGCCGAGATCGAAAGTGCGGCGGCCGTGGTTCGGGAGAGCGCACACCAGGCACTTCAGGATCTGCGGGCGGTGATCGGGGTGCTGCGCGAGGGTCAGTCGGAGGAGGCCGGTCCACCGGAGCGGCCGCAGCCCACGTTGAGCGCCCTGCCGGCGCTCGCCGACGAGTCCCGGGCCGCGGGAATCAAGCTGCAGCTCGACGTGGCGATCGTCGCGGAGGACGTGCCGGTGGCGACGGCTCGTGCCGCGTACCGCATCATTCAGGAAGGACTGACGAACGTGCGCAAGCATGCCCCGGGCGCCCGGGTGCGCGTCGCCGTCGGCGGTGCCCCCGGCGAGGGAGTGACCATCGAGGTGCGCAATCCGATGCCGGTGTCCGCTCCCGAGACGCCGATCCCCGGCACGGGAGTGGGCCTGATCGGTCTCGCCGAGCGCGCGACCCTGGCCGGCGGCCGTCTCAGCCACGGTTTCGACGACGGCGACTTCGTGCTCTCCGCGTGGCTGCCGTGGACGCAGTGAAAGAGGGTGCGGCTCCGGTCCGGGTGCTGATCGTCGACGACGATCCGCTGGTCCGGGCGGGCCTGTCCATGATCCTGTCCGGGGACGGTGAGGTGGCCGTGGTCGGGCAGGCGGCCGACGGCGCCGAGGTGCCCGCCGCGATCGCCGCGCACCGGCCCGATGTCGTGCTGATGGACATCCGGATGCCGGTCGTGGACGGGCTGGCCGCCACCGAGGCCCTCCGTGGCCGGCCGGGGGCGCCCGAGGTGCTGGTGCTCACCACGTTCGACGCTGACGAGTTCGTGCTGCGGGCGCTTCGGGCGGGGGCGAGCGGTTTCCTGCTCAAGGACACGCCACCGGGACAGATCAAGCAGGCGGTGCTGCGGGTGGCCAGGGGTGAGGCGACGCTCTCGCCGAGCGTGACCCGGCAGTTGATCGCGCACGTTTCGGCCGGACCCCCGGACCGGGGCCACGCCGGTGAGCAGCTGAGCCGGCTCAGCGCCAGGGAGAGGGAGGTGGCGTTCGCCGTCGCGCAGGGCAAGTCGAACGCGGAGATCTCGGCGGAGCTCTACATGTCGGTGGCGACGGTGAAAGCGCACGTGTCGCGGGTTCTCACCAAGCTTGATCTCAACAACCGGGTGCAGGTGGCACTACTCGTGCACGACGCCGGTCTCGCCTGAAGCGGCAACGGCGGAAGGCCGGCGACCGAGGCCGCGGAATGACGGCGGCAGGGGAAGCGGCAGGGCCGGAGAGGCGGCAGGGCAGGGGACGACGCGGCGAGGCCGGGAGGCGGCGAGGGCGGGAGGCGGCGAGCGGCGTCGGCCGGGTTCTATTCGAAGAGGGAGTGGTCGCGCCCACCTTCGGCGCGGGAGCGGGCCCGGCGGCGCATCTGCACGACCACGATGTCGATCACCGCGGCGACGGCCCACGCTGCCAGCAGCCAGCCCGGCACGGTCCAACCTGCCCGGAACAGCAGCACCGAGAGCACGGTGCACACGACGAGACCGAACGCGGCCAGCGCCAGGCGCAGGTTCAACGGTGAGTACGGCTCCTCGACGGTGCCGCGACGGCCTCGAGGCTGCGGTCCGATCGGCATGGACGGCAGCCTACCCGCGGGTCGCCCCAGCAAACGCGAAGGCGACTCGGTAGGCGGTCCTCGCAAACCGGGGCAGCCCGGCGCGGGCAAGGGCGGGGGCTGGGCGCGCGAGGGCGGGTGCGCGAGGGCGGATGCGAAGGCGGGTGCGCGGGGCTGGGCGCGCGAGGGCGGGACGCGGCGGGGCGGCCGGGCGGCGTTGCACCCCGCTTGGTGCTGCCCGGGGGCGTGTGACGACCGGCGGTGGAGCGCATGGAGCGGAGCCCATGGGCGTACATGATCGAGAAGTCTCTATATCGCTGGTCCGCTGTGGACGACATGATGGGAGGCGGTCATCCCGTCGATAGGAGGCGACATGCCCGAGCCGGGCCACATCCCCGCGGAGGCCACGACTCCCGAGCGCCGGCTCGGCACGTGGCCGATCTTCGTCATCGCGGTCTCCGCCATGACGCCGCTGACCGTCGTGGCCGGGGCGCTGCCCCTCGGCTACGGGCAGGTCCAGGAGAAAGGCATCCCGGTCGCGTACATGCTGGTCGCCGCCGTGCTCGGCGTCTTCGCGGTGGGGCTCGCCGCGATGGCCCGGCATGTGCCGAACAGCGGCGCCTTCTACGCGTACGCGGCGGCCGGCCTGTCCCGGCCGGCCGGCGTGGGGACGGCGTTCGTCGCGCTGCTGGCCTACAACGCCATGCAGATCGGGCTCTACGGCGCGTTCGGGGTGGCCGCCCACCATGCCGCCGCAACGTTCGGGCTGGAGATCTCGTGGGTGATCTGGGCGCTGGCCGGCTGGGCGCTGATCGCAGTCCTCGGCCGGTTGAACATTGATTTGAACGCTCGCATCCTGACCGTCCTGGTCTGCGCGGAAGTGCTGATCGTGCTGATCCTGGACGCGGCCATGCTCGGCAACCCGGCCGGCGGCACGGTCACGGTCGACACGCTCAACCCGGCGCTGATCGCCAGCGCCGGCGGTGTCGCCCTGCTGGTCGCCGCGGTCGCCGGGATGGTCGGCTTCGAGGCGCCGCTGGTCTACGCGGCCGAGGCGAAGGATCCGCGCCGCACCGTGGCCCGCGCGATCGGGTTGACCCTGCTGGTGGCGGCCGTCCTCTACGGCGGCACCGCCTGGGTGATGTCGGTCGTCGCCGGTCCCGATCAGATCATCGCGATCGCCGCCGACCACCTGGACGACCTGTTCTTCTTCCTGCCCGAGCCCTACCTTCCGGCCGCCGTGATCGATCTGGCCCGGGTGTTCTTCGCGACCAGCCTGTTCGCCGCGATGCTCGCCTTCCACCACACCGTCGCGCGCTATGCGCTGACGGTCGCCCGTGAAGGTGTGCTGCCGGGCGAGCTGGCCCGGACCCGCGACGACGTCCCGGTCACGGCGTCGGTCGCGCAGTCCGCGCTGGCCCTGGTCGTGCTGCTGCTGTTCGCCGTCGCCGGCTGGAACCCCACCACCGACCTGTTCTTCTTCGGCACGGTGTCCGGCGGTCTGGGTGTGCTGGTGCTCATGGTGATCGCCGCGGTCGCCGTGGTCCGTTACTTCCGGGGCGGCGACCGCGGCGAGACCCGCTGGCGCAGCGCGATCGCCCCGTGGATCTCGCTGATCTTCCTCACGTTGATCCTGCTGCTCACGGTCGTGTCGTTCGGCATCCTGCTGGACTCCGACAACCTGCTCAAGGTGTGGTCCCCGCCGCTCGCGTTCCTGGTGCTCTACCTGGTGGGCCTGCGCTGGGGCAGGACCCTCCGCCAGCAGCGCCCGGATGTGTATGCGGTGATCGGAACCGGTCGCCCGCCGTCCTCGCCTGATCCCACCGACTCCACCGCGGCGGAAAGCGCGGCGGAAGGCGCGGCCGAAGCGCCGACCGAGCCCCCGGTCGGCCCCGACAATCCCGCCTGACCTGCGTGGGACCGCGATCACGGCCGGCGTGACCAGTGAAGGTGGCGTCGATGGAGAACCGGGATCACCCCGAAGCGCCGGCCGCCATCCGGTCCGCCTCGTGCAGCACCCGCAGCACGTTGCCCGACGCGAGTTTGCGCAGCTCGGCTTCTGCCCAGCCCCGGTCACGCAACTCGTCGAGCAGCCGCGGGTACGTCGACACGTCCGCCAGCGCGGGCGGCACCTCCAACGTGCCGTCGTAGTCCCCGCCGAGCCCCAGGTGATCCACCCCGGCCACCTCCCGGGCGTGCTCGACGTGGTCGGCCACCTGCGCCACGGTCGCCTCCGGCTTGGGATGGGCCGCCAGCCACGCGCGGAAGGCCGGCTCCGCCGCCACGTCCACCGGCCATGTCACCGGCACCGCGGCGGGATCCTCGCCCGGCCGGGGCGACCGGGGCCACGTCCACGGGTCCGGCGGCAGGCCCAGCCGCTGCCACTCCGCGGTGGCGGCCTCCTGCCATTCGTTGAGCGCCGCGCAGACGAAGTACGACACGAACGTCAACTGGATGACCCCACCGTTCGCGGGCAGACGGGACAGCACGTCGTCCGGGACGTTGCGGGGATGGTCGGTGACCGCGCGCGCCCCCGAGTGCGAGAAGATCACCGGGGCGACGGCCTCGTCCAGGGCCGCGTGCATCGTCTCGGTGGCGACGTGTGACAGATCGACGAGGACGCCGATGCGCTGCATCTCGCGTACGATCGCCCGCCCTTGTGCCGTGAGGCCGCCCACCGCCGGAGGCTGCGCCGCCGAATCCGCCCAGCCGGTGTGATCGTTGTGGGTCAGCGTCACGTAACGGACGCCGAGCCGGGCCAGCGCGCGCAGCACGCCGAGGGATCCGGCCAGGCTGTGGCCGCCCTCGACGCCGATCAGCGAGGCGATCCGCCCGGCCGCCATGATGCGCTCCACGTCCGCCGCGGTACGGGCGATCTCCAGGTCCGCCGGGTAGGCGGCCACCATCCGGTACACCAGGTCGATCTGCTCCAGCGTGTCCACCACCGCGCGGGGCTCCGGCAGGTCCGAAGGCACGAACACGGACCAGAACTGGGCGCCGACCCCGCCGGCCCGCAACCGCGGCAGGTCGGTGTGCAGCGGCGGCCGCTCCTGTTCGAGCCCCGCCACGCCGGAGGAGTGCCACTCGCGCAGCCGCATGGGCAGATCGTTGTGGCCGTCGAAGATCAGCATCATTCCTCCTGGCTACCGGCAGTCGTCCCTGGGTGCAAGCGAATCCGCCCGGATGGCGGCGGTTGAGCCGCAACCGGGTGGCACCTGCACGGGCACTTGGCGCGCACCCGTCGCCCTGGAATCTCTTTCACATGCCCGGCCGACAACGGCTGGACAAACCGGGGGAGTTCTTAAATGCGACGCGCCAAGCTGCCGAAGTCTGTGACAGCTCTGACCGCCGTAATCGCCGGCACCGCCGCTGTGATGGTGCCCAGTGCCGCTGCCGCGGCCGACGCCGAGCTGGCCATCCAGGCCGCAGACGACAGCTACACCTCGAGCGCCCGCAAGACCGCCGCGTTCGGCTCGGCCGACAAGCTCGTGGCCGGCAAGTCGGGTGGCGACACGAAGACCGCGTTCCTGAAGTTCACGGTTCCGGCCGGCACCGACGTCAAGAAGGCGCGGCTGTTCCTGAGCCCGTCCGGCAAGCCGTCGGGCAAGGTCACCATCTCCCGGGTCGTGAACAACTCGTGGACCGAGGCGAAGCTGACCTCCGGTAACGCCCCGAAGCTGGGCCTCGCGGTCGCCTCGGCGACCCCGGCCTCCACCGACACCCGGGTCGGCCTCGACCTGAGCGCCGAGATCACCGGCCCCGGCACCTACTCGTTCGCCGTCACCTCGTCGCTGACCAACGGCGCCGTCCGCTTCCAGTCGGCCGAGAACAAGGCCGGCGGCGGCCCGGAGCTGGTCGTCACCACCGACGGCAAGGCCCCGGCCGCCGTGACCCCGGCCAAGCCGGTCACCCCGGTCGCCGCCGGCGACTACGCCAACTGCGTCACCGACGCCAAGCTCGTGCCCTCTTGCGGCGTGCTGTGGGGCGGCGCGGCCGGCGGTTTCACCAGCAAGCCGCGCGACCTCGAGCACAAGAACTGGGAGAAGCTGAGCGGCCGCACCGCGACGATCTTCCACACGTACCACAAGGGCAACGAGGTGTTCCCGACCAAGGCCGAGATCGCCATGACCAACGACGCCGCGAACCCCCGCGTGCTGCTGTTGAACTGGAAGGTCGCGTACGGCTCCACCTGGGCCAAGGTCGCCAAGGGCGAGCAGAACAAGCGGATCGACGCGTTCGCCGCGCGGATGAAGACGTACGGCAAGAAGGCCTTCCTCGTGCTCAACCACGAGCCGGAGAACGATGTCGTCGCCAAGGCCGGTTCCGGCTGGGAGGCCAAGGACTTCGCGGCGATGTACCGCCACACCATCCAGCGCCTGCGTCAGCAGGGCGTGACCAACGTGGTCAACGTGCTCGCCTACATGGGCAACGAGAAGTGGATGGCGCAGACCTGGTGGAAGGACCTCTACCCGGGCAACGACATCGTCGACTGGATCGGCCTGGACTCGTACGTCTCGGTCGAGAAGGGTTACTACCACTACGGCGTCTTCGGTGACCTGCTGGACCGTGCCCCCAAGGGCGGCGGCCTCGGCTTCTACGACTGGGCGCGGGCCAAGCACGCCGACAAGCCGCTGATGATCGCCGAGTGGGGCGGTTACCACCGCATCGGCAAGCCCACCGACAAGACCGCCGTCTACAACAGCGTCCTGCCCGAGCTGGTCAAGCGTCCCGGCATCAAGGCGATCGTGCACTTCGACACGAAGGCCGACGACGAGGGCAACCGCGACATCAGCATCAACAGCACCCCGGCGAGCCTGGCCTCCTTCAAGAAGCTGGCCGCCAGCCCGATCTTCAACGTGAAGCTCCGCTGATCACGCACCGAGAAGCTCTGCTCCTCCCCTGAAAAAGGGAAACGCCGTCCGGTCCCCCGCCGGGCGGCGTTTCCTTTCCCTGTGCCGCCCGGTCAGCCGGTGAGGACTGCCTGCAAGCGTTTCGCCTCCGCCACCAGCCGAGAGCTGCCGCCCCGCCCGGCAAGCGGTGCCAGCGCGGCGATCCGGCCACGAGCACCCGTCGCCCGGGCCACCTGGGTGGTCAGTTCCAGCAGGTCGTGCAGAGCAGCGCCTGCTCCAGGTCCAGGTCCACGGTTCCCAGCCGTCGGCCTCCGCCCGGGCCGGCCGAGTGGCCAGGACAGACGCGTCGAGGCTGCCGTTCACGTGGGTGGGTGTGGCGAGCAGCAGCGCACCGATGCCGTCGAGGTCCCGGGCCAGGGCCAGCTCGTCCAAGCGCTCCCACGCGAGGGTCACGCCTCGACCGCCTCGACGGCCTCCGGCGACGCGGCACGCACCAGGCGGACGGCGAGCGCATGCTTGCACGGGCCCCGGTCACCGCGGTGCTGGGCCCACCACGGGCAGGTGCACGACGAGGCGTTACGCACCTGATAGACCTCGTCGCCGCTGCGGACCGTCGAGACCTGCGGCCCGGCCGTGACCGCGCCGGCCGCCACCAGGGCCCGGGCGCCGGCGAGCCGGGGATTCATCTTCTCCACCGCGTCCGCCGAGTAGGGCAGGGTGCGGTGGAAGTAGCCCGCCTCGGCCACGTCGTAGCCGACCCGCCCCGCCGCCCCCAGCTGGGTCAGCGCGTCACGCACCCGGCGGGCGTCGATGCCGGCCGCGGTGGCCAGCGCGTCCACGTCGATGGCCGGGTCCCAGGAGAGCAGGGCGCTGATCAGGTCGGCGTCGTCGGCGGCCTGGTCGGAGGCGAGCGACTCCAGCACCGCACCCTCGCCGGAGAACCCGCGGTACGGCTCCGGCGACAGGGTCAGCGACAGCCGCAGTGACGGCAAGCTCAGCTCCCACGTGCTGGCCACCGGCCCGCTGCCCGCGGACACGGATGGACCGTGGACGCGCAGCGTTCGCGCGTACCGAAGGAAGGGTTTCAGGGATGCCAGCCGCCCGGCGCCCGGGAGGCAGACCGCGCCCGGCGCGGGCCGGGAGGTGAGGCGCAGCGAACGGCCCGCCGGCACCGCCCAGAGCACCGATCTGTCGCTGGCCGGCAGCCGGTTGAGCAGCACCCGGGCCTCGGCCGTCCCGATCTCGGCGCGCGGGTCGAAACGCGCGGTCAGCACCTGCGCCTCGGCGAAGCCGCGCAGCCACCGGGACGGCAACGGCACCTTCCGCTCGACCAGCGGGCCGTCGAAGGTGGTCACGGTGAGATCGTCCGGACCGACCGCGACGTGCAGCGGGTCGGTGCGCCCGACCCGCGTCAACGCCCGCTGCAGAGGCAGGTTGACGTCGACGTTGGTGGTGCCGTGCGCGACGATCTCGCCGTCCAGGCCGGCGGGCAGCAGGTCCATCCGGGCGTAGACGCCGCAGCAGCCGGAGAAGGACTCGAAGCGCAGCCGGTCGGAGCCGGCCGTGACCACCGGGTCCAGGCTGACCGGGCCGGCCGGCCGGAAATAGCGGGTCCGGGCGACCTCGGCCACCGCCAGCAGACCGGTCGCGGCGGCGCCCGGGTCGGTGAGGAAGCCGGTGAAGAAGCGGGGGTGCGCGGCCGGGCCGCCGGAGGTCTGCAGGGTGAGACCGCCGTCGAGGGCCGACGAGCCGAGGTACGAGAACGCCGCGGAAACCATGCCGGAGAACCTAGGGATCGGGTACGACATTTTCGAGACCCGCCCCAACTCCGGCGCGCGGCGGCGCTCCGTGCCACGATGGGCGAAAAGACTTAAGTGGGAGAGATGAGCGAACACGTTTCCGACAGCACCGAATGGCAGAGCCTCCAGGGACTCGCGGAGAAGTTCTCGGCGGTGCACCTGCGTGACCTGTTCGGCAGCGACCCGCAGCGCGGTGAGCGGTACGCCGCGGAGGTCGCCGGCCTGTACGTGGACTACAGCAAGAACCTGATCACCGACGAGGTGCTGTCCGCCCTGTTCGCCCTGGCCCAGCGGGCGCGGCTGAGCGAGAAGATCACCGCGATGTTCGCCGGCGAGCACATCAACGTCACCGAGGACCGCGCTGTGCTGCACACCGCGCTGCGCCTGCCACGGGACGCGTCGCTGGTCGTCGACGGCCAGGACGTGGTCGCCGACGTGCACGAGGTCCTGGACCGGATGGGCGCGTTCGCCGAGAAGGTGCGCTCGGGGGAGTGGACCGGGCACACGGGGCAGCGCATCACGACCGTGGTCAACATCGGCATCGGCGGGTCCGACCTGGGCCCGGTGATGGCGTACGAGGCGCTGAAGGATTACTCCCAGCGCGACATCGAGTGCCGGTTCGTGTCGAACATCGACCCGACCGACCTCTACGAGAAGACCCGGGACCTCGACCCGGCGACCACGCTGTTCATCATCGTGTCGAAGACGTTCACCACCCAGGAGACGTTGACGAACGCGCGCGAGGCCCGGTCGTGGCTGTTGAACACGTTGACCGATGACGCCGCTGTGGCGAAGCACTTCGTCGCCGTCAGCACCAACGCCGAGAAGGTCAGCGAGTTCGGCATCAACACCGACAACATGTTCGGCTTCTGGGACTGGGTCGGCGGCCGCTACTCGCTGCCGAGCGCAGTCGGCCTGTCCGTCATGATCGCGGTCGGCAAGGACAACTTCGCCGACATGCTGAGCGGGTACCGCGCCGTCGACGAGCACTTCCGCAGCACCCCGATCGAGCGCAACGTGCCGGCCCTGCTCGGGCTGATCAACGTCTGGTACGACACGTTCCTCGGCGCCCAGTCGCACGCGGTCCTGCCGTACGCGCAGTACCTGCACCGGTTCGCCGCGTACCTGCAGCAGCTGACCATGGAGAGCAACGGCAAGTCGGTGCGCCTGTCCGGCGAGCCGGTCTCCTTCCAGACCGGCGAGGTGTTCTGGGGCGAGCCCGGCACCAACGGCCAGCACGCCTTCTACCAGCTGATCCACCAGGGCACCAAGCTGATCCCGGCGGACTTCATCGGCTTCAGCGTGCCGAACCACGACATCGGCGAGATGCACGACCTGTTCATGTCCAACTTCCTGGCCCAGACCGGCGCGCTCGCGTTCGGCCGGACGCTGGAGCAGGTGCAGGCCGAGGGCACCGACGCCAAGGTGGCGCCGCACCGAGTGATGCAGGGCAACCACCCGACCACCACGATCCTCGCCGAGAAGCTCACCCCGGCCACGTTCGGGCAGCTCGTGGCGCTCTACGAGCACATCACGTTCACCCAGGGCGTGATCTGGGAGATCAACTCGTTCGACCAGTGGGGTGTCGAGCTCGGCAAGGTGATGGCCAACCAGCTGGCGCCGAAGCTGGCCTCGGGCGAGGCCCCGGCCGACGATGCCGACTCGTCCACCAACATCCTGATCAAGCGGTACCGGGCAGCGCGCGGGCGCTGACCTTTCATAGGCTCGGTGCCGTGGACACGTCTACGGCACTGAGCCTCCGCTTGACCAGCCTGCTGCTCGGCTCCGCCACGCGGGACACCGTCGCGGACGTCGTCGAGTGGTTCGGCGCCATGCAGGCGCAGGACCTCAACAGCGTCCTCTGGTCGCTCGGCGTGCGGCTGCCCGGCCGGACCCTGCCGGACGTCGTCGCCGCGACCGAGGAGCGCGCCGTCGTGCGCACCTGGCCGATGCGCGGCACGGTCCATCTCGTGCCGTCCGCCGACGCGCACTGGATGCTCGACCTCACCGGCGTCCGCCAGCTCACCGCCGTCGCGAAGCGCTGGGAACACCTCGGTCTCGACGAGAAGACCGCCACCCGGGCGTTGGAGCTGCTGGCTGCCGCGATTCCGGCCGGCGGCGGCCGGCTGCCGCGATCCGGGTGCCTGGCCGCGCTCTCCGCGGGCGGGATCGATGTGAGCGGTCAGCGGGGCTACCATCTGCTGTGGTACGCGAGTCAGCGCTCGTTGACAGCCATCGCACCGAACGTGGGCAAGGAACAGACGTTCGTCCTGCTCGACGAGTGGGTGCCGGCCGCCCGGCGCAGCCCGTCCCGCGAGGAGGGCCTGGCGATCCTCGCGCAGCGTTACTTCCGGTCCCACGGCCCCGCGACGGTCAAGGACTTCGCGGGCTGGACGAGCCTCCCGATGACCGACGCCCGCGCCGGCGTGGCGGCGGCGTCCCTCGCGCGCGTCGGCGTCGACGGCACCGAGATGTGGGCCGACCCGGAGGCGCTCGACGCCGGCCCGGTGACCGGCTGGTGGGCACTGCCCGGCTTCGACGAATATCTGCTGGGTTACAAGGACCGTTCGATGATGGCGACGCCTGTTCAGCTGGCGGCGGTGGTACCCGGCAACAACGGCGTCTTCCAGTCAACCCTGGTCCGCGACGGACGCGTGATGGCCACATGGAAGCGCACGATCGGCAAGAAGGCGGTCACCGTGACCGTCCACCCGTTGGCCGATTTCGACATCGAGGACGCTCGCCCGGCTTGGGAACGCTTCGCTGCGTACCTCGGACTTGCCTTGCGGCTCGAGCAATAACGACCTGGCATCAGACCTGCCGTCCCGGTACGGGCGTGCCGCTGCCCAGCCGGGCGAGGACGTCAACGATCGCGACCCCACTCAGCTCGATCGCGAGTCCCCACAGCCCGAGCCCGACCCAGGCCGAGACGTTGCTCTCGAACCCCGGGTTGTCGAGGTACTGCGTCTTCAGTCCGACGAGGGCCACCACGACCACTGACGCGATCCCGGCCAGTGGCCGAGCCAGCCGGAACCAGGGGGACATGATGGGCTCCCTGCGCGTTTTGAGCCGTACTCTGCGGCGTCTGCCCAGTGTGGTCGTCGTCCGCTTCGGCTCGGCTGGTCCGCCGGTCCACGCGTCACGTGCGCGGTATCTCGTCTCGGCGTCGTCGTACTGGCCGAATTGCAGGTGCCGCATCGCTTGCCGCAACTCGGTGTTCTCCGGTTCACGGAGAAACGAGTGGATCACCTGGCCGGCCAGCACGAACCGGTTGCGGAGGTCCTGGAGACAGGTCTTCGTCCGCTCCGCGTCCTCCGGCCAGGGGATGGACTGCGCCTCCATCAGGCTGCGGTGCTCCTCGTCGACGACCGCCTCAGCGAGAGCCAGGTCCGAGTCGTTCAGCCCGGAGACCTCCTCGCTTCTTCGGATGGCCGCCACCTGGCTGTCGATCTGGTCGTACAGGACGCTTATCTGGCTGGTGAGTACCGCCACCTCGTCCCGCCGCGGTTCCAGATTCCCGAACGCCTCCTCGGCGTGACCGAGATCCTGGCGAATGATCAGATCCTCGATCTCCTCCACGCGCAGCCGGGCGGTGAGCGGCAGGTCGCGACCGTCCACGACCCAGCCCATGGCTCGGCGCAGCGACGAGAGTCTGCGGTACAACG
This sequence comes from Actinoplanes sp. 13, assembly GCF_056134165.1. Lineage (NCBI taxonomy): Bacteria > Bacillati > Actinomycetota > Actinomycetes > Micromonosporales > Micromonosporaceae > Actinoplanes > Actinoplanes sp. 13. Next base: position 67,980 of record NZ_JBVYOQ010000009.1, on the reverse strand, counting down.
CCGCCTGCGGGGTGAGGCGCTCGGTGATCCACTTGACGGTCAGCCCCAGGCCTGCGCCGAGAACGAGGGTGGTGAAGGCGGTGAGCGCCCAGCGGCCACTTCGTTGACCGACACCGATCAGGACAGGTATCTCCGCGGTGCCCGCTTCGCCGGCCACGACGAGGGTCTCGGCGTAGACGCCGGACTCGACGCGTTCGGGTGCCCAAGGATCGGCCGTGACGGTCACCACGACCGTCGTCGGCGTCACCGGGGTCGCGCTGATGATGATCTGCTGGGCGGGAAACTGTTCCGCACGGTTGAGGGGGTCCCGCTCCAGCCAGGCGGCGAGACCCGTCGTGCCGGCCTTCCGGGAGGTATCGAGGTCGGCGACTACCGTTCTGGTCACCGGCATCCGCGATTTCCCGAAGGAGAGGGCCACTGCGCCCGGCGGCGCGTCGAGCACCTGCTCGTCCCGCCAGTTGAAGAACTGGGCGGCGGAGAACAGGAAGAGCAGCAGGCACACCCCGAAGAGCGCCCACCAGTAGAGCAGCAGGATGCGCTTGCGCGTGGCGTTGTACACCCGTGCCAGGCGTTGATTCTCCGACTCGCGATAACCCATGGCTGCTCCCGGGCGCACCGCTGTTGCCACGAAGCTAGCGCGTGCCGGTGGGGCGGCCTGTCAAGCGGAAGACACTCCGCCGCAGATTCCACCCGGCGACTACCGTTAACAGTTAACAACCCTTGATATTCAAAGATGTGAACGCCACTATGTGGCCATGAGAATTCGACGCGGGTTGATGGTGCTCGTCGCCGGGATGGTCGTCGCCACCGGGTCCGTGATGGCCTTCTCGCCGGCGGGGGCGGCCGCTGTCGCCTGCTCGTCGGTGAACTGGGCCGAGGGCGTCTCGTACACCGCGGGGCAGCAGGTCACCTATCAGGCCCACCTCTATCAGGCCATCGTCACGCACACCGCGTGGGCGGGCACCGGCTGGAACCCGGCCGCGACCCCGACCCTGTGGCGAGACCTCGGCTCCTGCAGCGGAGGCGGCTCCCCGTCGCCCACTCCCACCGTGTCGCCCACTCCCACCGTGTCGCCCACGCCAACTCCTACGCCGACAGTCAGTCAGCCCGCGTGCGCGGTCAAGGGCCGCCCGGCCGGCAAGGTGCTGCAGGGCTACTGGGAGAACTGGGACGGCGCCGCCAACGGTGTGCACCCCGGCATGGGCTGGATCCCGGTCAACGACAGCCGGATCACCCAGCACGGCTACAACGTGCTGATGGCGGCCTTCCCGGTGATCCGCCCGGACGGCACCGTGCTCTGGGAGAACGGCATGGACGCCGGGGTGAAGGTGCCCACGCCCGCCGAGATCTGCGCGGCCAAGGCGCAGGGCGCCACCGTCCTGATGTCCATCGGCGGCGCGACCGCCGGCGTCGACCTCAGCTCCAGCGCCGTCGCCGACCGGTTCGTGCAGACCATCGTGCCGATCCTCAAGGCCGGCAACTACGACGGCATCGACATCGACATCGAGACCGGCCTCACCGGCAGCGGATCCATCAACCAGCTGTCCACCTCGCAGGCCAACCTGATCCGGATCATCGACGGGGTGCTAGCCGCGATGCCGCCGACCTTCGGGCTCACCATGGCGCCGGAGACCGCATACGTGACCGGCGGCAGCGTCGTCTACGGCTCGATCTGGGGCTCGTACCTGCCGATCATCAAGAAGTACCTGGACAACGGCCGGTTGTGGTGGTTGAACGTCCAGTATTACAACGGTTCGATGTACGGCTGTTCCGGTGATTCCTACCCAGCCGGCACCGTCCAGGGCTTCACGGTTCAGACCCAGTGCCTGGCCAGCGGCCTGACGATCCAGGGCACGACCATCCGCATCCCGTACGACAAGCAGGTGCCCGGCCTGCCCGCGCAGCCGGGGGCGGGCGGTGGCTACATGACGCCGGCCCTGGTGACCCAGGCGTGGAACAGCGTCCCCGGCCTCAAGGGCCTGATGACCTGGTCGATCAACTGGGACGGCTCGAAGGGCTGGACCTTCGGCGACAACGTGAAGCGGCTCCAGGGCCGCTGACTGCTTCTTCCTGCTGGAACACCGCTGCAAGCCGCCGGCCCGGGCCGTCCCCGGGCCGGCGGCGCCCTTTCCGGCGTGGTCCGGTTTCGCCGGTGAGCGGTAGGCCCGTGCGCGGGGTGCCCGGCTCTGCTGAGGGCAGAGCCGGGAGCCGGGACGCCGGGCCCGCGGTCCCCTACCGTTGGATCATGGTCGACGAGCAGGCTGTCAGCGTCACGGCATTCACCCGGCTCCTGGTGGGATGGCTGCACCGGCTGATGCCGGCCGGCCCGCGCCTCGATGCCCTGGTGGCCGATCTGGAGGCGACGTTCGCGGACCGGCCGGAACCGCTGGACAGCGCGAGCTGCCGGGCCGTCGAAGCGTGCGCGCAGGTGCACTCGCGGCACCTGGAGCTGCTGTTCGCCGACACCGGGGCGGCGGACCCGGACACCGAGTCGAAGGGGTGGCCGGCGGTCGATCCGCGGGAGGTGCGGGCCCGGGCCGGCGGGGTCGGCGAGGTGGCCCGGCTCGCGGGCGGCGCGTTCGTGCTGAGGCTGGACACCCTGGACCCGGTGGAGCACGCGCAGCCCTACCTGGAGGCGGCGTTCGCGCTGGGGCGCGGGGCGACGCGGCTGGTGCTGGACCTGCGCGGCAACGGCGGCGGCGACCCGGGCACGGTCGCGCTGATCGCGGAGATGCTGCTCGGGGACGAGGCGCGGCAGCTGTCGGAGGTCGTCTACCGGGATCGGCGCCGGCAGTGGTGGACGTCGGCGCGGCCGGCCGGGAGCGCCCTGGACCAGGAGCTGTTCGTGCTGGTCAGCTCGCGGACGTACTCGTCGGCGGAGGCGCTGGCCTATCACCTGCAGGCGCGGGGCCGGGCGACCGTCGTGGGTGAGTCCACCCGCGGCGCGGCCGACCATGTCACGCCGGTGCAGCTGACCCGTCAGGTGTGGGGCATGCTGCCGGAGGCCACCGTGTTCGACACCGTCACCGGCGGCAACTGGGAAGGTGACGGTGTGCGGCCCGACATCGCGTGCGCGGCGGAAGCGGCCCTGGAGCGGGCCGTCCACGCGAGCCTGCGAGGGTGACCCACCGCTCACGCCCGGCGGGCGCCCTGCGGTCCGGACCCGGCAGGCAGGTCGCGGGGTGGCCACGGGACCGGTCTGGTTCGTACTGAATAATGGCTGTCGAATCGACCGGTATCGATCAGAGTTTCCAGATCCCGCACCTCTTGCGCCGCGGTCTTGCCTCCGCGCGGCGGAAGGCGAAGGTTGGGAGCCCATCGGCGTTCTCGCCCGAGGAGGCGCGTCATGGGTCAGGAGACCGTTCGCAGCTATGCCCTGGGTCGCAGCCGGCCGGACCTGGCGGTGGGTGACCTGCCGGAGCCGGAGGAGGTGTTCCGGGTTCCGCGGATCGGGCCACGCCAGCTTTTCATGTACGTGGTGGGGCCCAGCCTGATCGCTCTCGGCATCTCGATCGGCAGCGGCGAGTGGCTGCTCGGGCCGCAGGCCGTCGGCCAGTTCGGGTTCGTCGGCGTGGGCTGGGTGATCGTGGTCTCGGCCGTGCTGCAGACGTTCTACAACGTGGAGTGCTCCCGGTACGTGCTGGCCACCGGCGAGGTACCGGTGGTCGGCTGGGGCCGGGTGCCGCCGGGTTACCTGCTCTGGGTGCCGCTGTCGGTGTTCATAGTGATCTTCGCGTTCATCGCGGGCGGATGGGCGGCGTCGGCCGGCCAGGGCGTCTACGCGCTGGTGCACGGCGAGGTGGCGCCGCCCGGGGCGGAGGAGCCCCGGCTGTGGGCGATCGCGCTGCTCGTCGTGGTGTTCCTGCTGACCGCGTTCGCCAAGCGGATCAGCCGCACCCTGGAGCTGGCGAACTGGCTGATGGTCGGCACGATCCTGATCGCGCTCGTCCTGATCGACCTGTTCGTGGTGCCGTTCGCACTGTGGTGGGAAGGCATCCGCGGCTTCTTCACCCCGGCCGCACCCCCGGCCGGCATCACCGCGACCCAGCTGGGCGGCCTGGCCGGTTTCACCGCGCTGGCCTCCGGACTGAACTGGTATGTGATGGGCCACTACCGCGACAAGGGTTACGGCATGGGTTATCGGACCGGTTTCATCTCCGGTCTGCGCGGCTCCCAGGAACGGATGCTCGACGTCGGCGTGACGTTCGCCGACACCCCGGAGAATGCCGGCCGCTGGCGCCGCTGGTACAGATTCCTGCTGATCGACATGTGGGGCGTCTTCTTCCTCGGCGCGATGGTCGGCATGCTGCTCCCCACCATCCTGATGGCCCACGCGGTCGAGGTCTCCGGCCGCCGCCCCACCACCGCCGAGATCCCCACCTTCGTCGCGTCGGTCCTCGGCGACCAGTACGGGCAGGGCTTGTTCTACGTCGCCCTGATCGTCGGCGTGCTCATCCTCTTCAGCACCCAACTGGGCATCTTCGAGGCGATGGTCCGCGTCACGACGGACGCGGCCCACGCGACCAGCCCCCGGCTGCGCAGCCTGATCGAGGGCGACCCGCGCAGGTTCTACTTCCCGTTCATGCTCACGCTGCTGGTCATCATCTCGGTGGTCCTGCATCTTGCCCTGCCGGTCAATCTGGTCCAGTGGTCGGCGAACATGTCCAACCTGGGCGCCCTGATCTACCCCTTCATGCTGATGTACCTGAACTCGCGCCTGCCGAAACCGGCCCGCCCGAGGCCATGGCATTACGTGATCCTGGCGCTCAACGTGCTGTTCTTCGGCTTCTTCTTCATCAACTTCATCGCCGACTTCATCGGGGACCCGCTGGTCACCTTCTGACCCGAATGGCCTGGTCGGGGCCCCTCGAGGGGCTGGTTGCGCTCGAAATGCTGGTCCGGGCCAGCATTCCGGACACGCTTGAGAAATTGATTTCCTTGCTCCAGCCCTCACCACAGCACGGTGACCCACGTGGACCCGGCCATATCCGATTAGATCGCTTAGTGCCCAGGCACGGGTGCCGCGTCGATCCAGACGGCGCGCAGGGAGCGGAGCTGGTCGGCGTGAAGGCGACCCGGGACTGGAAGTCCTTCCACCACACCTGGATGTCGTGGTCCCCTCACCGATCTGGATTCACCTTGCGCCTTGCGCCGGAGCTTCTCGGCATGGCGCTGTCGAAGCCCCCACTCGCGATGCCTCTCATGCTCCGGCGGAGACCTGATCAGGCCGAAGGCCGGCCAGGACGATGTCGAGGTACTTGCCGGTCAGATCGGCCCGCTCGTCCGCCCGCGCGTGCACTCCGGCGGCGAAGACGACGCCGCACATCAGCCGGACCACGTCGTCCTGGGTGATCCCGGCGCGGATCACTTCCGCCGTCCGGGCCCGGTCGAGCAGCCGGCCGGTCACCGCGTGCAGGTGGGTGACCAGCTCGGCCGTCACGGGCAGCGCGTGCGAGGCGGCGGCCACGACCGGCTGGACGGAGGCGTCGGCGAGCTGCACACCGATGCCCGCGCGCAGGAAGCCGGCGAGCCCCTCCCACTCGTCGTCCGCGGCCAAGGCCTGGTCGGCCGCCGCGGCGAGCCGTTCCAGCCCCGGTTGCGCGACCGTCTCCAGCAGCGCTTCCGCGGTGGGGAAGTGACGGTAGACCGTGGCCACGCCGATGGATGCCGCGCGGGCGACGTCGTTGAGCCGCAGCGGCACACCGTCGTCCACAAACTCCCGGGCGGTGTCGACGATGTGCTTCCAGTTGCGGGCCGCGTCCTTGCGGAGTGAGGGAGTCGTCACGTGACAAGGATAACCGAATAGCTCATCCGCTACATGCTACCTTTAAGTGGATAGCTCATCCGCTTAGTGGGGGGACCGCATGGAAACCATCGACGTGGCCGGACAGACCCGCAGCTATACGCTGGTCGCGCCGGACGACGGTTACGACCGCCTGCTGCTCGCCTTCCACGGCTCCACCCAGAACGCCGAGGTCTTCCGCAGGTTCACCGGCAACGCGTTCGACCAGCTCGGCCGCACCGCCGTCGCCTACCTGGACGGGTACCGGGGCAACTGGAACGACGCCCGCAAGAACAACCGTTTCCCGGCCCGCCGCCACGACATCGACGACGTGGCCTTCGCCGAGGCCGTCGTGAAGCGCGTCGCCGACGGGCGGGAGACCTACGCGGCCGGGTACTCCAACGGTGGCGGCATGGTGATCCGGCTGCTGCACGAACGCCCCGACCTGATCGCCGGCGGCGCGGTCATCGCAGCCCAGCAGCCGGCGCCGGAAAACTTCCTGGTGCCGGGGCTGCCGGTCGTCCCGAAGCCGGTGGTGCTGTTCCACGGCACCAGCGACCGGATCGTGCCGTACGGCGGCGGGAAGATGGCTCCCTGGGCACGAATCGTGTTCCGGGTGGGCGGGGCGATGCTGTCCGCACCGGAAACCGCCGCGTATTTCGCCGCCCGCAACGGCATCACCGCGCCGCCGGTGGTCACGGAGGTGCCGGGCGGGAGTGCCGGGCCGCGGGTGAGCCGGATCGACCATCGGCAGGACGGGCACGCGCCGGTGGCGTTGTACACCGTGCACGGCGGTGGTCACACCGTTCCGGGTCCGAAGCCGTCCCCGGCGCTGATGGGCCGTACCGCCACCAAGGTGCACGCCGCCACAGCGATCGCGCAGTTCTTCGGGATCTGAAGGAAGCCCTAGTCCCGTTCGAGGCGGTCGGCGAGCCAGGCCACCGCCAGCGGATAGCGGTAGTCGATCCCGCCGTGCTTGGCCGGGAACAGCTCGAAGGCGATCTTCTCGTCCGGGACGCCGACGCGCTCCAGGCCGGCGCGGAAGGCTTCGGCGCCCAGGTCGAGGAACCACTCGTCGCGGGTGCCGGCGTCGATCCAGACGGCGCGCAGGGAGCGGAGCTGGGCGGCGTACTGGTCGATCATGCGGATCGGGTCCCAGGCGAGCCAGCGGTCCCAGAGTTCCGGGATCAACTGACCGGAGCGCGCGTCGAAGGGCAGCCGCGGGGTGCCGTCGGGGTCGGCGGAGAACGCAGCGGTGCAGCCCAGGACCAGGCTCAGTGTCAGGTCCTCCTCCTTGGTGAAGGCGACCCGGGACTAGAAGTCCTTCCACCACACCTGGATGTCGTGGTCATAATCGCGCAGCGCCCGGGTCGCCTTGGCGAACTCGTTGAGGTAGCAGTATTCGTACAGCGCGTCGCCGGCGTGGGTCGCGAGCGCCCCGAACAGGTCGGGCCGCAGCATCGGGGTGATCATCGCGCCGAAGCCGCCGGAGGACTTGCCGGTGATGGCACGGGACTCGCGGCCGGGGATGGTGCGGTAGTGCGCGTCGACCCAGGGGACGATCTCGTCGCAGAGGTACGAGTGGTAGTTCCCGGTGCCGGGCGAGTCGACGAACTGAGATCCGCCGTACGCCGTCCAGGCGTCGACGTAGACGAGGATGCAGCCGGGTTTGCGGGTGAAAACCTCGTCGGCGGTCTCGATGAAGGGCTGCCGGAACGCCTGGCGGTTGCCCCACATGGTGACCTGGCCGGTGTAGCCCTGGATGACGTAGATGCTCGGGTACCGCGTGTCGCCCTGCTCGTAGCCGGGCGGCGTATAGACCCAGAGCGGGCGCACGTGCGGGTCGCCGAGCGGGTTGTCGCGCAGCACCGCCGAGTCGATGCTCTCGTGGTGCAGCGTGCCGGCGAGTTCACTGGTCCATATCGACATGCCGACGAGTCAACTATCTTTCCCCGATGTCCGCGACCCGGGTCCGGACCGCAGGGCGCCCGCCGGGCGCGAGCGGTGGGACATTCTCGCGGCTCGCGTGCACGGCCCACCAGACCCGAGGTCCGGCCGATCGGAGTACGGCGACCGGTCCCCGGCTTAATACAGTGGAGTGGTGGATCGCCGTCGCACCGGCCCGCGCCGGGGCCGGCTCGTGTCCCTCGCCGCGCTGTGTGGTCTGAGCGCCGTTCTGCTGTGGGGACGGCACGGGGGCTCGGACCGGCTCGACACCCTCGACAAGGTCGCCAGCGTCGTCTCCGGATACCTCGCCGTCCTGACCTTCGTCCTGACCCTGGCCGGCCTGTTCTGGCTCGTCGGTGGCAGTCGCAACGCCGACGAGATCCCCGGCGAGGAGCGGCTGCGGAATTGCGCCGCCATTCTGGCGTCCGCGGTCCGTGACCAATGGAGTGACGAGGCGGGCCTGCGCGGCCTGTATCAGCCGGCGCCCATCGCGGTGCGGTGGACCGCCACCGCGCGTCCCGTCGCTCCCGCCCCCGAAGCGGTCGCCGGCGACGGTGTCGGGGGCCGGCCGACGCGGGTCCGTTTGCACGGCAGCGCCACCGAGATCGTCGAACGGTACCGGGCGCTGCCCCGACGTCAGCTTGTCGTACTCGGCGCTCCCGGAACCGGGAAGACGGCTCTGGCCATCCTGCTCACCCTGGGCCTGCTCCGCCGAGGCGAGGGCACGGTGGAGCCGGTGCCCGTGCTGCTGTCGCTCTCGTCGTGGAATCCGCTCCAGGAACACCTCATGGTTTGGCTAGGCCGGCGACTGGCCGAGGAGTACCCGGGCATCTCCGCCGCGGGGCCGGGCGTCGGCCAGGAACTCGTCTCCGGCGGCCGGGTGCTGCCGGTCCTGGACGGTTTCGACGAGCTGCCCCCCGCCCACCACGCGGGCGCCATCGCCGAGATCGAACGGGCCTTCGCCAACGACCGGCCGTTCGTGCTGACGTGCCGGGGCCCCGAGTACGAAGCGGCCGTCGCCGAGGACGGAACGGTTCTGGGCAGCGCCGCGGTGATCGAGATCGATCCGCTCGATCTCGATGATGTCGCATCCTATCTGTCCACGCCGGACGCGGCCGCCACTCGCTGGGCGCCGGTCATCGAGCAGATGCGGGAGCAGCCCGACGGCCCGCTCGCCCGAGCGCTGTCCACCGCGCTGATGGTCAGCCTCGCCCGCGCCGCCTACCGCGGCGGCGACTGGGATCCCGCTGAGCTGCTCCGTGTCACCGACCGGACGGCCATCGAGAACCGCCTGCTGGATCAGCTGGTCATCTCGGCCTACCACGCCCGACCACCAGGCCCGGCGGACGGCACGTCGTCGCGCCCGCGTTTCGACTGGACGGCGGAGGAGGCTCGCCGACGCCTGGGCCGGCTTGCGCAGGAGTTCCAGAACCATGGGCTACGCGAGATCGAATGGTGGCAACTGCCGCGGTTCCGGCCGGTCGCCACGGCGGTGGTCCTGGCGGCGTACTGCTCCGCCGCTGCTCTGGTCTGCCTCGTCTTTGCGGTGTGGGTGGGCGAGCCCGGCCGGATCGTCACCGCGACGACGTTCACTGTGCTGAGCCTCGCCGCTTTCGGCCTGCCCTTACTGGGAGTGATGGTGCTGCCCGCACCGATGCCGGTCGCGTGGTCGGCCGCCACCAGCCTGCCTCTGCGGTGGCGGCAGGCTCTCAGTGTCGACGACGGTCGCCGAGCACTCCGGCCAGTGGTGTTCGCCCCATATCTCGCCTACGCCTTCGCCGGGGTCGCGGTCGGCGGGGCCGGCAACTCGATCTACGCCTACTGGAGCAAGCCCTCGCCGGATGCCTCCTCTTTGCAAGCCGCTCTCGCCGGCGCGGCGCTTCCCGCATTGGCCACCGTCGTCCTGATGGTGCTCTTCGTGCTCTTCGTCCTCGGCCTTCCCCGCAGGGACGAGGCGGCTCCGCCGATCGCCGCGACGGAGGCCCGGGCCGCTCTACGGGGCGACCGGTACGCCGCTCTCACACGTGGCACAGTGATGGCGCTCGTCGTGACGATGCTGCTGACCCTGCCGACGCCCTTCGCCCCGGCCAACGTCCCGGCACTGGGCGCGGCGATGCTGACGGCCGCTTCGTTCGCGCTGGTGGTCACCCTGTGCGCGACTGCCTGGGGGCAGCTTTCGGCCTCCCGGTTGGTCCACGCGAGGCACGGCCTGCCGCTGCGATTCATGGCGTTCCTCGACGACTCCTACCGGCGGGGAATCCTGCGACGGGTCGGTGCGGCCTATCAGTTCCGCCATGCCCGTCTGCACGACCGGCTCGTCGAGTCCTCGGCGCGGCCCGCCGCCGAGGGCGGAGATCGCGACTCGATGGTCGCCCTCGGCGTCACGCTGTCCTATCAGGGCCGTCTGGACGAGGCTGAGCGATGGTTGCTGCGTGCCGCCGAGGCCGGCAGCCCCGACGCGAAATACTGGTTGTGGTGGCTCGTGCGCCGCGTTCCCGGCCGGGAGCCGGAGAGTCGCGAGTGGCTGGAGCGAGCGGCGGCGGCGGGCCGGCTCGAGCCGATGACCCGGCTCGGGGCTCGATCAGTGGCGGCGGGACGCAACGAGGAGGGCGAACGCTGGCTCCGCCGGGCGGCTGACGCGGGCAGCATCTCGGCGAAGAACGACCTCGGGGCGTTGCTCTATCGCCTCGGGCGGCAGCGGGAGGGCGTGCGGTGGTGGCGCAAGGGCGCCGTCGACGGCAGCCTCGAGGCGATGGTCAATCTCGCGGTCGCTCTCGACCGGCGCGGAAAGACGCGAGAAGCCCGATGGTGGTACAGGGAGGCCGCCCGCCGGGGCCACCCCGACGCCATGTGCGCCCTCGGTGTCCGCAGCGAAGCCCGGGGTCAGGCGGACAAGGCCGAGCAGTGGTACCGCCGCGCCGCCCGACTGCGCAGCACGGCCGCCCTGAACCGGCTGGCCGTGCTCCTCGACGCGCAAGGGCGCTCCGCGGAGGCGGAGGGCTTCCTGCGCACAGCGGTCGGCCGGAAAAGCATCGCGGCCTTCGTGCTCCTGCTTCACCACCTGGAGCAGACGGGGCGAGCCGACGAGGCGGCCGAGTTGCGCGCCGTCGTGCCCCTGGTGACCACCTACGTCGAGGCGGCCGAGCCGGTCTCCCGGGATCTCCCGGGCTCGCGACCCTAGATTTTTCTCGTTCGCGTGGATTCAGCGTGACCGGGCTGCTTCGAGGCCGGGGACGGCAGCTCGGCCGGAAGCGGCGCAGCGGCCCGGTGTCGCACCCGGGCCACTGCGTAGCTGGGGAACTCTGCTGGGCCGTACCCTCACAGATTTTTCATCATGTCCTCGAAGCTCGCGGTGAGCGCGAAAGGATCAGCCACCGTCGCCGGCTGCCGGCGGTCGATCTCGCGGGCCAGCTCGGCCGCGGCGCGATCGATGCGGCCGCGCAACGGGCCCTCCACCGAGTTCGCGCCCCAGTCGTCGCTGGCGGCGAAGACGGCCGTGGGGATGACGGCGGCCCGCAGATAGGCGAAGAGCGGCCGCAGGGCGTGCTCCAGGACCAGCGAGTGACGCGCAGTGCCGGCGGTGGCCGCGAGCAGCACCGGCTTGTCGGTCAGGACGTCCTTGTCGAGCACGTCGAAGAAGGACTTGAACAGGCCGCTGTAACTGGCGGTGAAGACCGGCGTGACGGTGATCAGGCCGTCGGCCGCGGCGACCGCCTCCTGGGCCTGCCGCAGCGACGTGGGCGCGAAACCGGTCAGCATGTGGTCGGTGATCTCGTGCGCCAGGTCGCGGAGCTCGACGACCTGGACGTCGAGGGCGACGCCGAGCTGGGCGGCGGCCCGGCCCGCGGCCGCTGCCAGCTGGTCGGCGAGCAGGCGGGTGGAGGACGGCTGGCTCAGGCCCGCGCTGACGACGACGAGCGTGCGCTGCTTCATGCCGTGACCTCTTCCTTCTCCGTGCGGGCGGTGCGGGCGGCGACCAGCGAGGCGTGCGTCGGCGCGTCCGGCACGTGCGCCGGCTTCAGCGCGGCGAACTCCTTGCGCAGCACCGGTACGACCTCGGAGCCCAGCAGGTCGAGCTGCTCCAGGACGGTCTTCACCGGCAGTCCGGCGTGGTCGATCAGGAACAGCTGGCGCTGGTAGTCGCCGACGTACTCGCGGAAGCCGAGCGTCTTGTCGATGACCTGCTGCGGGCTGCCCACGGTCAGCGGGGTCTCCCGGGAGAAGCCCTCGAGCGACGGGCCGTGGCCGTAGACGGGGGCGTTGTCGAAGTACGGCCGGAACTCCTTGACCGCGTCCTGGCTGTTCCTGCGCAGGAACACCTGGCCGCCGAGGCCGACGATGGCCTGGTCGGCGGAGCCGTGGCCGTAATGCTCGAAGCGCTGCCTGTACAGCTGGACCATCCGCTGGGTGTGCGACGGCGGCCAGAAGATGTGGTTCGCGAAGAAGCCGTCACCGTAGTAGGCGGCCTGCTCGGCGATCTCCGGGCTGCGGATCGAGCCGTGCCAGACGAACGGCGGCACGTCGTCGAGCGGGCGCGGGGTGGAGGTGAAGCTCTGCAGCGGGGTGCGGAACTTGCCCTGCCAGTCGACCACGTGCTCGCGCCACAGCTTGTGCAGCAGCGCGTAGTTCTCGATGGCGAGAGGGATGCCGGCGCGGATGTCCTTGCCGAACCACGGGTAGACCGGCCCGGTGTTGCCGCGGCCGAGCGTCAGGTCGACGCGGCCGTCCGCGAGGTGCTGCAGCATCGCGAAGTCCTCGGCGATCTTCACCGGGTCGTTCGTGGTGATCAGCGTGGTGGCGGTGCTGAGCTGCAACGTCGAGGTCTGCGCGGCGATGTAGGCGAGCGTGGTCGTCGGCGAGGAGGAGAAGAACGGCTCGTTGTGGTGCTCGCCGAGCGCGAACACGTCGAGGCCGACCTCTTCCGCGTGCTTCGCGATCGTGACGATGTTCTTGATCCGCTCGGCCTCGGTCGGGGTCCGCCCCGTGGTCGGGTCCGTCGTGATGTCACTGACGCTGAAGATTCCGAACTGCATGACCCGCTCCTGTCGTCCCGGACTTCGGTACTGCCCCGCACAACGTGCTTGATGCGGCAACTATTTCAGATTCAAACAACTTGTGCTGCGGCGGGAGTCACAGATCAACGGCTACTGCGGGAGTACGCCCACGTCAGGTCCCGGGGCCACTCGGCGACCTCGGTGGCGACGCCGGCCTGAGCTGCCGGGTTGAGCTCCTGGCAACGCCGCGCGGGGCCCGGCCGATACGGCCGGGCCCCGCGGGTGATGCCGGATCGCTTACTCGAAATCGCTGCGCACGCTGCGGACCCACTGGAGCTTGGCGTAGTCCGGGTGGCTCTTGTTGACGTTGAAGCCGAGCGTCCAGTACCAGCCGGGCTCCCGCTCGATGCTGCTCGGGTTGGCCTGGTCGTAGTGGCTCGAGTCGTAGAGCTGCTGCGTCTTGGTGGAGCTCCACGTCGCGGCGAGCGGGTTCTTGAACAGCACGCCGCGCGTCGGCCGGTGCGAGTAGTCGTACCGGTTGCCGTAGGAGACGAAGATGAACGACTTGTCCGGGTCGGTCGGAAAGCTGGGGTTGACGACCTTCAGCAGGTGGTGCGAGCTGGCGAGGAACCCCGAGCCGTTGATCTGCGGGTGGTGATCGTCGAGCGGTGACGAGTCGTCGTAGGCGTTGAACCGGACGACGACGAAGGCTCTGGCCACCCGCCCGTCCTGACCTTCCGGCTTGGTCTTCGGGTCCACCTCGGCGCGGATGCCGGTGACGACCGTGTCGCCGATCTGCACGAAGCTGGGCTCGGTGTAGCGCAGCGGTCCCGCGGCGTCGGCGGTCTCGTTGTTCGCCTTGATCCGCCGGAAGGACGACGGCTTCAGCAGCTCACCCGGCGTGCCGGGCTGGTACTTCGCCCGCATGTAGTAGGCGCCGCCGCCGACCCCGTCGGAGTAGAACGGGATGAGCACCTCGTCGACCGACGTGGCGGTGTTCTTCAGCGGCAGCACGCTGCCGTGCGTCATCACGCCGGCCGGCATGCCCGTCACCCGCAGCTCCACCGGGTTGGAGAACTTCGGCGCCGGCGCCTGCCAGTACGAGTAGTACACCTTGCCCTGCGCGAAGAAGGTCATGACGACCTTGCCGTCGCGCATCAGGGTGAGGTTCGGGTCCCGCGTGTCGATGCCGTCCCACCGGGTGGCCTGGTCACTCAGTGCCGTGGTCGGCGTGGTCCACGTCTTCGCGACCCCGTCGAAGATCGACATCTGGATCGTGCCGTAGGACGCGGGCTTGCCCACGATCGGAGCGTGATCCGAGGCGCGATGCCAGACCGTGAGGATCCGGTCGTTGGCGTCGTTCAGCTCGACCCAGGACGGGAACCGGGGCTCGAAGTCACCGGTATCCCTGGTGACGGTGCCGATGATGTCAATGGCCGCGTGCGCCGGCCGGGGCGCGACGGTCGCCGCGAGGGTGACGGTCAGTGCGGCTGCCGCGCCGCGGTAGAGGACTCGTGCGAGTGTTCGCATGCTCCGCCTGTCTCGATGGTGGTCGACATGAGCGTAGATCATTCTGCATGTCCCGGCCGAGCCGCGTGGGCCGGCCGGTCCACAGAGGAGCCCTCGCCGAGAAGCGTCATCCACCGTTCCCCGTCCAGAAACGTCACGGTGTCCCGGATCAACCCGCCGGACACCTCCATGACCATCAACGCGAACGGCCGGCCGTCGCGCATCTGCCAGAACGCCGGCGAGGCGAGCCCGTCGAAAGGCACCAGGCGCGCGCCCTCGCAGGACGCCTCCGGGGCCGACATCGCCAGCCCGATCTGCTGCCGGCCGCGCAGCCACCAGGCGAACGGCGGCATCGAACTGGTCGCGTCCTCGTGCAACAGCGACACCAGCGTGGCCACGTCGTGCCGCTCGAAAGCTGCCACGTAACGGTCGAGGAGCTCCCGCTGCGCGGCCGACGGCGGATCGACCGGCGTGGTGGCCGGCAGCGCGGCCCGGGCACGTTGCAGGGCGCTGGTCACCGACGGCACCGAGGTGTCGAGGAGCCCGGCGACCTCCCGCGCCGACCAGGCCAGCACGTCGCGCAGGATCAGCACGGCCCGCTGCCGCGGCGGCAGGTGCTGCAACGCCGCGACGAACGCGAGCCGGACCGTGTCCCGCCGGACCACCTCCTCCTCGGGAAGCACGATCGGCTGCACCCAGCGGTCCTCGGGCAACGGCACGCCGATCGGGTCGCCCGCCTCGGCGGCCGGGCCCAGGTCCATGGCCAGGGCGCGGCGCTGCCCGCTGCGCAGCATGTCCAGGCAGACCGTGGTGGCGATCCGGTACAGCCAGGTGCGCGGGGAGGATCGCCGCTCGTCGTACGTCCGCCAGGCCCGCAGCAGGCTCTCCTGCACGGCGTCCTCGGCCTCGGCACCCGACCCCAGCATCCGGTAGCAGTAGCCGATCAACTCGCCGCGATACCGCTCGAACTCCATACCGATCAGTTTGCCGGTCGCCGGACGTATACCTCGCATGAGAGAGACAGAAGAGGAACGCCGCGACCTTGCCGAGATGCTCGCCTCGCTCACCGAGGACCAGTGGGACGCGCCGACGCTCTGCGAGGGCTGGCGCGTCCGCGAGGTCGTCGCCCACATGACCATGCCGTTCCGGATGTCGGCGCCCCGCTTCTTCTGGGAGCTGGCCCGGTCCGGCGGGCGGTTCAACCGGATGTCCGACCGCTGCGCCCGGCAGGACGCCGCCCGGCTGACCACTGCCGACCTGGCGAGGTCGATGCGCGACAACATCCGGCACCCGTGGTCGCCGCCCGGCGGGGGAGAGGTCGGCGCGTTGTCGCACGACGTGATCCACGGCCTGGACGTCACGGTCGGGCTCGGGCTCGGCCGGCAGGTGCCGCTCGACCGCCTCGGCCTGGTCATGGACGGGATGAACCCGAAGAACGTCGCCTACTTCGGCACCGACCTGACCGGGGTGTCCCTGCAGGCGACCGACACGGGCTGGACCTTCGGGACCGGTACGCCGCTGCGGGCGCCCGCCCAGTACCTGCTGCTCGTGGTCTGCGGGCGCCTGCTGCCGCCGGGCCACCTCGAGGGTGACGTCGCCGGTCGCTACACCCGGCGGGACGGCGCCGCGGCACGCTAAGATCAGCCTCGATGGCACTCATCGACCTCGACACGCCGCCGCCGGTTCGCCGGAGCTCGCGGCGGCGTGCGCGTGGGCTGCTCGTCCTGGCCGCGATGCTCCCGGCGCTGGCACTCTCCGGTGAGGGACCGGACAGCGCGCCCGTCGACGCGGCGAAGGTCTGCTCGTGGACCGAGACGCCGAGCGTGGGTGGCGCGGTGGTGCTGGACCCCGAGTCGGGCAAGGTGCTGTTCACCTACACCTGCGAGTCCTGACCGCTCCCAGCTTCACCAGCCCGAACCGCCCTCGGCTTCACCAACTCTGGCGCTCCCGGTTTCACCAGCCCGGGCCGAACGTGGTGAAGAACCAGAGCGCCGAGGTCAGCCAGAGTCCGGCGACGGTCGTCAGCACCATCCCACCGGCCAGCGGAACCGCCCACGGCCGGCCCTCGCCGGGACGGCTCAGCAGCAGCATCTTCGCGACGAACGCGCCGTAGAACAGACAACCCAGCAACGAGTGGACCAGCACCCGTGGCTCGTCGCCGCGGAAACCGAGAGCGTAGAGGCAGTGCACCGCCACCGGCATCGAGCACAGCAGCGCCAGACGGCCGCTCCACCGGTGCACCGCGGGCGTCCAGGCTGCCGACGGCAACCTGCCGTAGACGGCCAGCGCCGACACCAGCTGGATCACGGCGAGAGCGGCCGTGGCGGTGGCCAGCCACACCTTCGTGTCCTGCAGACGGATGAACGCCGGCACGTCGATCGCGCCGGCCGGCTCGTGCAGGCGGCCGTAGACGCCGAGGACCACCGCGACCCCGACGCCGGCTACCGCGGGCAGCCAGACCCGGGGCTGCCGCAGGGTGCCGGCGTCCACGTCAGAAACCCTCCCCGCTGTCGGCGTCGACCGTCGTGGCGGTGACCTTCTCGCCGTCCACGGTGGTGGTGCGGGTGGCGACGTCGAGCGGCGGCGCCGGGGCGGGCGCGCCGTTCTTCGCGAGCACGCCGACCTGGCGGCCGTCCGGCAGCACGATCCAGCCGCCGTTCAGCTGGGCGCCGCGGACCCGGGCGGCGGTCCGGTAGAGCCCCGACGGCTTGCGCACAGCCCCGAGCTCGAACCGGTTGGTCCGCTCCTCGACAGTGATCTCACCCTCGGCGCGGCGGGCGTCGAACGTGCCGGTCAGGCTGCTGCCGTCGCGGCCCTTGAGCGCCAGGACACCGGCCCGGGCGGTGCCCTGCAGCCAGGACTCGACCCGGTCGCCGTCACAGACGTACGCGATGGCCCGGCCGTCCCGGATCGACAGCGCCAGCGTCCCGCCGTCGTTCGCGACCTCACCCGCGAGCGTGACCCGCAACCGCTCCTGGGCAGGCGTGGTCGCCGGTGGCGCCGCCAGCCGCGTCGTCGGTGGCGGGGCGGCAGGCGAGGCGTCGCGTCTCGGCGAGGCCGCGCCGGTCGGCGTGGGGGAGGCCTCGGCGGTTCGCGTGGGGGAGGCCTCGGCGGCACCGGCCTGCTGGCCGGCCGGGACCGCGCGCTCCCCGGCCGAAGCGGTCACGTTCAGCCCGGCCAGCACCGCGGCGACCAGCACGGCCACGCCGAGGGTGACCAGCGGGCCCTTGCGCCAGCTACCCGATCCACCCGCCGCCACTGCCGATGTTCCCACCGTGTCTTCCGCCGCCGCCTCCTCGAAGGGTGCCGCTGCGCCGGGATGCGACGCAATGCCGGGTCCCCACGCGGTGGTGTCGGGTCCCCACGCTGAGGTGTCAGGTCCTGGCGTCGGGGTGGCGGGTCCTTGCGGGCCCCAGCCTCCGGTCTCGACGCCGGCAGGTCGGTCCGGGAAAGGCGGCCCACCGATGCTGCCGGTCCCGCTCGCTGCGCCGGTGGGCGGCGGGCCGGCCGGAAAGACGCCGGGAGGTACGGCCGGCAGAGCCCCGGCGGCAGCGGCGAACGCGCTGGCCGCAGCCGACAGCCCACCCGCGGCCGGAGAGCCGGGCCCGGTCGGACCGGGGGTGGTGGCGCCGGGCGTTGCCGGGCGGCCGGGAGTGGTGCTGCCGGGCGTTGCCGGGCGGCCGGGAGTGGTGGCGCCGGGCGTTGCCGGGTCGGGAGCGGTGGTCTGTGGACTGCTGAAAGCGTCCGGGGAGGCGGCGACCTGGTACAGATAGGCCGCCACCCGCCGGGCCGGTGGACGCCGCCGCGGATCAGTGGCCAGGCAGTCGCGGGCGACCACATCGAGCGGCGCGGGCAACCCCGACGCCGCACCCCGCACATCTCCGGTGATCATCTCCACCAGCAGCACGCCGAGCGACCACACGTCAGCCGCCGGGCCCGGGACACCACCCGCGGCGACCTCCGGTGCCACATAGCCCGCCACGCCAGGCCCGCCGGAGCCGGTCACCCGCACCGCGGGCGGCGTGGCCCGCCGTGCGACCTCGATGTTCTCCGGCCGCAGATCCAGGTGGAGCTGCCCCTGCTCATGAGCCGCGGCCAGCGCCGCGGCGACCTGGGCGGTGATGCTCGCCGCCTCGGCCGGTGCCAGTGTGCCACCCCGGTACGACAGGTGCCGCCGCAGATCGGGCCCGTCCATCTTCGTACCCCCGACATTGATTGAGGTCTACGCCGACCTTACGCAGGGGAGGCCGGCACTCTCCAATACAGGTGGATGCCCGATGTCGTTCACCGCCGGCGCGAACTGATGCGGCCGGACTTCACCTGTCCCGAGATCAGCGCGGCCGGTGCGGCGTGCTCGCCCGGCATGAGTACCCTTTGCGGACGTATCGGCAGCATCAGCGTTGAGGCGGTGCAAACATGGGAATCCGGGACCACGGCAATGGAGGCGTGATGACCGAGACCACGACCGGCCGGGCGGCCGCGCCCACGGTGGGCGGCATGCCGCGGTCCGGGCTGCCGGCAGGCCCGCTGACCTGGCAGCGGACCGACGTGGTCGGGACGGAGCTGGTCCTCGGATCCGCCGACGCGACACCCGGCAGCGGGACGGCCGTCGTGCACGGTTCCCTGCCCTACGTGATGGAGTGGACCGCCGACGACACTCAGGTGACCGTCGCCGCGAAAGGCGGCGGCTGGAGTCGCACCCTCGAGTTGCGCCGGAACGCCGACGGCTGGACCTGCCGGACGACCGAGGCCGGTGACGCCGGCCTGCCCGCCCCGGGCGCCACCGAGCCGATGGGCCCGGACGTGGTCCTCCGGATCGCTGATTCGCCGATCTTCGTGACCTGGGCGGTGCGGCGGCTCGGCCTCACGCCGGAGTCCGGCCCGGTGACCGTGCCGTCGGCCCGGGTGCTCGTGCCCTCCCTCGCCGTGGTGACCGGCACGACCACCTATCACCTGGTCAGCCCCAACCGGCTGCGCGTCACCGGCGACGGCCCGGCTGCCACCTTCGAGCTGGATCCGTCCGGGGTCGTCGCCTATCAGGCGGGCCGCCTGCGGTTGGCCCGCTGACCGGCCCGGCGTCAGCAGCGCGCCACGCGGTGGGGCGCCGGGCGGAGCCGTGAACAGCGTGGTGGGGTGGCGCGGCATGGGGCGCTGCCACTGAACAGCCCGGTGGGGCGCCAGGCGCTGCCTCCGGCGAGCGCGGCGCGTCGCCGGGACGGCTAGAGCAGGCGGAAGTCGGCGTAGTCGAAGCCGGGCGCCACCACACAGCTGACCAGCACCGGCTGATCACCCGCCGGGACCGCCGCCTGCCAGACCCCGGCCGGCACGAGCACCTGCGGGCGCTGCCCGGCGGTCAGATCCGCTCCGAGCAGCATGACCTCCTCGTCGGCGGGCCGGTCGCCGCTGCCGCCGAGCCGGAGCTGGAGCGGGCCGCCCGAGTGCCAGAACCAGATCTCGTCGGAGCGGACCACGTGCCAGGCCGACTCCTCACCCGGGTGCAGCAGGAAGTAGATCGCGGTGGCGGCGGCACGCGGTCCGTCGTACCCCGCAGGGTTGAAACTGACGGCTGACCGCCAGGTCTCCCGGAACCAGCCGCCCTCCGGGTGCGGTGCCATGTCCAGCTGCTCCGCCAACGGCGGCCGGGTCGTCATGACAGTCGATCATAATGCCGCCCCGTCGTCCGGCCGCCGAACCAGTGTGTGAAGTTGGGGTGCGGATCGAGCCGGAAGTTCACACGCGGGGTTTCAGCCGCCGGCACCGAGCGACAGCGCTGCGTCCCGGCCTGCCCGGGCCGGCCGTCAGGTCACGCCGGTGGTCAGGCGGCGGATCGCAGCGGTCAGGCCGGGCGCGTCGAGGTCGGTCTCGGTGACCAGGTTGAGCAGGATGAACCCGTCGAGCAGCGCGGAGATGTCCCGCCCGGCCGCCGCGCCGACATGGGGGGTGAGGATCTCCACCAGGCCGTGCATCCACACCTCGGCGAGCGGCCGGAGCGCCTCGTCGCGGGCGGCGGCCATGCACAGTTCGTACTCCAGGCGGACCTGGCGGCGGTCGGACAAATATTCCTGAACCAGGCCGGTCAGCACCGCCGGCAGGTCCGGCGCGTCCCGCAGCCGCTCGCCCCACTGGTCGAGGCCGGCCTGCAGGGTGTCCACGGCGTGGCGCAGACCGGCCGCGATCAGGTCGTCGAGGGTGGGGTAGTAGTAGGTGGTCGCGCCCAGCGGCAGCCCGGCCCGCGCGGCGACCGCGCGGTGCGTGGTGCGTCCCACGCCGGCCTCGGCGATGACCTCCATGGTGGCGGCGGCCAGGGCGGCGCGGCGGGCCTCCGGGTCGCGCGCACGCTGCGGGCGGCGGGCGGTCAATGGGCTGCCCCGCTGTTCAGGTTGAGGATGATGACACCGGCGATGATCAGCGACACCCCGGCGATCTTGACAAGGGTGAACGGCTCGTTCAGGAAGAGCGCGCCGATCACCACGATGGCGGCGGTGCCGACCGCGGACCAGATCGCGTAGGCCACCCCGACCTGGATGCCTTTCACCGCCTGGGCGAGCAGCGCGAAGGAGACCGCATAGCCGGCCAGCACGGTGAGGGTCGGCCACAGACGTGTGAACCCTTCGGTGGATTTCATCAGGCTGGTCGCGAAGAGTTCCGCCGCGATCGCCAGGAACAGGAAGACGTACGCCACGGCGGGATCCCCTCGATCGTCTTGTACGAAAGTACAAGTACGATCGTACAACTCAGCCGGGATCCAGGCCCGCAGCCACAGCCTTCAGATCGGTGAGAGGAACAGCGGCCGAGCCGGCGACGATGACGACCGTGCCGAGCGTGTCGGCGACGATCACGACCTGGGCGGCGCCGTCCCGGACGATCACCTGGGCGCGGCCGAGCCGCACGTCGAAGGTCTCGGCCACGGTGCCGCTGCTGGTGTACCAGGTGGTCATCCACCGGAAGACCTGCCTCATCGGCGTCTCGCTGTCCCAACGGCCCGGCCGGGCGACATACACCGACAGGGCGGCGTCAGGCTGCGGACCGGCGAACGAGCGGCGGAGGATCTCGGCTGCGAACCTTCCGCTCGGTGCGGGAGCGTCGTCGTGCACCCGGTTCTCGGAGACCTCGGCCAGCCTCCGATCCAGCGGTCCATCGAGGCGGAAGCCGGGCGGCAGGTGACCGATGTCAACTGTCTCCATGCCGTACAGGACGGATGCGGACACCGCCGGGGCAGGCGTGGCCGGCGGGGACGGCTCCGGTCGTACCACCAGAAAAGAGACGGCCATGGCGGCGGCAACCAGCGCGGCGCCTCCGGTGATCGCGCGAACGGTGCGCCGCCGGCGCACCCCGGAGTGGACCCGGGCCACGAAGTCCTCCGTGAACGGCAGGTCGAAGTCGGTCTGATCGATCATCGGGCTCACCTCTCCGCGGCCATCCGGGCGCGCAACGTGGACAGGCCTCGGGAAAGTTGCGAGCGAACCGTCGCCGGACTGCAGCCCAGCACCGCGCCGATCTCGTCGTCGGGCAGGTCGGCCAGGTAACGCAGGGCCAGAGCGGCTCGCTGCTTGGGCGGCAGGCCGGCGAGCACCTGGCGGACCACGGCGCTGGAGTCGACGGCGGCGAGCCCCAGGTCTTCGTGGCCGGGATCGGGCAGCTCCGGCACCGGGATCGGCCGGCGGCGGCGCCGGGAGTTGAGGAAGAGATTGACCATGGTCCGCTGCGCGTAGCCGACCGGATTGCCGTCGGACCGGACCCGTGACCACGCCAGACCGACCCGGATCAGCGTCTCCTGCGCCAGGTCCTCCGCGGCCGCGCGATCGAGGGTCAGCATGTTGCCGAGGCGGAGCAGGGCCGGCCCGCTCGCACGCAGGAAAGCGTCGAAGCCGGACCCGGCCGGCGGAAATCTTCGCACGCTATGACTACACCGTGGCGGGCCCGTTCTGTTGCACCCGGATGCCGAGGTAGGTGATCGGGCCCGGATCCGGCACCGGGATCTCGGTGAAGCCGAGCCGGTCGTAGAACCCACGGGCCTTCACGTTCGCGGTGACCATGCCGACGTGCACGCCGGGGGCGTCGACCGTGGACAGGAACCGGTGGATCAGGCGGCGCCCCCAGCCCTGGCCCTGATGTTCCGGCAGCAGGTCGATGTGCAGATGGGCGGGATATTCGTCGAGTTCGGGGAGCAGCATCCGCTCCGGGTGGTGGTGCAGCGCGTACATCTCCTGTTCCGGCGTGCGGTCTCCCGCCGGCGGCTTCGGATAAGGCGTCCGCGGGATCCAGAGGTCCGGATAGAGCCCGGCGAAGCTCGCGGTGTCCGCGGTGCCGACGACGTACCCCACCGCCCGGGCGCCGTCGTCCAGGACGAACGCGAGGTGCGGTTCGAGGTAGGCGTACGGGCCGGCGAACAGGTCGCCCATCAGGTCGTCGGTGGAGTACTTCCCGCGCGCGTCACCGCCGGCGTCGGCGGTGCGCACGCAGATGTCGTAGAGGGCGGTCCTGTCGGACGGGCGGTACGGGCGGATCTCGGGCACCCACCGAGGCTAGGCGGTGGAACCGTTTCCACCGCAAGCCTCGACCGTGTCCAGGTAATGCTGGTTGAACATGACGCCGAGGATGTTGCCGAACGGGTCGAACACCGAGGCGGTGACGAAGCCGGGGCCGCGTTCGGTCGGCTCCTCGTGCGACGTCGCGCCCAGGCCGAGCAGCCGGTGGTACTCCGCGGCGACGTCGTCGACGGCCCAGTAGACGACCACGCCCCGGCCCGGCGCGTGCGGTGCGAACCGGCTGTCCAGCAGGCCGAACTCGTGCTGGTGGTCGCCGACCCGCCACTCGAGGTAGGCGTCCTGGCGGTTGAAGTACGGCTCCATGCCGAACACCTTCGTGTACCAGGCGGTGGCGGCGGTCATGTCGTCGGCGAAGTACGTGACGGTGGTGAGTCCCTTGAACATGGGACCGATCCTGCCGGGATAAGTGCTCACCTACTGAGCACTTTCTCTGCGAATCTGGGGGCATGCGCGCGGACCGGCTCGTCGCCACCCTGTTGCTGATGCAGACCCGCGGCCGGGTCACCGCGGCCGAGATCGCCGCCGAGCTGGAGGTGTCCGTGGCCACCGCCCGGCGCGACCTGGAAGCCCTGTCGGCCGCCGGTGTCCCGGTCCATCCGCAGCCGGGGCGGCACGGCGGGTGGTCGCTGATCGGTGGGGCGCGGACCGACCTGAGCGGGCTGTCGGCGGCCGAGGCCCGGGCACTCTTCCTGCTGGTCGGCCCGGCCGCCGCGGTGTCCGATGAGGCCAAGGCCGCGCTGCGGAAACTGTTGCGGGCACTGCCGGCGCCGTTCCGTTCGGCCGCCTCTGCGGCCGCGTCCGCCACGCTGATCGATCCGGCGGGGTGGGGGACGCCGCCGCGCCCGCGGGTGGCCGGCGTCGAAGCGCTGCAGGACGCGGTGGTCCGGCAGGTCCGGGTCTCGTTCGACTATCAGGGGACGACGCGCTCGGCCGACCCGTGGGGTCTGGTCGACAAGGACGACACCTGGTATCTGATCGCCGGCACAGCTCGCGGGCAGCGCACTTTCCGGGTGGACCGGATGTCGGCGATAACGGTCACCGGCGAGGCCTTCGAACGGCCGGCCGCGTTCCAGCTGGACGCCGCCTGGCAGCGGGTGGTCGGCGAGGTGGAGGAGCTGCGGGCCGGGACCTGGGCCATGCTGCTGATCAAGGAGCGCTTCGTCTGGGTGCTGCGCGACCATTTCGGCCGGCACTGCGAGGTGGTCGAGGTCCGGCCGGACGGTCGCGCCAGGGTCCGCGTCGCCGCGCCGACGGCGCGGGACATCGCCCGGACTCTCTCCGGCTGGGGTGCGGCGGTGGAGGTGGAAGATCCCATGGAGGTACGGGCTGAGCTCCGCCGCATCGGGTCGGAGCTCTCCCGTCTCTACCGTTAGCCGGGCCGCTGCTCGTCGAAACCGTTCAGGATTCGCGGCAGGGCCCGCTCCGGCGCCTGGCCGTGATCCACGTCGGCGCCGAGGTCGACCACCGTGGCGGCCGCACCGTGCTTCGCCAGCCGTGCCCGGCAGTACGCCGAGTTGTAGAGCGGCACATCCCTGTCACCGGCCGAGGCGAAGAGCCGGACCGGGACCGACGGGCGCCAGTCGCAGTACCGATCCGATTCGGCCAGCGCCGCCCCGAGCACGCCGGACGGGTTCTGCAGCCGCTTCAGGTAGCTCGCGGTGAACAGGTCCGCCGGGTCCGCCGGGATGTGCGGCAGGATCTCCTCGTTCGGGTGCTCCCCGTCGAAGAGCGCCTCGATCGACGGGTCGCGGAACGCCTCGGCCGGGTGGTCGTAGAGGCCGTAGAGCCGGTTCCAGGCGACCGTCCAGTACGCCAGGTATGCGGTGCCGTAGGCGATCCGGCCGGAGACAGCGTCGGCCACCACCTGACTGGGACGTAGCGGAGCGGCGATCGGGGTCAGCGCGCCGAGCCGGCCGTCGCGGTCCAGCACTTGCCCGAGTGCCATCGTGACGTGCCCGCCCTGCGAGTGACCGGTCACGTTGACCCGGCGGTCCGGTCGCCGGCCGTCGCGCGCGGCGAGCCGCCGGGTGGCCGCCAGGGCGTCGACGGAGGCGGTGACCGAGGACCGGGCGTGCACGTACGGATGGGTGCCCGGCCCCACTCCGAGACCCAGATAGTCGGGCGCGGTGGTCAGATAACCGGCTGCGGCGAACAGGACGGCGGCCGCGCGGTCGTTGCCGTCGCTGACCGAGGCGACCGAGCCGCGGTAGGCGGTGGTGCCGTGCAGCCAGGTGACCTGGCGGGGCCGGCGGTCGGTGATGCGGGGCGTCACGACCAGGGCGCTGGCGGTGGTCGGCCGGCCCCGCGGGTCGATGGTGCGGTAGACGATCCGGTCGGCGTCCACGCCGTTGCGCACCCGCGAGGATTCCAGGCCGTACCCGGTCAGATAGGCGGTGACTCCGGCGAGGTCGAACTCCGCCACCGAGGTGACGGAGACCAGCGTGCCGCGGGCGGGTGCGGCGGTCGCCGGGCCGGGCGCCAGCAGCAGGGTGCCGCAGACGGCGGCGGCGGTCAGTCCTTTGATTCCCATGGACCGACTATTTCGCCGCGGGCGGGTGGTGGTCTGGGGTGCTGGGTCCCCAAGGATGGTCAGGCCAGCCCTACTGTTCCCACCGGCCGTCTCGTTGCTCAGGCAGTCGCGCGGAGGACCGCGCGGCTGGGGAAGAGGCGGCCGGGCTGGGGCGTGCCCAGCGCCGCCCGGACGGCGGCGACCGCGATCAGCTCGACCGGGTGGGTGGCGGTGGAAAGCGCGGGGAAGGCGGCCGCGGCCAGCGGGATGTCGTCGAAACCGGTGACCGCCACGTCGGCCGGCACCCGTACCCCTGCCCCGGCCAGGGCCTCCAGCACCCCGAGCGCGGTCGCGTCGCTGACCGCGGCGATCGCGTCGGTGTCCGGCCAGCGGTTCAGCACGGTCCGGGCGGCCCAGCGGCCCCGGGCCGCGGTGAAGTCCCCGTGCACGATCCGCACCGGCAGGCCCGCGACACGCATCAGGCTCGCGTACGCGTGCAGCGGAGCGTGGGCCGCCGCGACCCAGGGCGGGCCGCCGACCATGGCGATCCGGCGGCGGCCGGAGGCGTACAGGTGCCGCAGCAGCGCGCCGACGCCGGCCGCGCTGTCCACGTCGGCGCCGCCCACGCCGATCGCGCCGGTGCGGCCGTGGAGGGCGGGCGGCAGGCGGTCCAGCATCTGCCGGTCGTGGCCGGCCAGGACGACCGCGGCCACACTCCGGTCGGCGGCGATCCGCTCCAGGTCGGCGGTGGCGTCCAGCGGCAGGCGCAGCAGCGACACACCCAGGCCCGCCGGCTCCGCGGCGGCGGCCATCGCGGCGGCCGCGCGGCCGACGAACGGGTCCCGCAGGATGTCGGCGCGCCGGTCCCGGATCGCGAACATGATCCGGGTGCCCTCCCGCTGGGCCAGCCGCCGGGCCAGCGGATGCGGCACATAGCCCAGGTCGGCGGCGGCCCGGCGCACCGCGTCCCGGCTGCCGGCCGACGCCGGGCCACGGCCGGTGAGCGCCCGGGAGGCGGTCGCGATCGAGACACCCGCCCGGCGGGCGACATCGGCGAGACTCGGGCTCTGCGGCTCGGCGGTCATGGCCCGACGATAACCGGCGCCCGGAAAATGTCGGGGGGCCGTTCTAGGGTGGGCCGCATGACGACATTGCCGGACCGCCCGCACACCGCCCTGCTGGTCATCGACGTGCAGAACGGCGTCGTCGACGGCGCACCCCGCCGCGACGAGGTCATCGCGAACATCAACGCGCTCCTCGGCAAGGCCCGCGCGGAGCAGGTCCCGGTGGTGTGGGTGCAGCACTCCAGCGAGGGTCTGGTCCGTGACACCGAGCCGTGGCAGTTCGTGCCCGAGCTGTCCCCCGACGACAGCGAGCCGCTCATCCACAAGAAGTTCGGTGACTCGTTCGAGGCCACCTCGCTGGAGGAGGAGCTGGCCACCCGTGGGGTCGGCCGCCTGGTGGTGACCGGCGCCCAGAGCGACGCGTGCATCCGCAGCACCATTCACGGCGGTTTCGTCCGGGGCTACGACGTCACCCTGGTCGCCGACGCGCACACCACCGAGGACCTCACCGCTTACGGCGCCCCGCCGCCCGAGCAGGTGATCGCCCACACCAACCTGTACTGGTCGTGGCAGAGCGCGCCCGGCCGCACCGCCGCCCTGGCCGAGACGGCGAAGGTCGACTTCGCGGGCTGACCACGCTGGGGGATGATCGAGGGGTGCCGACCGCCCGTCCGGGCCGGCCGGCCACGTCGAGGAAGAGGCTGTGACCGTTCGATGAGCACCACCGACAATCTCTGGCTGCGCAAGATCGCCGAGAACCCCGGCCACTCCCAGTGGTACATCGACCGTTTCCGGGCGATGGAAGCCCGCGGCGACGATCTGGGCGGCGAGGCCCGCATGATCGACGCCATGCTCCGGCGCGGCGCCCGCGTCCTCGACGCGGGCTGCGGCACCGGCCGGGTCGGGGGCCTGCTCGCCGCCGCCGGCCACGACGTGACCGGCGTCGACCTGGACCCCGAGCTGATCGCCGAGGCGCGGCGCAACCACCCGTCCTCGCGCTGGCAGGTGGGCGACCTGAGCGAGCTGGACCTGCCGGAGCGCTTCGACGTGATCGTCTGCGCCGGCAACGTGATGACGTTCGCCGCACCGGGCTCCCGGGTGGAGATCCTGCGCCGCTTCGCCGACCACCTCGACCTGAACGGGCGGGCAGTGATCGGGTTCGGTGCGGGCCGGGGTTACCTCTTCGACGACTTCCTCAGCGATGCCGCGGGCGCGGGCCTTCAGCAGGAACTCCTGCTCAGCACGTGGGATCTGCGGCCGTACACGCCGGGTGCCGACTTCCTGGTGGCGGTCCTGGGGGCGGCCCGCGCCTGACCTCCCCGGCTGTCGCTGGACGAGTGCGCCGGCACTCGGTCACGCTGCGGTCTCCGACTCGCCTCAGATCTGCGGGCGGCTGCCTGTGTGGTTCAGCGGCGGCCCGGCGCGGGGGTTGGCCGGGGCTGGTCAGGGGACGGTTCTTCGGCGGCGCGCCACCAGCGGCGTGACAGCAGTGCGGCCAGCCCGGCGCCCGCGGCGTTGAGCAGGACGTCGTCGACGGAGGTCACCCGGTCCAGCTCGAGGGCGTACTGCGCGACCTCGACGACGACCGAGCACGCCGCGCCGAGGGCCAGGACCCGCGGCACCGAGGCGAGGGCGGCGAACCGCAGCGGGGCGAAGAAGCCCAGCGCCGCGAAGACCAGCAGGTTGCCGACGATCTGGCCGGTGGCCCGCGCCGGCCCGTCGGCGAGAATCATGATCAGGTCCTGGAGCGGGATCAGGTGCACCCGGCCGGTGTCGGTGCCGGCCCGCGCGCCCGGCAGCAGGATCATCCACACCCACGGCACCGTGCCGTAGACGATGCCGACCTCGGCCACCGACATCCGCCACGCCCGCGCCGGGGTGGCGCCGCGTGCTCTCCGGGATCGAGCCAGAGCCCACGCCGCCAGCGCGGCGAGCGGCAGCGCAACGATCGTGAGCACCACCACGCCGGTGAACGTGCCGAGCCAGCCGTGCCACCCGTGGATCATGCCGCCCCGCTTCGTGTTCGACCGTTTCCTGGACGACCGCGAAATGTACCGGGGCGTGTCGAGTGTCAGACGGCTCGGCGCCGGGTCCGTGCGGGCGATCCCGAGGCCGGGCCAGGCGGTTCCGCCCTGCCCGGTCTGCTTTCGGGCCCCGATCAAACGCGGCAGGCGGGCGCCGGTCAACGCGGCAGGCGGGCGCCGGCAACGTGGCGGGTGGGACGCCGGTCAGCGCGGCGGGACGCGGAGATGCCCGGCCGGAGAAAGCCCGGCCGGGCGTTGGGGAGGAGGGGGGAGGGGAGGGTCAGATCAGCCAGCGGTTCTTCTGGACCAGGGGGAGCTTCGCCCACCGGCGGCCCAGGCCCCAGGTGTGGCCGGCATAGGTGAGGGCGACCACCGCGGCGCTGACACCGTAGATGACGTGGTAGTCGATGAGCGGGTTGCTCGACCGGGTCGGCTCGCCGCTGTTGGTGGTCCGGGCGAGGGGCCACTCTGCGATCCACATGAAGGCCATCATCAGGCCGGCGGCGACCGCGGCGATCCGCATGCCGATGCCGAGGATCAGCGCGAGGCCGATGCCGAGCAGGCCCACCATGAACAGCCAGTCGGCCCAGGTGGCGCCGGCGGTGCTGGTGAAGAAGCCGGCGAAGGGTCCGACGTCGACGCCGCTGAGGAAGCCCTTGGTCGGCGAGCCGCCGTTGATCCAGGCGCGTTCCGCGGCGGTCGAGAAGCCGAGGCCGAACGTCTTGTCGAGAAAGGCCCAGAGGAAGACCAGGCCGGTGCTGATCCGGAGGACGGCGAGGGCCCGGGCGGCGGCGTGGGTCAGCATGCCACCGGGGGCTTCGACGGTCTCGGGCGAGGGGGTGACGGAGGTGGTGGTGTTGTGCCGACCGATGGTGGCCATCTGGTCCTCCTAGCGACGTTGTCTGCACCCCTGACTCTGCTCCGATGCAGACGCCGTCACCTGTGCCGGAGAGCATGAGCTCGGGGCACTGCCGGCCCGTCCGTTTCGGGACCAAGGTCCCGGCCGGGCCACCGGCCACAGCGGATCAGCGGGAGAGCCGGCCGTCCGCGATTATTCGCTGCGGGGTGGGGAAATCTCAGACCACGTTCGTGCGGCCTGGCATCTTTCCCTTCACCCGGAATCGCGCCATCTGCCGTCCCGGGCAGCCGTACGCCTCTGCTGATCTTTGCTCGTCGTGACGATGATGTCACCGAGGGGGTGGTTTCGTTGATGATCCTGCTCGTGGCGCTGATCGGCCTGGCGGTTGCGACCGCGCTGGCGCTCTGGCCTGCCCAGAACGCACGCGAGCCGAACGCCCGGGATACGGACGGCCGGGAACCGGGCGGCGGAGACATGGACGGCCGGGGCGGGAGCGGCTGGGATGCGGGTGGCCGGGACATGGGCCGCTGGGGGATGGCCGGCGGGTTCTTCCGGGGTGCGGTGCACAGCGAGCCGGGGCCGGCGGCGCTGGGATCCGCGGACCGGCGGCCGTCCAGCTTGGAAGGCGTCCTGGTGGAACAATTGATCAAAGGAGACATCTCGCGCCGGCAGTACCTGCGTGCGCTCGAGAACCTCGCGGCGCGTGACGAGGAGCGGCATCCACTCAGCATCCCCCGAGATGATCTCCCGGGGGCCTGCGCCTGAGAGCATGGGAGCACTACACTCCTGGCGGTCGGACATGGAGAAAGGTGGTCACCGTGCTCGTCGTCGTGCTGCTCGGCATCGCGATGATCGCCACGTGGACGTGGGCGCTCTGGCCGCACCCCGAGAAGACACACCCCGAGAAGACACACCCCTGGAAGGCGCAATCGGGGGGCGCGCGGTCCGGGGCCGTGCCGGGGCCGTACCCCGTGGTGGTTCCACTGCCGCGTGTGGAGAGCACCGAGGGCCTGCTCGTGGCCCAGCTGTTCCGCGGCGAGCTCACCGGCCGGCAGTACACGCGTGCCATGGAGTGCCTGGCGGCCCGCGACGCCGACCGGCATCCGGTCACCGTTCCCGGCGACGGCGCCTGACGATGGCGGAGATCGTGCTGGTCCGGCACGGGCAGACCGAGTGGAGTGCGAACGGGCGCCACACGTCGTTCACGGATCTGGAGCTCACCGCGGAGGGTGAGCGGCAGGCGCGGGTCGTGCGGGACCGGCTCGCCGGCCGTACGTTCGCCGCGGTCTTCTCCAGCCCGCGTCAGCGGGCCTTGCGCACCGCCGAGCTGGCCGGGCTGCCGGTGACCGGGACGACCGAGGACCTCGCCGAGTGGAACTACGGCGAGTACGAGGGCGTGACCACCCGTGACATTCGCAAGTCCCGGCCCGGGTGGTCGTTGTGGACCGACGGGTGTCCCGGCGGCGAGTCCCCGGAGCAGGCCGGCGCCCGCCTCGACCGGATCCTGTCCCGAGCCCGTGACCTGCTCACCCGCGGTGACGTCGCGCTGGTCGCGCACGGGCACTGCCTGCGGGTGGCCGGCGCCCGCTGGATCGGGTTGCCGCCGAGCGCGGGCGGCCTGCTCAAACTGGACACGGCCACCCTCTCGGTGCTGGGCTTCGAGCACGAGGTGGACCCGGTCCTGGTGAGCTGGAACGCCGCGGCTCCGGAATAGGCGACCGGCGCGCGACGGCCCGCCCGCCAGTGCGTCGTTGACACCGAACGCACAGGTGAAGCACATGGTGACCCACAGACGCGGGGCGAATCGTGAAGGGACACGAGGGACCCGATCGAGGGGATGACCACATGCTCACCCAGGTCAACGACCAGATCAGCGCACCGCAGCCGGCCGCCGCGCCGACAGTGGCCGTTCTCGGTCAGCGCAGTCGGGTGGCGAGTCTGCCGCACCACCTGCCCGCCGGCTGGGCGATGCGCGTGATCACGGAGCTGGGCCAGGCCGGCCCGGAGGATCTGCTGGTGCTGAGCGGAGCGGGGGCGCACGACGTCCGGCTGGCGCGGGAGGTGCTGCCGCCGCAGACCCGGATCGTCGCGCTGATCGACGAAGGGTCCGGCGGGGACGTGGTGGCGGGGGTGCTCAGCGAGGGCGCGGACGTCTGTGTCCGCGGCGGGCACCCCGGCATCCTGGCCGGCCACCTGGTGGCCTGCCGGCGCCGGCAGCTGGCCCAACGCTGGGCCGGCCTGGAGCTGCCGGCGAGCGGCCCGCCGCCGGGCGAGCTGAAGGCCGGTAGGACCAGGACCGGATCACCGGCTGCTGAGCAGGCGGGCCATCTCGGTGCGTGACCGCACACCCAGCCGGGCGAACACGTTGCGCAGGTGATGGTCCACGGTGCGGGGGCTCAGGTGCAGTTCCTGCGCCACCTCCCGGTTCGTCGCGCCACCGGCCACCAGCGTCGCGATCCGCTCCTGCTGCGCGGTCAGCTCCAGGCCGCCGAGCGCGGGCGCCGGCTGTTCGATCCGTTCCCCCGCGGCGCGCAGTTCGCGGACGCTCTGCGCCGCCCACGGCTCGGCGTCCAGCAGCCGGAACGTCTCCGCCGCCCGGCGCAGCTGGGTCCGGGCCTCGACGTGCCGCCGCCGGCGCCGCAGGAACCGGCCGTAGAGCAACTCGGTGTGCGCCCGCGGGAACCCGGCCTCACCGATGTGCCCGAGCGCCTCCTCGAAGTGTCCTTCCGCGGCTTCGGCGTCGTCGGCCCGCAGCGCGCGGCAGCGGTCCCGCAGCGCCAGCCAGGTGGGCTGACCGGTGCGCCCGGCCCAGCGGTCGAAGCCGGTCGCCACCGCGGTCAACCCGAGCGCGACCCCGGGCCGTCCGCGAGCAGGCGCCTCAGGCCGGCCGCCGGCGCTCGTCTGCGCGGCCGCCTCCAGCAGATGCGGCACGACCGCCACCTGCAACAACGCCGACCCGTACCCCGGCGCCGCCGTCACCACCGCCACCAGCCGCTCGGTGGCCGCCGGGAACCGGCCCTCCACCAGGTCCAGCAGCGCGAGGGCCCACCCGCACATCGGCCCGGCCGGCCCACCGCCGCTCTCCTCGATCCGGCGCAGGGCGTCGTCCCGGTCGCCGACCAGCGCGGCCAGCACCGCCAGCAGCGCGACGTGGGCGCCGGCCAGCACCCGTTGCCCGGTGCCGCGTGCGACGGCCGCTCCGTCCAGCGCCGCCGTGGTGGCGGCGGTGTAGTTCCCGGACGCCATGCTGGCCAGTGCCGCGAGTTCCAGGGCCCGCGGTTCCAGGGCTTTCGCTCCCGATTCGCGGGCCAGCGCCGCCGCCCGCCCGGCCAGCGCGGCGGCCCGGCGACCGTCCCCCACCAGGATCCCGGCCGTGGCGGCACGGGTCAGCAGCCCTGGGTCGGTGACCCGATCGGCCAGGTCGAGGGTGCGCCGGAACCGCGCGAACGCGTCCGGCTCGTCGCCGTCGGCGAGGGCGGCCAGGCCCGCCACGTGCTGGAAGGCGAGGGCCAGGGCCGGTGGTTCGTCGCCACGGCGGCGCGCGGTCACCCGTCGCGCCAGGCCCGCGTACCGGCCCTGCTCACCGGGTTCGGCGGCGGCCTCGCCGGCCAGCGCGAGCGCCTCCAGGGCGCCCGCGGTGTCGGTCTCGATGAGGTCGGCGGCCACGTCCAGCAGCAGGTCCCGGGCGCCGGGCCGGCCCTCGGGGAGGCGCATCTCGGCGGTGAGGGCGCGGGCGCGTACCCGGGCTGTGCCGGCCGCCGGCGGCACCTGCCGGATCAGCGAGCCGGCGTCGTGCGGACGCCCCGCCAGCCAGGCCGAGCGGGCCGCGGCCACCAGCATCGCGCCGCGTTCGGCCGGGTCGGCGCAGAGGGCGGCGGCGTGTTCCTGGGCCTCGGCGGCCACGGCCGGGTCGGCGGACCGGGCGCAACCGGCCAACTGCCGGGCGAGTCCTTCGTCCGGGCCGGTGGTGGCGGCCGCCCGGTGCAGGAGCGCGGGCAGGTGGTCGCCCCGGGACGCCAGGGCCCGGGCGAGCGCGGCGTGGGTGGCGCGCCGCTGGAACGCCGGCGCCTCGGCATAGACGCAGGCCCGCAGCAGCGGCGACGCGAACCGCACCTCGTCCCCCGAGATCGTCAAGAGGCCCGAGCGTTCGGCGGCGGCGAAGTCCCCGACCTCGGGATGGCGGCTCCCGGTTCCGGCTGCCAGCACCACGTCCAGCGGCGCCTGGGGGGTGGCCGCCGCCAGCAGCAGCAGCTCTCGCGTCCGCTCCGGCGCCGCGCTGATCAGCGCACGGTAGCGCCGCCGAAGCGTGCTCCCCGGCGGCAGTGCCTCGGGCAGCGGCGCCAGCCCACGGCGTTGTTCGGCGCTGAGCGCGTCGGTCAGATCGGTCAGCGCCGCGGGATTCCCACCCGACACCTCGGTCAGGGTCGCCGCGACCTCCTCGGTCAGATCCGGCGCCCGGCGGGCCAGCAGCTCCGCCGCGTCGGCCGGCGACAGCGCGCCCAGCCGCCGCACCGGCAGCCCGCCCGTCTCCGCACCCACCGTCACCGACGCCAGGATCACCAGCCGCTCGTCCGTAGCGCGGCGGGCCGCCACCAGCAGAACCTGCAACGACTCCGGGTCCAGCAGGTCGGCGTCGTCGAGCACGCAGAGCAACGGCCGCCGCCGCGCCGCCGCACCCCACAAGCTCAGCGTCGCGCAGCCCAGCGCCAGCCGGTCGCTCACCGCACCGGCCAGACCGCGCCTCAGCGCGACACGCTGCGCGGGGTCGAGCTCATCGGCCAGTTCCATCAGGGGAGTGATCAGCTTCTGCCAGCCGGCGTACGGGAGAACGCCCTCGTCGTGGTCGCCCGGTGCGGTGCGGACCGTCCAGCCCGCGGCCGAGGCGGCCACCGTGTCCAGCAGCGTGGTGCGTCCCTCGCCGGGCGCGCCCGAGATCACCAGCGCGCCACTGCGGCCGGCCGTGGCCGTGGACATCAGCCGCCGGATCGCGGTGAGGTCGGCCTGCCGCCCGGACAGCCAAACTTTCTGCACTGACGGTGCATCAACCATGGGGCGAGTTTTCCCTGACCCGGCCCCTGAGGGAAGAGCCTTTCGGTGGATGAAATTTCCGGGATGTTGCCGGCTGATGACACGAGGCCGGTGATTTCGCCGATGCCTACTGGCGCGTAACCCGCCGAAACTGACGCTCGTCGATCCGTTCCCCCTGGTAAAGGAGTTCGACGTGCAGCTCTCCACCGTTCCGATGGTCCGGCGGTTCCTCGTCACCGCCGCCACCGCGCTCGCCCTGGTGGCCGTCCCCGGCGCCACCGCCGCGCAGGCCGCCGACAACCCGTACGAGCGGGGCCCCGCCCCGACCCTGTCCGCGTTGCAGGCGTCCCGTGGCCCGTACGCCGTCTCCACGACGTCCGTCTCCCGGCTCGGCGCCTCCGGCTTCGGCGGCGGCGAGATCTATTACCCGTCCACCACCAGCGACGGCACGTTCGGCGCGATCGCCATCTCGCCGGGCTTCACCGCTTACTGGTCGAGCATCTCCTGGCTCGGGCCGCGCCTCGCCTCGCACGGGTTCGTGGTCATCGGCATCGAAACCAACTCCACCGCTGACCAGCCCTCCTCCCGGGGCTCCCAACTGCTCGCCGCGCTCGATTACCTGACCCAGCGCAGCTCGGTCCGCACCCGCATCGACGCCACCCGTCTCGCGGTGGCCGGGCACTCGATGGGCGGCGGCGGCAGCCTGGAGGCGGCCAGCGACCGGCCGTCCCTGCAGGCCGCGGTGCCGCTGGCCCCGTGGAACACGGACAAGACCTGGAGCGAGCTCCGCGTCCCGACGCTGATCATCGGCGGCGAGAGCGACAGCATCGCCTCGGTGTCGTCGCACTCGATCCCGTTCTACAACAGCATCCCGTCGTCGGCGGAGAAGGCTTACCTGGAGCTGAACAACGCCAGCCACTTCTTCCCGCAGTCCACCAACACGCCCACCGCGGTGCAGATGGTCTCCTGGCTGAAGCGGTTCGTCGACAACGACACCCGCTACGACCAGTTCATCTGCCCCGGCCCTAGCACCGGCCTGACGGTGTCGGACTATCGCAGTAGCTGCCCGCTCAGCTGACGCTTCCCGGCAGCCGGGCCGGCGGGTTCACCCGCCGGCCCGGCTGCTCGCCCGCATCGGGAGTGGTTCAGTCCTCGCCCGCCCAGTCGACCAGCGTTCCCGGATCCAGGAACTCGGCGGACTCGAGGGACGGCACTTCACGGTCGCGACGTACGTCGGTTCGGTTCGGGCCGGTGCAGCACGAACGCCACCGGGCCGGGATCGCCCTGCAGCGCGTCCACGATGTCACGTCTGACGTTCTCGAGGCCGAAGAAGGCGGTGTCGAACACCCGGTGATGCTGCGCCGGATCCCTTTCGACGGCCAGCACGGCCGGTGCCCGCTCGGTGTCGGTCAACAACAACTCGGCGAGGTCGTGGCGGCTGATGCCTTTGAGCGCATCCGGCAGTTCGCCGAGCTTTCCTCGGTCGTCCAGCCAATCCCATACTTCATGGGGTTCACGCCCGCGCGTGAACGGTGCCAGTCCGGGCCGAGGCGACCACAGACCTCCACCTGCACCTGCCCTGAGTAGACAGTCACCGGGCAGTGGTTCCTTCCGTCCGAGTCCGTCGCTGGGAAACAATCAAATATGGCAGAGTGACACCGTGCCATCACCCAGTCGGTCAGTCTCCGGCCTCGATGCGGACGTGGTCGTCCTTTGTGCTCTGGAGTCCGAGCGTGCGGCTTTCCTCGCCGCTCTGGGTGACCCGCCGGACGGCATCCGGGTGGAGGTGCCGCCCGCGACCGGCATGGGCAACGCGGCCTCGGCCGCCGAGGCGCAGCGGGCGGTCAGCGCCTGGAACCCGCGCTTCATTCTTCTCGTCGGCATCGCGGCCGGGGTCGGCGACGTCCGGCTCGGCGACGTCCTGATCCCTGACAAGATCGTCGGGTACGAGTCGGGCAAGCTCACTACCGACGGCCTGGCGCCGGACCCGGAGCCCTACCGTCCCGACTACCACCTGCTGGTGGCGGCGAAGGCGGTGGAGCCCGCCGAGTGGGCCGATATCGTGGTGCCCCGGCCCGACCGTGCGGACCGGCAACCCGCGGTGCACTTCGGGACGGTGCACAGCGGCGAGAAGGTGATCGCCGACAACGACACCGCTCCTGGCCTGCGAGCCGGCTGGCGCAAGACGATCGGCGTCGAGATGGAGGCGCTCGGCGTCGCCCTCGCCGCCTACCGCGGCAGGTTCGGCTTCCTCATGATCAAGGCCGCCTGCGACCACGCCGATCCGGCCAAGGGCGACGACTGGCAGCCGTACGCAGCGGACGCCGCTGCCCGCTTCGCCGTCGCCGTGCTGCGCCGCCTCCCTCCGGCCGGCGGCGAACGGCCACAGGTCGTACGCGCGAAGGCCGTGACGTTCTCCGGGCGTACCAAGCTGGCGGTTTGTGATCACCTCGGCCCGGACTGGCACCGGCTGGCCGACTACTTCGAGATTCCGCCCTACGACCGGGCCGCGTTCGAGCGCGGGCGTGAACCCCATGAGGTGTGGGAGTGGCTGGAGCGCCGGCGCAAGCTCTACGCCCTGCCCGAAGCCCTCGAGTACATCAACCGCGCCGATCTCGTTCCCGACCGATAGGAGCTTCGTGGCTCAGGAGATCACCACCGCTGAGTTGCTCAAGGTGGAGTACGACCAGCTCAAGCAGGAACAGCGCGGCCGGATCACGGTGCGGGACAACCTGATGTACGGGACGCTCGGCTCGATGGCCCTGGTGGTGGCCGCCGCTCTGCAGGCGAAAGGCCACGCCAACCTGCTTCTGCTGCTGCCACCGGTGACGGTCATCCTGGGCTGGACGTACCTGGTGAACGACGAGAAGGTCACCGCGATCGGCCGTTACGTCCGCGAGGTGCTCACACCGCGCCTCACCGCGCTCGCCTCCGGCCCCGACCCGGTCTTCGGCTGGGAGCTGGCGCACCGCTCCGACGCCCGCCGAGCCTCCCGCAAGGCGCTGCAACTGGCGATCGACCTCGGCACCTTCTGCCTGCCCGCGCTGGCCGCCGTCATCGTGTTCTGGGTCAACGGCCCGCGCACGGTCCCGTTCGTGCTGATCTCGGTCGCCGAGGCCGCGGTGACCGCCGTCCTGGCCTGGCAGATCATCCGCCACGCCGAGTTCTGACCCGCCGCGGCGGTGGCGAAAATCACGCACGCAAAGTGACGCCGGTTACCGATTTCCGGTGGCCCCGGTCACTTTAATCTCGCAAGTTTTACCTGGTCGATTTGGGGATGATGCACGGACGGTGGATGGTTGTAGCCGGAAGCGACGAGGCTTTCTCCGTCACTATCCGTCGAGGAGTCGACATGCAGTTCATCCGTAGTGCCCGTACCGCCCTGGCGCACCGTCGTGCCACCCGCCGTGCCCACCGGCAGCTGAGCCACGAGCTCGCCGCCTTCCGCACCGCCGCCGAGCGCAGCGAGCTCGACCTGATGCTGGGCCGGCACACCGCCGAGGAGACCCGCGAGATCAACGAGATTCTGAATCGCCAGGACACCGAGCGCCGGTACCGGTCCGCGCTGCACATCAGCCGCGTCTGACAGTTCACGGCACGCAGAGAGTCGCCCCCGGCGCGTGCGCGCCGGGGGCGATCGTGTCAGTTGCGGCGGTCAGTTGTCGGCGTGCTGTTGCTTGTCGCTCCGGGCGGCGCGCAGGCTGCCCGGGTGCGCCTTGGCCGACGGATCCCGCCCCGACTTGATGAGGCTGGCCACCGTCGTGATGGTCAGGATGCCGATGATCACGCCCAGCGAGACCGGGGTGCTGACCTCCGGCACAGCCTCGCTGAGGTCCTTGTGCGCCCAGTGCAGCACCAGCTTCACGCCGATGAAGGCCAGGATGACCGACAGGCCGGTGGACAGGTAGACCAGGCGGTCCAGCAGGCCTTTCACCAGGAAGAACAGTGCTCGCAACCCGAGCAGGGCGAACGCGTTCGCGACGAAGACGATGTACGCCTCCTCGGTCACGCCGAACACCGCCGGGATCGAGTCGAGCGCGAACAGCAGGTCCGTGCCACCGATCGCGAGCAGCACCAGGAACAGCGGCGTGAACATCCGCTTCCCGTCGATCCGGGTGACCATCTTGCCCTCGACGTAGTCCTCGGTGACCGGCAGGAACCGCCGGCCGGCCCGGACGAGGGCGTTGTCCTGCACGTCCGGATCCTCGTCGCGATGCCGGAACAGCTGCACCGCGGTGTAGAGCAGGATCAGGCCGAACACCAGGAACATGAACGAGAACGCGTTCAGCAGCGCGGCGCCCACGACGATGAAGATCACCCGCAGGATCAGCGCGATGATGATGCCGAACGTCAGCACCTCCTGCTGATATCGCTCGGGCACGGCGAACGTGGTCATGATGATCACGAAGACGAAGAGGTTGTCGACCGACAGACTCTTCTCAACGATGTAGCCGGCGAAATACTCGGTGCCGAATCCCCAACCGGAGATGCTCGCGAAGACGACACCGAACGCGATCGCGACGGCGATGTAGAAGATGGACCAGGCGGCGGCCTCACGGAAGCCGACGACATGTGGACGGAGCACCCCGAGCGTCAAATCGAGGGCGAGCAGGGCGACGATGACCCCGATGGTCACGATCCACCCGAGCGCGGAGACCTCAAGCATGCTTTCCAGGATCTCGAAGAAAGCTGCGAACATGCTGAACAACGGCGGAACCGGCTCGCCACCACGCCGGTTTCGCCCAACGGTGGGCTCGGTGGGCGGTTCGCTTCCTTCTCTTCGGTGGTACGACCTGTCCGACACTCCCGCCAACCGGCTCGGGTAGCCGGCTGCCACTCCTTGCCGCACCCCGCCGCCGGCTCATGAACGCCGGCCGGCCGCGCTGCGGCCAGGAGTAGGCAGTAGGCCGCGGTGTGGCTCCGGGACCCATGGTTGCGGTTGGGGGCGGGTGGCCGTACCGATGCGGTTGGTCAGGCGGCCAGGAAGGAGCGTTTGGCCAGGCCCATCCAGAAGCCGTCGATGGGCTGGTCGGGTGCGGCCTCGGGGGTGCCGGAGGCGCCCAGCGTGAGGAACATCGGGGCGAAGTGCTCGATGGTGGGGTGGGCGTACGGCATGCCGGGGGCGCGGCCCCGGAAGTCGGCCAGCTCGTCGACGGCGCCGCGGGCGAGGGTCTCCGCGGTCCAGGCGTCGAACTCGCGGGACCAGCCGGGGGCGGCGGCCTCGGGGCGCCAGTCGCGGAGGAAGGGCAGGCCGTGGGTGGTGAAGCCGGAGCCGACGATCAGCACGCCCTCGTCGCGCAGCGGGGCGAGGCGGGCGCCCAGGTCGAGGAGGCGGTCCGGTTCGAGGGTGGGCAGCGACATCTGCAGGACGGGGATGTCGGCCTCCGGGTACATGACGCTGAGCGGTACGTACGCACCGTGATCGAGACCGCGGTCGGTGCGGGCGACGGTCTCGCCGTCGGGCATCAGGGCGGCGACCTGGCCGGCGAGGACGGGTGCGCCGGGGGCGCGGTACTGCGCCTCGTAGAAGCGCTGCGGGAAGCCGCCGAAGTCGTAGACCAGGGGGACCGTCTCGGTGGCGCCGAGCATCAGCGGTGCCGACTCCCAGTGCGCGGAGGCGATCAGGATGGCGCGCGGGCGGGGGAGCCCGGCGGCGAGTTCACGCAGCTGGTTCACCCAGACGGGGTCGTCGACGAGCGGCGGGGCGCCGTGGCTGAGGAACAGGGCTGGCATCCGCACGATGACCTCCGTTGAAGCTTCAACTATTTGGGTCCACCGTACGCGGGATTTGTTGATGCAGCAAATAGTTACTCAGGGTGATATTTGCAACGTTAAAGTCACGCTGCGCGCCCGCTGTGAGCAGGTACTGCTACCACATCCGCGTTGTCAGATCATTAAATATTGTGACGCGTTGATATTTTCCCTGGTCTTTATCGATCGGCGCTCAAATTTCCTGAACAGTAGTGTGATCAACAACGCCTACTGTGGATTCGACATTTGTCGCATCTGGACGTTGCGCCGAAGGGCGCGACCTGGCAGGCTACTGCCGGTCGCGCCGGGGGGAGCGCTACGTAATTGCTTCGTGGTACGTCACTCTGGTGACTCAGGGTGAACTCGCGGGCATTTTCCCAGGCGTCGAAAGGAGAACCGGCAGTGGCGTCGCCGCCGCAGCTACCGCCCGCGGACGATCTTTATCTCACTGCTCACGACACGATCCGAGGCAAATCCCTGCTGTCCCCGGCCACTCTAGGCCTGGGGCTCGGCGCGGCGCTGCTCGGTGAGCTGATGTTGTGGCGGCGCGTCGACCTCGTCGAGACGGAACTGATAGTCATCGACGAACGGCCGACCGGCGACGCCGCGACCACAGCCGTGCTGGAGCAGCTACGCCGCGAGGCCGGGCAGCACGGCGTGCGCAACTGGCTCGCCTACCTCTCCACCGGCATCGCGACCGACCTGGTCGAGCGCCGCCTCGCCCGGGCCGGGCTGATCAAACGGGTGGAGAAGCGGGGCCTGCTCAGCACCAAGGTCTCCTTCGTGCCGGCCGACTCGATGACCGCCGGCTGGCCCGCCACGCGTCTCCGTACCAAGGTCTCCCGCGACGAGCACCTCGACGTGGCCGACCTGCTGCTCGCCGGACTGATCCTCGCGACAGGGCTCGACCAGCACGTGCTGGCCACCCTCAACGCCCGCGACCGGGCCGGTCTGTTCGACCAGTTCCGCCGGCTCTTCCCCGTCATGTTGCAGCAGCTGGTCGCGCACGCCGAGGCGGCCGTCGGAGACGCCGTGATGGCCCGTCGCGCCTAGCTGCATTTCACCCACCCCCTTGGATTAACTGGAGTCCGCGTGTCCTCGACCGCCACCAAACCCCCTGAAAGCCAGCTGTCGGACGCATTGGCGCGTGACCGGCTGGGCGTAGCCGCGATCGTCTTCTTCATGATGTCGGCGGCCGCCCCGCTGACCGTGGTCGCCGGCGTGGTGCCCACCGGTATCGCGGTGACCGGCCTGACCGGCATCGCGATCGCCTTCCTCGCCGTCGCGCTGGTGCTGGCCATCTTCTCGGTCGGCTACGTCGCCATGGCGCGGCACATCGCCAACGCCGGCGCGTTCTACGCGTACATCTCGCAGGGTCTCGGCCGGCCGGCCGGCGTCGGCGCGTCCTGGATCGCGCTCGCGGCGTACAACATGTTCCAGATCGCCGCGTACGGCGGTTTCGGTGCGATCGCCCAGCCGCTGTTCGTGGACTGGTTCGGTGTGGACGCCCCGTGGTGGGGGATCGCCCTGGTCGCGTGGGCCCTGGTCGCCGTTCTCGGCGTCCGCGACGTGGCGGTCAACGGCCGGGTGCTGGCCACCCTGCTGGTCGCCGAGATCGCGCTGACCCTGGTGTTCGCGTTCGCCGAGATCTTCACCGACGGCTTCGAGGCGTCCAGTGCGCCCCTCGACCCCGGCGCCCTGGTCGGCGTGGGTTCCGGCGCCCTGCTGGTCATGGCGGTCACCGGCTTCGTCGGCTTCGAACAGTCCGTGGTGTTCAGCGAGGAGTCCCGGGACGCCCGCCGCACGGTTCCCCGGGCCACCTACGTCGCCATCGCGCTGATCGCCGTCATCTACGCGTTCGCCTCCTGGGCGATGATCTCCGCGGCCGGCGACGACGTGGTGACCCGCGCCACCGAGGAGGGCCCGGAGCTCTTCTTCAACCTGGCCGCCGTGCCGCTCGGCAATGCCGCCCTGCACCTCGGCCACATCCTGTTCCTGACCTCGCTGGTCGCCGCGATGATCTCGTTCCACAACATCATCTCGCGGTACATGTTCTCGCTGGGCCGCGAAGGCGTGCTGCCGCGCACGTTCGGCCGCACCGTCCCCGGCACCGGCGCCCCGAAGAACGGCTCGATCGCTCAGTCGGTCGTCGGCCTCGTCGTGATCATCGCCTACGCGGTCTTCGGCTGGGACCCGCTGGTCCAGCTCTTCTTCTGGGGCGGTTCGGCCGGTGGCCTCGGCGTGCTGCTGCTGGTCACGCTGACCTCGTTCGCCGTCATCGGCTACTTCGCCCGCAAGCCGCAGGGCGAGGACGTCCTGCACCGGGTGATCGCGCCGGTGATCAGCTCCGTCGCGCTGCTGGTCATCACGTACCTGGCGATCGACAACATCGCCGGCCTGCTCGGCGTGGAGGAGGGCAGCACGCCGGCGATCGTGACGCCGTCGCTGTTCGCGGTGCTCATGGCCGGCGGCGTCCTGTGGGCGCTGGTGCTGCGCAGCTCCCGCCCGCAGATCTACTCCGGCATCGGCCTCGGCGCCCGCAGCGCCACCACCACCGGCGGCTTCGCGTCCGCCCTGAACGACACGGAGCGCAACCGATGACCGCCCCGGTGATCCGCCCGGCCCGCGAGGACGAACTCGCGGCGATCGGCGCCCTCATCTCGAACTCGTTCGACGACCTGGCCGCCGACGCCTACCTGGTGCCGGTCCCCGAGGACCGCGAACGGGTGATGGCCGAGTTCTTCACCCTCGAGACCGA
Organism: Actinoplanes sp. 13; assembly: GCF_056134165.1. Lineage (NCBI taxonomy): Bacteria > Bacillati > Actinomycetota > Actinomycetes > Micromonosporales > Micromonosporaceae > Actinoplanes > Actinoplanes sp. 13. Next base: position 25,206 of record NZ_JBVYOQ010000009.1, on the reverse strand, counting down.
GGTCGCGTTCAGCCAGGGCCGCGTCGAGGTCATCGACCACCCGGACGGCGGTTACGCCGCCGCCGCGGTCTGGTTCGACCGGGTCAACGAGCTCGTCCCGCCGGCCGACTACATGGACCGGCTGACCGCCCTGGCCGGCGACCACCTGGAGCGCTTCGGCGCCCTCGGCGAACTCTTCGAGAAGAACCACCCCGCCGACCCCCACTGGCACCTGCAGTTCCTGGCGGTCCGCCCCTCCGAGCAGGGCCACGGCCTCGGCGGCGCGCTGATGAAGAACGTGCACGACGAGCTGGACTCGTCAGGCGTCGCGGCATACCTCGAGGCCACGAACGAGAACAACGTCCGCCTCTACAAGCGGGCCGGCTACGAGCCGATGGACCCGTTCGAGATCTACCTGCCGGACGGCACGCCGTTCTACCGCATGTGGCGCAAGCCCGCCTGACGGCGACGATTCACCTGACGGGGGTGTGGGCTTCGGCCCACACCCCCGCCTTCGTCTCACGCACCTGATCACCCGGGCGTCGATCTGGATCGGACGTTGTCACCGCACGCCCCGGAAGAGCCCCAGCTATTGACGTGGGAGCGGCAGCGTAATTACATCGAACCAGGTCCGATCCCAGCGTCGCCGGTCCGTTACCGCTGGGTGACAACGGCGGAAGGACCACGCATGCCCCTGGACGAGGTTCTGACGATGGGGCGGCTCGGCGTGGACCTCTACCCCGAACAGATCAACGTTCCGCTGGCCGAGGTGCGCTCCTTCGCCAGGTTCCTCGGCGGCAGCGCCGCCAATGTGGCCGTCGCCGCGGCCAGGTACGGCCGCCGCGCAGCGCTGATCAGCCGCACCGGCCGCGACCCCTTCGGCGATTACCTGCACGCGGAGCTGCGCAGATTCCACGTGGACGATCGGTTCGTCACTCCCGTCGACCATTTGCCCACGCCGATCACCTTCTGCGAGATCTTCCCTCCCGACCATTTCCCACTGTGGTTCTACCGCTACCCCAAAGCCCCGGATCTGGAGATCCACGAGGCAGAGCTGGACCTGCCGGCCATCAACGAAGCCACCGTCTTCTGGGTCACCGGCACCGGCCTGAGCGCGGAGCCCTCACGATCCGCGACCCTGGCCGCGTTGAAGGCGCGCGATCCGACCGGCATCACCGTCTTCGACCTCGATTACCGGCCGATGTTCTGGCCGTCGCGGGACGAGGCGCACCGCTGGTACGCGGAGGCGTTGCCGCTGGCCACGGTGGCGGTGGGGAACCTCGACGAGGTGGAGACCGCGGTGGGCGTTCGCCAGCCGCGCGAAGCGGCGAAAGCGCTGCACGCCGCCGGCGCCGAGCTCGCGGTGATCAAGTTGGGCCCGGCCGGTGTGTTCGCGTCGGCGGGGGATGTGCAGGTCACCGTGCCGCCGCACGAGATCGAGACGGTCAACGGGCTCGGGGCCGGCGACGCGTTCGGCGGCGCCCTGTGTCACGGCCTGCTGGCCGGGTGGACCCTCGAGGCGGCGATGCGCTTCGCCAATGTTGCCGGAGCCATCGTCGCCTCGCGGTTGTCCTGTTCGGACGCGATGCCCACCGAGGCGGAAGTGCGGGCGGCTCATGAGTGACGGCCGCCGGGTGAACCCGCTGATGCCGCGTGGCAGCACCGCGGAGCGGCCGTTCGAGGTCAGCGTCTCGCCGGAGAACGCGGGCTGGAGTTTCAGCGGGCTGCGGGTGGCGCATCTGCCGGTGGGCGGCCGGGTGCGCTTCACCACCGGCGGTGACGAGATGCTGGTGCTGCCGCTCGCCGGCGGCTGCGACGTGGCCTGCGACGACGAGCGGCTCACGTTGACCGGCCGGCGTTCGGTCTTCTCCCGGGTGACCGATTTCGCCTATCTGCCGCGGAACACCACCATCAGTCTGCGCGCGCCCAACGGTGGCCGGTTCGCGCTGCCGGCGGCCCGGGCGTCGCGGACGCTGCCGTTCCGGTACGGGCCGGCCGAGGACGTGCCGGTGGAGTTGCGCGGGGCGGGGCAGGCCAGCCGGCAGGTGAACAACTTCTGCACGCCGGACTCGTTCGAGACGGACCGGCTGATCGCCTGCGAGGTGCTCACCCCGGGCGGGAACTGGTCGTCGTACCCGCCGCACAAGCACGACGAGGACGGTCCCGCGGAGAGCTGCCTGGAGGAGATCTACTACTTCGAGGTGTCGACGGCGCCGGGTGGCGGGCCCGGCTGCGGCTACCAGCGGGTGTACGGCCACCCGGACCGCCCGATCGATGTGTGCGCCGAGGTCCGCACCGGTGACGTGGTGCTGATCCCGTACGGCTGGCACGGCCCGTCGATGGCCGCGCCCGGCTACGACCTCTACTACCTGAACGTGATGGCCGGCCCCGGCGAGCGGCGGTGGCTGGTCCACGACGACCCGGCGCACGGCTGGGTGCGCGGCCGCTGGGCGGACCAGCAGATCGACGCCCGGCTGCCGCTGACCTCCACCAGAGAAAAGAGACGCCTGTGAAACAGCGGCTGACCGTCGCCCAGGCCGTCGTTCGTTTCCTCGCGAGCCAGTGGACCGAGCGGGACGGCATCGAGCAGCGGGCGGTGGCCGGCTGTCTGGGTATTTTCGGGCACGGCAATGTGGCGGGTCTCGGGCAGGCCCTGTTGCAGGCGCAGCGCACCGGCGGGCCGGACCTGCCGTACCGGCTGGCGCGCAACGAGCAGGCGATGGTGCACACGGCCGCCGGGTTCGCCCGGATGAGCAACCGGCTGTCCACGCTGGCCTGCACCGCCTCGATCGGGCCGGGGTCGACGAACATGCTGACCGGCGCGGCCCTGGCCACGGTCAACCGGCTGCCGGTGCTGCTGCTGCCGGCCGACGTGTTCGCCACCCGGGTGGCGGCGCCGGTGCTGCAGGAGCTGGAGGACTTCCGGGCCGGGGACGTGTCGGTCAACGACGCGTTCCGTCCGCTGTCGGCGTTCTTCGACCGGGTGTGGCGGCCGGAGCAGCTGCCGGCGGCGCTGCTCGGCGCGATGCGGGTGCTGACGGACCCGGCGGCCACCGGCGCGGTCACCCTCTGCCTTCCGCAGGATCTGCAGACGGAGGCGTACGACTTCCCGGACGAGTTGTTCGCGAAGCGGGTCTGGCACGTGACCCGCCCGGCGCCGGATCCGCTGGCGCTGGAGCGGGCGGCCGCGGTGATCCGGGGTGCGCACCGTCCTCTGATCATCGCCGGCGGCGGGGTGATCTATTCGGAGGCGTCCGGTGCGCTGGACCGGTTCGCCCGTGCCACCGGGATCCCGGTCGCTGACACGCAGGCCGGCAAGGGCGCGCTGAGCTGGGATCACCCGAACGCGGTCGGCGGGGTCGGCGCGACCGGCAACCCGGTGGCGAACCGCCTGGCCCGGCACGCCGACGTGGTGATCGGCGTCGGCACCCGGTACACGGACTTCACCACGGCGTCGCGCAGCGCGTTCCAGCACCCGGACGTCAAGTTCGTGAACCTGAACGTGACCGGCTTCGACGCCGGGAAGCTGTCCGCGCTGCCGCTGGTCGGTGACGCCCGGGCCGGGTTGCACGCGCTGCTGCCGGCGTTGCACGGGCGGCGGTTCACCGGCGACTTCGCGGCGGCTGTGGCGCAGTGGCAGGCGACGGTCGAGGCCGCGTACCGCCGTCGGGAGGGTGATCTGCCCACCCAGGCCGAGGTGATCGGGGTGGTGAACGAGGCGTGCGGGGAACGTGACGTCGTGGTGCAGGCCGCCGGCAGCCTCCCGGGTGACCTACAGCGGCTGTGGCGGGCCCGGCACCCGAAGCAGTACCACGTCGAGTACGGGTACTCGTGCATGGGTTTCGAGATCGCCGGCGCGCTCGGGATCAAGATGGCCGACCCGTCCCGCGAGGTGTTCGCGCTGGTCGGCGACGGCTCCTACCTGATGATGGCGCAGGAGATCGTCACCGCGGTGGCCGAGGGCCTGAAGCTGATCGTGGTGCTGGTGCAGAACCACGGCTTCGCCTCGATCGGCAGCCTCTCCGAGCAGGTCGGCTCGCAGCGGTTCGGCACCGCGTACCGGTACCGCGACCCGCGGACCGGCGATTACGACGGCGGCCGGCTGCCGGTGGATCTGGCCGCCAACGCGGAGAGCCTGGGCGCCGCGGTGATCCGCTGCCGGGACGTCGCCGACCTGGCCGAGGGCCTGAAGCACGCGCGGGAGGGCGACCGGGTGACGGTGCTGCACATCGAGACGGATCCGCTGGCCACCGGCCCGGGGTCGGAGTCCTGGTGGGACGTGCCGGTGGCCGAGGTGTCCACGTTGCACAGCACCGGGAACGCGCGGACGGAATATCTCGCCGGCAAACGCGACCAGCGCCACCACTTGCGACCGGGAGGGCTCTAGAGATGCTGCGACTGGGGAGCTGCCCGGACTCCTGGGGTGTCTGGTACGCCGACGATCCGCGCCAGACACCGTGGTCCCGTTTCCTCGACGAGCTGGCCCTGGCCGGGTACCGCTTCCTGGAATTGGGCCCGTACGGCTACCTGCCCACCGACCCGTCCCGCCTCGCCGACGAGCTCGCCGCCCGGGGGCTGACCTGTGCCGGTGGCACGGTCGCCGGGGTGGGCGGGCCGCACCGCAACATGGGCGCGGTGCTGGCCGAGACCCGGCGGGTCGCCGCGCTGACCGCTGCGGTGGGCGGACGGCATCTGGTCTTCGTCCCGGTGCCCGGTTATCGCGACGACGCCACCGGCGGCTACGTCGAAGGGGCGCAGCTCGGACCCGACCAGTGGCGATCCCTATCGGACAATGTCAATATCATCATGCGGCTGGTCGCAGACGAGTACGGGCTGACTCTGCATTTCCACCCGCACGCCGACTACCAGGTCGAGACGGAGGAGCAGGTGGAACGGCTGCTCAACGAGACGGACGTGTCGCTCTGCCTCGACACTGGTCACCTGGCGTACCGGCGGGCGTCGCCGCTCGCGCTGATCCGCCGGTACCCGGACCGGATCGGCTACGTGCATCTGAAACAGATGGACCCGTACCTGGCCGCCCGGGCCGCCGCCGAGGACCTCGCCTTCGGTCAGGCGGTCGCGATGGGGGTCAGCGTCGCGGCGCCGGCCGGCGAGCCCGACCTGCCGCCGATCCTGAGCGCGCTGCGCGAACTCGGCACCGACCTCGACGTCGTGGTGGAGCAGGACATGTACCCGTGCGCGTTCGACGCCCCGCTCCCGATCGCCCGGCGCACCCACGCCTATCTGACCTCGTTGGGAGATTTCGCATGAGACGTCTACTGGTCGCGGCGGTCCTCGTCCTCGCCCTCGGCGCGTGCAGTGAGGGCGGCCGGGAGGAGCCCGAGGAGAACAAAGCCGCCGGGTACACCATCTCGTTCATCACTCACGAGACGCCCGGCGACACGTTCTGGGACAAGGTGCGGGCCGGCGCGGAGCAGGCCGCCGCCGACACCGGGGTCGACCTCAAATATGCCAACGACCCGGATGCCGGCAAACAGGCGGTTCTGATCCAGGGTGCGGTCGACTCCAAGGTGCAGGGCATCGCGACCACGCTGGTGACGCCGGACGCCCTGGCGGGCTCGGTGAAGGCGGCGACCGCCGCGGGCATCCCGGTGGTCGGCCTGAACGCCGGCATCGAGCAGTACCAGGATCTCGGCGCGCTGATGTACTTCGGCTCGGACGAGACCCGGGCCGGTGAGAGCATCGGCGAGCGGATCGCCGCGGCCGGCGCCAAGCACCCGATCTGTGTGATTCACCAGCAGGGTTCGGTCTCCCTGGAGGCCCGCTGCGACGGCGTCCGGAGCAAGGTGGCCGGCACCGAGAACCTCCAGGTCAACGGGGCCGACGACGCGGCGGTCACGTCGGCGTTGCAGGCGAAGCTGTCGCAGGACAAGACCATCGACTATGTGGTCACCCTGGGCGCACCGATCGCCCTGGACGCGATCCAGGCGAAGGAGCAGGCCGGCAGCGCGGCGAAGCTGGTCACCTTCGACCTCAACCAGGAGATGGCCAAGGCCGTCAAGGACGGCAAGGTCGAGTTCGCCATCGACCAGCAGCCGTACGCGCAGGGCTACCTCGCGGTGACGTCCCTCTACCTGTACCTCAAGAACGGCAACGACCTGGGTGGCGGCGGTCCCGTGCTGACCGGTCCGTCGTTCGTGGACAGCGCGAACATCGACAAGATCCTGCCGTTCACCGAGAAGAACACCCGGTGACCCGTCCGGCCCGGCTGCTGGCGCGCCCGGAACTGGGCGCGCTGGTGGCAGCCGCAGTGATCTTCGTGTTCTTTCTGGCGGTCGCGCCGGCCTTCCGATCGGCCGACTCGTTCGTCACGGTGCTCTACCAGTCGTCGACGATCGGCATCGTGGCGGTGGCGGTGGGCCTGCTGATGATCGGCGGCGAGTTCGACCTCTCGGCCGGCGTGATCGTCACGTCAGCCGGCCTGATCAACTCGCTGTTCTGCTGGTACCTCGGCGTCAACCTCTGGGTCGGTGCGCTGCTGTCGTTGCTGGTGTGCCTGGCGATCGGGTTCCTCAACGGCTGGCTGGTGATGCGGACCGGGATCCCGTCGTTCCTGATCACGCTCGGTACGTTCTTCGTGCTCCAGGGCACGAACCTCGGCGTGACCAAGCTCGTCACCGGATCGGTGTCGTCGCCCGACATCACCGAGATCGACGGGTTCTCCTCCCTCCAGGCGATCTTCTCGTCGTCCTTCGAGGTCGGCGGCGTGACGGTGTGGATCACGGTGCTGTGGTGGATCCTGTTCGTGGCTCTCGCGGCCTGGATCCTGCAGCGGACCCGGCCGGGCAACTGGATCTACGCGGTCGGCGGGGCGCCGGACAGTGCCCGGGCGGTCGGTGTGCCCGTGGTCCGTACCAAAATCGCGTTGTTCCTGTCCGTGTCGTTCCTGGGCTGGTTCGTCGGCATGCACACGCTGTACCGCTTCCAGACCCTGCAGGCGGGCAACGGCGTCGGGAACGAGTTCCTCTACATCATCGCCGCGGTGGTCGGCGGCACCCTGTTGACCGGCGGCTTCGGCAACGCCATCGGGGTCGCGGTCGGCGCGTTCATCTTCGGCATGACCAGCCTCGGCATCGTCTACGCCGGGTGGGACCCGAACTGGTTCCGGGCCTTCCTCGGCGTGATGCTGCTGCTCGCCGTGCTGGTCAACCTCTACGTCCGGAAGTGGGGGTCGCGGTGAGCGAGCTGATCCGGCTGGACGGCGTGGGCAAGAGCTACGGGCCGATCCGGGCGTTGCACGACGTCTCCCTGGACGTCGACGCGGGCTCGGTGACCTGCGTGCTCGGCGACAACGGCGCGGGCAAGTCGACGCTTATCAAGATCATGTCGGGGCTGCACCCGCACACGTCCGGCCGGTTCTATGTGGACGGCGTGGAGACGGTCTTCTCCTCGCCGCGCGAGGCCCTGGACCGGGGGATCGCCACGGTCTATCAGGACCTGGCCGTGGTGCCGCTGATGGAGGTGTGGCGCAACTTCTTCCTCGGCTCGGAACTGACCTCCGGGCGATTCCCGCTGGCCGGCATGCGGATCCGGGAGATGCGCCGGATCGCGGACGCCGAACTGCGCAAGATGGGCATCGCCGTCGCCGACATCGACCAGCCGATCGGGACGCTCTCCGGCGGGCAGCGGCAGTGCGTGGCCATCGCGCGGGCCGTCTATTTCGGGGCGCGGGTGCTGATCCTGGACGAGCCGACCGCCGCGCTCGGGGTCAAACAGTCCGGGGTGGTGCTGAAGTATGTGGCGGCGGCCCGCGACGCGGGGCTCGGGGTCGTGTTCATCACCCACAACCCGCACCACGCCCACCTGGTCGGCGACCACTTCGTGATCCTCAAACTCGGTGGCATGGCCCTGGACGCCCGGCGCGGCGAGGTCACCCTCGACCAGCTGACCACGCAGATGGCCGGCGGGGACGAGTTGTCGGAGCTGTCCCGTGAGCTGGGCCGGCCGTGACGCTCTCGGTGGGCGTCATCGGGACCGGGATGATCGGGCGCGACCACATCCGGCGGCTCACCACGACGCTGCCGGGTGTGCGGGTGGTGGCGGTCGCCGACGTCGACGCCGACGTCGCCGGGCAGGTGGCGGCGGCGATCGGCGCGCGGGTGCTGCCGGGGGAGCGGCTGATCATCGACCCGGGCGTGGACGCGGTGCTGGTCTGCTCGTGGGGCGGTACCCACGAGGAATACGTGCTCGGCGCGATCGCGGCCGGCAAACCGGTCTTCTGCGAGAAGCCCCTCGCCACATCGCCCGCGGCCTGCCTGCGGATCGTCGAGGCGGAGGCGGCGTACGGCAAGCGGCTGGTCCAGGTCGGCTACATGCGGCGGTACGACCTCGCGTATCAAGCGCTGAAACGCGAGCTGGACAGCGGCGTGATCGGGGCGCCGCTGATGATGCACTGCGCGCACCGCAACGCCGGCGTGCCCGGCTTCTACCGGGCGGACGACATGATCAACGACACGGCGGTGCACGAGGTCGACATGGTCCGCTGGATGTTCGGCGCCGAGGTGGAGGCGGTCCGCGTGCTGCGGCCCCGGGCCAGCGGCAACGCCGGCGGGCTGCCCGACCCGATGCTGATCCTGCTGGAACTCTCCACCGGCGTCCTGGTCGACGTGGAGATCTCGGTCAACGTCCGGTACGGGTACGACATCCGCGGCGAGATCCTGGGCGAGCACGGCACGGCCGCGCTGGGCGACCTGGGCGCGGTCGTGGTCCGCCGGGCCGGTGGCCTGGTCAGCCCGATCCCGCCGGACTGGCAGTCCCGGTTCGGCGCCGCGTACGACCTGGAGTTGCGCTCGTGGGTGACCGCGGTCAGCGCGGGCGAGCCGCCGGGCGGGCCCAGCGCATGGGACGGTTACGCGGCGTCCACAGTGTCCGCAGCCGCACTCCAGGCATTGCACACAGGCAACCGCATCCAGGTCTCGATGGCGTCCCCCCCGTCCACCCCTTTAGCAAAACCTGCGTGTTGATTTCGGGTTCGCTCCGAACCGCAAGTCGTCACGCACACAGCGCCGCAAGCTTGCGTGTTGATTTCGGGTGCGCTCCGCACCACAAGTCGTCACGCACACAGCGCCGCAAGCTTGTGTGGTGATTTCGGGTGCGGAGCGCACCTGAAATCACCACAGCGGGCTTGGTGGCAGGTCAGCCCGGCAGTCGCGGCAAACGCTGCCCGGCAGCGAGGTCGCGGGGACACTCGGGGACCTTTCCTGGCTCGTACTGAATGAGGGATTTTATTGTGCGGGAAGCGCGAGGATCTGGCCGGGGATGATCCGGCGGGGGTGGGGGATGACGTCGCGGTTGAGGTCGTGGATCTCGGGCCAGCGCTCGCCCCGGCCGAGGTGGGTGCGGGCGATGGTGAAGAGGGTGTCGCCGCGTTTGACGACGATCAGGCGGGGTGTCGGGCCGGTGGGCTCGCGCGGCGGGAGGACGAAGACCTGGCCGGTGAAGATGCGGTTCGGGTTGCGGATGAGCGCGCGGTTGAGCAGGTAGATCTCCGGCCAGCGGGCGCCGTCGCCGAGCTGCGCCTCGGCGATCTTGGTGAGGGTGTCGCCGGCGCGGACGGTGTAGGTGCGGGGCGTCTGACGGCCGGGCAGGACGTCGGCGAGGCGCAGCAGATCGGCGAGTTCGAAGGTGCCGGGTCTGGCCGACGGCAGGGTGGGGCGCCAGTGCGGCAGTTTGAGGATCGAGTCCTCGCTGCGGCGCACCAGGCCGACCAGCACCTCGGCGACGATCGTGCTGCCCACCGGGCCGAGACGTTTGCCCTGGTGGACGTGGCGGGCCTCGGCGAGGACGTAATACCAGAGCGGGGTGCGTGACTGGAAGTCGCCGTCCTGGAGGGCCTTCGCCTGCCGCGCGCTGCCGGCGGCGGCGATGAGGTCGTCCTTGCTGAGCGCCGGCACGTCGAGCAGGTCGGCGACGGCCTGGCCGGTGGGGATCCGCAGGCGGTACCCGCGGAGCAGGTTGCGGATGGCGAGGCGGCCGGCGTCGCGCGGTGTCTCGTCGGTGCCGTCGACCTTGCGCAGGTTGAAGAGCGCCCGGCCACCGGTGGCGGCGAGGTTGGTGTCGATCCGGCGGGCCTTCATGCCGCCGTCGCCGACGATCCGCTCCCACTGGATGATCCAGTTCTCCGGGAGGCTGGGCAGCCCGCGCATCTGGCCGCTGAGCGCGGTGAACGTGAACAGCTCCTCCAGCGTGGCCGCCGGGAAGTTCATGTTGAAGTCGTAGGTGGCGCGCACCATCGAGTGGCCGAAGCGGTAGGCGGCCACCGCGAACTCCAGCGGCATGAAGAACGCGTCGCCGTACGGGTCGAACCAGCGGTTGCCGTTCTTGACGACGTCGTCCACGATGCCGGGCTCGGCGATCCGCTTGAGGAAGTCGTGGACGACGATGTGCTGATAGTGGCGGCGCAGTTCGCGGCGGGCCGCGCTGAACGACAGTTTCTGGTCGATCAGGGCGTTGTGCGCCTTCAGGAAGGCGACGTGCAGCTGCGAGATGATGGTGTTCTCGTCGTTGCGGAAGTCGCCGATCAGAGCCGCCCGGTCGGTCTCGGGGTCGTTGCTCGGTGGCTGGCGCGGCACGTCGTTGTCGTCGCCCTTGCCGGCCGGCCGGGCCAGCGGCGGCGGCTGGTTGCCCAGGTCGGCGACGGTGCCGATGACGAGTTTGTCGCCCGCGCGGGGCGCCGGCAGGCCGTAGACGCTGTCCAGGTCCAGGGTGGCCGAGCGCAGGTTGCGCAACGCCTGGCGGATCTCGGCCAGCTGCATCGGGGTCATCGCCGGATCGAGCAGGTTCAGCGCGTCGCCGGAGCCGGTCTCCAGCGTGATGTCGTGGTCGATGAACTGGCCGAGATAGGTGTAGGCGGCCGGGATGGGGCTGTCCTCGCCGGGACGGTCCTCGTCCTCCATGGTCGCGCCCAGCGCCTTGAGCTTGGCGTTGGTGTCCGGTGACTGGGGGAGCAGATTTATCTCGTCGTCCTGCAGGGTCGGGAACAGCAGGTCGAAGTGGTGGCTCCGGACCGGTGGGGTGAGTGCGAAGGCGATCTTGGACTGGGCGGCGGCTCTGGCGACGTCGTCGCGAGCGGCGGTGAGATCCTTGTCGGTGATCGGCTTGCCGTGACCGAGACGAGGCATGCTCGTTCTCCCTCCGTGGTGGTGTGGTCACCGTAGGTGGAGGCGGGTGCGCGGCGGAGACGCCTAATCGACAGATGGCGGATGGTGCTTAAGCCCGTCGAAGGCGAGAGCGGCGACGGTATCGGCGATGGTCTCCGGATTGCCCCGGTCCGGGCGGTACCACTCGATCAGCGAGTTGACCATGCCGAAGATCAGGCGGGCCGCGGTGGCGGGATCGATGTCGGCGCGGACACCACCCTCGGCCTGAGCCTGTTTGACCAGGTCGGTGACGATGCGGTCGAACCTGCGGCGGCGCTGCAGGGCGTGCTGTTCCACCTCGGTGTTGCCGCGGATCCGCAACAGCAGCGTGACGAACTCCAGCCGCTCGGCGAGCACCAGGACGCTGTACCGGATCAGGCTCTCCAGTTTTCGGGTGGGCGTCGTCTCCGGGCCGATCTTGTCGACGGCCTCCTCGAGGCCGTCGAGGGCGCGGTCGACGGCCATCGCCAGGAGCTGCTCCTTGCTGCTGACGTGGTGGTACAGCGTCGACTTGGTGATCCCCAGCGACTCGGCGACGTCGAACATGCTGGTCGCGTCGTACCCCCGGTCGTTGAACAGCCGCACCGCGGCGGCGAGCACGGCATCCTGGTCGTGGCCGGGACGCCCACGGCGGCGTGGCTGCATGGTCATCAACTTACCGGTGCCCGCGGGGTTGATTTACCGACCGAATGGACGGTAAATAGAGGGGTCCGGTCGTCGGCCTGCGTCGGCCCAGTCGCAACGGAGCGAGAGATGCCCAACCCCGCTGAGCTGTACGAGACACATCGCGAGCTGTTGACGCGTGCGATCGAGGCGACCGCGGCCCGGGACTACTGGTCGGCCTATCCCGAGTCGCCGAGCAAATCGGTGTACGGGGAGGACGCCGCCCCGGCCGGTGAGCGGGCGTTCACCGCCCTGCTCGGCAAGGAGTTCCCGATCGAGGTCCCCGGCGCTTCCGGCACCGTCTCCACCGAGCGCTCGCCGTACGGGTTGGAGCTGGGCGTCAGCTATCCCAAGGCCGACCCGCTCGCGCTGATCGCGGCCGCGCGGGCCGCCACCCCGGGCTGGCGGGCCGTCGGGCCGCAGGGGCGCGCCGGCGTCGCCGCGGAGATCCTGCGGCGGATCAACGCGGCGAGCTTCGAGATGGCCCACGCGGTGCAGCACACCACCGGTCAGGCCTTCGTGATGGCGTTCCAGGCCGGCGGCGCGCACGCCCAGGACCGCGGTCTCGAGGCGGTGGCCTGCGCGCTGGCCGCGACCACCCGGACCCCGGGCCGGTCCACCTGGGCCAAACCGCAGCGCGGCGGCGACCCGCTCCAGCTGGAGAAGAACGCGACAGTCGTCGGCCGGGGCGTCTCGGTCGTGATCGGCTGCAACACCTTCCCCACCTGGAACAGCTATCCCGGGCTGTTCGCCGGCCTGGTCGCCGGCAACCCGGTCATCGTGAAACCGCACCCCGGCGCGGTGCTGCCGCTGGCCATCACCGTGCGGATCTGCCGCGAGGTGCTGTCCGAGGCGGGGCTGAACCCGGACGTGGTCACCCTCGCGGCGGAGGAGCCCGGTGACGGCATCGCCGCCACCCTGGCGACCCACCCGGACGTGCGGATCGTCGACTTCACCGGCTCCAGCGAGTTCGGCGACTGGCTCGAGGCCAACGCCCGGCAGGCCGTCGTCTACACCGAGAAATCCGGCCTGAACACGGTCATCGTCGACTCGACCGACGACTACAAGGGGCTGCTGCGCAACCTGGCCTTCTCGCTCTCGCTCTACAGCGGGCAGATGTGCACCACCCCGCAGAACATCCTGGTCCCGCGCGACGGGATCACGACCGACGCCGGCCATCGCAGCCCGGCGGAATTCGGCGCCGACCTCGCGGCAGCGCTCGGCAAGCTGCTCGGCGACCCCAAGCGGGCCGCCGGCACGCTCGGCGCGATCGTCAACGACGGCGTGCTGAGCCGGCTCACCGAGGCCTCGGGGTCGCCGGCCCTGGTGCACCCCTCGGCCGCGGTGGCGGACGAGCAATGGCCGTCGGCGACGATCCGGACCCCGGTGGTGGCGCAGCTGGACGCCGCCGACGAGAAGGTCTACACCCGTGAGTGGTTCGGCCCGATCTCGTTCCTGATCACGACCGACTCGACCGAGCACAGCCTGCGGGTCTTCACCGAGACGGTGCGGGCACACGGCGCGCTGAGCGCCCTGGTGCACTCCACCTCACCGGCCGTTCTCGACGCCACCCGCGAGGCGGCCCTCGACGCGGGCGTGCACCTCTCGGAGAACCTGACCGGCGGGGTGTTCGTCAACCAGACCGCGGCGTTCAGCGACCTGCACGGGACCGGGGCCAACCCGGCGGCCACCGCGGCGCTCACCGACGAGTGGTTCGTCGCCGGCCGGTTCTTCACCCTCCAGTCGCGTCGCCACCTCCCCGTTACGGAGCGAGCGTGACCACGTCAGTTTCCACGCCCGGCCAGCAGGCCTTCCACGAGGCGATCGAGCGGGACCAGCGGATCGAGCCGGCCGACTGGATGCCCGAGGGCTACCGCAAGACGATGATCCGGCAGATCGCTCAGCACGCGCACTCCGAGATCATCGGGATGCAGCCGGAGGGCGAGTGGATCACCCGGGCGCCGACGCTGCGCCGCAAGGCGATCCTGCTCGCCAAGGTGCAGGACGAGGCCGGGCACGGCCTCTACCTCTACTCGGCGGCGGAGACCCTCGGCGCCGACCGCGGCGACCTGACCCGGCGGCTCATCGAGGGCCGGCAGAAATACTCGTCGATCTTCAACTATCCGACGCTGTCGTTCGCGGACGTCGGCGTGATCGGCTGGCTGGTCGACGGCGCGGCCATCTGCAACCAGGTCCCGCTCTGCCGCAGCTCCTTCGGGCCGTACGCGCGGGCGATGATCCGGATCTGCAAGGAGGAGTCGTTCCACCAGCGGCAGGGCTACGAACTGCTGATGACCATGATGTCCGGCACCCCGGAACAACGGGAGATGGTGCAGGACGCGGTGAACCGCTGGTGGTGGCCGTCGCTGATGATGTTCGGCCCGCCCGACGAGCAGTCACCGAACACGGCGCAGTCGATGGCCTGGAAGATCAAGCGCCACACCAACGACGAGCTGCGGCAGCGCTTCGTCGACATGAGCGTGCCGCAGGCCGAGGCGCTCGGCGTGACCCTGCCCGACCCGGAGCTGCGGTGGAACGCGTCGCGCTCGCACTACGACTTCGGCGAGCCGGACTGGGACGAGCTGCGCCGGGTCATCTCCGGCGACGGGCAGCTGAACCGGCAGCGCCTCGCCCGCCGGCGGCAGGCCGACGAGGACGGCGCCTGGGTGCGGGAAGCGGCCGCCGCGCACGCGGCCAAGACGTCCGCGAGGGTGGCGGCATGAACGGCGAGATCCGGCACGAGTGGCCGCTGTTCGAGGTCTTCGTCCGGGCCAAGCGCGGCCTGAACCACGTGCACGTCGGGTCGCTGCGGGCCGCCGATCACGAGATGGCCATTCATCACGCCCGCGACCTCTACACGCGGCGCAACGAGGGCGTGAGCATCTGGGTGGTGCGGTCGGACCACGTCGCGGCGAGCGATCCGGGGGAGAAGGCGGCGTTCTTCGAGCCCAGCGGCGACAAGGTCTACCGGCACCCCACGCACTACGCCATCCCCGACTCGGTTCCGCACATCTGAGGGCCGCGACGATGGAATTCGACGACGCCTATCAGGCGCTCACCGATCACGACGACGATGCCCGCTGGGCGTACGGGACCGGCTTCGCCGACCCGCTCGCGGGCGTCGCCACCGAGCTGCCGGACGGCGTGGATCCGGCCGACCTGGCGGCGTACTGCCTGATGCTCGGCGACGACGCGCTGATCCTGTCGCACCGGCTCCAGGAGTGGGTCACCCGCGCGCCGGAGCTGGAGGACGAGCTGGCGCTGGCGAACATCGGGCTCGACCTGCTCGGGCAGGCCCGTCTGCTGCTGACCCGGGCCGGTCAGGCCGGCTCACACGGTCTGCCCGCCGCCGGTCCCTTGGCGGCCGGGCTGTCCGCCGGCAGGCCCTTCGCGGCCGGTGCGCACGTCGACGAGGACGACCTCGCGTTCGGACGGGAGGCGGCGGAGTTCCGCAACGTGTGCCTGGCCGAACGGGCCGACGCCGACTTCGCGCACCTGGTGGGCCGGCTGCTGGTGCTCTCGACCTGGCGCCTGGCGGCCTTCGACCGGCTGACGGCGTCGCGGGACCCGATGCTGGCGGCGATCGCCGCCAAGGGGGTCAAGGAGATCACCTA
Organism: Actinoplanes sp. 13; assembly: GCF_056134165.1. Taxonomy (NCBI): domain Bacteria; kingdom Bacillati; phylum Actinomycetota; class Actinomycetes; order Micromonosporales; family Micromonosporaceae; genus Actinoplanes; species Actinoplanes sp. 13. Next base: position 9,791 of record NZ_JBVYOQ010000009.1, on the reverse strand, counting down.
TCACCGTGACTACGCGGCTCAGTGGGTGGTGCGGCTCGGCGACGGCACCCCGGTGTCCCGGGAACGGATGGCGGCCGCGATGGCGGCTCTCGGCCCGGCGACGGGGGAGCTGTTCCAGGTGCATCCGGTTGAGAAACGGCTGGTGGAGGCGGGGATCGCGGTGGACCCGGTGGCATTGCGCGGCGAGTTCGACGCGGTGCTGGCGCAGGTGCTGGCCGCGGCGACGCTCGAGCCGTACGCCGGTTCCACCGTCGCGGAGGCGCCACTCGGGCGGGACGGCTCGCACACCGCGGCGCTCGGCGAGATCCTCGCGGAGATGCAGAGCGTGGCCCGGGCCACCCCCGGCGGTGTGTGGTGAACGGCGTGCCGGCGGACGCGGCAGCGGTGGTCGGCTCGGTCGTCGATCCGGAGCTGCCGATGCTCACGCTGACCGAGCTGGGCGTGGTGCGCGAGGTTCGGCAGGACGGGGACGCGGTGACGGTCACCATCACGCCGACCTACTCCGGCTGCCCGGCCATGGACGCCATCCGGGCCGACATCAGGACCGCCCTGGTGCGGGCCGGCTATCCGCAGGTCGAGGTGCGGACCGTGCTGGCGCCCGCCTGGACCACCGACTGGATCGCCGAGTCCGGCCGCCGCAAGCTGGCCGAGGCGGGCATCGCCCCGCCCGGCCGGGTGCCACGCCGCGCCGCCGGGCCGGTGCCGTTGTCGCTGACCGTGCGGCCGGTGCCGGTGGACTGTCCCCGCTGCGGGCACGGCGACACCGAGGTGCTGGCGGCGTTCGGTGCGACGGCCTGCCGGGAGCTGCGGCGATGCCCGGCCTGCCGGGAGCCGTTCGAGCGGGTGAAGGAGATCTGAGGTGGCGGTCCTCGAGTTCCACCCGCTGCGCGTCGCGGCGGTCGACCGGCTCTGCGACGACGCGGTCGCCGTGACGTTCACGGTGCCGCCTGCACTGTCCGGGCAATACGAATTCCGGCCCGGCCAGTCGCTCACCGTGCGGCGCGGTGACGAACGACGGACCTATTCGATCTGCGCCCCGGCGGGCGCCGCCCCGCGGATCGGCGTGCGGGAGGTGCCGGGCGGGCAGATCTCCAGCTGGATCGTTCGCGACCTGCGCCCCGGCGATGTGATCGAGGTGGCGCGGCCGTCCGGGACGTTCACCCCGCCGGTCGCCGACGGTGGGCGGCATGTTCTGATCGCCGCGGGCTCTGGCATCACGCCGGTGCTCTCCATCGCCTCGTCGCTGCTGCGCGACTCCCGGGCCCAGGTGAGCCTGCTCTACGGCAACCGCCGGGCGGACACCGTGATGTTCGCCGAGGAACTGGCCGACCTGAAGGACCGCTACCCGGACCGCCTCGAGATCGTGCACGTGCTGTCCCGGGAGCCGCGGGAGACCGAGCTGTTCAGCGGCCGCCTGGACGCCGAGCGGCTGCGGACCCTGCTGCCGTTGCTCATCGACGTGCCCGGAGCGGACCACTGGTGGCTGTGCGGGCCGTTCGGGATGGTGACCGCCGCGATCGAGGTGCTGGGCGAGGCCGGGGTGGACCCGGAGCGCATCCACCGGGAACTGTTCTGGGTCCACGAGGCACCGCCGGAGCCGGTCCGGGAAGAGGCCGGGCCGCGCGGGCCGAGCAGCGAGGTCACCGTCGTGATGGACGGGCGGTCGACGACGGTCAGCGTCGAGCAGGGCGTGGCGCTGCTGGACGGGGCGCAGCGGTCCCGGCCTGATCTGCCGTTCGCCTGCAAGGGCGGGGTCTGCGGGACCTGCCGCGCCCGGCTGGTGGACGGTGAGGCGACCATGCGGCGCAACTTCGCGCTGGAGCCGGCCGAGTTGGCGGCCGGGTTCATCCTGACGTGCCAGGCGACCGCCACCTCACCGAAAGTCGTGATCGATTTCGATCAGTGAGCGCCGGACGTGCCCGATGTTCCGGTCGCGCCGAGTGCCGAGTGCCGGGCGTTCCGGTCGCGCCGGTCGCCGGGCGTTCCGGTCGCCGGGCGCCCGCTTCCGGCCGGGCGCCGATGTCGCGCCCGCCGGCTGCCGGGCGGCCCGGCCGGGGCGGGCTTACTGCTCGGCGTCGACCTTGCGGAGGGCGTTCAGGAAGGTGGTGGCCGGCTGAGCGCCGGACAGGCCGTACTTCTCGTTGATCAGGAAGAACGGAACGCCGCTGATGCCGATCTGCCGCGCCTGGCGGAAGTCGGCCTCGACCTCGGCGGCGTACTTCGTGCCGTTCAGCACGTCGGCGGCCTCGGCCTCGGGGACGCCGACCTCGCCGGCCAGGCGGACCAGCGTCTCGGCGTCGTCGACCACGGCGGCCTCGCAGAGGTGCGCCGCGAGCAGCCGCTCGTGCATGGCGTCGCCGAGGCCGTGTTCGGCGGCGAGGTGCGCGACGCGGTGCGCGTCACGGGTGTTGACCGAGACGGCGTTGTCGAGGTCGTAGGTGAGGCCCTCGGCGGCGGCCAGCTGGGTGACCTGGCTCGTCATGCCCTTGACCTGGGCGACCGGCGCGCCGATCTTCTTGGCCAGCATCTGCTGGACGGGCTCACGGTGGCCCAGCGGGATGGTCGGGTCGAGCTGGAAGCTGTGCCACTTGACGGTGACCTCCTGCTCGAACCCGGCGAGGGCTGTCTCCAGGCGGCGCTTGCCGATGTAGCACCACGGGCAGACCACGTCGGACCAGACGTCGATGTGGATGCTCACAGGCAGACTCCGTTCTCGCACACCGGGGCGTCCTCGGTGTCCAGGATGATCAACTGCGGTCCGGCGACGATCTCCGGCTGCTCGGCCGTGTCCTGCTCCTGAGCCTCTTCCGGTGCTGGCATGGCCGCTCCTCGCACGCGATCGTTGCTGACGCAACAAACCGTAGCAGCGTCCCCGCCGCTCGCCCCCGTGACCGTCACCACCAGCCGAAACCACAGGCACCCCGCCGCGTGTGAAGTTGGGGTCCGATCTGAGCCCGAAGTTCACACGACCTTGGGCGACGGAGTGTCGGCGGCGAGCGGCGGAGCGGAACGCGACGGTCCAGTCGATGAGGCCGCGTGGCGGAATGTCGGGAATAAACCGGTTGAGTGGGGCTGAGCGATCCGCGCAGGATGAGGGCACCGCCCCGAACCCCCATCGCCCTGAGGACTGTTATGCGTCTGCTTCGCGACCTATGGGCCACCAGCCGAAGTCGCACCGCGCTCGTCGCGTTCCTGATCGTTCTCGGGGCCGCCGGGTCGGCGCTCGCGCTGGCCGTCGCCGGGCAGGTGCTCGTCAACCGGTCGTTCCCGCTCTTCGTGGTGCTGGCCGTGGCGCTCGGCGCCTCGGTGTTCAGCGACGTCTTCCTGGGCCTGGTGTCGGCCAGCCTGACCGCGGACTGGGCGGCCCGCGTGCGGCGTCAGCTCAACCGGGTGGCGTTCGGCCAGGATCTGCCGACGCTCGAGGGCACGCCGGTCGGTGAGCTGCTCGACCGGATCGACTCGGACGTCTACCAGGTCGGCGCGGAACTGCGGAACGGCGGCGTGCGGCTCGCGCAGTCGCTGGCCGTGGCCACGCTGTCGGTGGTCACCACGATTTTCGTGTGGTGGCCGGCCGCGATCGCGATGATCGTGGTCTGCTTCCTGCTCTACGTCACCATGAACAAACCGGTGCAGCGGATCGGCCCGATCCGGATCGCCGAGGAGGAGGCCTGGTCCGACCTGGCCGCGGTGATGGAGGAGGCGATCCACGGGCAGGACGACGTGCGCACCAGCCTCGCCGCGCCGTACGTCCGCAGGCTCTACGCCGTCCGCGCTGCCGAGGTGCTGGCACGGGGCCGGCGGGTGTGGCGGGCGTCGTCGCGGATCACGATGGGCGCCGGCGCGATCACCCGTACGCTGATCGCGTTGTTGGTCGTCGGAGGCGCCTTCGCGCTCACCGCCGGGGTGATCGACGGCGCGCAACTCACCGCGGTCTGGCTTCTGGGTCTCGGCTTCGGCGGCACGCTGGAGCACGTCACCCGGATGGTGCCCGAGCTGCAGAACGCGCTCGGCGCGTGGAGCCGGGTGCAGATGCTCAGCAACGTGCCGCAGGAACCGACCGACGGGGTGCCGCCGGTCGACGGTGACCTGGTCGTGCGCGACCTGACCTTCCGGTACGGCGAAGCTGACAGCGGCCGGCCGCCGGCCCTGCGCGACGTCAGTGTCACGTTCGCGCGCGGTAGGTCGTACGCCCTGATCGGACGCACCGGAAGCGGCAAGTCGACCCTGGCCAAGGTCCTCACCCGGGCCGTCGACGTGCCGCGCGGCACGGTGTTCCTCGGCGGGACCGACATCAACGACATCGGCGTGGAAGGGCTGCGCCGGTGGACCGCGATCGTCCCGCAGCGCACCGAGATCCTGGCCGGCACCCTCGCCGAGAACATCGCGCTGTTCGACACCGATCTGCTGCCCCGCGCCGCCACCGCGCTCGACGAGCTGGGGCTGTCCGCGTGGGTGGCCGGGCTGCCGGACGGCATCGAGACCAGGCTCGGCGAAGGCGGTTACAAGCTGTCCGCCGGGCAGGAACAGCTGGTGGCGTTCGCCCGGATCCTGGTCCGCGACCCGCAGGTGGTGATCCTCGACGAGGCCACCGCCCGGATGGACCCGGTGACCGAGTCGTGGGTGCAGCGCGCCACCGACCGCCTCCTCTCCGGACGCATCGGTGTGATCGTGGCGCACCGGCTCTCCTCGGTGCAGCGCTGCGACGAGGTGGTGGTGCTCGCCGACGGCCGGGTGCTGGAGGCCGGTCCGCTGCGCGAGTCGCAGCGGTTCGCCGAGCTGATGGCCAGCAGCAGGCCGGCGCCGGTCGCGCAGTCCAGCAATGGCGGAGTCATGCTGGCCGACCGGGACTGGGACACCGCGGTGCAGCTCGAACTCGGCCCCGACGCGCTGACGAACCCGCTGCCCACGGTGGAGCCGCCGCCGCTGCCGGAGCCGCCGAAGGCCCGCACCATGCGGGAGATCGCGACGCTGGCCACCAACGACGCCCGGTTCGGCCTCGGCGCGGTGTCGCTGTTCGTGCCGCTGGTGCTGTTCGGGTTCGATGGCGCGATCCTGCCGCTGCTCTGGGCGGACGTGGTGGACGGCGTCGGCAGCCCGGTCTATCCGGCGGCCGGCATCGCGGCGGCGCTGCTCCTGCTGATCCCGACGCTGTACTACACCGGGGCCTGGTTCCCGGAGTGGTGGGTGCGGCAGATGCTGCGGATCAGCCTGCGGCTGGTGCACGGCCAGGTCGGGCCGCGCCGGGTCAGCAAGCACACCCCGGCCGAGGTGGTCGCCCAGGGCGGCGACACCGAGCGGGTGGTCATGCTCGCCGACAACCTGATCGACAACTGCGTCGCCCTGGTCACCGTGGTCGCGATGACGCTGGCCTCGCAGTCGCCGGTGCCGGCGCTGCTGTTCCTCGGCACGATGCTCCTCTCCGGGCTCGCCGCGACGCTGTTCGGGCCGCGGCTGGAACAGGCGGCCCGGCGCACCGTGGCGGCCCGCGCGGCCTTCGCGACCGCGTTGGTCTCGTCCCTGTCGGCGGCGCGCACGGTCAAACTGGCCGGCGCGACCGAACCGGTCCTGGCGCACCTGGCCGGGCTCGACGCCGCCCGCAGCGAGCTGCAACGACGGGAGATCGCGATCCAGGTGTGGGCCCGGTCCACGCCGTCGATCGCCAGCGGGCTGCTGCCGATCCTGGCCTGGGCGATGTACCTGTCCGGGCAGCTCAGCGCGGCGGCCACGCTGATCGCGGTGGCCACCCTCGGCTCGGCGCGCTGGTTCGCCTGGACCACGGCGTCGCTGGTGTCGCACTTCCCGTCGGCGCGGGTGTGGACGAAACGAACGGTTGCCATGGCCGGGGTGTCCGAGTACTCGTCGGAGGTGCCGGGCGTGGACCTCGCCGCCGGCACGGCGCCGGGCCCGGCGGCTGCGCCGCGCGAGTCGCTGCGGCGGCTGGAGCTGAGAAATTTCGGTGCGGTTCACGAGAACGGAGCCCAGGGGGTACGCGAGATCGACCTCACCGTCGACCGCGGGCAACTGGTCCTGGTCGTCGGGCCGGTGGGTTCGGGCAAGTCGTCGCTGCTGCGGGCCCTCGCCGGGATCGTGCACCACACGGGTGAGCTGCGCTGGAACGGCCAACCGGTCCGCGAGCCGGAGATGTTCCTGCGGCCGAACCAGGTGGGCTACGTGGCTCAGCTGCCGCGGGTGCTGTCCGGGACGGTGGCGGACAACATCCAGCTCGGGCACGAGGTGGACGCGGCCGACGCGGTGACGGTGGCTCAGCTGGACCACGACCTGTCGACGGCCGGTGGTGGTCTGCACCTGCTGATCGGGCACAAGGGGACTCGGTTGTCCGGTGGGCAGTTGCAGCGGCTGGCCCTGGCGCGGGCACTGGCCCCGCGGACCGAGCTGCTGATCGCCGACGACGTGTCGTCCGCCTTGGACGTGACGACGGAGCTGGAGTTGTGGCGGGCGTTGCGGGCGCACGGGGTGACCGTGGTGGGGTCGACGTCGAAGCGGGCGGCTCTGGCTCAGGCGGACAAGGTGGTCGTGCTGATCGGGGGACGGGCCGAGGATCAGGGGACGTGGGAGGAGCTGGCTGATCGCTGGGGACACCTGGCGGGATAGTCGCGCCCGGGCCCGCCTGCGGTGGGCTCGGCTCCTGCGGTGGGCTCGGCTCCTGCGGTGGGCTCGGCTCCTGCGGTGGGCTCGGCTCTCGCTGTAGGCCCGCCACTCGCGGTGGGCCCGCCTTGCCGGCGGGCCCGCTCTCCGTCGGGTGGGTGCTGCGGGTCAGCTGATCTGGGACTGGAGCCGGCTCACGACGCTGGTGACGGTGCCGGCGGGGATGGCGAAGCCGAGGCCCACGCTGCCGGAGCTGTCGCCGGCCGTCGCGATGGCCACGTTGATGCCGACCACCCGGCCGGACATGTCGACCAGCGCGCCGCCCGAGTTGCCCTGATTGATCGGGGCGTCGGTCTGCAGCAGGCCGGTGAGCTGCTCGTCGCCGGTGTCGAGGCTGCGGTCCAGGGCGGAGACGATGCCCGAGGTGACGGTCCCCTCCAGACCGAGCGGCGCGCCGAAGGCCAGCACCGTGTCACCGACCGCGACGCTGTCGTCGGTGGCGAACGTGGCCGGGGTCAGGCCGGACAACCCACGGGCCTGGACGAGCGCCAGGTCGTGACCGGCGTCGGCGGCGACCACCTCGGCGGGGACGGTCTGCCCGGTCGCCAGGCGGACACTCACCGCGCTGCGCCCGGCACCGGCGATCACGTGGTTGTTGGTGAGGATCAGCCCGTCCGCGTCGAGCACCACACCGGAGCCGAGCGACGACGACCCGGCTCCGTCGACCAGGACAGTGACGATGCTGGGCTGCACCCGTGTCACGACCGGCGCGAGGTCGGCACCCTCGGTGATCGTGGCGCCCATGCCGGTGGTGGCGACGGCCGGGCGGGACTGCAGGTACTGCTCGGTGAGGAAGGCCCCGGCACTGCCGCCGCCGGCGATCAGCACCAGCACCGCGGCACCGCCGGCCGCACGCCGCCGCCAGCGGGGATCTCGCGGCGGTTGCACCATGACGGGCGGGATCCGGGTCGGCGGGGGAGGGGCGTCGGCGGGGCGTGTCATCAGATCGGTCATGCGGCAACAGTGCGCGGGCAGGTTGTTCCGCAGCGGTGAGCCGTCTGTGACTTCGCTGTGCCCGCGGTCCACCGTCCGGGTGACTGCGGCGCGGCACCGCGAACGGCGCGCGCCGCCGTCTAGGGTCTGCCGGGTGTCCCCCACCGACATCACTATGCGCAACGGCGGCGGCCGGTCCCGAACCCCGGTCGAACGCCGCCCCTTCGGTCCCACGATCACCGAGCCCGTCGACGCCCTCCGCGTGTCGGCCGCGCGGACGGCGCCGCTCCCCGACGACGAGCAGGAACTTGCGGGTGACGCTCGATGAAGCGGGCGGGTCTGCTCGTTGCCGCGGCGGCTGTGTCGGTCCTCGCCGGCTGCGGGACTGCTCCGGGCGTACCACAGTGGAAAGACGGCGTAGCTATGCCCGCATCACCCAGCGTGATCGGCGGTGAGCCTGCGCCGGACGGCCCGGCCGGGGTGGCCGCCGGCAGCCCGGTTCCGATGACGGCCCCGGTGAGCAGCCAGGCCGAGCCGAGCCCGGTGGCCACGATGCAGGGGCCGCGGTCCCCGGCCGAGTTCGCGGCGGCGGTGCGCGGCCGGCTGCCGGAGGTGGCGGTCGATCGGCGACCGGAAGAGATCACCGAGATCGGGGACGCGGCCTGTGCGGAGCTGATCTCCGGGCAGCGGCGCGGCACGGCTGTCACTGAAGTGGCGGGCTACGGGGTGAGCAGTGCCGAAGCGCGTGAGTTGGTGCGGCTGGCCCGGACGCATCTCTGCCCGGGGTGATCGGGGCATCGGCCGAAAGTCGCAGCGCGCACAGCAAGTAGAGCCGTCAGGCAGATGTCCGGCACAGGCCCGTTCGCGGAAGCTGAATCCATCAGCTAACAGCGGGAGGTTGCCATGTCGGCACGGGAAATGCTCAGCGTGGTCGGATCCGCCGTCGGCGGCCTGATCGGGTGGCCGGAGGCGGCGCCGCCGGCGGAACCGGCCGTGGTGCGGGAGCTGTTCGCCGAGTTGGGCGTCCGCGTCGGGCCGGGCGAGGAGGAGCTGGGCGAGGCGGTGCGGTACTTCCAGGCCCGGACCGGATTGCCGGCCGACGGTGAGGCGGGGCCACGGACGGTGCATCTGCTTTCCCGGTACGCGGCTGACGCGCGCGAGACGCGGTGGCTCCGAGCGGCGTGACCGTCGTTCTGAGCGGCGTGACCGTCGTTCTGAGCGGCGTGACCGTCGTTCTGAGCGGCGTGACCGTCGCTTGCGGCGGCGTGACCGTCGCTCCGGAAGGTGATACCGGGGTGGCCGGGGCGCCGTTATGGTGGCTCCCGATGGGGACGGAACTGATCACTTTCTACGACGACGCCACCGGCGAACGGGCCGGGCTCACCTCCACCGCCTTGGGCGCCTGGGTCGCCGCGACGGCCGCGTTGCTGACCGGTGAATGCGGTCTGAGCCGGGGCAGCCGCGCCGGTGTGCTGCTGCCGCCGCACTGGCAGACGGCGGCGGTGCTGCTCGGGGCGTGGGCGGCCGGTATCGAGGTGTCGTTCCGGGGGTGGGCCACGGCCGGGCTCGGACCGGACGACGGGCCGGAGCTGGACGCGACGTTCGTGGAGCGGCGACGGGTCGGCAGCTGGCTGGAGGACCTACCCGCTGCCCGGCACCAGTTCGTGCTGAGTCTGACGGGACCCTGTTCGGCCGCGACGACTCCGGTGACGACCCCCACGGGTGCGCCCGTGGTCGATGCGCCGGCCGGCTATCGCGATTTCCGGGACGCCGTCCGCCCGCACCTCGGCGCGCCGCCACCGGCCGGGATCGTCGAGGCGGGCTCGAAGGCGACCGTCGATGGCACGACGTTCGGCGAGTACGGCGCGGTGGCGGCGGACCTGGCCCGGGTGCGGGGGATTTCCGCGGGTGACCGGGTGCTGTTCGACACCGCGGCCCAGGAGGATCCCCTCTTCTGGCTGATGGCGCCCCTGACAGCGGGTGCGTCAGTCGTCCTCTGCGCGAACCTGGACCGATCCTGGCTCGACGACCGGGTGGCCGCGGAAGGCGTCACCCGCGTGATGCTCTGAGCGCCCCCTCGCAATCTTGGACGATTCGCCGCAGGAACAGGTCTAGTCAGTCCCATGACATCTGTCAGTGTTGAAGTCCCGATACATGTGTCACCTGGTAGAGATCTTGGGTGTGCTGGTCCG
>NZ_JBVYOQ010000008.1:0-297566 GCF_056134165.1 Actinoplanes sp. 13 | reverse complement strand
CGGACCAGCACACCCAAGATCTCTACCAGGTGACACATGTATCGGGACTTCAACACTGACAGATGTCATGGGACTGAATAGCTCGATACGCACCCTAACTTCACACGCAAGCTCAAGACCGTGTGTGAAGTTCGGGCTCGATACGCACCCGAACTTCACACGCAGGTCAGGCGATCACGGCTGGGGAGCGCCAAGCGGGCCGAGCCGTGTGGTCGAGATCGTGACGGACCGACGCGATGCGCCGCACCGCCTCCACGAGGTCGTCCGCCGCCAGCGTGAACGGCAACCGCAGGAACCGTTCCAGCGTGCCGTCCAGGCCGAACCGCGGCCCCGGCGCCAGCCGCACCCCGACGTCCTCGGCGGCACGGGACAGCGCGCTGGAGATCGGCCCGTCCAGCTCGGCCCAGAGGGTCACTCCACCGCCCGGCACGAAGAACCGCCACTCCGGCAGCATCTCCCGCAGCGCCGCGGTCAGCGCGTCCCGGCGGAACCGCAGCTGCGCCCGCCGGGCCGCGACGATCTCCGGGGCCAGCCGCAGCAGATGCACCGCGACCAGTTGTTCGAGCACCGGGCTGGCCATGTCGACGCCGACCCGGATGGCGGCCAGCCGCTGCACCAGCGGCGCGGAGGCCCGCACCCAGCCGATCCGCAGACCGCCCCAGTACGCCTTGCTCATCCCGCCGATCGAGGTGACCCGGGAGTGCCGGTCGAAGACGGCGACCGGCGGTGGCATCGCCGGGTCGTCGAGCGGCAGGTCGACGAAGGACTCGTCGGCGACCAGTTCGGTGCCGGTCGAATGCGCCGTGGCCACGAGACGTTCCCGCAGGTCCGCCGGCATCAGGTGGCCGGTCGGATTGTGGAACTCCGGGATCACGTACGCGAGTCTCGGTCTGGTCTGCCGCAACGCGCCGAGGAGCATCTCGCCGTCCCAGCCGGCGGCGATGTCCATGCCGTGCGTGCTGATCCGCGCCCGCCGCGCGGACAGCGCGGCCAGCGCGTTGGGATAGGTGGGCGTCTCCACCAGGACCGGCGCCCCGGCCGGCACCGAGAGCCGCAGCACGAGGTCGAGCGCCTGCTGGGTGCCGCTGGTGATCAGGATCTGCTCGGCGGAGGTGGGCACGCCGCGGGCGGTGTAGGCCTCGGCCACGGCGGCGCGCAGCTCCGGCAGGCCGGTCGGGTGATATCCGGCGCTGCCCAGGTAGCGCGGGAGGTCGTCGGCGGCGGCGCGGGCCGCCGGCACCAGTTCCACCGGCGCGGCCGACGCGGCCACCCCCATGTCGATCATGTCGAGGTCGTCGTCGGCGGTCCAGAGGCCGGAGGTGGCCACCCGATGGCCGGCCGGCAGGGTGGTCCAGCTGCCCGCGCCGCGCCGGCTGGTCAGGTGGCCGGTCTCGCGGAGCGCACGGTACGCCGCGGACACCGTGGTCCGGCTCACCGCCAGGGACTCGGCCAGTTCTCGTTCGGCCGGCAGTCTTACGCCCAGAGCGAGCCGCCCGTCGGCCAGCAACCCGCGGACCGCTGCGGCGAGCGCGGCATAGTCGGGGCTGCGCCGACGGCCGGGTAACGCATGCCACCGGCCGAGCAGGCGAGCCAATTGGTCCCCGCGCACCGACGTCGTCATAGCCACCTCCCGAGAATTGGCACTTTAGCACCGACCAATTGGCATCGAGAGTGGTCTCATGAGCTTGTACCGTCGCGTCCCCCAGCTCTTCGTCGGGCTGTTCCTGTACGGCGCCAGCATGGCCCTCATGGTCGAGTCCGCTCTCGGCCTGAACCCGTGGGACGTCTTCCACCAGGGACTGTCCGAGGTGACCGGGATCAGCTTCGGCTGGGTCGTGCTGCTCGTGGGTGTGCCGGTGCTGCTGCTCTGGATCCCGCTGCGCCAGCGCCCGGGGTTCGGCACGGTGGCCAATCTGGTGGTGGTCGGCTTCGCCGCGGACGCGACGCTCGCCCTGTTGCCCGCGGGCGGGTCGATGCCCGGCCGGATCGGCTATCTGGTCGGCGGCATCCTGCTCAACGGCTTCGCGACCGGCCTCTACATCGGCAGCCGGATGGGCCCCGGCCCGCGGGACGGCCTGATGACCGGTCTGGCCGGCCGGTTCCCGCGAGTGTCGGTCCGGGTGATCCGCACCGGCATCGAACTGGCCGTGCTGGCTATCGGCTTCCTGCTGGGCGGCACGGTCGGGATCGGCACCATCGCGTACGCGCTGGCGATCGGCCCGCTGGTGCACCTGTTCCTGCCGATGTTGACCGCGCCCGGCGGCGATCCGGCCCAGCGCGACAGCCCGGTGCCCGCACATTGAGACGGCCCGACCCCGATGCGCGCCTTATGCCGACCTTGTCCCGCTCGGTCCCGTCCTGGAGCCGGTCACAAGGCAGTGATCATCCGGACACATTCGCTTCCGGGTCCGGCCACCGCACGGCATCATTGCGGCATGGGGGTCGGTGGCTGGCACTGGAACGACGCGTGGATCTTCGTCTCCGCGGTCATCGCCGAGCGACTGGAACGTGATCGGGCACTGCACGCCGCCCTTCCGGTCACCGGCGCGACGCTGGCCGACCTGCTGGCCGCCGCCGATTTCCTGCACCACAGCGTGCCCAGCCGCGACGAGCTGGAGGAGGCGGTCCGCCGTCTCGCCGGCGCCGGCCTGATCACCGTCGACGACGACATGATCGAGGTCGCTCCGGCCGGGGAGCAGCTCTGGCGCACCCGGCCGTTCAGCGGGCTCTCGTCCGCGGTGATGACGTTGCAGGCACAGCTGAACCGGGCCGCCGAGCCGGGTTACACCGACTGGTCCCTGGGCGAGCAGGCTTACGCGTCCGCCGTCCGGGAATACAGCATGCGCCTGGCCGACGGCCGCTGACCAGCAAGAAGCTCAGCGCACCGGGTTGCCCGCGGACCGCAGCGAGTCCTTGACCTCGCCGATGGTCAGGTCTCCGAAGTGGAACACGCTGGCCGCCAGCACCGCGTCCGCGCCGGCCTTCACCGCGGGCGGGAAGTGGGCGACCGTGCCCGCCCCGCCGCTGGCGATCACCGGGATGTTGACCACGCCGCGCACCGCCCGGATCAGCTCCAGGTCGAAGCCCGCCTTGGTCCCGTCCGCGTCCATCGAGTTGAGCAGGATCTCCCCCGCGCCCAGGTCGGCCACCCGGGCGGCCCACTCGATCGCGTCCAGCCCGGCGCTGCGCCGGCCGCCGTGCGTGGTGACCTCCCAGCCGCTCGGCTGGTCGGCCGAACGGCGCACGTCCAGCGAGAGGACCAGCACCTGGTTGCCGAAGCGGGAAGCGATCTCGCTGATCAGCTCGGGCCGGGTGATCGCCGCGGTGTTCACCCCGACCTTGTCGGCGCCGGCGCGCAGCAGCACGTCCACGTTCTCCACCGAGCGCACGCCGCCGCCCACGGTCAGCGGGATGAACACCGACTCGGCAGTGCGCCGGACCACGTCGAGCATCGTGCCGCGGTCGTCGGAGGAGGCGGTCACGTCGAGGAAGGTCAGCTCGTCAGCGCCGGCCGCGTCGTAGGCCGCCGCCAGCTCCACCGGGTCGCCGGCGTCGCGCAGGTCGACGAAGTTGACTCCCTTCACCACCCGCCCGGCGTCCACGTCCAGGCAGGGGATCACACGCACCGCGACCGTCATGCCTCAACCCTAACGAGCCGGGCCGACGGCGTTCTGACCAGGCCCAGGAGCACCCCGCCGACGACCAGCACACCGCCGATGACGTCGACGCGGTACACCGGCTCGCCCAGGATCATGGCGGCCGACCCGATGCCGAAGAAAGGCACCAGCATGGAGAACGGCGCGACCGTGGCTGCGCCGTACCGCTGCATGAGAAGTCCCCAGCCGGCGAAGCCGGCCAGTGTGGAGACCAGCGCGATGTAGAGCAGTGCCAGGACCGCCTCGGTGTCGATCGCGCGCAGCGCGGCGAGGTCGGCGGCCGGGCCGTCGATCAGCAGGGTGAGCACGATCAGCGGCCCGGTGGCCAGCGCGCTGACCCAGACCATGAAGTTGAGGGTGTCCGGCGGGGACGCCCGGCGGGTGGCGACGTTGGACACTCCCCAGGCCGCGGCCGCGCCGATGACCAGCAGGAACGCGGGCAGGTTCGCGCCCATCCGGGTGGCGACCAGGAGCACCCCGCTTGCCGCCACCGCCAGGCCGGCGATCTGCACCGGCCGCGGACGCTCGCGCAGGAACAGGGTGGCGATGACCATCGTGAACACGGCCTGGCTCTGCAGCACGAGCGAGCTGAGCCCGGCCGGCATCCCGATCGACATCCCGGCGAACAGCAGCGAGAACTTGATCACGCCGAGCACCAGCGCGACGATCGCGATCCACCGCCACGGCACCTGCGGCCGGCCGACCAGCAGCACCGCCGGGAAGGCGGCCAGGCCGAAGCGCAGCGCGGAGAAGAGCAGGGGCGGGAAGTGGTTCAGCCCGGCGTCGATGGCGACGAAGTTGAACCCCCAGGCGGCCGCCACGGCGACGGCAAGGGCGAGGTCACGCGGTCTCATGGACTCAGCCTGGCGCGCGTCAACCGTTAAGCACCAGCAAAATAATCTACACCCAGGATGTAGCATCGCTACATGATTGATCTCGGCAGGCTCCGCGCGCTGCACGCGGTGGCCAGTTACGGCACCGTGCTCGCCGCCGGTCAGGCGCTGCACTGTACGCCGTCCGCGATCTCCCAGCAGCTCTCGAAACTGGAGCGGGAGACCGGCGCCACGCTGGTCGAGAAGAACGGCCGGCGGCTGCGGCTCACCGAGGCCGGCCGGGTCCTCGCCGACCACGCCGAGCGGGTGCTGACCAGCGTCGACGAGGCGGAGGCCGCCCTCGCCGCGCACCGCGACACGGTCACCGGCCGGCTCACCGTGGCCGCCTTCGCCACCGCCTGCCGGGCGCTGCTGCCGCACGCGCTGCGCAAGCTGGCCGCCGAGCATCCGCAGCTCACCACCGGCCTCATCGAGGTGAGCCCGCACGAGGGCGTGGAGCTGCTGCGACGGGGTCACGTGGACCTGGCGGTGCTGGACGACTGGCCGGAGGTGGCACTGCGCTATCCCGACTGCGTCTCGCACGTGGAGATCGGCGTCGACCACGCCGACCTCATCGTGCCCAGCGGACACCGGCTGACCGGCGAGACGGATCTGTCGGGGCTGCGGGACGAGCGCTGGATCGCGGTGCGAGCCGGCGACGTCTGCTACGAATACCTGATCCGCAAGCTGCCCGGCGTGGTGCCGGACTTCCAGGTCGGCGAGTTCGAGACCCAGCTGACGCTGATCGCGGCCGGCCTCGGCGTGGCGCTGGTCCCCCGCCTCGCCCGCCCGGCACTGCCGGCCGGCGTCCGGCTGGTCGAGGTGACCCCGTTGCCCACCCGCCGGGTGGTGATCGCCTGGCGGGACTCGGCGGCGGCCCGGCCCGCCATCCGGGCCGCCGAACAGGCGTTGCGTGAAGCGTGGGAGGTCAGGCCGCGGCCAGCGCGTCCAGCGCCTCCCGGACGGTGAACGCGCCGGCGTACAGCGCCTTGCCCGCGATCACACCCTCCACGCCCACCGGCTCCAGGGTGGCCAGGGCGCGCAGGTCGTCCAGCGTGGAGACGCCGCCGCTGGCGATCACCGGCTTGTCGGTGGCGGCGCAGACCTCGCGCAGCAGGTCCAGGTTCGGGCCGCGCATGGTGCCGTCCTTGGTGATGTCGGTGACGACGTAGCGGGACGCACCGGCCTTGTCCAGCCGGGCCAGAACGTCGTAAAGGTCACCGCCGTCGCGGGTCCAGCCACGGGCAGCGAGGGTACGACCTCGCACGTCCAGCCCGATCGCCACCCGGTCGCCGTACTCCGCGCAGATCCGGTCGCACCACTGCGGGTCCTCCAGCGCCGCGGTGCCGATGTTGACCCGCTGGGCGCCGGTGGCCAGCGCCCGCGTCAGCGACTCGTCGTCCCGGATGCCGCCGGACAGCTCCACCTTCACGTCGAGGCGGCGCACCACGCCGGCCAGCAGCTCGGCGTTGGAGCCCCGGCCGAACGCCGCGTCCAGGTCGACCAGGTGGATCCACTCGGCGCCGTCGTTCTGCCAGGCCAGCGCGGCCTCCAGCGGATCACCGTAGGCGGTCTCCGAGCCGGCGGCGCCCTGCACCAGGCGGACGGCCTGGCCGTCGGCGACGTCGACGGCGGGCAGCAGTTGGAGGGTCATCTTTCTCCCTTTGAGAACGAGGCCGTGCGGACGGACTAGGCGCGGCGGCCGAGCACCACGACGACGAGGGCCGGCACAGCGAGGACGAGCAGGGCGGTGAGGATGATCCGCAGAGCCAGATCCGGGACGAGCACCCAGACCGCGGCGGCGGCGAGCAGCGAGACGACGACGATGCCGATCCGCTGCCGGAGACTGCGGTGATAGAGGCGCCCGGACCGGTTGCGCCGGGGGACCCGGGGAGTGATCGAGCGTTTCAGGGTGCGGAGCCGGCCGCGCCGCGCCACCTTCCGGGCGCGGGCCGCCTTCTCCTTCTCCAGGACGACGAGCCGTTCGGCCCGCCGCCGCGCACGCTCCTTGCTCATTCCAGCCCTGCGACCCAGTTGCGCAGCAGCGTGAGGCCGGCGTCCGCCGACTTCTCCGGGTGGAACTGGGCGGCGCTCAGCGCGCCGTGCTCGACCACTGCGGCGAAGGGCAGGTCGTGGGTCGCGGTGGTCACCTCGGCCCCGGCTTCGAGCAGCAGATCAAGATCTTGGGCGGCGTACGAGTGGACGAAGTAGAACCGCGAGTCCGGCTCCAGTCCGGCGAGCAGTCTGGACGCCTGCGGCGGGTGCACGAGGTTCCATCCCATGTGCGGGATCCGCTCGGCGGCGAGCTTGGTGACCGAGCCGGGCAGCAGGCCGAGGCCCTTCGACTCCACGCCGTGCTCCACCCCGGACTCGAAGAGGATCTGCATGCCGACGCAGATGCCGAGCACCGGCTTGCCGGCCGCCACCCGTTCCGCGATCACCGGGCCGGCGCCCAGGTCCTCGATGCCGGCCATGCACGCCGCGTACGCCCCGACGCCCGGCACGACCAGCCCGTCCGCGGCGGCCGCCGCCTCCAGGTCGCTGGTCACCGTGACGTCCACCCCGGTTCGCGCGACGGCCCGCTCCGCCGACCGCAGGTTTCCCGAGCCGTAATCGAGGATGACGACGTTCTTGCCGGTTGCCATCACGCCTCCCCGGACGGCCACCAGGCGACCCCGCCCGCGGTGGCGAGTGCCGCGAGCACCCCGGTGAGCCCGATGCTGAACTTCGTGGCGTCCGCCTTGACCAACTGGATCACACCGCCCACCAGGATGCCGGCGAGCGCGAACAGCACCAGCGAGATCACAGGACCCCCTTGGTGGACGGCAGCGAGCCGGCGTTGCGCGGGTCGATCTCGACAGCCTCGCGCAGAGCCCGGGAGAACGCCTTGAACTGGGCCTCCACCACGTGGTGCGCGTCCGGGTGGCCGCCCGGGCGGCAGGCGCGCAGCACGTCCACGTGCAGGGTCACCCGGGCCGCGTGGCCGAACGCCTCGAAGATGTGCCGGGTCATGCTGGTCGCGTAGACCGGGCCGATGTACGGCGTCAGCAGCGGCTCGTCGTGCACCACGTACGGCCTGCCGGACAGATCCACGGCGGCCCGGACCAGCACCTCGTCCATCGGGATCGTGGCCGACCCGTACCGGCGGATGCCCCGCTTGTCACCGAGCGCGCTCGCGAAGGCCTCGCCGAGCGCGATCGCGGTGTCCTCCATGGTGTGGTGCGAGTCGATCTCCAGATCGCCCTCGCAGCGCACCGTCAGGTCGAACCCGCCGTGCTTGGCGAGCTGGTTCAGCATGTGGTCGTAGAAGCCCACGCCCGTGTGCAGGTCGCCCTTGCCGGTGCCGTCGAGATCGATCTCGATCAGCACCTTGGTCTCGTTGGTCACGCGCTCGATGCGCGCGGTCCTGCTCACGACAAGATCTCCTCAGCGGCGTTCAGGAAAGCGGTGGTCTCGGTCTCGGTGCCGGCGGTCACCCGGAGCCAGCCGGCCAGGCCCACGTCGCGGATCAGCACGCCCCTGTCCAGGAACGCCTGCCAGACGGCTTTCTGATCGGCGCCGGCGGAGAACAGGACGAAGTTGGCGTCGCTGTCGGCCACCCCGATGCCCCGCTCGCGCAGGTGGCGCACGATCCGGTCGCGCTGCACCTTGATCTCCTCGACCGTGGCCAGCAGCGCCGCGCTCTGCGCCAGGGCCGCGCGGGCGGCCGCCTGGGTGAGAGCACTCAGGTGGTACGGCAACCGGACCAGCTGCACCGCGTCGACCACGGCCGGGTCGGCGGCGAAATAGCCCAGCCGGCCGCCGGCGAACCCGAACGCCTTGCTCATGGTCCGGGTCACCACCAGGCGCGGATGCCCGGGAAGCAGCTCGATCGCGCTGCGGGTGCCGGTCCGGGCGTACTCGAAGTAGGCCTCGTCGACCAGCACCATGCCGCGCGCCGCGCCGAGCACCGCGTCGATCACCTCGGGGTCCAGCGCGGTGCCGGTCGGGTTGTTCGGCGAGCAGAGGAAGACCAGGTCCGGGTCGTGCTTCTCGATCTCCGCGACCGCCGCGCCGGGCCGCAGCCCGAAGTCCGGATCGCGGAGCGAGCCGATCCAGCGGGTGCCGGTCCCGGCCGCGAGCAGCGGGTGCATCGAGTAGGACGGCCCGAAGCCCAGCGCGGTCCGCCCCGGGCCGCCGAACGCCTGGAGCAGCTGCTGCTGCACCTCGTTGGAGCCGTTGGCCGCCCACACACCGTGGTGGGCCAGGCCGTGCCCCAGATAGCCGGCCAGGTCGGTGCGCAGGGCCACGGCGTCCCGGTCGGGGTAGCGGTTCAGGTCGGCGAGCTCGTCCTGCAGCATCTTCGCCATCGTCTCGACCACGACCTCGGGCACCGCGAAGGCGTGCTCGTTGGTGTTCAGCCGGACCGCGACATCGAGCTGCGGCGCGCCGTACGGCGTCTGGCCCCGCAGATCGTCCCGGATCGGCAGATCCTCAATCGTCGTCACTGGAACCGGGCCTTCACCGCATCGCCGTGCGCCGGCAGGTCCTCCGCGTTCGCCAGCGTCACCACGTGACCGGCGACGTCGCGCAGGGCCTCCTCCGTGTATTCCACGACGTGGATGCCCCGCAGGAACGACTGCACCGACAGACCCGACGAGTGCCGGGCGCAGCCGCCGGTGGGCAGCACGTGGTTGGACCCGGCCGCGTAGTCGCCGAGCGAGACCGGCGCCCAGGCGCCGACGAAGACCGCGCCGGCGTTGCGGACCCGCATCGCCCACTGCCGCGCGTCGCGCGTCTGGATCTCCAGGTGCTCGGCCGCGTACGCGTCGACGACCGCGAGGCCCTGCTCCAGGTCGTCGACCAGCACCACGCCGGACTGCTCCCCGGTCAGCGCGGTGCGCACCCGCTCCTCGTGCCGGGTGGCGGGGACCTGCTTGTCCAGCTCGATCTCGACCGCGTCGGCCAGCGCCGGCGAATCGGTGACCAGCACACTGGCGGCCAGCGGGTCGTGCTCGGCCTGACTGATCAGGTCGGCGGCGACGTGCCGCGGGTCGGCGGTGTCGTCGGCCAGGATGGCGATCTCGGTGGGGCCGGCCTCGGCGTCGATCCCGACGGTGCCGCGCAGGATCCGCTTCGCCGCGGTGACCCAGATGTTGCCCGGCCCGGTGATCACGTCGACCGGCTCGCAGCCGTCGCTCTCGTCCGCGCCGGTCGAGCCGTATCCCAGCATCGCGATCGCCTGGGCGCCGCCCACCGCATAGACCTCGGTGACGCCGAGCAGTGCACAGGCGGCCAGCACCCGGGAGTCCGGCAGGCCGTTGTTGGCGGTCTGCGGCGGCGAGGCCACCACCAGGCCCTCCACCCCGGCCTCCTGGGCGGGCACCACGTTCATGACCACGGTGGACGGATAGACGGCGAGGCCACCCGGGACGTAGAGCCCCACCCGGCGCACCGGCACCCAGCGCTCGGTGACCGTGCCGCCCTCCACCACCTGGGTGGTCACGTCGGTGCGCCGCTGGTCGGCGTGCACCTTGCGGGCCCTCTTGATCACCTCGAGCAGCGCGGCGCGCACCTCGGGCTCCAGCGTGTCGGCGGCGGCGGCGATGGCCTCGGCGGGCACCCGCAGGCGCTCCGGCCGGATCCCGTCGAAACGCTCGGCGGCCTCCTGGATCGCGCTGAACCCATGCTGATGCACCGCCTCGACGACCGGGCGGATCCGCTCGACCGCCACAGAGACGTCGAGCTGGGCACGGGGCAGCAGTCCGCGCGGGTCCCGGTGGGCGCC
The DNA here is from genome assembly GCF_056134165.1 of Actinoplanes sp. 13. Taxonomy (NCBI): domain Bacteria; kingdom Bacillati; phylum Actinomycetota; class Actinomycetes; order Micromonosporales; family Micromonosporaceae; genus Actinoplanes; species Actinoplanes sp. 13. Next base: position 287,271 of record NZ_JBVYOQ010000008.1, on the reverse strand, counting down.
GCGCAGGTCGATCCGATTCAGCACCCGTCCAGTCTAGGCGGCCCCGAAACCGGGTTGTCGCCCGCGACTCCCGGCCCAGGCGCTGAGACGTCGTGGGCCCCGCCACACCCCGCGCGCGTGCGACCGACCTCACGCCCGAGCCGGGCGGCACACCTCGCGCCGGAGGCCTCGCCACGCCCCGGCGCGCCGGGCGGCACACCGGTGGCCGGGGATTCACCACACGGCCGAGCCGGCCGGGCGGGAGTGTGCTGGGTCACCGGCTGTGTCCGGGCTGCCTCGCCGGGTTGACCAAGGTCAGGCGAAGACTAGGCTGAACGCGTGAGCGATCGGCTGCCGGTCTTCCCGCTGAGCACGGTGCTCTTCCCCGGTCTGGTGCTGCCCCTGCACATCTTCGAGGAGCGTTACCGCGCCCTCGTGCGGGGGCTGGTGGCCCAGACGGCGGAGACGCCGCACGAGTTCGGCGTGGTCACCTTCCGGCACGGCAGCGAGGTTGCGGCCGAGACCGGCGACGAGCCGGCCCCCGAGGCGCCGCCGATCAGCGCCGCGGATGTGTACGACGTGGGCTGCACCGCCGAGTTGCGGCACGTCACCGAGCTGCCGGACGGCCGGTTCGACATCATGACCGTCGGCCGCCGCCGGTTCAGCGTCCTCAGCCTCGACCAGGGCGCCGAGCCCTATCTGACGGCGCGGGTCCGCTGGCTTCCCGACGACGAGCCGAGCGACACCGCGCGGCTGCTGATGCCCCGGGTGCTGACCGCCTTCCGGGAATACCTCGAGTTGCTCCGCCCCAACAGCGAGATGCTCGACCAGGCCCCCGACGACCCGACCGTGCTGTCCCATCTGGTCGCCGCGACCGCGCAGCTGACCGTGGAGGAACGTCAGTCGCTGCTGGCCATGCCGGACACCGCGAGCCGGCTCCGGGCCGAGCTGCGCCTGCTGAACCGGGAGGCGGGCCTGCTCGCCCGGGTGCGCGCGGTGCCGGTCCCGCTCTCCGACCTGGCCCGCCCCGCCAGCCCGAACTGACAGTCGCGCTCTCCACAGACCGACGGACAGCCGCGCTCTCCTGCCGGCTCGACGGACAGCCGCGCTCCCCACCGGCCGACAGCGAGCCGCTGGGTCAGGAAGGCTTGCCCGGGTCCGGCGAGCCGCTGTCCGGCCGGCCGGCCGCACCCGGCTCGAAGTGGTCGCCGCCCCCGATGGCCACCGGCCCGTCGTCGTAAGGCCTCTCCGGTACGCCGTACCCGTGCGGCGCCCCGTGCCCGCCCGGCCCCGGCCCGTGTTGACCGGCCGGTTCCGGCCCATGGCTGTACTCCGGGTAGCCGGCCGGCCGCTGGTAGTCCGCCGGGTCGTAGGCGTAGTCGTCGCGGCCCGGGGCGAAACCCGGATGGTTCGCGCCGTACCCCGGTTGCGCGCCCGGCTGGTCCAGATCCGGATCGTTCGACCAGCCGGCGAGCAGGGTCAGCACGATCGCCGCGGCGAACGCCGGCACCAGGGTCGGCCCGAACGAGTGCACCTCGGGCGGCGCCAGATAGGTGGCCCCCTGCGCGGCGGTGGCCCGCCACTGGTCGTAGTCGTCGCGGCCGATCATCTCACCGATGAACGGCGCCACCCGCTGCGCCGCGACGGACGTGCCGATCACGACGGCGAGCAGCAGGAACGGGCCGCGGTCACGGCGTAGCGCCAGCCAGGCGACGATCGCCACGAGCAGCCCGAAGCCCAGGCCGAGCAGGGTGAACCAGCCGTCGGCGGCGATGTACTGCTCCGGCGACGGGTCGTTGACCACGACACCGTTGTCGCCGGCGTCGATCACCGGCACCCCGGGGGCGAGCCACGCCCAGAGCAGCCCGAACGGCACACCCAGCGCGCTGATCGCGGCGATGACGGCGACCGCCACGGTCAGGGTGCGGCGCCACGGCCGGCGGGGACCCTGCAGGCGCCAGTGCCGCGGGGACCACCGCCCCGGTCCGGCGGAGCCGGGCAACGGCTGGGCCTGACCGCCGGGGAACGGATAGGGATGACCGCCGGCCGGGGGGACCGGATAGGCGCCCTCGGGAAACCCGCCGGCCGGCGGCTCGGACCGGGCCTCCGGCGGCGCGGCCCACGCACCCGGCAGCGTCTCCGGACCTGTTCCGGACGACGGCTCCGGGCGCACGGGCGGATCGGCCCAGGCGCCCGGCGAGGGCTCCGGGCCGGCGGGCGTCCCGGGCTGATCGCCCGACGACGGCTCCGGGCCCGCGGGCGGCTCGGGCCGGGCACCCGGCGGCGCGGACCAGGCGCCGGGCAACGGCTCGTGACTGGGGTGCACCCTACGATCCTTCCAGATCGGCCACGGCGCTCAGGCCACGGCCGAGGGACCGAGGATCGTCTTGAGGTCCGCCCGGAGTGCCGGGGTCGGCGCCACCCGGACGCCACCCAGCCGCATCACCGTCGTCCGGCTGCCGTTCTGCAGGTGGACGTGAACCTCGGTGTCGCCCGGGTGGCTCACCAGGATCTCCTTGAGCTCGTCCACCAGCGGCGGCGTGCAGCGCGTGATGGGCATCGTCAGGGTGACCGGCTTGCTGTCCGGGTTGTGGGTGATGTCCGGGATGGACATGTCCATCGCCATGATCCGCGCCTGGTCGTCGCGCCGGTCCACCCGGCCCTTGACCACCACGATCGCGTCCTCGGCGATGTACTGCCCGACCAGCTCGTAGGTGTTCGGGAAGAACAGCGCCTCGACACCGCCGGCGAGGTCCTCCAAGGTGGCCGAGGCCCACGCCCGGCCCTGCTTGGTGATCCGCCGCTGGACCCCGGTGAGGATGCCGGCGAGCGTCACCACCTGGCCGTCCGGGACGGAGCCGTCCTCGTTCAGCACGGCGATGCTGGTGTCCGCCGCGTTCTGCAGCATCACCTCGAGGCCGGCGAGCGGGTGGTCGGAGACGTAGAGGCCGAGCATCTCCCGCTCGAACGCGAGCTTGTCGCGCTTGTCCCACTCGGTGTCACCGATGGGCGGCATGGCCACCGTCGCCGACGACCCGCCGACGGTGTCGCCGAACGCGCCGAACAGGTCGAACTGCCCGGCCGCCTCGTTGCGTTTGACGTCCGCGTACGCGTCGATCGCCTCGGCGTGCACCGCCAGCAGCCCTTTGCGGCTGTGCCCCATCGAGTCGAACGCGCCCGCCTTGACGAGCGATTCGATGGTCCGCTTGTTGCAGGCGACGGCGTCGACCTTCGACAAGAAGTCGTAGAAGTCGGAGTAGTCGCCTTTCTCTTTGCGGCATCGCACGATCGCCTCGACCACGTTGCCGCCGACGTTGCGGACCGCGCCGAGCCCGAACCGGATGTCCTTGCCGACCGGGGTGAACGGCCCGGCCGACTGGTTCACGTCGGGCGGCAGCACCTGGATGCCCATGCGGCGGCACTCGGCGAGGTACACCGCCATCTTGTCCTTGTCGTCGCCGACGCTGGTGAGCAGACCGGCCATGTACTCGGCGGGGTAGTGCGCCTTGAGGTACGCCGTCCAGTAGGAGACCAGGCCGTACGCCGCGGAATGTGCCTTGTTGAAGGCGTAGCCGGCGAACGGCACCAGGACGTCCCACACCGCCTGGATCGACTCGTCGGAGTAACCCCGCTCGCGGCAGCCGTCCCGGAACGGGACGAACTCCTTGTCCAGGATCTCCTTCTTCTTCTTGCCCATCGCGCGGCGGAGCAGGTCGGCCTGGCCGAGGGTGTAGCCGGCCAGGATCTGCGCGGCGCGCTGCACCTGCTCCTGATAGACGATCAGGCCGTAGGTCGGCTCCAGGATCTCCCGCAGCGGCTCCTCCAGCTCCGGGTGGATCGGCGTGATGTCCTGGAGCTTGTTCTTGCGCAGCGCGTAGTTGGTGTGCGAGTCGACGCCCATCGGACCCGGCCGGTACAGCGCCAGGACCGCGGAGATGTCCTCGAAGTTGTCCGGCTTCATCAGCCGCAGCAGGGACCGCATCGGCCCGCCGTCGAGCTGGAACACGCCGAGCGTGTCGCCGCGGGCCAGTAGTTCGTACGCCGCCTTGTCGTCCAGCGGCAGGGCCAGCAGGTCCAGGCCGTTGCCGTGGTTGAGCTCGATGTTCTTGACCGCGTCGTCCAGGATGGTCAGGTTCCGCAGGCCGAGGAAGTCCATCTTCAGCAGGCCGAGCGTCTCGCAGGTCGGGTAGTCGAACTGCGTGATGATCACACCGTCGCTGGCCCGGCGCATCAGCGGGATGTGGTCGATGATCGGCTCGGCGGACATGATCACGCCGGCGGCGTGCACACCGGTCTGCCGGATCAGGCCCTCGATGCCCCGGGCGGTGTCGATGACCTTCTTGACGTCCGGATCGGTCTCGTAGAGGCCGCGGATCTCGCCGGCTTCGTTGTACCGCTTGTCGTCCTTGTTGAAGATGCCACCGAGCGTGATGCCCTTGCCCATGACGTCCGGCGGCATCGCCTTGGTGATCCGGTCGCCGACAGCGAACGGGTAGCCGAGGACCCGGGCCGAGTCCTTGATCGCGGCTTTCGCCTTGATCGTGCCGAACGTCGCGATCTGCGCGACCTTGTCGTCGCCCCACTTCTCGGTCACGTACCGGATGACCTCGCCGCGCCGGCGCTCGTCGAAGTCGATGTCGACGTCGGGCATCGAGACACGCTCGGGGTTGAGGAACCGCTCGAAGATCAGGCCGTGCGGCAGCGGGTCCAGGTCGGTGATGCCCATCGCGTACGCCACCAGCGAGCCGGCCGCCGAGCCACGGCCGGGGCCGACCGCGATGCCGTTGTTCTTCGCCCACTGGATGAAGTCGGCGACCACCAGGAAGTACGCCGGGAAGCCCATCTGGATGATGACGCCGAGCTCGTACTCCGCCTGTTTGACGTGTGTCTCGGGAATGCCGTCCGGGAAGCGTTTCCGCAGGCCCTCGAAGGCGACGTGCCGGAAGTACTCCTCCTCGGTGTAGCCGTCCGGGATCGGGAACCGGGGCATCAGGTTCTTGAAGGTGAACATCCCGTCGGTGTCCACCTTCTCGGCCACCAGGAGGGTGTTGCGGCAGCCCTGCTGCCACGCCTCGGAGGAGTCCACCGCGCGCATCTGGTCGGCCGACTTCACGAAGTACCCGGAGCCGTCGAAGCGGAACCGGTTCGGGTCGGCGACGTTGCTGCCGGTCTGCACGCAGAGCAGCACGTCGTGCGCCTCGGACTGGGCCTCGTGCACGTAGTGCGAGTCGTTGGTGACCAGCGGCGGGATACCGAGTTTCTGGCCGATCTCCAGCAGGCCGTCGCGGACGCGCTTCTCGATGGAGAGGCCGTGGTCCATGATCTCGAGGAAGTAGTTGTCCTTCCCGAGCGCCTCCTGGTACAGCGCGGCGGACTTGAGCGCCTCGTCGAACTGGCCGAGCCGCAGCCGGGTCTGCACCGCACCGGACGGGCAGCCGGTGGTGCCCATGATGCCCTCGGCGTGCTCGGCGATGATGTCGAAGTCCATCCGCGGGTACTTACCGAGCTGGCCCTCGATGGAGGCCCGCGAGTTGAGGCGGAACAGGTTCTTCAGGCCGATCGCGTTGCGCGCCCACATGGTCATGTGCGTGTACGCGCCGTTACCGGAGACGTCGTCGCTCTTCTGCTCCGGCCGGCCCCACTTGACCCGGCTCTTGGTGAGTCGCGAGTCGGGCGCGAGGTATGCCTCGACGCCGATCACCGGGATCACGTCGGCGGCCTTGGCCTGGGTGTAGAAGTCGTACGCCCCGTGCATGTTGCCGTGGTCGGTGATCGCGGCGGCCGGCATGCCGAGCCGTTTCGCCTCGGCGAGAAGTTCCTTGATCCGGGCCGCCCCGTCGAGCATCGAGTACTCGGTGTGCACGTGCAGGTGCACGAACGAGTCAGACACCCGGAACCCCCTTTTCCGATGACGGCGCCGAGAAGACTAGCCCGGACGTACGACGAAACCTACTCCGCGAACGGCTCCAACATGACCGACGCCGCCCGCAGCCACGCCTGGCGTGTCTCGTTCTGGAGATCCGCGTACTCGATCGACGAACCGACCTCGAGCGCCGGATCGTAGGGCACCACGGCGACCGCCCGGGTCCGGGTGGCGAAGTGCTTCTTGAAGTCCTCGAGCAGCGGCAGGTGCCCGGGCGACGGGCAGGAGATCAACGTCACGGCGTTCGACACCATGTCGCCCATCCCGCTCTCCTCCAGCACGTCGAGCATCCAGTCCGCGGTGAACGCGGCGTCCTCCCGCGGCACCGTGGTGATCACCAGCTGGTCGGCCGTGCGCATGACCGTCTGCCAGTTCACGCTCTCCACGTTGTTGCCGGTGTCCACACAGATCACGTCGTGGGTGCGCCGCAGCAGGTCCGTCACCCGCCGCACCGTGCCCTGGTCGAGGCGCGCGGCGAACCGCGGGTTCTCCTCACCGGCGAGCACGTCGTACGACCCGTCGGAGGCGTGCCGCAGATAGGCGTCGAGCTCCTGGAGCAGCGCGTCGCCGTGCAGGTTCTCGATCCGCATCAGGTCGGCCAGCAGATGCTTTATGGTCCGCGCGTGGCGGGCGCTGCCGGCCCGCAGGCCGAGGGTGCCGCGCAGCTCGTTGTCGTCCCAGGCGAGCACCCCACGGCCGCGGACGCTGCCGATGGTGGCCGCGGCGAGCACCGTGGCGGTGGTCTTGTGCACGCCGCCCTTGGGGTTCGCGAACGCCAGCACGCGCGGCTTGCCGAGCTTGCGCCGCATCACCGAGACGGCCCGGTCGAGCCCGTCGTCGTTACGGGTCTGCCGCCACTCGATCCGGGCCGCCGCCGGGGCCGGCGAGGCCGGTGCCGCGGCCGAGGGTGGAGTGCGGGGCACTGCCGGGGCGGCCGGCGGCGGATAGGCCGCCGGCGCCGGCGGGTACGTGGTGGCGCCACCGGAGAACCCGTTGACCGCGGGCAGCGCGTAGCCGTTCTGCTGCGGGTATCCGTTGGCCGACGGGTACCCGTTCGGCGGGTACTCCCGCGCCGGGGCCGCATAACCGGGGCCGGCTCCGTAATCTCGGGCGGTCGGCTGGACAGGCGGTGCCTGCTGAACAGGTGGCGGCGGCTGGACAGGTGGCGGCGGCTGGACAGGTGGTGCCGCCGGAGCCGTCCGCGGTGCCGGTTCGAAGAAACTGCTGCCCGGCTCACTGTCGCGGCGGGACTGCCAGCGCGGGTCGAGCGGATTGATCGGGCGCTGCGGCATCTGCCGCTGCTCGGGCTGCGACTCGGCGGCCCGGGCCTCGGCGAGCCGGCGCTCGGCGGCGGCCTGCTGGGCCGACCTCGGATCGAGCGGGTTGAACGGGCGGCGCTCCACCGGGGCCGCGCCGCGGGTCGGGAGTTGCTGGCCACGCGGCTGCGGCTGCGGTTGCGGCTGCGGGCCCTCGGCCCGGTTCTCGTCCGGCTCGTCGCTGCGGTTCCCATGCCGGGCACGGTCGAGCAGCGCCCGCCAGCGCGGGGCTGGTTCCGCAGGCCGGCCCCAGCCGGTCTCGGTCCCGTCCACGGCTCGTCCTTTCTACGCCTACCCGAACTGTGTCCACCCGGACGTCTGTCACGGCGAGGTCTGCCCCTGACAGGCTACGGACGTGACCCTATTCGGGCCACCGGCCAACCGCCCATCCTCCGGTCGTTCTTGATCACATAGCGGCACGCTGGTCGTGCACGTGCATCCACCCGAACGTTTCGCAGACGGAAAAACTAACGGGCGGACGCTCCGGCAGATGCTCCGGCGAAGGCATCCGGCCCGTCGCGAGCAGGACTCGCGTCAGGCCCCGAGGGTACGGCACGTGGTTCTTCGGAAGGCAATACGGCCGGGAGCGACTCCCCGCCCGAAAACCTCGGTGAGGTGGATGTCACAGGGATCCCGATCGACGACGGTATAGGCGGCGGTGTCCTGGTCGCAACAGCGGGCCCGCCGGACGGCACAGGTGTCACCGACGGGTCAGCCCGCACGGTGCCGTCCTCCTCCGGCAGCGGCGGCCGGAACTCCGTCCGGTCCAGCTGCCGCACCTCCGGCGCCGGGTCCACCGCCCGCACCCCGTCGTGCCGGGTGATCCGGCCGAGGATCTCCGGCGTCCCGCGCACCACCGCGGCGAAGACGCATCCGCACCCGGCCCGGTACGCCGCGGCCTCCCGCGCCGCGGTCCGGGCCGCCGACTCGTACGTCGCCCGTAGCCGGTCGTGGTGGCGCCCGGAGCCGTCCAGCGACCGGCTCAGCCGGAGGTACTCCGCCTGCTCCTGATCACGGGCGAGGGCCACGTCGAGCATCCCGGCGGCGACGTCCGCCGGCATCCGGTAGATCGGGATCCGGGACACCTGGGTGCGGGTGTCCGCCAGCGGCACCCGCGCGTACACCTGGGCGACCGCGGCACCGGCCAGCACCCCGGCCAGCCGGGCAGGCGTCGCGTACGCCTGGAGGCTGACCAGCGCCCAGGTCTCCCCCACCGCGGGGGCCGACGGGTCGGTCAGCACCGCCATCTCGTGCCGGGTGTGCGCCAGGTAACCGGGGACGGACTGGCCCTCGACCACGCCGACCCGGACCACCTCGCCGGGGCCCGCGCCGGACGGCAGCTCGCGGTCCACCCAGACCACGGCGAGGACCAGCGCCGCGGCGGCCACCAGCGCCGCTCCGGTCATGACCTGCAACCGGAGCGAGCCGCGTCCCGCCGCGGCCGGGGGCAGTGAACGATTCTCGACCTGACGCCGGGCCCGACGGCGCGAGGCCGTGGGCCGGTGCCGGATGTTGCCGGCCTCGCCACGTGGAAAGAAGTTCACCGCGACCCACTCACCGACGATCAGCCGGCGTCCTCCAGGACGGCCAGCGCGTGTTTCAGGTCGTCAGGGTAATCGCTGACGAACCTGACCTCATCGTGCGTTCGGGGGTGCAGGAATGCCAGTTCCCGGGCGTGCAGCCACTGACGGTCCAGCTTCAGCCGGCTCGCCAGGGTGGGATCCGCCCCGTACGTCAGGTCGCCCACACACGGGTGCCGCATCGCCGAGAAGTGCACCCGGATCTGGTGTGTCCGGCCGGTCTCCAGCCGCACGTCGACCAGGCTGGCCGAACGGAACGCCTCGACGGTGTCGTAGTGGGTGACGCTCGGCTTGCCGCCCTGCATCACCGCGAACCGGTAGTCGGCGGTCGGGTGCCGGTCGATCGGGGCGTCGATGGTGCCGCGCAGCGGATCCAGGTGTCCCTGGACCACGGCGTGGTACCGCTTCTCCACCTCGCGCTCCTTGAACGCCCGCTTCAGAGCGCTGTACGCCATCTCGCTCTTGGCCACCACCATCAGCCCGGTGGTGCCCACGTCGAGGCGGTGCACGACGCCCTGCCGCTCGGCGGCGCCGGTGGTGGCCACGTTCTGCCCCATGGCGGCCAGGCCGCTCAGGACGGTGGGCCCGGTCCAGCCGGGACTGGGGTGCGCGGCGACACCGACCGGTTTGTCGACCACCACGATGTCGTCGTCGCTGTAGATGATGCCGAGGCCGTGCACCGGCTCGGCGACGATGACCGGTGCGGCCACCGGCGCGGGCAGGGTGACCTCCAGCCACGAGCCGGCGGTGACCTTGTCCGATTTTGGTCGGGGCACACCGTCCACCAGCGCGTCGCCCGCCTCGACCAGGGTCGCGGCCGCAGTCCGGGACAACCCGAAGAGGCGGGAGACTGCCTGGTCGAGCCGCATCCCGTCGAGCCCGTCCGGCACCGGCAGCGAACGTTGTCCGGTCATGCCCGCTCCTCCGCACCGGTCGCCGGCTGTGCGGCGTCCTTCTTGCTCGGCAGGCGGCTGCCGTCACGCTGCCGCCCGGTCAGCTCGAGCAGCACCGCGAGCACCACACCGACGCTCAGGCAGCTGTCGGCCACGTTGAAGACCGCGAAGTACTCACCGTACGGCCCGAACACGCTGATCATGTCGACCACGTGGCCGTGCAGGAAGCCGGGCGCGCGGAACAACCGGTCGGTCAGGTTGCCGAGGGCCCCGCCCAGCACCAGGCCGAGCGCGAGACCCCAGGGCAGCGACCGCAGCCGGGTGGCCATCCACCCGATCCAGCCGACCACCACCAGCGTGATGATCGGGAAGATCCAGGTGTATCCGCTGCCGAAGCTGAACGCCGCCCCGCTGTTGCGCAGCAACGAGAGGTGGATCAGGCCACCGAGGATCCGGACCGGCTCGCCGGGCTCCAGGTTCTCGGTGGAGAGGTGCTTGGTCCACTGGTCCAGCGCCACGGCGATCACCGCGGTGGCGGCCAGCACAGCAACGGCACGTGGCGCGAACCGCGGAGACTTGGGCTCCGCGGCCGCTGGCTCGTCGGCGTTCAGCGTCGTTCCTCCAACTGCTTACAAGAGACACAGAGCGTGGCGGACGGGAACGCGGCCAGTCGCTCGACCGGAATCTGGTTGCCGCACCGCTCACACCAACCGTAGTTGCCCTTCCCGAGCTGATCGATGGCGCGTTCCACCTGATTGATCCGCTCGAGCAGGTTGTTGGCCAGCGTGATCTCCTGTTCCCGCTCGAACGTCTTGGTGCCGGTGTCGGCCTGGTCGTCCCCGGCCGAGTCGGCGAACCGTTCGCGCTGCAACGCGGTGATCTCACTGAGCGCCTGATCGTACTCGGCCTGCAGTTCGTCGAGCCGCGCGACCAGAGCCTGCCGGATCTGGGCGGTCTCGGCCTCGCTGCGGCTGCGCTCCGCGGCGGTGCCGGAGCCGGAGCGGGTTTCGGTTGCCTTGGCCATCGTCGCTCCCTCGGCCGCGCCCGGTGCGCGGCGATCAGCGGTGTACGGGTTCAGGGGCGGCGCCTGTCCCCCCGGTCGGTTCCCCGTGTCGCGTCGGCGAAGGGTGGGACGGTCGCCGCCGTAGATCTTCCCCCACCTGCACAAATGGCGCGGCTGAACAACGACCGCGCACGTCCTGGGTTGGCAAGGATACGGACCGTGAAGTGGTGCGACAACCCGGCAGCCGCGCCGTGACCGACAAACCGGCATCAATACCGCCGTCACGAACCGTCGCGCAACTCCACCCAGCGCCGCTGCCACTCCTGCGCGGGCGCCGCCACGGTGAAGACCTTGTCCCGGCTGGTGGCACCGATCCGCAGGGACACCTCCGCCGGACGAACCTCCAGCGCACCGGCCAGCGCTCGGCGCACCGCCTCGGTCGCTTTCCCGTCGACAGCGGGTGCGCCGACCGCGACGACCAGGGCAGGTCCGTGCGGTCCGTCGTAACGGCCGCCCACCCGGGTCCGGCCCGCGCCCGGCCGCACCCGCACGGCGACCGAGTCACCTTCGGGAGACCGGCGAGCGGCCACCGTCAGCGGTGCGCCACGGCGGCGACCAGCCGGTCCACCGGGCGGCACAGGCCGCACGGGCTGAACCCGAGCTCCACCGCCTCGTTCGCCGGCAGCGGCTCGGTGAGCCGGCCGACCAGGTGCGGGCAGTCCGCCATGTGGTAACGGGGCCGTCCGTCCACCACCAGCACCTCGAGGTCCAGCCGGGCGATCAGCACCGCATCGGCGGGCCGCACCGACTGGGGCAGCGGCTCGTCGTCGGGATCGTCGTCGTCCGGCTCGCCGAACTCGTCGGCGGCCTCGCCCGTCCCGGCCGCCGCCTCGGCGGGCCGGCGCCAGCGCTGATCGTCGGGTTCCGGGCCGCGGGCCGCCCCGATCGCCGACGAAGCCTGCTCATAGTCGGGTGACGGACCGGACGGAGCACCGGTTTGCGGCGCGGAGTCGGATTGAGCGTAGTCTGCGCCACCGGGCGGATCCGTGTCCGGTTCGTCGCTCGCGCCGGCCTCGCGCACCTCGTCGACGTCGTCCGGCGGGAGTGCCGCGGCGCCGGCCTGGTCGGCCAGCACGGCTTCGTCGTAGCTCACCGAATCGCCTGCGAACCCGGCGGCGACGGGGGCAGAATCGTCGGCGGAAGGGCGCGCACCACGGACCGGCTGCTCGGTCGCCGGCACGGTCCGCGCGGAGGCGAGGTCATCGGCGTAAGCGGGCTCGGCGTAAGCCGGGTCAGCGAAGGCAGGGGCAGGCTCGGCGAACGCGCGGTCGGGGTCGGGGTCCGGCTCAGCGAAGGCCCGCTGCCCGGAGGGCTCGGGCCGGGCGGGACGGGCGGTCGCACGCCGGGCCGCAGCGGCCTGCCGAAGACCGACCACCAGGGCCACCGCGGCCAGCAGGCTGACCACGATGGAAGCTATCAGAAGACTGCTCGAGCCATTGATCAGACCGAGCGCGAGGAACAACACCGCGACGGGGATGAGCAGGAAACTAGCAACGATCATGGCTCATCCTCGTCGCGGTGCGGGGGCTGGGTCAGCGACCCGATTCGATGGAGTTGGCGCGGCCACCGCCGTACGAGCCGGCCAGGCCGGCCGCGGCGAGACCGCCCGAGCCGCCCACGGCGCGACCCGCGTCGGCCCTGGTCAGCTCGGCCTCCAGGCCCTGACCACGACCGTCCAGGTCGCGCAGCTGGCTCTCGAGGTAAGCCTTCAAGCGCGTGCGGTACTCCCGCTCGAACTGCTTGAGCTCCTCGATGTGCTTCTGCAGCGCGGTCCGCTTGGCGTCCAGGCCGCCCATGGCCTCCTGGTGCCGCTGACGCGCGTCCCGCTCGAGGGCGTCGGCCTTGGCCCGCGCCTCGCGGGTGACCTCCTCCGCCTTGGAACGGGCGTCGGCCAGCAGCTTGTCGGCCTCGCGGCGGGCGTCCGACACGTGGTCGTCGGCGGTGCGCTGGGCCATCATCAGCACGCGCAGCGCCTGCTGCTCGCCGTCCGCACCGGTCGGGCCGGCGCCGGGGCCGGGGCCCTGGGCCCGGACCTGCTCCAGCTCGGCCTGCATCTGCCGGGCGGCCTGCTCGGCCGCAGTCTTGTCCCGCTGCACCCGGTCGAGCTGGGCTTTGAGGTCGTTGAGCTCGGCGGCCATGCGAGGGTCGGCGCCCGGGCCGGCTGGTGCGCCACCCCGACCGCCGCGCTCCACCTGGGCGCGCAGCTCGTTGTTCTCCTCGATGAGACGAGCGAGCTCGCGCTCCACCTCGTCAAGGAAAGCGTCGACCTCCTCCTCGTCGTACCCCCGTTTGCCGATCGGGGGCTTCTTGAAGGCGACGTTGTGCACGTCGGCCGGGGTCAGCGGCATCGAAACTCCTCGGGTCAGTCGCGGCCGCGGTTGGGGCGGGGCTGCTGTCTAGCTGTAGGTGTGGATCAACGGAGCTAGCACGAAGTTCATGAGCACGAACAGGATAACCAGCAGCACGATGGAAGCCAGGTCCAAACTCACGTTACCAATGCGCAGCGGTGGGATCACACGCCTCAACGCCTTGAGGGGCGGATCCGTGACGCTCCACACCGATTCGAGTCCGGCGGACGCACCCCGGCTGGGCTGCCAGCGCCGTCCGTACTGGAGCACCGCACCCAGCACGAACCTCGCCAGCAGCACGATGAAGAAGACGTAAAGCAGGATGTAGAGGATCTGGAACACGATCGACAGCACGTCAGGCGGATCCCTCGTTCGGGTCAATCAGCTCGGGGTGCATCAACTCTGGGTGAAGAAGCCGCCCTCAGCGATCTTGGCCTTGTCCTCGGCGGTGACCTGGACATTCGCCGGTGAGAGCAGGAAAACCCGGTTGGTCACGCGCTCGATCGTACCGCGCAGGCCGAAGGCCAGCCCGGCGGCGAAGTCGACCAGGCGCCGAGCGTCGGACTCGTCCATCTCGGTGAGATTGATGATCACCGGGACACCGTCGCGGAAATGCTCGCCGATGGTCCGCGCCTCGCGGTAGGTCGTCGGGTGCAGCGTGGTGATCTGGTAACGCTGCTCCTCCTCGATCGGCCGCTGGTGCACCACCGGCTGAACCGCGGGCTGCGGCTTCAGCGCGAGGTTCTCCCGCGTGGAGTAGGTGAGCGCACCGGACTGCTCGGGGGCGACGGTGGGCCGGGTGATGGAGCGCACGCTCGCCCGATCGAGGCGCTCGCTCTCGTCCCGGTCCAGGTCGGCCCGGGCGGACCGGTCCATGTCACCGCGGGTGGAGGAGAGCCGGCGCTCGGAGCGCTCCGGACGGGAACGCGGCACGGCGCGCTCCTCCTCGACGTCCTCGTCGTCGGCGAACTCGTCGAGGTACCGTTCGCTGGAGTAGCGGTGGTCGCGATCACGGTCCCGATCCCGGTCGCGGTCACGGTCCCGTGAACGGTAGGAGCTCTCCCGGTAGCCGCGGTCGTCGTACCCACGGTCGTCGTCTTCCTCGACGAGGCCGAGCCAGACGCCCGCCTTACGGAACGCGCCGCTCATGCCGCCCCCTCCTGGGATGAGTCCATGCCCCCCACCTCTCCGTCCGCTGTTGCGGCCCGCGCCCCCTCGGCGTGCCGCGTCCCCCCTTTGCGGGCCGAGAAAAAGATCCGATTCGGACCCACGACCCGCTGCGACGCCGCGTCGTCGAACGCGCCGGCGCCCGGGGAGGCGCGTCGCGTAAAACAACACCTGTGTAGTTTGCTGCCCGCCGCAAGGCTACCGCAGCGAGTTTCGCATCCCGAGTAAAGATGTACCGATCCGTACGTGTGTCGCCCCGTGCCGGACGGCCGCCTCCAGGTCGCCGCTCATGCCCGCGGAGACCGTGGTGGCGCCGGGAAAACGCTCGCTCATCCGTTCCGACAGGGCGGCGAGCTGTGCGAACGCGCGATCCGGGTCCCAGCCCCGCGGCGCGACCGCCATCAGGCCGCCGAGCCGCAGACCGTCCGATGAGGTCACCGCGTCGGATACCCGCCAAAGATCATTTTCAACCACGCCGCCGCGGGCCGGGTCGCCGTCCAGACTGATCTGGATCAGCACCTCGAGCGGGACCTCGCGCTCGGCGGCGGCCCGGGCCAGCGCGGCGACCAGGCGCTCCGAGTCCACCGACTCGATCACGTCCGCGTACGCCGCCACGGACCGTGCCTTGTTGCGCTGCAACTGCCCGACGAAGTGCCAGCGCAGCCGCACCCCGGCGGCCTGCACCTCGGTCGCCTTGGCGGCCGCTTCCTGCGCCTTGTTCTCCCCGACGTCGGTGACGCCGAGCCCGGCGAGCAACAGGACGTCGCTCGCCGGGTACGTCTTGGTCACCGCGGTCAGGGTGACCGCCCCGGGCGGCCGGCCGGCCGCCGCGCAGGCTCGATCGATGCGCTCTCGCACCTGGTCCAGGGCAGCGGCGAGCTGCGCGCGGCGGCCGGGATCAGTCATCAGAACCCAGCAGCGTCAGGAGCCGTTCTTCAGGAAGTCCGGCACGTCCACGTCGTCGAAGAGCATCCGGCTGCGCGGCGTCGGCGCGGCCGGCGCCACCGGAGCACTGGTGCTCGCGGGGCTGGCCGGCACCTGCGGCGCGGCCGGCGGCGTGGCCGGCTGCGGCACCTTGCGCACCGACTCGGCCGGCTTGTACGACGGGGTGCCCCCGTCGAAGCCCGCCGCGATCACCGTGACGCGGACCTCGTCGCCGAGCGCGTCGTCGATCACCGCACCGAAGATGATGTTCGCGTCCGGGTGGGCCGCGTCGGTGACCAGCTGCGCCGCGTCGTTGATCTCGAAGAGGCCGAGGTCGGAACCGCCTGCGATGGAGAGCAGCACGCCGCGGGCGCCGTCCATGCTCTGCTCCAGCAGCGGGCTGGAGATCGCCTTCTCGGCGGCCTCCACGGCGCGGTTGTCGCCGCGCGCCGAGCCGATGCCCATCAGGGCGCTGCCGGCTTCCTTCATGACGCTCTTGACGTCGGCGAAGTCCAGGTTGATCAGACCCGGCGTGGTGATCAGGTCGGTGATGCCCTGAACACCGGAGAGCAGCACCTGGTCGGCCTGGCGGAAGGCGTCCATCATGCTGATCCCACGGTCGCCGAGGGCGAGCAGCCGGTCGTTCGGGATCACGATCAGCGTGTCGCACTGGTTGCGCAGCTCGTCGATGCCGGCCTCGGCCTGCACCTGACGGCGCTTGCCCTCGAACGAGAACGGCCGGGTCACCACGCCGATGGTGAGCGCGCCGAGCTTGCGGGCGATGTTCGCCACGACGGGCGCGCCGCCGGTGCCGGTACCGCCGCCCTCGCCGCAGGTCACGAAGACCATATCGGCGCCCTTGAGCACTTCTTCGATCTCGTCGCGGTGGTCCTCGGCGGCGCTCTTGCCGACGTCGGGCTGCGCGCCGGCCCCGAGGCCGCGGGTCAGTTCCCGGCCGACGTCCAGCTTGACGTCGGCGTCGCTCATCAACAGGGCCTGTGCATCGGTGTTGATCGCGATGAACTCGACGCCCTTGAGCCCAACCTCGATCATGCGGTTCACGGCGTTCACGCCGCCACCGCCGATGCCGACCACCTTGATGACCGCCAGGTAGTTGTGCGGAGGTGTCATCGGGCTCAGCCTTCCCTTCCGGGGTTGGCGAATGTCGACGGCCCCTGCGGCCCGCCAGGAGGAACCGCACTTTCGACATTCGCTGCCGTCCAAGGGAGGGCGAGGAAACCCTCACCCTCTACTAGAGGTTTAGAGTTATGTCAACCACTCCAACCTCTCGACGCAACGTATGCGGACATCCGCCCGCAGCCAAAGACCCCGAGCGGCGTGTCGCATCCGCTTACGTGGCGAGAATCCGACTCACCCGTAACCTTGCGGCGATTATTCCGTTTGCACCCATATTGTCCGAATAATGGGTAACCTACCTGATCGTCACGACCGACGGTGCACTGACGTCGATCTCCTCGCCCTTCTGTCCTAACAGAGCGGTGGCCACCTTGCTCTTCTCGTCGCTCTTGGTGTCGTCGCCCCAGACGACCACGCGGCCCTTGCGCAACTCCAGCCGGATCTCCACCGGTGACGGCACCGAGACCGCCACCAACTGCTCGCGCAGCTCGTCGCTGAGCGAGCCGAGCACGGTCAGCGCCGAGCCGGTGTTGCCGTCGGTGGGCGCGGGCGTGGCGAGCCGGGCCAGCGGCAACCCGCGCGGCTGCTTCGACACCACCCGGAACGGCACGCCCTCGGCGTCGATCAGGAGGAACTGGCCCCGGCCCGGCACCGCGGCCACCGCGGTCCGCTCGACCACCTCGACCACCAGCGTCGAGGGCCAGCTGCGGCTCACCACCACCCGGTCCACCGGAGGCAGGCCGCGCACCCGGGCGCTCACCTCGTCCAGGTCCACCCGGGCCAGGGGCTGCCGGTCGGGCACTGCCGCCGCCTCGCGCACCTGCTCCGGGCTGAGCAGCTCGGACCCGACGACCTGCACCTGTCGCACACCCAGCACCGCGGTGCCGTAGACCAGCCAGACCAGGCCACCCACGACCAGAAGCACGCCGGCGGTGACCGCCCAGGGCAGTGCGGCGCGCAGCCGGCGCTGCCGGGCGCGCGCCATGAAGCGCCGGGCCGACGGTGGCACGGCGTCCGTGTCGGCCCGCACCAGCCGCCAGTTACGCGCGCCCCCGCCCGCCATCGGTCAGCGCGCCAGGTCCGGCTGCTGATCCGCCTCGGCCAGCGCGCCCAGCAGCTCGTCGCCCATCAGCGAGATCGGCGGGGCGCCCATGGTCACCACCACGTCACCGGGACGGCTGCGCCGCACCACCTCGGCCGGCACGTCCTCCCAGTCCGGCACGAAGACCTTGCACTCGGCGGGCAGCTGGATCGCGGCGGTCAGCGAACGGCCACCCTCACCCGGGCCGCGGGTCTCCCCCGGCCCGAACACCTCCATGCAGATCACCTCGTCGGCGACCGCCAGCGCGTCGGCCAGGTCGGCCTCCAGATCGCGGGTCCGGTACACCCGGTACGGCTGGAAGACGACCAGCAGGCGGCCGTCGCCGGCCACGTCCCGCAGCGTGCGCAGCGCCGCCTTCACCGAGGTCGGGTGGTACGCGTACTCGTCGTACACCCGCACGCCCGCGGCGATGCCCTTGCGCTCGAACCGCCGCCGCACCCCCGGGAACGACTCCAGGGCCTCGACCACCTTGGTCAGCGGCAGCCCCAGCTTCAGCGCGGTCAGCACGGTGGCCGCGCTGTTCAGGCCCATGTGCGTGCCGGGCAGCGCCAGCTTGATCTCGCCGAGCGACTCGCCGTCCAGCTCGGCGGAGTACCGCACGCCGCTCACGGTGGTGACGATGTCACTGACCCGCAGGTCCGCGCCGGCCGACTCGCCGTACGTGTAGACCGTCCGGCCGGCCGCCCGCAGCCCGGCGATCAGCTCCTCGGTGCCCGGCCCGTCCGCGCAGGTCACCACGAACCCGTCGGCCAGCGACCCGAACTCCAGGAAGCCCGCCTTCAGCGTCTCCAGGTCGCCCCAGTTGTTGAGGTGGTCGCCCTCGATGTTCGTGATGATCGCGACGTGCGGCCGGTAGATCAGGAAGGTGCGGTCGTGCTCGTCGGCCTCGGCCACGAAGTGCGGGCCGGTGCCGTGGTGCCCGTTCGAGCCGGCCGCCGACATCTCGCCGCCGATCACGAACGACGGGTCCTGCCCGGCGTGCTGCAGGATCACCGTCATGATCGACGTGGTGGTGGTCTTGCCGTGGGTGCCGGCCACCGCGATCGTCTGCCGGTCGGTCATCGCCGCGGCGAGCGCCTCGGAGCGGTGCAGCACGCGCAGCCCGCGCCGGCGCGCCTCCACCATCTCCACGTGGTCCTGCGGGATCGCGGTGGAGTAGACGACCGTGTCGACACCGTCGAGGTTCGACGGCTCGTGCGCCATGTGGACGGTGCCGCCCAGCGCGCGCAACGCCGTCAGCGCGGGCCACTCGCGCAGCTCGCTGCCGGAGACCGGAACGCCGCGGGTGAGCAGGAGCCGGGCCAGGCCGGCCATCCCGACGCCGCCGATCCCGATCAGGTGCACGCTGCCCAGGTCCTCGGCGGTCATCTCACCGGCCGGCGTCAGCTCCGCCGTGTTCACAGATCCACTCCCTCACCGAAAGTCATCAACGCACTGCCTCCAGAACGAAGCGCAGCAGCGCCTCGTCACCGTCGCGGCGACCGTACCCGGCGGCCGCGGCGCCCATCGTGGCGAGGCGCTGCCGGTCCCGCGCCAGCGGGATGATGTGGCGCTCGATCCAGTCCGGGGTGAGCTCGCTGTTGTCGACCAGCAGGCCGCCACCCGACTCCACCACCGGCAGCGCGTTGCGGCGCTGCTCCTGGTTGCTGAACGGGTACGGCACATAGACGGCCGGCATGCCGAGCGCGGTGGTCTCGGCGACCGTGATCGCCCCACCCCGGCAGAGCATCAGGTCGGCGGCAGCGTAACCGAGCTGCATGTCCGACAGGTAGGGCACGACGACATAGGGCACCGGCAGGTCGTTCGGCACCTCGAACGGGTCGTTGCGCCCGCCCTGCACGTGCAGCACCTGGATGCCGGCGTGGGCCAGCCGCTTGGCCGCCGCGGCGACCGCCAGGTTGATGGTGCGCGCGCCGGACGAGCCGCCGGAGACGAACAGGACCGGCAGGTCCGGGCGCAGCCCGAAGTGGTAGAGCGCCTGCGGGCGCAGCGCCGGCCGGTCCATGTGCGTGATCCCGGTGCGCAGCGGCACACCGACCAGCCGCGCGTTGCGCAGCGACTCGGCCTGCTCCAGCTGGTGCGGGAAACCGACGGCGATCCGCTTGGTGAACTTCATGCCCATCCGGTTCGCGACGCCCGGCGGCACGTTGACCTCGTGGATCACGATCGGCAGCTCGCGCCGCCACGCCGCCAGGTAGGCCGGGACCGACACGTACCCGCCGAAGCCCACCACGACCTCGGCCTGCACCTCGTCGATGATCTCGCCGGCCGCGGAGGCGGACTTCCACATCCGGTCCGGCGTGCGCAGCAGGTCCAGGTTCAGCGAGCGCGGCAGCTGGAACGCCGGGATGACCCGCAGGTCGTACCCCGCCGCCGGGATGAGCTGGTTCTCCATCCCCTTCGGGCTGCCCAGCGTCGTGATCCTGACCTGGGGGAAGTGGCGCCGCAGAGCGTCGGCGAAGGCGAGCAGCGGATAGATGTGACCACCGGTGCCTCCTCCGGCGAGCACGACCGACCGCAGCGGACCCATCACCGTCTCCTCTCGCCCCCCGCGTCCGCGGATGCCCGAACGCCCGGCTTCTTCTGCGCGGGCGGGCGCGGCTTGCCCGGCCGCCGCGGCGGGGGGAGCGGCGGCAGCGGGGCCCACACTAGTCGCACCCATCTCGGCGTCGGACGGGCGTTCAGGGCTCGCGCCGCCTCGGGTTCCGCACGGGCGAACGAGGCCAGCATGCCGATCGCCGCCAGCGTCACGATCAAGGCGCTGCCACCTGCGGAGATGAACGGCAGCGGCAGGCCGGTGATGGGCAGCAGCCCGACCACCCCGCCCATGTTGATCACGGCCTGGGCGACCAGCCAAGTGGTGATCGCACAGGCGGCGAGCCGGCGGAACGGGTCCTGCACGCGGCGGGCGATCCGGAACCCGGTGTACGCGAGCACCGACAGCAGCGCCAGCACCACCGCGCACCCGACCACGCCCAGTTCCTCGGCGAGGATCGCGAAGATGAAGTCGTTCTCCGCCTCCGGCACCCAGCCCCACTTCAGCGCGCTCTCCCCCAGGCCGACCCCGAACCAGCCGCCCTCGAAGATCGCTGAGCGGCCCGAGATGGCCTGGTAGCACTCCTTCGTCGGGTCGCACTTGTCGAGCGGGGTGAGGAAGCTGGTGAGCCGCGCCAAGCGGTAGTTCTCCTCACCCACCGCGCCCGAACCCGCGCCCCGCGACGCCGCGGCGATCAGCAGGCCCACGCCGGCCAGCCCGAGCACGCCCAGCGCGGTGAACACCCGCATCCGCACGCCGGCCGCCCACAGCAGCCCCACGATCAGCGCCAGCAGCACCAGCATGGTGCCGAGGTCGTTGTAGCCGACCAGCACGAACAGCAGCCCGATCACCGGGAACAGCGGCATCGCCAGCTCCCGCCAGTAACCGAGGTCCGCGCCCTTGCGGGCGATCACGTCGGCACCCCACAGCACCATGCCGAGTTTGGCCAGCTCACCTGGCTGGATGCTGACCGGACCGAGGATCAGCCAGTTCAGGTTGGCGTTGAGCGGACCGAGAGTCTGCTTCGGCCCCAGCACCCCCACCGACCGGAGCGCGTTCAGCGCCGCCAGCACTGTGAGCAGCACGATCGCCAGACCGAGCACATATTTGCCGAGGCTGCGGAAGGTCATCGCCGGCAGCCGCTGACAGGCCCAGAACGCGACCAGCCCGAGAAGCGCATAGACCACCTGGCTGCTGGTGGCCGAGAACGCGTCGCCGTGCTTCGCGAACGCCTCCACGCTGGTCGCCGAGAAGACCATGGTCAACCCGATCAGCAGCAGCATGCCGGAGCTGGCGATCAGCAGGTAGTAGGACGACAGAGGTCGCGCCAGCAGCCCGTGCACCGCGGGCAGCAGCTGCCGGCTCAGCGACGGGCGGGCCATGGAACTACGGTCGTCCGCCATGTCCCCATCATCGTCCGGTGTGCACACGAGGCAGCGTCACGTCGATGGCGTGTCGCGGGAGACCTGGACGACTTTCTTGCCCGCACTGCTTCTTCTGGCGTACGCACATCGCAGTCCCCGCCGATTCCAGACAGTCCCGGGGCTACCCCGCGGTCTCCCTGCAGCGTCCAGGCCGCCCGGCGCCCGCCGGGCCCAGGCGGCCCACCACCCCCCACGGCGGAACCACCAGCGTGGGGACTTGAGGTGCGTAGCGCACCCGAACTCCCCACGCAGGCCTCGGCGTGGTTCGGCGGTCAGCCCATGACCGCCAGGTGATCGCTGTAGAACAGGCCCAGACCGATGGCGGCGCAGATGCCCGCGATGATCCAGAAGCGGACCACGATGTTGACCTCGCTCCAGCCGGCCAGTTCGAAGTGGTGCTGGAGCGGAGACATCCGGAACACCCGCTTGCCGGTCGTCTTGAACGAGATGATCTGAATGACCACCGACATCGTGATGATGACGAACAGGCCGCCGATGATGACCGAGAGCAGCGTGGTGCGGGTGGCCACCGCGAGGCCGCCGATCAGGCCGCCGAGGGCGAGCGCCCCGGTGTCGCCCATGAAGATGCGAGCCGGGTTGGTGTTCCACCAGAGGAAGCCGACGCAGGCCGCCGCCGCCGCTGCCGCGATCATGGCGATCTCCAGCGGGTCCCGGACCTGATAACAGTGCTGCTCGGTGAGCCTGCTGATGGTGCGGTAGTCGTCGTCACCGCACCAGTGGCGGTACTGCCAGAAGCCGATCAGCGAGTACGCGCCGAGCACCAGGATCGAGGCGCCGGTGGCCAGGCCGTCGAGGCCGTCGGTCAGGTTCACGCCGTTGGACATCGCCATGATGACGAAGACGAAGACCATGACCGAGCCGACCTTGCCGACGTCGAGCCAGCTCACGTCGCGGATGAAGGAGATCTGCTCGCTGGCCACGGTCTGGCCGTTGGTGCTCGGGAAGTACAGCGCGGCGATGCCGAAGCCGGTGCCGATGATCAGCTGGCCGAGCAGTTTGCCCTTGGCGCTGAGGCCGTCCGAGTTGCGTTTGCGGACCTTCAGGAAGTCGTCCAGGAAGCCGACGGCGCCGCAGAAGACGAAGACGCCGAGCAGGACCAGGGCGGTCATGGTCGGCTTCTCCTGGGCGATCTGCCGGTCCGGGAGCGTGGTCAGGGCCAGGTGACCGGCCACGTACGCGAAGACCGTGGCGATGATGAACGCCACCCCACCCATCGTGGGGGTGCCCTTCTTACCCATGTGGGTGGCCGGGCCGATGGTGCGGATCGGCTGTCCCGCCTTGAGGGCCGAGAAGACTCGGATGGCGAGCGGGGTGCCGAACAGCGAGATGAGAAAGGCGACCGCGGCCGCGACGATTACTGCCCTCACGGGGCTAAACCTCCTCGGAACGCCGCAGCCAGTCGGCGACGTCCCACGTGCGGTACCGGGAACCCTTGACCAGCACGACGTCGTCGGCGCGCAGGTCCTGCTGCAGAATCTCGATCGCGGCTGCCTGGTCGGCGGCGAAGTGCGCGGTGCCCGGCCACCCCGTGAAGCCGGCGGCGCCGTCCAGGATCGGCCGGGCCTCGCCGGCCACCACGATCAGCCGGTCCACGCCGAGCTCGGCGGCGAGCCGCCCGACCTCGGTGTGACCGGAGTTCTCGAACTCGCCGAGCTCGGCCATGTACCCGAGGACGGCGGTGGTGCGCTTCTTCTCCCCCATCGCCGCGAGCGCGCGCAGGGCGGCCGCGGTGGAGGACGGATTGGCGTTGTACGAGTCGTCGATGACCGTCACGCCGTCGGGCCGGGTGAAGACGTCCATCCGGCGGCCGGAGACGATGCCGACCTCGCCCAGGGCGGTGGTCAGCTCGCCCGGGTCCATGCCCGCCGCCAGCGCCACGGCGGCGGCCGCGAGCGTGTTCGCCACCTGGTGACGGCCGGTGACGCCGAGACGGACAGGTCCGGCGTCCTGAAGTGTGTAACTGGCGCGCCCGGCCTCGTCGAGCACGACATCGGTCGCCGTCAGGTCCGCGTTCCCGGACTCGCCGACGAGCACCACCCGCGCCGCCGTGCGGGACGCCATCGCCGCAACCAACGGATCGTCGGCGTTGAGGATCGCCACCCCGTCCGACGGCAGCGCCTCGACCAGTTCGCCCTTGGCCAGCGCGGTCCCCTCCACCGACCCGAACTCGCCGATGTGCGCGGCGCCGACGTTGAGCACCACGCCGATCCGCGGGCGGGCGATGCCGGTCAGGTACCGGATGTGCCCGATCCCGCGGGCGCCCATCTCCAGCACCAGGAACCGGGTCTCCGGCGTGGCCTGCAGCACCGTGTAGGGAAAACCGAGCTCGTTGTTGAGCGAACCGGCCGGCGCCACGGTCGGCCCGAGACGGGCCAGCAGCTGCCCGATGTAGTCCTTGGTCGTGGTCTTCCCGGACGACCCGGTCAGCCCGACGACGGTGAGCTGGTCCAGCCGGGACACCACGGCCCGGGCCAGCGCCGCCAGCGCGGCCAGCGGGTCCTCGACCACGACGCCCGGCTGCCCGGTGTCCCGGGAGCCGAGGACGCCGGCCGCTCCGGCCGCCACGGCGGTGCCGGCGAAGTCGTGCCCGTCGACCTTCTCGCCGGCGAAAGCGACGAACAGGCCGCCCGGCCCGATGCGGCGGGAGTCGTACTCCACGCTTCCGGTCACGGGTGTCGCAGCGTCGGCGTTGACCAGCTTCCCGTCGACGACGGATGCGATCTCGGCCAGCGTCATGCGGATCATGGTCGGCCCTCCAGCGCGGCGGCCAGCTCGATGCGGTCGTCGAACGGCAGCACCTCGCCGCCGACCTCCTGGCCTTGTTCGTTGCCCTTGCCCAGCACTGCGATCACGTCGCCGGCCGTGGCCAGCCGGACCGCCTCGTTGATCGCCGCGCGCCGGCCGGACACTTCGATGACCTTGGCGGGCGTGGACGCTGCCTCGGCTCCGGCGCGCACGGCTGCCCGTACGACAGCGGGGTCCTCGGTCCTGGGGTTGTCGTCTGTGATGATCACCAGATCGGCGCCGTGCGCGGCGGCCTCGCCCATCAGCGGCCGCTTGCCCCGATCCCGGTCGCCCCCGGCGCCGAGCACGCAGATCAGCCGCCCGCCGCGGGTGGTGGCCAGCTCACGCAGCGCCGCGAGGGCCGCCACGATCGCGTTCGGCTTGTGCGCGTAGTCGACCACGCCGAGGACGTCGCTCGCCGCCTCGACCTGCTCCAGGCGGCCGGGCACCCCCCGGCAGGCGGCGATGCCCCGGCCCGCCACCGCCGGGTCGACGCCGACCGCGGTCAGCAGGGCGAGCGCGAGCAGCGCGTTCGCCACGTTGTGCAGGCCGGGCAGGGCGACGCCGGTCTCGACGGTCAGGCCGTCCGGGCCGTGCGCGGTGAAGAGCTGGCCGAAGTCGGAGGGCCGGACGTCGCCCGCCCACCAGGTGGCCGCCCGGTCGCCGGCCGCCGAGTAGGTGATCGACGCCTCCCGATGGAGGCGCATCACTTCGGCGTCGTCCCGGTTCAGCACCTCGACCGCGGACCGGCCGTCGAACAACCGGGCCTTCGCCGCGAAGTACTCCTCGGTCGTCGGGTGGAAGTCCAGGTGATCCTGCCCGAAGTTCGTGTAGCCGCCGGCCGCGAACCGGATCCCGTCGGCCCGGCCCATCACCAGCGCGTGGCTGGAGACCTCCATGACCACGGCCTGCACCCCGCGCTCCACCCCGGCGGCGAGCACCGCCTGCAGGTCGGTCGCCTCCGGTGTGGTGCGCACGCTCTTGACCACCACGTCGCCGATCCGGGTCTCCACCGTGCCGACCAGGCCGCTCACCAGCCCGGCGGCCCGCAGGCCCGCCTCCACCAGATAGGACGTCGACGTCTTGCCGGCCGTGCCGGTGATGCCGATCATCGTGAGCCGTCGTGACGGCTCACCGTAGATCGCGGCCGCTGCGGCGCCGAGCACCGCACGCGGATCGTCGGCGACCAGCACCGGCAGCCCGGCGGCGACCGCGGCGTCCCGGCCGGCCGGGTCGGTCAGCACCGCCACCGCGCCCGAGCCCGCCGCACCGGCGATGAACTCCGCACCGTGCCGGTTCGCGCCGGGCAAGGCCGCGTAAAGATCGCCGGGACGAACCGCGCCACTACTGTGTGTGACCCCGGTGACGGCGATGTCACCACCGCTCAGCGCCGCCGGAAGCAGCTCGGCGAGCTGCTGCAACCGGAACGGCGGAACGGTCTCGGGTCGGGGAATGCCGGACACGGCGTCAGACCCTACCCCGTGCCGCACAGGTTCCTGTCAACGCCATGCGGCGGGGACTCATGGATGGATCTTGAAGGTCGGTGGCTTGGTACCGGACGGTGGCTCACGGTAATGAAGCAGGGTGTAGGACATCATCTGGCTGAACGCCGGCGCCGCCACGGCGCCACCGCCGCCGGAACGGACATCCATGGACACCGCGATCACGTACCGCGGGTCCTCGGCCGGCGCCATGCCGACGAACGAGCTGGCGTTGTGGCTGGTGTACTGGCCGTCGATGAGCAGCTTGCCGGTGCCGGTCTTGCCGGCCACCCGGTAATCGGTCACCCGGGCGGCCTTGCCGGTGCCGTCCTTGTGCTGCACCACGGCCTCCATCATCGTCCGCAGCTGGGCGGCGATGTGCGGGTCGAGCACCTTGCGGGTCTGCGGCGGCGGCGCCGGGGTGACCTTGTCGTCGTCCCCGTCGATGGTCGCCTTGACCAGGTGCGGCTGGATCCAGGTGCCGTCGTTGGCGATCGCGCCGTACCCGGCGGCCATCTGGATCAGCGTGGCCGCGACGCTGTGCCCGACCGGGACCGAGCCGACCGCTGAACCGCTCCAGTCCTCCGGCTTCAGCAGCTGACCCTCGGCCTCGCCGGGCATGCCCACGCCGGTGGCCCGGCCCAGCCCGAACTTCTGCTGGTACTCGTAGATCTTCTCCTTGCCCAGCTGCTCACCGATCAGGATGGTGCCCACGTTGGAGGAGAGCGCCAGCAGGCCCGGCATGGTCATCTCGGTGTTCGGCGGCATCGGGTGGGTGTCCTCGAAGGGCTCGCCACCCCGCTCGATGGCCGGGCCGATCTTCCGGACCGAGTCCGGCGTGATGATGCCCTCCTGCAGCGCGGCGCCGAAGACGAACGCCTTGTGCGTGGAGCCCGGGTCGGTGACCACGCTGGTCGAGAAGTCGACCCGGTCCTCCGGATCGACCTTGTTCGGCTCGGCCGCGCTGAACGGCGGGTAGCTCGCCTGCGCCAGCACCTCGCCGGTCCGCGCGTCGAGGACCACCGCCCCGCCGACCGTGGCGTCGCGCTTCTCGGCCTCGGTGGCGAGCACCTGCTGGACCTTGAACTGCAGCTCCCGGTCGATGGTGAGCTGCAGGGAGCTGCCCGGCTCGGCCTTCTTCTCGTGCTCGTACCCGCCCGGGATCGGCGCGTTCAACGGACCCTTGCCGATCTCGAACACCCGCTGGCCGTCGGTGCCGTGCAGCAGGTCGTCGTAGCGTGCCTCCAGGCCCTCCAGGCCGCGCTGCTCGTCGCCGGTGAAGCCGATCAGGTTGGCGGCCAGGTCCTTGCCCGGCACGTCGCGGCGCTCGTCGCTGGCGGTGTAGATGCCCGGCAGCTTCAACGCGTCGATCCGGTCGGCCTTCGTCACGTCAACGCCGCGGGCCAGGTAGCGGAACTGCGTCCACCGGCCCAGCACCTGCTTGCGCTGCATGTTCGCCTCGAGCTCGGAGCGCGGGATGCCGAGCACCGGCGACAGCTCGGCCGCGACCGCCGGGATCTGCCCCTGGAGCTTGACGTTCTCCGGGTCGGCGTGCACATAGCGGGCCGGCACGCTGTGCGCGAGCACGTTGTTGAACCGGTCCAGGATGCTGCCGCGCGGCGCCGGCAGGTCGACCGTGGCAAGCCGCTTCGTGCGCAGCAGCTGCAGGCTGGCGATCTCCTCCGACGGGGTGGCCACCTGCAACACGACCAGCCGCACACCGATGGTGACGAACAGCGCGAGCGCGAGCACGGTGCCCAGCCGCAGCCGGCGGGTGCTGTTGGCGAGCTTGGGCGGCTCGGGCCGGCGGCGCGGTGCGCCGGGCCGGTCGGATCGGCGGTCACCGCGTCCGGTTGCGGTCCGTCGTGGTCCTTCGGCTTTTGCGGTACGCCCTACGCCCGCACGTTCCCGGTCAGAGGCATCCCGGCGGACACCGGCATCAGTCCGGCGCCCGCGTCCGCTCTCCCGCTCCGGTCCCGTCCGCCGATCCCGGTCCAGGTCCGCGCGGCGGTCCCGCTCGGATGCCGCTTTCCGGTCGCGGTCCCGGTCGCGCTCCGGTGCGGCCCTGCGGTCCCGCTCCGGTGCCGCTGTCCGGTCCCGCTCCGGTGCCGCCTTCCGATCCGCCCTGGTCTGGCGCGGAGTCTCCGGTTCGGCCTCCGGGGTGGTGTCGGCCGGGCGCCCGCGGCCCCGCGTACGCTGGCCGGCCTCGCCGCCGTCGAGCACCTGGAGCGCCGGCCGGAACGGGTCGGTGGTGCGCCCGGAGCGCGGCAGGCGTCCCCGCTCAGCCACGGTGCGGCCGCGCGGGGTGTAGGCACGAGCCTCCCCGATGCTGGACCGCCCCCGCCGGCCGGCGCCGTCCTCGCGCTCGTCGTGCTCGTCCGGACCGGGAAGATCGCGCGACGAGCCGCGCCGGGGCGATGCACCCCGGCGCGGTTCGTCCTCGGCTCGCGGCGCCATGCCGGCCTACTGCCCGGCGCCGGCGGGCGGCGCGCCCACGGCGTCGGGAGAGTCCTCGGCGGTCGTGCCGGAAATCTCCAGCGAACCCTGCGTGCCCTGCACGCCCAGGGTGCCCTGCGTGCCCT
Organism: Actinoplanes sp. 13; assembly: GCF_056134165.1. Classification (NCBI taxonomy): domain Bacteria; kingdom Bacillati; phylum Actinomycetota; class Actinomycetes; order Micromonosporales; family Micromonosporaceae; genus Actinoplanes; species Actinoplanes sp. 13. Next base: position 259,011 of record NZ_JBVYOQ010000008.1, on the reverse strand, counting down.
GAACACCCTGCCCCTGCGTGCCCTGGACACCCTGCGCGCCCTGAACACCCTGGCCCTGTGCGCCTTGAACACCCTGCTCCTGCGTGCCCTGGGTGCCCGGCACGGTCTGGCCCGCCGGGTTCTGGACCTGACCGCCGGCGTCGGGCGAGTCCTGGGTCCGCCCACCACCGGACGCGTCCCCGGTCCGGCCGGCGTCCGGCGAGTCCTGCGCGGTCGGGCCGACCGGGCCGCGACCGGGCTTCGGCGGACGGATGATCTTCCCGTCCGGCAGCCGGATCATGGCCGGGTCCTCGGCCAGCACCAGGCCCAGCCGGCGGGCCGCGGCGTGCAGGTTGCCCGGGTTGGACGCCTGGATGAGCTGCTGCTCCAGGGTGAGCTGCTCCTTGTCCAGGACGGCCTTCTCCTTGCGCAGCGCGTCCAGCCGGAACGACTGCTCCATCGTCTTGGTGTTGATGAACAGGATGCCGAGCACACCGAGCAGCACCACGGCGACCACCGCCGCGGCGAACGTGGCCCGGGGCGCCCGGATCGGCGCCGGCGGGGCCACCCACAGCCGCGGGCGACCGGCGGGCTCCGGCGCGGTGGCCGTCACCTCCAGGTCAGAGACATCGAGCGCGAGCGCGGCCGTACCCTCGACGGGTCCGCCGGTCTTGCCACCACGGGCCCGAGCGCCGATCTCCCCGCCGCGCCCCCGCAGCGGCTTGCCGGCCCCGCGCAGCGGCTTCTCAGCCCCACGCAGCGGCTTCTCGGCCCCGCCCCGCAGCGGCTTGTCGGTCTCGCCGCGGGCCGTCCTGTCGCTCCGCATCCCGGAGCGGCGCGTGTCGGATCCGGGGGTCTGGCGCGCCCCCCGGGCGCCAGTTCCCCGGTCCCGTGCATCGCGGCTGTCCCCGCGCCCCCGCCCGGCGGCGTAGTCACGCGACTGCGGCGCACGGCCCCCCGACCGCGGCGCGTCGTCTCGCTCGCTCATGCTCGCCCCTCCCCCTACTCCATCGCCCCCGGGCGTAACCGCCCTCGTCCCCCGCGCGTTGTCTCCCCGGGCCGCCCCGGTTCGCCGCCGCGTGCCGGCCCGGCTGCCATCCGGGGCCGTTCGCGGCCGGCCCCGGGCGCCTGCTGCCCTCGTCCCCGCCCCTGCTCGATCCGTTCCACGGCGCGCAGTTTCACCGAGGCCGCCCTCGGGTTCTCCGCCACCTCCGCCTCGCTGGGCGGCTCGGACCCCCTGGTGAGCAGCCGCAGCGTCGGACCGGTCCCGGGAAGCTCGACCGGCAGGTCGATCGGCCCGGTACTGCGCGACCTCGCGGTGAGTGCGCGCTTGACGATCCTGTCCTCCAGTGATTGATAACTCATCACCACAAGGCGCCCTTGAGGCGCCAACGCGTCCAAAGCATGCGGAACCGCTTGCTCGAGGACGTCGAGCTCGCCGTTCACCTCAATGCGTAGTGCCTGAAACGTCCTTTTTGCCGGATTACCACCCGTTCGGCGCGCGGCGGCGGGGATCGCGTCCTTCACCAGCTCGGCCAGCCGGGCGGTGGACGTGATCCGGGCCTTCGCCCGCTCCCGCACGATCGCCGAGACGACCCGCGGCGCGAACTTCTCCTCGCCGTACTGCCGGAGGATCCGCACCAGCTCGCCAGGCTCGTACGTGTTGACGATCTCCTCGGCGGTGATCCCCCGGGACTGGTCCATCCGCATGTCGAGCGGAGCGTCCTGCGCGTACGCGAAACCGCGGTCCGCCTCGTCCAGCTGGAGCGAGGAGACCCCGAGGTCGAACAGTCCGCTGTGGATCGCCGGGATGTCGAGCTCGTCGAGCACCCGGGGCAGCTCGTGATAGACCGCGTGCACGAGATGGATCCGGCCCTCGTAGCGGGCCAGCCGGTGTCGTGCGTGCGCCAGTGCCTCGGTGTCCCGGTCGAGCCCGATCAGGACGACGTCCGGATGACGGTCGAGCACCGCCTCGGCGTGCCCGCCCAGCCCGAGCGTGAAGTCGACGTGGACCGCACCCGGCAGTTCGAGCGCGGGACCGAGCAGCTCGAGGCAACGCTCGAGCAGCACCGGAACGTGCGCGCCCCGCGGCTCCCCCATGTCGACCCCCACTGCCCCACGCGCTCACATGTCACCCGGCTGTTCAGTTACCAAGCCGGCCCGGTCCGCCTGTCCGTACCGCCAGATCCCCATCCGCTCATGTTCCGGGCCGGAAGAACCGGCCGGAACACGCGCCTGGCGCCGGGGAAGAGGCGCCAGGAGCGGGAGCGGCTGGAGATCTCGCAGTACGGCGGCAGTGGCGTCCGGGCCGTGCCGGTGGCCCACCGAGGTGCCACGCCTTACAGTCCGCCGGGCAGCACCCCCTCCTCGATGTCGGCGAACTCTTCCTCGCTCGCCGAGAGGTAGTCGTCCCAGGACTGCTTGTCCCAGATCTCGACCCTGGTGCTGGCCCCGATCACCACGAGGTCCCTGCCGAGGCTCGCGTAGTCCCGCAGATGCGCGGGGATGGTGACCCGGCCCTGCTTGTCGGGGACCTCGTCGTGCGCGCTGGCGAAGAACACCCGGCTGTAGGCCCGGGCGGCCTTGTTCGTCACCGGCGCCTCCCGCAGCTGACCGGCGAGCCGCTGGAACTCCGGCATCGGGAACACGTAGAGACAGCGCTCCTGTCCTTTGGTGATCACGACACCTCCCGCCAGCTCGTCACGGAATTTCGCCGGAAGGATCAGCCGGCCCTTCTCGTCCAGGCGCGGGGTGTGCGTGCCGAGGAACATCGGCCCAACCCCCCTTGCCGTGGCGCCCGCTCCTTCGCGGTGGAGTCGGTCCGCCTCTCAACTCGGGCCGGCAGGCTTCGGTGTTATTCCTCGGTCCTGCCACTGCGCCCCACTCTACTCCACTTCCCTCCACCTGCAACCCGAAAGCGAGCTCTCACGAACCGTATTCGCGGACGAAACCCCAGTTCACAGGCGGTGGGGCGAAGTGGAGCGGCAGAGCATGATCCACGAGGTCTGGTTTCCGACATCGGGCTCAGCAGGTTCGAAAAGTCCCCGTTTCAGGGCCCTCCGACGGCCATTTCGACCGTCCGGGGAGGAAAGTGGGGGCGGCCGGGGAGGAATGTGGAGCGCCCCGGGGAGCAAATTGGAGCGGGCTCGCGACAAAAGTGACCCCGGCCGGCTCTCGGTGCGGCCCGGATCTCTCCCCACAGCTCCGGGAAGCCGGCGGAACAACCATGGCAGCCGGCCGTCAACGGAAACGCCTGTGGGGTGTGACCCGAACCGGGCCACACCCCACAGGCGTGTCTGTTCCTTACTTGTCGCGGCGCTGCGGTCCCGCGCGGTGCCACCACACCGCCGCGGGAGGCAAGGATCGCACCTTACTTACTGCGCCGCTGTGCCACGTCAGGCGACGAGACGCCGCACGACGTAGTTCTTGCTCCACATCTTGTGCTTCCCGACCCGGGCGCCACTGTGCGGCGAGTCGTAGATGTACCCGTTCCCGGCGTAGATCCCGGCGTGATAGCCGTACGACCCGTTCCGGAACACGATCAGGTCACCGATCCGCTTGTTGCTCTTGGCGACCGCCTTGCCGTACTTCTGCTGCGAGTTCGCCTTGTGCGGCAGCGACTTGCCCGCCGCCTTCTTGTAGACGTACTTCGTGTAACCCGAGCAGTCGAACCGGCTCGGGCCGGACGCGCCGTACAGGTACAGAGCGCCCTTGTGCCTCTTCGCCTCCGCCAGGATCTTCGCGCCGCTGGCCTTCACGGTGATCTTGACCTTGGTCGTGGTCACCTGCTTGAAGCCGGACCCGGTGAAGACGGTACGGGTCCACGCCGTGTTCTTCGGCTTGGCGGCGAGCGTGACCGTCCCGTTCTGGTTCCGGACGGCCTCGGTGTCCCAGGTCCGCCATGCTCCGTTGCTGTAACCCTGGAGCCGGACGGTGCCCTTGGCGATCTTGCCGGTCCGCGGGTCGATGACCTTGGCGGTGACCTTGAGAGTGGAGCCCCACTTGACGCTCCGGGTGCTGGCCTTCGCGGACAGCTTGGGCGTCACCGTCGCCGCGGCCGCCGAGACGGCGGTGACCGGGGTGACACCGGCAGCGGAGGCGGCCGAAGTGGTCACCAGCTGTCCGGCGCAGAGGCAGAGGCCCAGGGAGAGTGCGACAGTGCCGGTGCCGGCCGACAGGCGGCGGCCCCGGCGCGAACTGTGTTCGCCCACGGTAGAGAGTTCCCTCCGGCACGCCTGCGAGGTTAGCTGTCGGGTTCGGGCGGGAAGGTTGCCCGGCCGCCGAGGCGGCTTCACCCCAAGGTCACCCCCTGGTGCGTCACGTGGAGCCGTGACGCGGGACGGACCGCTGTTGGGTCCCCCGTCCCTGCCCCCGAATGCCTTCATGTGTCTTCGGTACCGGGTGGTCGCGCCGTCCAGCTCGGGGCAGGGCTCGGCGTGAACCGAACCGGCGCGACCGGCGAGCGGTTGCTGCCGGCCCAACCTTGCTACCTGAACCGCGCCATGATCGTCACCGTGTGCATCCTCACGCTCGGTAATTGGCCACACTGCCCCTGTCCAGTTTGTTGCCACCGCGTGACAAATGCCGTTACCTCCTGGAGCTGACCGAATACGCGCCGTCTAAGGTTACGGGTGAAACAGAACACATAAAACGTCGCGGGAGAACCGGGAGCGTGACCAGCCCACCCGGACCGGCGAAAACGTCCGTGGAACGATGATCTTGACCGTCTGGCAACGTGGCGTGACTTTTGCTTCCGGTACCCTCGCTGGCGTGACGGACGGGAAGATGCCTCTCATCGCCAAGGTCGCGACCTCCGTGTCGAAGACCGCTGCGGCGCTCTCCAGGGCCGCGGGCCGCGGCGACGGCTCGGTGATCGGCGGCTGGATCGGCCTGAAGATCGATCCCGACCTGCTCAAGCACCTCGCCTCCGGCCGGGCCGTGGCGCTCGTCTCCGGCACCAACGGCAAGACCACCACGACCCGGTTCGCCGCGGCGGCAGTCGGCTATCTGGGCCGGGTCGCCACCAACTCCTTCGGCGCGAACATGCCCACCGGCCACACCTCGGCACTGGCGAAAGAGGGGCACACCCCGTTCGCCGTGCTGGAGGTGGACGAGCACTATCTCGCCCAGGTGATCGACGCCACCGATCCGCGGGTGGTGGCGCTGCTCAACCTCTCCCGGGACCAGCTCGACCGGGCCAAGGAGGTGGCGATGATGGCGCAGATGTGGCGGGTGGCGCTGGCGAACCACCCCGACATCCGGGTGGTGGCCAACGCCGACGACCCGATGGTCGTCTGGGCCGCGAGCAGCAGCCCGCAGGTCACCTGGTTCAGCGCCGGCCAGCGCTGGCTGGACGACTCGTTCGTCTGCCCGGAGAGCGGCCACCCGATCGAACGGGCAAACGGCGACTGGTGGTGCACCGGCTGCCCGCTGCGCCGCCCCCGGCCGCACTGGACGGTCGAGGACGAAGGCGTGATCGACCCGCGCGGCGACTGGCATCTGGTCAAGCTCCAGCTCCCCGGCAAGGTCAACATCGGGAACGCGGCCACCGCGCTCGCCGTCGCCGCCGAGTTCGGGGTTCGCCCGATCGAGGCCCTTCCCCGCCTCTCCCAGGTGACGTCGATCGCGGGTCGCTACGCGCAGGTGGACCGGGACGGCCGCAACATCCGGCTGCTGCTGGCGAAGAACCCGGCCAGCTGGCTGGAGGCCTTCGACATGGCCGATCACGCCCCCACGCTGCTGTCCATCAACGCCCGCGACCCCGACGGCCTGGACACCTCGTGGCTGTGGGACGTCGACTTCTCCCCGCTGCGCACCCGCCCGGTGCTGATCACCGGCGACCGTGCGTACGACCTGGCCGTCCGGCTCCAGGTGAACCAGGTGCCGTTCCGGCACGTACTCAGTTTCGACGAGGCGTTGCGCGCGGTACCGCCCGGCCGCCTCGAAGTGATCGCCAACTACACGGCGTTCCAGGACATCCGAGCGGAGTTGGACCGTGTCAACTGAGGCCCTTCGGATCGTGTGGATCTACCCCGATCTGCTTTCCACCTACGGCGACCGGGGCAACCTGCTGATCCTGGCGCACCGGGCGGCCGCCCGCGGCGTCCCGGTCGAGACCTACGAGGTCCGCTCCGACCAGCCGATGCCGTCCACCGCCGACATCTATCTGATCGGCGGCGGCGAGGACGGCCCGCAGGCGCTCGCCGCGCAGCGGCTGATCACCGACGGCGGTCTGCACCGGGCGGTCAACCAGGGCGCCGCCGTCCTGGCGATCTGCGCCGGTTACCAACTCTTCGGTCACTCGTTCTTCGCCAAGGGAGCGAAAGTCGCCGGGCTGGGTCTGCTGGACATCTCCTCGGACCGGGGCGAGACCCGGGCCGTCGGGGAGCTGCGCGGCGACATCGACCCCCGGCTCGGTCTGCCGCCGCTCACCGGTTTCGAGAACCACGGCGGGCGCACCCATCTCGGCCAGCACGCGATGCCGCTGGCCAAGGTCACCGCGGGCATCGGCAACGACGGCCAGACCGAGGGCGCGTGGTACGGCAAGATCCTCGGCACCTATTCGCACGGCCCGGCGCTCGCCCGCAACCCAGCGATAGCCGATCTGCTACTGCGATGGTCCACCGGCGCGGATAGGCTTGCGCCCCTGGACGACACCTGGCCGGACCGGCTGAGGGGCGAACGACTCGCCGCGGCGAGCCCGGTGTGACCCGCACGACCTGACCTGAACCGACGACAGTTGGGGCGGTAAGCCTGCATGACCGACATCCTGATCGCCCCGCGGGGCGCAACCTCCTCCGCGGACCCTCAGGCCGTTACGCAGACCGCACCTCAGGCCACTGCACCTCACGCCACCCCGGTCACCTGGAAGCGGCGCCTCGCCCGCTTCGGCGCGCTCGGCGTCGTGGTGGGCCTGCTCGCGGCCGCCGCCGCCATGCTCCCCCTGCGTGAGATCGGCGCCGGTGTCGACAACCTCGGCCCCGGCGCCCCCGCCGCCGTCGCGATCGTCGGCGGCCTGCTCCTGTCGGTCCTGGTCCCCCGCACCGCGATCACCCTGCTCTGCGGCCTGCTCCTGGGCGCCGCCACCGGCGCGCTCGCCGCCCTGGCAGCCGCCATCATCGCCGCGACCGCCACCTATTACGCCGGTCGCTGGGCCGGCCGCGGCGCCCTCAACGCCCGGGCCGGCAGCCGCCTCGACCGCCTCGACGGCTGGCTGAACCGTCGCGGCCTCTCCGCCGTGCTGCTGGTCCGCTTCCTGCCGCTGGCCCCGTTCGGCCTGGTCGGCTACGCCTACGGCACCACCAGCGTCTGCCGCAAGCGCTACCTGCTGGGCACCACGATCGCCGCCATCCCGTCCACGGTCACCTACGCCGTGATCGGCGCGGCGGTCGCCGCCCCCGGCGAGATGAGCCCGGCCACGCTCGCCCCGGCCGCCATCGGCTTCGCCCTCTCCACCGCGATCGTCCTCCGCTGGCGCTACACCTCCCGCCGCGACGCCGCCACCGCCGCGGCCCCCACCGCCACGCCGGCCACCGCCACCGCCTGACCGCCCCACGGGCCACCGCCACCGCCCACAGCTCCGGGAGCCGGCCGTCTGCCCCCGGGCCGGTCACTGAGGCGCGCCCTGCAGTGGGGCGCCGGGAGCCGGCTGGTGAGGCAGTGGAGGGGTGAGCGTGAGGACCCGCTTCAGCCCGGCGGACGCGCTGCGGCCGCGAGGGTGCAGCTGGCGGACGCGCTGCGGCCGCGAGGGTGCAGCTGGTCGCGTTGATGCCACGGGCAGCCCCGCTTGCGTTTGGGTGCCCCGGTTACGCGTACGACAAAGGTCGAAAAAGCAGCGCCGAACGGCTCGGACCGGTCGGCAGAGTTCGGCGTCGGGTGGCCTGGATCGGTCAGCGGAGCAGTTCGGCGTCGGGTGGGCCGTTCGGGTCCAGGGCGTAGTCGAGGTAGGCGAGCAGGTCGGCGCGGCGCCGGAACGGGTTGCGGTATCGGGCTGGGCCGCCGCAGCGCAACCGCAACGCCTCGGCGATGATCCGCTCCCAGCCGGGATAGCTGCGCAGCGCGTAGTGACCGCTTTCGGTCTTGGAGGTCACGCGCTCGGTGACCAGGGTGTGCCGCAGGCGGGACACGCCGAGCACGCCCCAGGAGACCGCCCACGAGGAGAGGCCGGCCGGGCTGTGGCGCATCCGGGCCGCCCACGGGCGCCAGTAGGACTCGAGGTTGACGCGGGTGCTGTCGGCCAGCGCGGGCCAGTCGGTGAAGATCTCCGGGCGTTCCGGGCCGCGCACGGCGACGCCGCTCTGGGCGAGGACGTGCCAGGTGACCAGGTTGCGCTCGAAGCGGGAGGACGGCTCGATCCGGTTCTCGTGCACGGCCGGGCCGGGCGGCACGGTGCCGGGGTCGGCGAGCAGGTCGGCCCAGGTGACGTAGAGGCCGTCGAAGTACGGCCGGCGGGGCATGCCGCTGTGGATCTCCAGGACAGTGCGGGGGTCCGCGGGCTCCTCGGTGACCACGACGAAGTCGATGTCGCTGACGCCCGGCCGGTAGTCGCCGAGCGCGACCGATCCTTGCAGGTAGAGGCCCTCGACCAGGCCGGGCGCGAGGATGTCGGCGCGGACCAGGAACTCGGTGGCGGTCAGCTCGTAGGACACGGCCCGTCACGTTTCCACATGACGGGCCGTGTGTCTCGTCCGCAAGGTCAGACGACGACGCTCACCAGGCGGCCGCGGACCACGATGACCTTCTTCGGCTCGCGGCCCGCCAGCACCTCGGCGACCTCGGCCAGCGCCGCCGCGCGGACGTCGGCCTCGGCGGTGTCCGGGGCCACCTCGATCCGGCCGCGGACCTTGCCGTTGATCTGCACCGGGTAGGTGATCGAGTCGGCGACCAGCTGGGCCGGGTCGGCGACCGGGAAGTCGGCGTACGCCAGCGTCCCGGAGTGACCCAGCTTGCCCCACAGTTCCTCGGCCAGGTGCGGCGCGAACGGCGACAGCATCAGCACCAGCGGTTCGACCGCCTCGCGGGACACCGCCGGCAGCGGGGTCAGCGTGTTGGTCAGCTCGATCAGCTTGGCGATCGCGGTGTTGAACCGCAGCTCGTCCATGTCCTCACGGACCCCGGCGATGATCCGGTGCAGGGTCTTGCGGGTCTTCGGGTCCAGCGGCTCGTCGGTGACCCGGACCGCGCCGGTCTCCTCGTCCACCACCAGGCGCCAGGCGCGCTGCAGGAACCGCTGCGAGCCGACGACCGCGCGGGTCTCCCAGGGCCGGGAGACGTCCAGCGGGCCCATCGCCATCTCGTACACCCGGAACGTGTCGGCGCCGTACTGCTCGCACATCTCGTCGGGGGTGACGACGTTCTTCAGCGACTTGCCCATCTTGCCGTACTCCCGGGTGACCGCGGCGTCGCCGTGGAAGTACTTGCCGTCGCGCTCGACGACCTCTTCGGCGGGCACGATCACCCCACGGGCGTCCCGGAACGCGTACGCCTGGATGTAGCCCTGGTTGAACAGCTTGCGGAACGGCTCGAAGGACGAGACGTGGCCCAGGTCGAACAGCACCTTGTGCCAGAACCGCGCGTACAGCAGGTGCAGCACCGCGTGCTCGACACCGCCGACGTACAGGTCGACGCCGCCGCTGTCGCCGTCGCGCCGCGGGCCCATCCAGTAGGCCTCGTTCGCGGGGTCGACCAGCACCTTGGAGTTGTGCGGGTCCAGGTAGCGCAGTTCGTACCAGCAGGAGCCGGCCCACTGCGGCATGGTGTTGGTCTCGCGGGTGTACGTCTTCAGCCCGTCGCCCAGGTCCAGCTCGACCTGCACCCAGTCCTTCTTGCGGGACAGCGGGGTCTCCGGCTCGGTGTCCGCGTCGTCCGGGTCGAACGTGCGCGGCGAGAAGTCGTCCACGTCGGGCAGCTCGACCGGCAGCATCGACTCGGGCAGCGCGATCGGCAGGCCGGTCTCGTCGTAGACGATCGGGAACGGCTCGCCCCAGTAGCGCTGCCGGCTGAACAGCCAGTCCCGCAGCCGGTACGTGGTGGCGCCGGAGCCCTTGCCGTGCTCCTCCAGCCAGGCGATCATCGCGGCCTTGGCCTCGGCGACGCCCTTGCCGTCCAGCCAGTCGCTGTTGATCGCCGGGCCCTCGCCGGTGTACGCGCCCTCGAAGCCCTCCGGCGCCTCGACGGTCCGGATGATCGGCAGGTCGAAGACCTCGGCGAACTCCCAGTCACGCACGTCCTGGCCGGGCACCGCCATGATCGCGCCGGTGCCGTACCCGGCCAGCACGTAGTCGGCGATGAAGACCGGGACACGCGCGCCGTTGACCGGGTTCTCCGCGTACGCCCCGGTGAAGACGCCGGTCTTCACCTTGCCGTCGGCGGTCCGCTCCTCGTCGGTCTTGGCCGCCGCGGCCGCGCGGTACGCGGCCACCGCCTCGGCCGGGCTCGCCGCGCCACCGGTCCAGGCGTCCTTCGTGCCGTCCGGCCAGGCGGCCGGCATGATCCGCTCGACCAGGTCGTGCTCCGGGGCCAGCACCATGTAGGTGGCGCCGAACAGGGTGTCCGGGCGGGTGGTGAAGACGCGGATGTGCTCGCCGTCGCCGACCGGGAAGTCGACGTGCGCGCCCCGGGACCGGCCGATCCAGTTGCGCTGCATCAGCTTGACCGGCTCCGGCCACTCCAGCGAGTCCAGGTCGTCGACCAGGCGGTCGCCGTACGCGGTGATCCGCATCATCCACTGCTTCAGGCTGCGCTGGAAGACCGGGAAGTTGCCGCGCTCGCTGCGCCCGTCCGGGGTGACCTCCTCGTTGGCCAGCACGGTGCCCAGGCCGGGGCACCAGTTGACCGGGGCCTCGCTCATGTAGGCCAGGCGGTGGTCGTCGACCACCTTGCGGCGCTCGACCGGGGACATGTCCGCCCACTCCGGGCGGGTCTTCAGCTTCTCGATCAGCTCGCTGATCGGCCTGGCCCTGCCCTGCTCCGGGTCGAACCACGAGTTGAAGACCTGCAGGAAGATCCACTGGGTCCAGCGGTAGTACTCCGGGTCGGTGGTGGAGAACGAGCGGCGCTCGTCGTACGCCAGGCCCAGCCGCTTCAGCTGCTGCCGGTACCGCTCCACGTTCGCCGCGGTGGTCACCGCCGGATGGGTGCCGGTCTGCACCGCGTACTGCTCGGCGGGCAGGCCGAACGCGTCGAAGCCCATCGGGTGCAGCACGTTGAAGCCGGCCATCCGCTGATAGCGGGTGTAGCAGTCGGTGCCGATGTAGCCCAGCGGGTGCCCGACGTGCAGGCCGGCGCCGGACGGGTACGGGAACATGTCCTGCACGTGCAGCTTGGGGGCCCCGGCCCGGGGGTGTGCGGGATCAGCCAGCTCGCCGACCGGGTTCGGCGCGTGGAAGGTCCCGTTCTCGGTCCAGTACGCCTGCCAGCGCAGCTCGATCTCGCCGGCCATGGATGCGGTGTAACGGAACGGCGGGGTCTCGGTCTCGCTCATCTTCACCATCTCGTCGTTTTTCGATCGCGTCAGGACACAAAAAAGCCCCTCACGCAGGAGGGGTAGCCGTGCCTGGTCCGTCGGGACGGATCAGCACGGCCGGCTAAGGAGCAGAACGAACCGAGCCATGCCAGGCATGATACCCGCCGGCCGTCACCGACTGCGACCGGTATACCCCGTGTGGGCGGGCATCTCCGTCGATCAGGTCGTTCGGCGAAGGTTGCGAACGGGGCTAACCTGTGAGGACGGGCAACGAGCGCCGGAGGCCCACGGCCGCTGGGCGCCCACACCCTTTGACACTTTTTTGGAGGAGGCCCGTGACAACGCCGACCTGGGGCGAGCCGGCAGGCCCGCTGACGAGTGCCGAGTTCGGCGCCGCGACGCACGCCATCATGGCCAACATCGAGCAGGTCATCGAGGGCAAGAGCGCGACGGTCCGGCTCGCGGTCGCGGTCCTGCTGGCCGAGGGGCACCTGCTCATCGAGGACGTGCCGGGCGTCGGCAAGACGAAACTGGCCAAGGCGCTGGCCCGCTCGATCGACTGCTCGGTCCGCCGTATCCAGTTCACCCCCGACCTGCTGCCCAGCGATGTGACCGGGGTCAGCGTCTACAACCAGGAGACGCGCGACTTCGAGTTCAAGCCGGGCGCGGTCTTCGCCAACCTGGTGGTGGGTGACGAGATCAACCGGGCCTCGCCGAAGACGCAGTCCGCCCTCCTGGAGTGCATGGAGGAGCGGCAGGTCACCGTCGACGGCACGACGTACGAGCTGCAGGCGCCGTTCATGGTGGTCGCGACGCAGAACCCGATCGAGATGGAAGGCACCTACCCGCTGCCGGAGGCGCAGCGGGACCGGTTCACCGCCCGGATCGCGATGGGTTATCCGGACCCGCGGGCCGAGCTGGCCATGCTGAGCGGGCACGGCGACCACGACCCGCTGAACGACCTGCGCGCGGTGGCCGATGCCGCGCTGGTCCGCCGGCTGATCGAGACGGTCCGGCACGTGCACGCCGCCGACGTCGTCCAGCAGTACGCGATCGCGCTGGTCACCGCGACCCGGGAGGCACCCGAGATCCGTCTCGGGGCGTCCCCGCGGTGCACGCTCCAGCTGCTGCGCACGGCCAAGGCGGTCGCCGCGCTGGAGGGCCGGGACTACGTGCTCCCGGACGACATCCAGAACCTCGCGGTGCCGGTCCTCGCGCACCGGGTCATCCCGACCGCGGACGCGCAGCTCAACAGGCGGACCACCGACGCGATCGTGTCCGAGATCGTGCACCGGCTGCCGCTGCCGCACGACCGGTCCCGCAATCCGTACGACACCCGCGACGGCCGCCCGACGTCGTACGAGCCGCGGGGGCGCTGACCATGCGGGAGGCGCTGCGGGGACTCACGACGCGCGGCCGCTCGTTCCTGGCCGCGGCGATCGCCGCCGCGGTCTCCGCGCTCATTCTCGGCGAACGCGACCTGCTCCGGGTCGCGGTGCTGCTGGCCGCGCTGCCGCTGATGGCCGCGTGGTACGTCGGTCGCAGCCGGTACAAGCTGGCCTGCACCCGGTCGCTGGAGCCGGGCCGCGCGCCGGTCGGCTCGAGCGCCCGGGTGATCCTGCGCCTGCAGAACATGTCCCGGCTGCCCACCGGCACCATGCTGCTGGAGGACCGCCTGCCGTACGCGCTGGGCAGCCGTCCCCGGGTGGTCCTGGAGCGCCTCGGCGCCCACCAGGCCAGCTCGGTGGCCTACACGGTGCGTGCCGACGTCCGCGGCCGGTACCCGATCGGCCCGCTGATGGTCCGGCTCACCGACCCGTTCGGGCTCTGTGAGCTGACGCGCTCGTTCCCCAGCGTCGACCGGCTCACCGTGATCCCGCAGGTGGTCGGCCTGCCCCGGGTCCGGCTCGCCGGGGAGTACGCGGGAACCGGCGAGAGCCGCGCCCGCTCGGTGGCGGTGCACGGCGAGGACGACGCGGCGACCCGGGAGTACCGGCGCGGCGACGACCTGCGCCGGGTGCACTGGCGTTCCACCGCGCGGACCGGTGAGCTCATGGTCCGCCGCGAGGAGCAGCCCTGGGAGAGCCGGGCCACGGTGGTCCTCGACACCCGTCAGCACGCGCACCGCGGCGAGGGCCCGACCGCCAGCTTCGAATGGGCGGTCGCGGCGACCGCCAGCATCGCGGTGCACCTACGACAGGCGGGCTACAAGCTTCGCCTGGTGACCGGCGACGGCATCGACATCGACGCCTCCGAAGCCGGTGGGGAGGGATTGATCCTGGACACCCTGGCCGATGTGAAGCTCAGCCAGACCGGCGACATCTCGGTCCTGGTCGAGCACGTACGCCGCCGTTCCGACGGCGGCCTGGTGATCGGGCTCTTCGGCGCGCTCACGACGGCCGAGGCGGAGCTGCTCAGCCAGCTCCGCGGCAACGGCGCGACCTGCATCGGGTTCGCCGTCGACAGCGCCACCTGGGTGCCGATGACCACCGGCGACCGGGAGGAGTCGGACCGCGAGCACGCGGCCGCCTCGCTCGCCCTGGTGCGCAGCGGCTGGCGGTCAGTGCCGGTGACGCACGGCGACACCCTGCCGGCGCTCTGGCCCGCGGTGGCCCGGGGCTCGCAGGGCTTCGCCTACCGGGCGGCGATGGCCGAGACCGTGAGCGGGGTGAACCGATGACCGGCCGGCGCCGGCTCGGGCTGGTCGCGGCGGCTGCCACGCTGCTCGCCGCCGCACCCCTGGCGTCGATCTTCGACACGTACAAGTGGCTGATGCTGGCCATGCTGACGGTCGTGATGATCGCGGGCGCCGCGGTGGCCGCGCGCACACTGCGCTTCCCGACCTGGGCGCAGACCCTGTGCATGGTCGTGGCGCTGGTGCTCACGCTGACCTGGATCTTCCCGAGCGGCAAGGAGATCCTGATTCCGCAGCCGGCCACGTTCGCGCACTTCGCGGACCTGATCCGGCAGGCCGGCGAGGACACCAGGTCGTACGGCGTCCCGGTCCCGGACCGCGACGGCCTGCATTTCGTCGCCGTCCTCGGCATCGGCGCGGTCGCCATCCTGGTGGACCTGCTCACCGCGGTGTTCCGCCGGCCCGCGCTGGCCGGTCTGCCGATGCTCGCCATCTACTCGATCCCGGTCGCCGTCTATCTGGACAGCGTCCCGGTGGTCCCGTTCATCATCGGCGCGGCCGGCTATCTCTGGCTGCTGGTCGCCGACAACGTCGACCGGGTGCGCCGCTTCGGCCGCCGTTTCACCGGCGACGGCCGGGACGTCGACGTCTGGGAGCCGTCCCCGCTCGCCGCGGCCGGCCGCCGGATCGGTGTACTCGGTGTGCTGGTGGCGGTGCTGCTGCCGCTCGCCGTGCCGACCGTCTCCGGCGGGCTTCTCTCCCGGCTGACCCAGAGCGGCACCGGGCCCGGCCCCGGCGGCACCGGCCCCGGCGGCGGGCGGATCAACCTGTTCGCGGCGCTCAGCGGCCAGCTCACGCAGAACGCCACCATCAACATCATCCGCGTGAAGACGGACGAGAAAGACCCGTTCTACCTGCGGTTCGGCGTGGCGGACGTGCTCACCGCCGACGGCTTCGGCAACGAGGCCCCGCGCGGACCGTCGCTCTCCAACGGCCTGCCCGATCCGAGCCGGGTCAGCCCGCGCACCGAGTTCAACCAGTACCAGGCCGAGATCGAGATCAGCGACGCGCTGCGCCAGAGCATGGTGCCGCTGTACACGTTCCCGACCGACGTGCGCGGGTTGTCGGGGCCGTGGGCGTACGACAACAACCAGCTGGTGCTCTACTCCGGGCGGGCCACCACCGGCAACCAGCGGTACCAGTTCACCTACCAGCGCGCGCAGTACGACAAACAGGATCTGCGGGACGCCCCGGAGCTCGCCCTGGACAGCCCGATGCGCAAGTACACCGCGGCGCCTCCGGACAGGACCGTGCAGGGCAAGGTCGCCACGCTGACCCGGAACAAGCGCACCGACTACGACAAGGTCCTGGCGATCTACGAGTCGTTCGCGGCGAAGGAAGGGTTCAAGTACAACCTGCAGACCCAGAGCACCGGCAACACCTCGGACATCGCGGCCTTCCTGGAGAACAAGGAAGGCTACTGCCAGCAGTACGCGGCGGCGATGGCGTGGATGGTCCGCGCCGCCGGCATCCCGGCCCGGGTGGCGTTCGGCTTCACCAAGGGCACCCCGCAGGGCGACGGCACGTTCCAGATCACCAACCGGAACGCGCACGCCTGGACCGAGGTCTGGTTCGAGGGCTTCGGCTGGGTGCCGTTCGACGCCACACCGTCCTCCGGTGTGCTCGGCTCGACGCGGACCCCCTGGGCCGAGGACGTCGACCGGGTCGAACCGACCGCCACCGCGTCGGCCGGCGCCGAGACGCCCGGCTCGGCGTCCTCGACCGCTCCCGACCAGGCCGAACGCCCCGACCAGGCGAACGACGGCGGCGGTGCGGCGGCCGATGACGGCGGGAACTCCGACGGCGGCTCCTGGACGCCGCTGCTGGTCACGGCCGGTGTCCTGCTGGTGATGCTGGTGCTGCTCATCCCGGCGATGAGCCGGGCCCTGCTGCGCCGCCGGCGGCACTCCGTAACCGTCCCGCAGGCCGCCATGGTCACCGCGGGCGCGGCCGGTGCGGCCGGTGGCATCACGGACATCACGGTGACCAGCGAATCGGTCCGCGCCAAGGCGGACGCCCACGCGGCCTGGGACGAACTCATCGACACGATGATCGACTTCCGGGTGCCGGTGGACCCGACCGAGACGCCGCGGATCACCGCGCAACGCCTCATCCGGGAGACCGAACTCGCCGGCGACCAGGCCGCGGCAGCATCCCTGCTGGGTACGGCCGAGGAACGCGCCCGTTACGCCCGCAAGCCCCTGCAGGGCGCCGAACTCACCGCGGCGCTCAACCAGGTCCGCTCGGGCGTGGCCGCCACCGCACCGTTCCGCACCCGGCTGCGTGCCACCCTCCTGCCGCCGTCGGTGCTCCTGAACTGGCGGCTGGCCCTCACCGAACGCTCCACCCGCATCGCCGAGAACGCCACCCGCCTGCGGGACTCCCTCGGCCGTTTCAGCCCGCGCAGGCTGATCTCCCGCGCTCGCTGATCTCCACCCACTGATCAGAAACGGCCGGGCTGGGCGATTTCCATCGCTCAACCCGGCCGTTCCAGTACGCGCAACCGAACTCCCCGCCACCCCCGGACCGCCGCCCCCGCTGCCCCCACCCCCGCCGCGCGAGCACAGCGCACCCACCGGGCCGAACGCCTCAGTCGGTGGGGACTTCGGGTTCGAAACGCACCCAAAATCCCCACACACGGGCTGGACGCAAGCAGCGTGGGGACTTCGGGTCCGGAGCGCACCCAAAATCCCCACACACGGGCTGAAGCTCGGTCAGCGTGTGGACTTCGGGTCTGGAGCGCGCCTCAAGTCACCACGGTGAGGGGTGGAGGGCCGGCCGGCGAGCGCGGGTGGGCACGCGGCGAGCGCGGGTGGGCGCGGGTGGCGGCGCGTGGAGAAATGACGAAGGCGGCCGGGCTGCGGCCGCCGTTCGTCGGGAGCCGGCGTGGTGAGCGCCGGCTCTGGGTCAGCGATGTCCCTCCGGGCGTTGCCGCCACCGATCCTCGAGCCTGTCGATCAGGCCGCCCTTGCGGCCGCCGGAGCGGGCGCGCCGCGTGGCGGTGCCACCGACGGACTTGAGGTCGGGCGCCTGGCTGCGGCGCCGTGACTGCATGGCGAAGGCGGCTGAGCCGAGCATGACGACGAAGCCGGCCACGCCGAGCGGCGTGTTCTGACTCACCGTCCCGTAGACGACGAGTGCCAGACCAAGGACGATCACGAACGCGGCGATGAGGAGCCGGCGCCGTGCGTGGAAACGCGGGTCGCTGGCCCGCACAGCCGAGGCGAACTTGGGGTCCTCGGCAAGCGACCGCTCGATCTGATCGAACAGCCGCTGCTCGTGCTCCGAGAGCGGCACGGCATTCCTCCCCGGGCGCATGTCCGACCCCGCAGCAGGGTCGGGGTGGTGCAGGTGTGGTGAAACGGGGCAGCCGTCGGCTGCCTTATCACGCAAGTCTACGAGCGGGTTGGCGGGTCGGAAAGCGGGACGACCGCCGAGTGCGGGTGATTTTCCGTGCCGCGAAGATCGGTTCGTCCCAAAAGACCGACTACCTCGGCCGCGCGGCGGTCGATCACCGGATGATCGGGCTCCGGCCACGACTGGTGAGCTGGGTCGTTGCATGATCGGCCGGGGCGGGCGGGCAATCCGTGCCAATCGATGGGCTTCAGCGCACGATCAGCAGCGGGACGGTCATCTCGGCCGCGGTGACGGACCCGTGGTACCCGACCAGCCGTCCCGCCTTCGCCGGTTCCCAGCCGTCGGCGACGGTGATGGCCCGCCCCTGGCAGATCACCACCACGTCCCCGATCCGGTTCGCGTGCGCGGCGGGCACCGGGCCGTACCACCCCTCGGCGATCACCTCGTCCCGGGTGAGCACCCGGGCGTCCGGGCCGAGGACGCCGCGCCAGTTCGCGAGCACGGTCTCCAGCGCGCCGTCGGCGGTGTGCAGGTAGCGGACCCGGGGCTCGCCGGTCACCCCGATCACCCCGTCGGTCAGAGCCGGCAGCGCGGCCATGTCGTAGCGGCCGTCCTCGGGCACGTTGAGCTGGCCGTGGTCGGCGACGACCAGGAGCGCGGCGCCCGGCGGCAGGCCGTGCACCAGCTGGTCGAGGAGCCGGTCGACCCCCCGCGCGGCCTCCCGCCAGGTCTCCGAGTCCACCCCGTCCTCGTGGCCGAAGTGGTCGAGGTCCGGGTGGTATCCGTAGACGAGGGCCGGCCCGTCGGCCGACCGCAGCGCCGCGAGCATGCCGGCGGCCACGGCCGGGCCGTCGTCGGCGCCGACGTAGGCGCCGCCCCGGCTCGCCGCGAGGGTGAGCCCGCTGCCCTCGAACGCCGACCGGTTCACGACGGTGACCCGCACCCCGGCGGCCGCGGCGGTCTCCATCCAGGTCGGGACCGGCTGCCACTGCCGGGGGTCGGGGTCGTCGCCCCAGTAGATGTGGGTGAGTGGCCGGCCGTCGGGGCGGCGGACCGTGAACCCGAGGATGCCGTGCGCCCCGGGCGGCGCCCCGGTGCCGAGGGTGACCAGGCTGACCGGGGTGGTGGACGGGAAGCCACTGGTCAGCGTGCCGGCGTGGCCCCGGCCGCCGGCGGCGAGGTCGGCGAGCACCGGGGCGTGCCGGGCGACGAGCGGCAGTTGGTAGGCGCCCATCCCGTCGACCAGCAGCACACCGATCCGGTTGATGCCGTCGAGGCGGGCGCCGAGCCCGAGGACGTCCGTCGCGCCCGGCACCCCGAGCACCGCGCAGGCGCTGGGGAGCAGGTCGGCCAGGCTGCCCCGGCCGTAGGCGGGCGGCAGCGTCCGGAGCGCGTCCGGGTGCAGGCCGTCCTCCGGGACGATCATGACCGGCGCGCGAAGAGGTGCAGCTGGGAGGCGATGTCCCGGAACGGCGGTTGCGCGCTCAGCTCCAGTTCGAGCTCCAGGACGGCCTGCGAGTCCTCCTCGAGCACCGCGGCCGGCAGCAGGTCGGCGACCACCCGGACCCCGTGGGTCTCCTCCACCGTGAGCCCGGCGGCCGTCAGCAACGCGGTCGCGCCCGCCACGTCGTACCGGCGCAGCAGGGTGTCGCGCGGCCCGGCCCGGCCGTCCCGGTCGGTCACCAGGGCGGTGGCCGCGGTCAGGTGGCCGTTGATCGCCCGGGCCAGGATGGCGGCCGCGCGGCTCGCCACCAGCAGGCTGGCCGCGCCGCCGGGGCGCAGGGCGGCGGTCACCGCGGCGACCACCCCGGCCGGGTCGTCGACCACCTCGAGGACCGAGTGGCACAGGATCAGATCGGCGCTGCCCGGCTCGACCAGCGTGGCGAGCGCGTCGCCGTCACCCTGCACGGCGTGGATCCGGTCGGCGACCCCCGCGTCGGCGGCACGCCGGGTGAGTGCGGCGAGCGCGTCCGGGCTGGCGTCGATCACCGTGACGGTGTGCCCGGCCTCGGCCAGCGGCACGGCGAACCCGCCCGTCCCGCCGCCCACGTCGAGCACGGTCAGCTGACGGCCGGGGTGCCGGTCCAGTTCCCGGCGGAGCACCGCCCAGACCGCGGCGGTGCGGGCCGTGACGTGCGGTCGTCCGGTACGCGCTGAAGTTTCCACCCCGGCAGACTAGCCCGTGTTCCGGGCGGCGGGCCGGAGCGAGGCCGTACCGCCGGGGAACCGGCCCTGACCCGCCTCAGAAGGCGAAGAGGACGCCCGTCGCGCGGGTCATCTCGCAGGTGTTGCCGTACGTCTTCTGCCACTGCACCGCCTTGCCGCGCCACGTGCCCTTGATCCGGGCCGTCACGGGCTTGTAGAGCAGGATGCAGAGCGAGTCGCCGGCCTGGAGCCGGCCCGGGTCGGCGCCGGCCCGGCGCAGCGTCGCGCAGGCCTGTGCCGGTTTCGGGTGGGCGCCGCCGGTCGGGTCACAGGTGAGCCGGACGGCCGTGGCGGCCCCGGTGTAGGTGAGCGACAGCGTGGAGCGTGGAGCCGCTGCGGCGGGACCCGCCGTGCTCAGGAGCGCGGCCGCGATCACCGCGAATCCGATCAGTTTCTGCCTCATGGTGCACCCCCGGTTGGCTGTTCCGCGAGCACCCTACACCGTAAAAGGTGCAAATCATCGGAAATCGCGGGATGCCGGCGTAACCGGCGGGTGCACCTGCTCCAGCCGGTCGGCGACCAGGTTCAGCACCCCTTCGACCTTCTCCAGCCGGCCGCGCACCAGCAGTGCCGTACTGCTGCGGGCCACCCGCCGGTACCGCTGCCAGAGCCCCGGCGAGCAGGTCACGTTCAGCATCCCGGTCTCGTCCTCCAGGTTCACGAACGTCACCCCGCCCGCGGTCGCCGGTCGCTGCCGGTGGGTGACGATCCCGCCGACCCGGATGCGGGTGCCCGCCTCCACCTGGGGCAGTTCCGCGATCGGCAGCGCACCGGCCCGGTCCAGCTCGTCGCGCAGGAACCGGGCCGGGTGGGTGTCCGGCGACAGTCCGGTCGCCCACACGTCCGCGACCAGTACGTCCACCTCGCTCATGCCGGGCAGCATCGGCGCCTCGGTGCCGGTCACCGTGCCGGGCAGGCGGTCCGGCTTGTCCTGGGCGGCGGCGCCGGCGGCCCACAGCGCCTCGCGGCGCGACAGGCCGAAACCCGCGAAGGCGTCGGCGGTGGCGAGGGCCTCCAGGTGGGCGGTGGAGCATCCGGTACGCCGGGCGAGATCCGTCATCGACCGGAACGGGCCACGGGCGCGCCGATCCTGCTCGATCTTCTCGGCGAGGTCTGCTCCGATCGTACGAATGCCGGCAAGTCCTTGCCGGACGGCCGGGCCGCCGAGTCCCCAGGCGTGCGGCGGCTCCCCGGCCTCGCTCTTACGCCGGCTGTCCGGCGTGGTCTCCAGGGTGGCCGCCGCGTCGCTGCGGTTGATGTCCGGCCGGCGCACCTCGACGCCGTGCCGGCGCGCGTCGTCCACCAGCGACTGGGGCGAGTAGAAGCCCATCGGCTGCGCGTTGAGCAGCGCCGCGCAGAACGCCGCGGGGTGGTACCGCTTCAGCCAGGCGCTCGCATAGACCAGGTAGGCGAAACTCATCGCGTGGCTCTCCGGGAAGCCGTAGTTGGCGAACGCGGAGAGCTTCACGAACAGGTCGTCGGCCAGTTGCCCGCTGATCCCGTTGGCGGCCATCCCGTCGTACAACCGCTTCTTGATCCTTTCCATCTTCTCGATCGAGCGTTTCGAGCCCATCGCCCGCCGCAGCTGATCCGCCTCCGACGGGTCGAAGCCGGCCACATCGATCGCGAGCTGCATCAGCTGCTCCTGGAAGAGCGGCACGCCGAGGGTCTTGGCGAGCGCGTTGCGCATCAGCGGATGCGGCACGAGGGGCGGCTCCAGGCCGTTCTTCCTTCTGATGTACGGGTGGACCGAACCGCCCTGGATCGGCCCGGGCCGGATCAGCGCCACCTCGATGACCAGGTCGTAGAACTCACCGGGCTTGAGCCGGGGCAGCGTGGCCATCTGCGCGCGGCTCTCCACCTGGAACACCCCGACCGAGTCCGCCCGGCAGAGCATCGCGTAGACCTCGGGGTCGTCCAGCGGCATCGTGGCGATGTCCAGCTCGTCGTCGATCATGTCGTACGCGTAGTGCAGCGCCGACAGCATGCCGAGCCCCAGCAGGTCGAACTTGACCAGGTCGACGGCGGCACAGTCGTCCTTGTCCCACTGGAGCACGCTGCGGCCCGGCATCCGGCCCCACTCCACCGGGCAGACCTCGATGATCGGCCGGTCGCAGATCACCATGCCGCCGGAGTGGATGCCGAGGTGCCGCGGAAACGTCTGCACCTCGTTGGCCGCGTCGACGACGCTGTCCGGGATGTCGGTGTCGGTGGTGGCCACGTCGCCCCAGCGGTCGATCTGCTTGCTCCAGGCGTCCTGCTGCCCGGGCGAGAACCCGAACGCGCGGGCCATGTCCCGCACCGCCGACCGGGGCCGGTAGGAGATCACGTTGGCCACCTGGGCGGTGTGCTCCCGCCCGTACTTCCCGTAGACGTGCTGGATGACCTCCTCACGGCGGTCGGACTCGATGTCCACGTCGATGTCGGGCGGACCGTCACGCTCCGGCGCCAGGAACCGCTCGAAGAGGAGGTTGTAGTGCACCGCGTCGACGTTGGTGATCCAGAGCGCGTAGCAGACCGCCGAGTTGGCGGCGGAGCCTCGACCTTGGCAGTAGATGTCGTTCTCCCGGCAGAACCGGACTATGTCGTAGACGACCAGGAAATAGCCGGGGAAGCCGAGCTCCTCGATCATGCGCAACTCGTGCTCGATCTGGGCGTAGGCCTTCGGGTTGTCGGGCCCGTACCGCTGCCGGGCGCCGTCCATGGTCAGCTCACGGAGCCAGGACATCTCGGTGTGCCCCCGCGGCACCGGATGGTCCGGCAGCCTCGGGGCGACCAGGTCCAGGTTGAAGGCGAGGTCCCGGCCGTAGATCGCGGCGTTCTCGACGGCGCCGGGATAGCCGGCGAACCGGCGGGCCATCTCGGCGCCGGTGCGCAGGTGCGCCGTGCCGGCCGCGGGCAGCCAGCCGTCCATGTCGTCCAGGCTGCGCCGGGCCCGGACCGCGGCCAGCGCGGTGGCCAGCCGGCGGCGGGACGGCGTCGCGTAGTGCACGTTGTTGGTCGCCACCACCTCCAGCTTCCGGCTGCCGGCCAGGTCGAACAGCAGGTCGTTGCGGTCGGCGTCGTACGGGTCGCCGTGGTCGGTCAGCTCGACGGCCACGTTCGGGGCGCCGAACAGGTCGACGAGACGGTCCAGTTCGTACGCCGCGGCCGCCACCCCGCCGGTGGCCAGCGCCAGCGGCACCGGGCCCTTGCGGCAGCCGGTCAGCACCAGCACGTGGTCACGCAGGACCTCGGCGACCTCGGCCAGGCCCTGATAGTCGGGTTTGCCCTTCTCCCCGCCCCGGAGGTGGGCCTGGGAGATCACCCGGGCCAGCCGCGAGTAGCCCTCGTGACCGTGCGCCAGCGCGAGCAGGTGCGTGCCCTCCGGGTCGGGCTCACCGTTCTGCGCCTTGGACAGGCCCAGCGACAACTCGGCGCCGAAGATCGTGGGCAGGCCCAGCTCACGGGCCGCCTGGGAGAAGCGCACCACGCCGTAGAAACCGTCGTGGTCGGTGACCGCCAGCCCGGTCAGCCCGAGCCGGGCCGCCTCCTCGGCCAGCTCCTCGGGATGGCTGGCGCCGTCCAGGAAGCTGAAGTTGGTGTGGCAGTGCAGCTCCGCATAATCCGTGGTGGCCTCCGCCCGGACCAGGCCGGGGGCGGCCCGGTACGGCTCGCGCTTGCGGCTCCAGGCGGGTGAGTCACCGCCGTCGCCGTCCACCGCCAGCGGGTCGACGACGGCCGGGCCGGAGAGCGTGCGCTCCAACTGTGCCCAGGGCACGTCCGGGTTGTGAAAGCCCATGTCTCCTCAGTCATAGATCGCTTCGACGGCCCACCGGCCGGCGGAGAGGGACAGCAGCAGCGCGCGGCCGTCGGCCAGCACCACCTGGAAACGCACCCGGCGGCGCGCCTCCTCGGCCGCCCACCAGCGCTCGTCCACCGGCCACGGGCCGGCCCAGCCGGCGATCTCCACCGGCGCGCTCCGCTCCAGGGCGAGCGTCGCCGGGGCCCCGGTCAGCTCCAGGCGGGCACTCACACCCACCGGATCGCCGCCGGAGTCACGCACCACCGCGGGCAGCGGCTCGCCGGGCACCACCGCGGGCGCCGGCCGCGGCAACCGCCCCGGCCAGGGCGGCAGAACGACCTGCCCGCGGGCACCGCGCCGGGGCTGCGCCCGCACCGCCGCCCCGGCCGGCGGGTCCGGCACCGACCGCAGACGGGACCCCACCCGGGGCTCCTCGTCCGTGGTGGACCGCAGCACCGGCACGGTCACCACGCCCGGCACCGGATCGGTGTGCTCGGTGGCCGGCCGGGACGGCTCCCGCTCGTCCCCCCACGGCACCAGCCGCACCTGATCGTCCGCCGACCGCCCGCCGCCCAGCACCGGCGTCACCACCGCGTGCGGCCCGAGCAGGCCCTGCACCCGGCTGAAGGCGCGGTGCGCCCGGTCCCGTTCGGCGCCCGCGTCACCCCACAGCCCCGGCTGCAACCCGAGGTGGACCAGCACCCCGTCCGGCACCAGGCGCAACCGGACCAGGCCCGCGGTCGGCCGGGCCGGGCCACCACGCCGGGCCCCGGTGAGCCAGCCGTCCAGCTGCCAGCGCACCCGCTCGGCGATGGCCGCGGCGGTGAGGACGCCGTCGTGCCGCCACATCCGGTGCAACTCCTGGCCGTCCGCGGTGACCGCCTCGACGCCGAGCCTGGTGCAGGCCAGCCCGTGCGCCGCCAGCCCCTCGTGCAGCCGCTCGGCCAGCGCGCGCCCGGCGAACGCCGCCACGTCCACCCGGTCCAGATGCTCGTCGTAGGTCTCCTCCACCGCCAGCTCCAGCGGCGGCTTGCGCACCGCCAGCGGCCGGTGGTCGGACCCCGACGCGAGCCGGTGCGCCAGCGCCCCGTCGAACCCGAAACGCGTCAGCACGTCCGCCGCCGGCAGGGCCGCGAACTCGCCCAGCGTCTTCACCCCGAGCCGGTGCAGCAGATCGGTCAGGTCCGGCTTCTCCAGAGCCTCCACGGGTACGCGCGACAGAAAGTCCCGGGTCTCCCCGGCCGGCACGATCTGCCCGGCCCGTGCCGCGATCCCCGCCGCGAACACTCCCTCGGCGATCCCCACCTGGCACTCCACCGCGCACGCCTGCGCCACCTGCTCGACGATCCGCTCGGCCGCCGCCTCCTCACCGCCGAAGTACCGCGCGGGGCCGCGCACCGCCACCGCGCACGCCCCCGGCCGGATCACCTCGACGCCGGCCACCACCTCCTCGATCGCCGCCACCACCGGCTCGAACGCGCGCGCGTCCCGCCCCGGGTCGTGCTCCACCACGATCAGCCGGGGGCACCGGCTCTGCGCCTCCCGGCGGCGCAGCCCTCGGCGCACACCCTCCCGGCGGGCCGCCTCCGAGCAGGCCAGCACCCGGTTGCCGGCGAGCACGACGACCGGGTCGTCTCCCGCCACCCCCGCCACGATCTCGGCGGCGACGACCGGCCAGTCGGGGCACCAGATCAGCAGGGTGCGCACGGCCGTCTCCATCACGCCCCCACCGAGGGCAGCCCGCGCAGCGGACCGCCGCGCGCCTTCTTGTCCCTCGGCTCCGCGACCGCTTTCTTCCCCCTCGGCTCCGCCACCACGGCGGCCCAGGGGTCACGCCCGGCCTGTGCCGCGGCCGGCATTCCGACCGCCGTCCCGGCCACCACCCCAGCCGCCGTCCCCGCTGCCCCAGCCGCCGTCCCGGCCTGCTCGACCCGGCCCCACAGCGGGCTATCAGCCGAAACCGCAGCCGAACCCGGAACCGAAGTCGATGCCGAACCCGCAGCCGAAGCCGCAGCTGAAGCCGAAGCCGAAGCCGAAGCCGAAGCCGAAGCGATGGTGGAGGAGCGGACCGGAGGGATGGCGACAGCCCGGTTGACGACGCCCGGCATCCACAGGGTGATCTCCCGGGGCCGGGCCGCCGCCCCGCGCCCACGCGCCACGACGGTGACCTCTCGGCGGCGCAGCCGGCCCCGGCCCGCGCCCAGTCCTTCCCAGCGCCCCCGATCAACCTGCAGTGTCAGGTCCGCGCCGGACCAGTCCCCGAACGGCACCAGCACACTCCCCCGCTGCCGGGCCCGCGCGGCGAGCCGTCCGGCGATGTTCGCCGACACCGGCCCGGGCACCGCGGTGACCACCACGTCCACCCCGTCGATCAGCGCCGCCACCACGGTGGGCCAGTCCGGTCCCGGGTCGGGCACCAGCGCGAGCCGCTCCAGCACGACACCGCTCTCGGCTGCGGCCAGCGCGCCCAGCGCGGGAACACCGACCACCGCGCACCACGAGCCGTTGCGGGACGCGGCGGCCAGCAGTGCCAGCATCAGCGAGGTCCCCCCGCCGGCCGGGGCGGCGCGCCCACCGGCGACCGCCACCGTGCTGCCCCGCCGGAGTCCCCGGCCGGGCAGCAGCCCACTCAGCTCGGGCGCCACCGGCAGCATCCGATGGGCGCCCGGCTCATCGGCGCTGGTCGCCGTCCGGACCAGCTCCGCGAGGGCCGCCGAACCACTGATCATGCGCCCCGCCACGTCCATGCCCCGCTCTGTAACCCACCCGCCTCAAGACCCGCCGAACCCGACGCGGCCCGGTCAGGTCACAGGCCGCGGACTGTCACGCCGCGAGGCGCGGCTGGTACGTCATGTTGAGGGAGCTCTCGACCACATCGACGAACTGCTCGGCGGCGCGCAGCAGGTCGTCGGCCTCCCGGGCGCTCACCACGTGCGGGATGCCGGCCTCCGCGGCCGCTCGTTTGCCGGCGCCGAGAGCGAAGTAGCCGGCCCACTCGTCGAACTCGGGCGCCACCATGACCAGCAACGACCAGACGCTGGTCGCCGCACGGGTCCGGCGGCCCGCCGCGGACGGGCGGGCCCGCGCCGCGAGCAGAGCGGCCGCGGCACGCAGCGCGGCCAGGTGCGCCGCCGCGTAACGCAGCCCGTCGGGGGCCGTGCGCGCCGCCTCGTCCAGCCCCTCGCGGGCGATCGTCATCAACTGGGCCGGAGTCCGATGCGGCAGCATGTGCGCCGGAACCGTGGGCCCCTCCGCCCTGGCCGGCGCAGCCGGCTCGAGGCCGGGGGCAGCGGTGCTCGCCATGGTCGTTTCTCCTCGCCTGTTCCGCATCCGACGTAAGGGCCGAACCGATCCGCTGCGGAGGAAGACACAGCGTTTCTCCAGTGGTGCCCGGGGCTGGAACGGGGCTCCGGCGGGCAGAGCCGGAACCCCGTCGGGTCAGCCACGAAGGACCATCCCGGCGGCTAGCCGGCCGGGTGTGAAGCTTCCCCACACCACATCCGGCCGACGCCGCCCGGCGGGTCCGTCGCCCGCCACCGGGGGTCGGAGGCAGCGAGCGACGGCCTGCCTTGAACGGGTCCGGACCCGCGAATGCCCGGACCACGCGTGCGGCACTTCGCGGGTGCCGCCTCGGGAGCCGAGCCGCGAAACACGCTCCCGGATCAGAACGACGCCGCCGGACTCGAAGAGAGCCTGTTCGAACATCCGTTCTAACTACCGCAGAGACTAACACCCCCGTACGACAAGAATGCAACCTCTACGGGCGGCGTGACGCGCATTTTTGGAACAAGTGATCGACTCGAGGCGGTGAGCGAGCGGGGCGGAGCCGGGCAGGGCACGATAGGAACCACATCCGAGCAGGAGGACCGAGATGGCATCGACGATCGTGGTGACCGGTGGCAGCTCCGGGGTCGGCCTGGCCGCCGCCGAACAGTTCGCCGCCCGCGGTGACGACGTCATCCTGGTCGGGCGCAACCCGCAGCGCCTCGCCGACGCGGTCGCCCGGGTCGAGCGGGCCGGCGGCCGGCGGCCCACCCACTTCCGCACCGACTTCGAGTCCTTCGCCGAGGTCCGCGACCTCGCCGATCAGCTCCTGGCTGCGTACCCGAGGATCGACGTGCTGGCGAACAACGCCGGCGGCATGGTCGGCGAGTACCGCCGCACCACCGACGGCCACGAGGCCACCGTTCAGGGCAACCACCTCGCCCCGTTCCTGCTCACCACGCTGTTGCTGGACCGGCTGCGCGGTGGCCGGGTGGTCAACACCGCCTCCCGGGCCCACGCGCAGGGCCGCCCCGACCCGGACCGGCTGGACGGCGACCCGCAGCGATACAGCTCCTGGCGGGCTTACGGCGCCAGCAAGGCGGCGAACATCCTCTTCACCGCCGAGGCGGCCCGCCGCTGGCCGGAGGTGACGAGCGTGTCCTTCCACCCGGGTGTGGTGCGCTCGAACTTCGGCGTCGGCCGGGTCACCCGCTTCTTCTACCGGTACGCGCCCGGCCTGGTCACCCCGGAGAAAGCCGGTGAGCTGCTGGTCTGGCTCGCCACCGCACCCGCCGCCGAGCTGGAGAACGGCGGCTACTACGTCGGCCGTCAGGTCAGCCGCCCGGCGCCGCACGCCCGGGACGCCTCGCTCGCGGCGCGACTCTGGGAAGCGAGCAGCAAGGCCACCAGCGCATAGCAGGCCGCGCAGAGGGCAGGATGGACCGATGCACAACCATCCCAACGTGACCGCGGTACGCGACGCCCTGGAGAACGCCGGTCTCAGCACCGAGATCACCATCCTGGACGAGGCCGTGCACACCGCTGCCGCGGCCGCCGCCGCCCTCGGGGTCGAGGTCGGCCAGATCGCCAACTCGCTGATCTTCGACGCGGACGGTGAGCCGCTGCTGGTGCTGACCTCCGGCGCGCACCGGGTGGACACCGCCAAGGTGGCCGCCTCGCTCGGCGTCGCGAAGCTGCGCCGGGCCACGCCCGAGTTCGTCCGGCAGCACACCGGCCAGGCGATCGGCGGCGTCGCGCCGCTGGGCCATCCGAAACCGGTGCGCACGCTGGTCGACGTCGACCTCGAGCAGTATTCGGTGATCTGGGCGGCCGGCGGCGTACCCCGGTCGGTCTTCCCGCTCACCTACCCGGACCTGGTCCGGATCACCGCCGGCACCCCCGCCGAAGTCGCCTGACGATGACCGCCGACCTGGTCACCCTGCACGTCTGGCGGGTGCCCCGCCGCGCGCTCGGCCCGGCGCTGCTGCGCATGGCCTTCGGCCGCCGGCACCGCCCGGGTGTGCGGTTCGCCAAGTTCCTGGGCACCGGCACCGGCCTCGGTTTCGGCCCCGGCGACGCGGACCTCACCCGCTACGCGGCGATCACCGTCAGCGACCGCCCGGTCAGCTTCCCCGCGTGGGACCGGATCGCCACCCAGCGGGCCCGCGTGGACCTGGAACCACTGGTCAGCCGGGGCGAGTGGTCCGGCCGCAGCCCGTTCCAGCCGACCGGCCGGCGCGCTGACGGCCCGGTGCTGGCCCTCACCCGCGCCCGGCTGCGCCCGTCGCGGGCGGTGCGGTTCTGGCGGGCGATCCCGCCGGTGGCCCGGGAGGTGGCCGCCGCACCGGGCCTGCTCGCCCGCTTCGGGGTCGGTGAGGCGCCGATCGGCTGGCAGGGCACGGTCACCGTGTGGCGCAGCACGGCGGACCTGACCACGTTCGCGTACCGTCAGCCGGAACACCGGGCGGCCATCGCCCGCACCCCGGCCGACCGGTGGTACGCGGAGGAGCTCTTCGCCCGCTTCGCGGTCCTCGGCGTCACCGGCGACCGAACCGTACTGGGCTGGACAGAAACGGCCGGTGACACGGCCGACGAGAGGGAGCGAACAGAGCGATGAGGCTCGTTGCTTGGCAGCCGGACGACCTGCTGCGGCGGCTGGACGACGTGGTGGCGGTCTACGGCGAGGCGATGGGCTACCGCCAGGAGCTCCTGCAGACCCGGCGCGGCTACATCGGCTCGCACGTGCGCCGCGCGGGCTTCCGCGCGGTCGCCACCCTCACCCCCGAGGGCCGGGTCGCCGGCTTCGGGTACGGCTACACCTCCGCCGCCGGCCAGTGGTGGCACGACCAGGTGCGCTCCGCGCTCGACGAGCAGGACCGCCGGCGCTGGCTCACCGACTGCTTCGAGGTGGTCGAGCTGCACGTCCGCCCGGCCGCCCAGGGCCACGGGATCGGCGCCCGGCAACTGCGGGCCCTGCTCGCGATGGCCGACGGCAAGTCGGTGCTGCTCTCCACCCCGGAGGCCGACGAGCGCACCTCCCGGGCCTGGCGGCTGTACCGGCGGTTCGGCTTCACCGACGTGCTGCGGAACTTTTTGTTCCCCGGCGACGAGCGGGCCTTCGCGATCCTGGGGCGGGAGCTGCCGCTGCCGCTCGAGGAGCCGGGCAACTGACACGTGCGACGGAACCTCCCCCGGGCGCTGCTGGGCGCCCTGATCCTGGTCCAGGTCTGCTATCCGCTCACCACCGGTGACGTGCGCGCCGACCTCACCGTGACGACTGTGCTGATCGGGGTGGCGTTCTCGGTCTCGCACGCCTACCTCACCCGCGGCGGGCGCGCCGTGGCCGCGCTGGTCGGGTCGGCGATGCTGGGCGGGTTCGTGGTCGAGGCGGTCGGGGTCGCGACCGGTTTCCCGTTCGGGACGTACGACTACTCCGGCGAGCTGGGCCCCAAGCTGCTCGGCGTACCCCTGATCATTCCGCTCGCCTGGACCTGGATGGCCTGGCCGGCGTGGCTCGCCGCGCTGCGCGTCACCGGCAGCCGCCCGGCCCGCATCCTGCTCGCCGCGGCCGGCCTCACCACCTGGGATCTCTTCCTCGACCCGCAGATGGTCGCCGAGGGGTACTGGCGCTGGCACGACCCGGTGCCCGCGCTGCCCGGCCTGGCCGGCATCCCGGTCAGCAACTACCTGGGCTGGCTGGGTTTCGCGCTGCTCGTCATGACGGCGCTGTCCACCACCGTGCGGGCCGGGACGTCACCACGGGACCAGCCGGCGTACGTGCTCTGGATCTGGACCTGGCTCTCCTCGACCCTGGCCCACGCCGTCTTCCTCGACCTGCCCGCCTCGGCGCTCTGGGGCGGCGTGCTGATGGGCGCCGCGGTCCTCCCCCTGATCCTGCGGCTCCGCCGATGACCTGGCTGCTGCTCGCCCCGCTGGTCCTGCTGACGGCGCACACCGCGGTCAACGCCCTGCTGCTGCGCCGCCCCGGCCGCGGCCGGACCACCCCCGACCGGGTGGCGCTCCTGCTCCCCCTGCGCAACGAGGCCGACCGCCTCGAACCCTGCCTGCGCTCGCTGCTGGCCCAGCGGGGCGTGCCACACCTGACGGTCCACGTCCTCGACGACAGCTCCACCGACGGCACCGCCGACCTGGTCCGGAAGATCGCCGGCGACCGCGTGCACCTGCACACCGGCGCGCCCCCACCGGCCGGGTGGCTGGGCAAACCGCATGCCTGCCACCGGCTCGCCGAGGCGGCGGGCGAGGCGGAGGTCCTGGTCTTCGTCGACGCGGACGTGGTCCTGGAACCGGACGCCGTCGCCGGTGCGGTCGACCTTCTGCGCCGGACCGGCGTGACGCTGCTCAGCCCGTACCCCAAGATCGTCGGTAGTGGCCGGCTCGTGCAACCCCTGCTGCAGTGGTCCTGGCTGACCTTCCTGCCGCTCCGCGGCATGGAACGCTCCCCGCGCCCGTCGCTCGCCGCCGCCGGTGGTCAATGGCTGGTCGCCGACCGCGCCGGTTATCAGCGGGCCGGCGGGCACGCCGCCGTGCGCGCCGACATCCTGGAGGACATCGGCCTGGCCCGCGCGGTCAAACGCGCCGGCGGCCGGATCGCGCTCGCCGACGGCTCACGGCTGGCCACCTGCCGGATGTACGACTCCTGGTCCGGTTTGGCCGACGGCTACGGGAAATCGCTGTGGGCGTCGTTCGGCTCCAGACCCGGCGCCGCCGCCGTCGTACTCCTTCTTCTCCTGCTGTACGTCCTACCGCTCGCGTGGTGGCCCATCGGCGCGGTGGCCTACCTGCTGGGCGTGACCGGTCGCATGATCAGCGCGGCCGCCACCGGCGGGCGGATGTTCCCCGACCCGCTCGCGCATCCGCTCTCGATCGTCCTGTTCGCCTGGCTGACCGCCCGCTCGTTCCACCTGCGCCGGCGCAACCGCCTGACCTGGCGCGGCCGCCCCGTCTGAGACAGAGGACCATGCCGGTATGAGCAACGTCGTAGTGATCGGGGCCGGCGTGGGCGGGCTGACCGCCGCCGCCCGGCTGGCCGCCGCCGGCCACACCGTGACTGTGCACGAACGGTCCGGCGCGGTCGGCGGCAAACTCGCCGTCCACGAGCGGGACGGCTACCGCTTCGACACCGGCCCGAGCCTGCTCACCCTCCCCCACCTGTTCGAGGATCTCGGCCTGCGTCCGGAACCCCTCGACCCGGTGGTCCGGCACGTCTTCCCGGACGGCACGGTGCTCGACTCCTCCGCCACGCATGCGGTCTTCCTGGAACGCATCGCCACCGCGATGGGTGCGGGCGCGGCCGCCGACTGGGACCGGTTCTGGCGTCGCGCGGCGCGGATCTGGCACGCCTCCTACGACGCGGTGCTGAGCCGCCCGGTGACCGCGGCGTCGCTGGCCCGGCTCTCCTGGCGGCTCGGTGACCTGGCCGCGATCGCGCCGGGCCGGTCGCTGCGCGCGCTGGGCCGGCGTTACCTGCGCGACGCTCGGTTGCGGATGCTGCTGGACCGCTACGCGACCTACACCGGCACGGACCCGCGCCGCGCGCCGGCGGCGCTGGCCGCGATCCCCTACGCCGAGCTCACCCACGGCGGGTGGTACCTGCCGGGCGGTCTGGGCACGCTGGCCGGCGCGCTGCACGCCAGGTGCGTTTCGCTGGGGGTACGGGTGAAGCTCGGCTCCGAGATCTCCGCGATCGAGGCGGACACCGCGGTCCGTGGAGTGCGCCTGTCCACCGGCGAGTTCGTGCCCGCCGACGTGGTCGTCTCCAACGTGGACGCGGTGACGCTCTATCGTGACCTGCTGCCCACCCCGGGCCGCCTCGCCGGGCTGGCCGACCGCAGCCTGGGCGGGTTCGTGCTGCTGCTCGGGGTGCGCGGGGCGACGCCGGAGCTGGCCCACCACACGGTCTACTTCCCCCGGTACTACGACGCCGAGTTCGACGCGATCTTCGGGTCGGCGTCGCGGCGGGCCCGGCCGGTGGACGACCCGGCGATCTTCATCACCCGGGCGAACGACCCGCTGGTCCGGCCGGACGGCTGCGAGGCGTGGTTCGTGCTGGTCAACGCGGCGCGGCACGGGACGGCATGGTCCGCTGTGGACTGGCGGCGGCCGGGGCTTGCGGAGGCGTACCGCGATCATCTGCTCGCCGTCCTGGCCGGGCGGGGCCTGGACGTGCGGGGGCGGCTGGAGTTCGCGGAGACCCGCACGCCGGCCGACCTGGCCGACGCCACCGCCGCACCGGGAGGCGCCATCTACGGCACCGCCGGTGGTCTGCTGCGGCCGGGCAACAAGGGCCCGGTCGACGGCTTGTACCTGGTCGGCGGCTCCGCCCACCCCGGCGGCGGCCTGCCCATGGTCACCCTCTCCGCCACCATCGCCGCCACCCGAATAGGCCCCGCCCACCCCACCAGCGTGTGAAGTTCAGGTGCGCTCCGCACCCCAACTTCACACACCAGGCGACCCACCAGCGTGTGAACTTCGGGTGCGGAACGAGCCGCAACTTCACACACGCCAGGCGACCCACCAGCGTGTGAACTTAAGGTGCGCAGCGAGCCGCAACTTCACACACGCCAGCCGACCCACCAGCGTGTGAAGTTCGGGTGCGGAGCGCGCCCGAACTTCACACGCGGCGTGGTCAGGAAGGGGCGTGGGCGGCGAGGAAGGCCTGGGCCATGGCGGAGGCGAGGTCGGCCGGGTTGCGGGCGTCGATGGCCTTGCCGCCGCTGACCCGGGCCATGCCCTGGAGGGCGGCGGCGTTGGCGTCCGGACCGTACCCGACTGCGAAGATGGGCACCCGCTTGGCCGGATCCTGGCCGTCCGTCAGCCGCTTCAGGAACTGCTGCTGGGACATCGCGAACCGGCTCCCGCCGTCGGCGCCGTCGGTGAGCACCACCACCACGGTCGAGGTGTCCGGCTTGACCTTCGCCCGCATCTCGCCGACCCCGTCGAGGACCGCCTGATAGAGCGGTGTCCCGGCGCCGGGCTGCGGCTTGTAGGCCTTGATCGCGTCGACCAGGGCGGTGCGCCGGTTCTTGCCGCCCGTGTCGGAGCGGATCGGGCCGAACGGCACCTGCTCGGTGTGCGCCGGGCCGTTCCGGTCGGCCGAGCCGAAGAACCACATCCCGATGTCGGTCTCGTCGTCGAAGAGCCCGGCGGCCGCGGCGCCGGACTGGCGCAGCAGCTCCGCCTTGGTGGTGCTCTTCCCACCCCGATCGGTGATCGTCTCGTTCATCGAGCCGGACGAGTCGATCAACAGCAGGACCTGGAAGTTCACCTTCTTGTACTGCGACCACTGGCGGGCCGGGCCGAGCACCCGGTCCGCCTGGGCGGGCAGCCGCAGCGCGCCGGCGGTGGGCTCGGCGCGGAAGCCGGCGTCCTCGACGGCGGCCTTGGTGATCGCCGCGCGCAGGCGCTCGGCGAGCTGCTTCTTCGCCGGCAGGTTCAGGGCCGGCTTGCTCAGCGCGAACGGGTAGTCGGCCTCCACCCGCCCGTCGACCGGCGGGGCGCCGCTGAGGCGGACCGGATGGTCGGCCTTCTGGTAGGTGCGGAGCTGCTGCTCGATCACCGGGAAGATGCCGACCTCGTAGACAGCCGTACTGGCGTCCGGCTGCGCGGCCATCCGGGCGAGCAGCGCGGTCTGATCGGTCCCGGCCACCTGCACCCGGTTGCGCAGGGTCAGGGCGCGCAGCTGCGCCATCCCGTCGTCCTCGATGGCGCGGGCCGTCGCCGTGTTGACGCCGTGCACGCTGAGCAGCCCGATGGTGGTGCCCAGTGGGTCAGGCATGGTGACGCTGGGTATCTGGCCGTCGGCGATGCCCTTGATCAGGTCGAGCCAGCTGCTCCGATCCTTGTCGATGTAGAGGCTGTTGATGCCTTCCGGCCCGGCCAGCAGCACCGGCGAGTAGGCCAGCGGTTTGCCGGCGGCCGTGTAGGCGGCGCCCTTCTGCGCCGTGATCGGCAGCCAGGCGCTGCTGGACGGCACCCACACGTCCGGCTTCTGAGCGGCGGCGACGGTGACACCGGGCTCCTCGCCGCGCACGACGATCGGGGAGCACCGCTGCCCGTCGGGGTTGAGGGTGTCGGCGGCCTGCCGGACGACCGGCTCGATCTCCGGTGCGGCGACCACTGTCAGCTCCGCGTCGGGGCAGGGCGTGACGCTGGGCGGGGCCTCGGACGGGGAGGCCGCGGCGCTGGGCCGGGCGGCCGGCTGGGCCGAGCCGTTGCGCATCAGCTGCCAGCTGATCCCGCCCGCGATCAGCAGGACGACCAGCACCAACGCGGTGGTCATCATGATCCGGTGTGGAGCGTGCGGCGGCTCGCCCCACTCGCCGTCACCGGGCGGGGGCGTCTGCCTTGGCCACTCGTTGTCGGACATGCCACCTCACCTTGCCGTCAGGGCTCGCCGACCTGCGCCCGGTCGAGACCGATGGGAGCGGATAGTAGTCCCCGATTCATGTATCGCAATGGGTTCGTAGGCTTCTGAGCAGATCTCGGCACATTAGGGACTTGATCAACTAATCGTCCGGCTTTCGGCGGTGGCGATCACTATGAGTTCACCGTCACCACCGAGCCCGGGCGGCTCCCGGCCCCAGCCGCCGTAGACCTGGTTCACCCGGAAGCCGGCCCGCCACAGCGAGTCCCGCAGTTCCTCCTCGGTGCGCAGCCGCATCGTCACGGAGCTGCCGAGACGACGGCCGCCGGGAAACAGATAGTGCTGGGCGCAGGACACCACACCCTCGTCCTCGTCGGCCGAGGTGACTTCGGTCCAGGCCTCGACGACCCCGCCGTCCGCGAGCACGACGGACCGCCGGGACCCCTGGGGGTTCCACTCCCGCCAGGGCCGGGTGGCCGGGTCACGGCTGTCGAGGACCAGTCGCCCGCCGGCCTCCAGCGACCGGTGCAGCGCGCGCAGAGCGGTGAACCACTCCTCGTCGCTGACGAAGAGCTCAGCGACGTGCCCGGTGAGCAGAGCCGCGTCGAACGCCCGGACCGGGAGATCACGCACCGAGCCCTCGACCCAGCGCACCCGGGCCGCGCCGGGCTTGCGGCGGGCGGCGTCGAGGGCGGCCGGGGACGGGTCGACCGCGGTCACCTCGTGTCCGGCCGCCGCCATCGCGATCGCCAGCCGGCCGGTGCCGCAGCCCAGGTCCAGCACCCGTGGTGAACCGCGCTCGGCCAGCACGGCCATGAAGAAGTCGTCGTCCCAGCCCCACGGGCACTCGGCGTCGTAGACCCCGATCAGGTCGGGGTGCCGGAGCTCGCCAGGCCACACATGCGGAGCCTAAACGCGCCGTGACCGGTTGACCACCCGATGTGGACGGTCGACTTCGGAACGCTCTGGTCGTACCCCCGCTGTGGGATCTTGAAGGGCGCGCACACCGAACGGGAGCCGGCCCGACGCGATGTGCTCGAGCACGACGTCGCGCAAGGCCGCTGCCGCGTGCGGCAGCACCGCGCCGCGCCGGCCGGCCAGCGCGATGGTCCGGCGCATCCCGGGGGGCGCCAGCGGCGTCGCCCGCAGCAGCGGCCGGTTGACCAGCACCATGCTCGGCACGAGCGCGACACCGAGGCCGGCCTCGACGAAGGCGAGCACCGCGTCCATCTCGCCGCCCTCGACCGCGAACCGCGGGGTGAAGCCGGCCCGCTCGCAGGCCTGCAGGGTGACGTCGCGGATGTCGTACCCGGCGCGGAACATCACCATCGGCGTGTGCCGCAGCTCGGCCAGATCGAGCTGGCGGCCCATGGTCAGCGGCGGGCCGTCCGCCACCGACGCGACCACCAGGCTCTCCCGCAGCAGCTCGGTGGCCTCCAGGGCCGGATCGACGCCGTGCTCGGGATGCACGATCAGGGCCAGGTCGAGCGAGTGCGCGAGCAGATCGGCGATCAGGTCCTGCGAACTGCCCTCGCTGATATGGAGCCGGATGCCGGGGTGCTCGGCACGGAAGGTCCGCAGCACCGGCGGGACCAGGGAGGAGCAGAGGCTGGGGGTGGCACCGAGGCGCACCTCGCCGCGACGCAGGCCGACGATGTCCTGCACCGCGTCCCGGGCCGCGTCGGCGTCGGCGACGATCCGGCGGGCCATCGGCAGCAGCGCCTCGCCCGCCGCGGTGAGGGTCACGTCGCCTCGGATCCGCTCGAAGAGCGGCGCGCCGAGGGACGCTTCGAGGGTGTGAATCTGCTTACTCAAGGTTGGTTGCGCGACGCCCAGATTGTCCGCCGCATGGGTGAAATGTCGGGTCTCTGCCACCGCTACGAAGTACCTGAGTTGTTGCAGCTGCACCGTAATAGCTTATCGCTATCGAACCTTGCCCCATCATGCATTAGACGAATGGCCAGGGTCTTTCTACCTTTCAGGTTGTGGCGGTAGACACTCCAGTTCCCAAGACGACGAACGCGGCGGGCGCGACGGCACGCCCCGCGCCGCGCAAGTCGGTCCGGCCCTCGTCGGTCACCCTGAAGCTGATCATGGCGGTCAGCGGCATCGCGCTGGTCGGGTTCCTGTTCGCGCACGCGGCGGGCAACCTGAAGATCTTCGTCGGCAACGAGGACTTCGACCACTACGCGCACTGGCTGCGCACGCTCGGCACGCCTCTGCTGCCGGACGTCTGGTTCCTCTGGATCATGCGGATCGGCCTGCTGGTCGCCGTCCTCGCGCACATCTACGCGGCCACGGTGCTGGCCCGGCGCGCGGCGAAGGCCCGGCCGGTCAAGTACGCGCACCGGCCCAAGGTGCAGGCCAGTTACGCCGCCCGGACGATGCGGTGGGGCGGCGTGATCGTCCTGCTGTTCATCATCTACCACCTGCTCGACCTGACCACCGGGCACCTGAACCCGGTCGGCGACAGCTCGCGCCCGCACGCCAACGTGATCGCGGACTTCGCGCCCGAGCGCTGGTACGTGACGCTCTTCTACACGATCTCGATCATCGCGGTCGGTCTGCACCTGCGGCACGGCATCTTCAGCGCCGTACGCACCCTGGGCCAGCAGACCAAACATGGTGAGCGGCGCGCCAAGGCGGTCGCGCTGGTGCTGTCCCTGGTGCTGTGCGCGATGTACCTGTCGGTGCCGTTCGCGGTGATGACCGGATTGGTGGCTTGATCTCTATGAACGACTTCTGGGCAGAGGGCGAACCCGTCGTCGACAAGGCCGCGCCGGACGGGCCGGTCGAGACCCGCTGGGAACGGCGCAAGTTCTCCGCCAAGCTGGTCAACCCGGCGAACCGCCGGAAGCTGACCGTCATCGTGGTGGGCACCGGCCTGGCCGGCGGCTCGGCGGCGGCGACCCTGGCCGAGGCCGGGTACCGGGTCAAGTCGTACTGCTACCAGGACAGCCCGCGGCGTGCGCACTCGATCGCCGCGCAGGGTGGCATCAACGCGGCGAAGAACTACCGCAACGACGGCGACTCCATCTACCGGCTGTTCTACGACACCGTCAAGGGTGGCGACTTCCGCGCGCGCGAGTCCAACGTCTACCGGCTCGCGCAGGTCTCGGTGAACATCATCGACCAGTGCGTGGCCCAGGGCGTCCCGTTCGCCCGCGAGTACGGCGGCCTGCTCGACAACCGCTCGTTCGGCGGCACCCAGGTGTCCCGGACGTTCTACGCCCGGGGGCAGACGGGACAGCAGCTGCTGCTCGGCGCGTACCAGGCGATGGAGCGGCAGATCGGTCTCGGCAACATCGAGATGAACGCCCGGCACGAGATGCTCGAGCTGATCATCGTCGACGGCAAGGCGCGCGGCATCGTGGTGCGCGACATGGTCACCGGTCAGATCAGCACCGAGTTCGCCGATGCCGTGGTGCTCGCCTCCGGTGGTTACGGCAACGTCTTCTTCCTGTCGACGAACGCCAAGGGCTGCAACGTCACCGCCACCTGGCGGGCGCACCGCAAGGGCGCGCTGTTCGCGAACCCCTGTTACACGCAGATCCACCCGACCTGCATCCCGGAGTCCGGCACGCACCAGTCGAAGCTCACCCTGATGTCGGAGTCGCTGCGCAACGACGGCCGGGTGTGGGTGCCGAAGCGCGCCGAGGACTGCCAGAAGCCCGCGGCCGACATCGGAGAGGAGGACCGCGACTACTACCTGGAGCGGATCTACCCCTCGTTCGGCAACCTGGTGCCGCGTGACATCGCGTCGCGGGCCGCCAAGAACGTCTGCGACGAGGGCCGCGGTGTCGGCCCCGGCGGCCTCGGCGTCTACCTCGACTTCGCCGACGCGATCAAGCGCCTGGGCCGCAAGGCCGTCGAAGCCAAATACGGCAACCTCTTCGAGATGTACGAGCGGATCACCGGCGAGGACCCCTACGCGACGCCGATGCGGATCTACCCCGCGGTGCACTACACGATGGGTGGCCTCTGGGTCGACTACGACCTCCAGTCGACCATCCCCGGCCTGTTCGTGATCGGTGAGGCGAACTTCTCCGACCACGGCGCCAACCGGCTCGGCGCGTCCGCCCTGATGCAGGGGCTGGCCGACGGCTACTTCGTGCTGCCGAACACGATCAACAACTACCTGGCGGCCGGGCCGTTCCCGGCGGTCTCCGAGACCGACGCGCCGGTCGTCGAGGCCCGCAAGGAGGTCGAGGACCGGGTCACCAAGCTGCTCTCGATCAACGGCGACCGGACCGTCGACTCCTTCCACCGCGAGCTCGGCCACATCATGTGGGAGTACTGCGGCATGGAGCGCACCGAGGAGGGCCTGACCAAGGCGATCGGGCTGATCCGGGCGCTCAAGGAGGAGTTCTGGACCCGGGTGAAGGTGCCGGGCCGCGGCGAGGAGCTCAACCAGAACCTGGAGAAGGCCGGCCGGGTCGCCGACTTCCTCGAGCTCGGTGAGCTGATGTGCATCGACGCGCTGCACCGGCGGGAATCCTGCGGCGGCCACTTCCGCGCCGAGTCGCAGACCCCGGACGGCGAGGCGCTGCGCCACGACGACGAGTTCAGCTACGCCGCGGCGTGGGAGTACTTCGGCGCCGACGGCAAGCCGGTCCTGCACAAGGAGGACCTCAACTTCGAGTACGTCCACCCGAGCACGCGGAGTTACAAGTAGTGAGGGTTATTCACGACGGTGGAGGCCACCGAACCCAACTCACGCAATCTGCAACTCACGGAAGGTCGTGAATAACCCTCAATGGATATCAAGGTACGGGTGTGGCGTCAGTCCGGCCCGGCTGACAAGGGCCGGATGGTCACGTACGACGTCAAGGACATCTCGCCGGACGCGTCGTTCCTCGAGATGATCGACGTTCTCAACGAGCGGCTGATCCTCGACGGTGACGACCCGATCGCCTTCGACCACGACTGCCGCGAGGGCATCTGCGGCATGTGCAGCATGGTGATCAACGGCGTGGCGCACGGCCCGGAGAAGGCCACCACCACCTGCCAGCTGCACATGCGGCACTTCAAGGACGGCGACGTGATCGACGTCGAGCCGTGGCGGGCGGCCGCCTTCCCGGTGATCAAGGACCTGGTGGTCGACCGGAGCGCCTTCGACAAGATCATCCAGGCCGGCGGTTACATCAGCGCGCCGACCGGCACCGCGCCGGACGCGCACGCGACGCCGGTGCCCAAGAAGGACGCCGACGCCGCGTTCGAGGCGGCCACCTGCATCGCCTGCGGCGCCTGCGTGGCGGCCTGCCCGAACGGCTCGTCGATGCTGTACACCGCCGCGAAGATCACCCACCTCGGCCTGCTGCCGCAGGGACAGCCCGAGCGGGACAGCCGGGTGATCGACATGCTGCAGGCGCAGGACGACGCGGGCTTCGGCGGGTGTACGAACATGGGCGAGTGCGCGGAGGTCTGCCCGAAGGGCATCCCGCTGAGCCTGATCGGCCGCCTGAACAGCGACTACCGCAAGGCGATCGCGAAGCACTGATCGCCGGCCGCGAACCCCCGGTGCCGGGCACATCGTCGTGCCCGGCACCCGGCTTTTCTCAGGCCGCTCCCATCACTTGCCCGATGGCGAGCGTGTGCTGGTACTCCCGCCAGTGGGCCAGCCTGCCCCCGCGTGCCCGCAGCACCCCGATGAACGGCGCCGAAGCGGTCACGCCGGTCCCGGTGTGGGTGCCGACCAGCTCGTACTCCACGATGATCACCTCGGGGTCGGCGGTCTCGTGCACGACCACGCCGCGGCAGTCGTCGAAGCGCACCGGGAAGGCCGAGCGCCCCTCCCGGGTGTGCTCGAGCACCCGCTGCTTCCCCTCGGTGCGCGTCGGCCGACCCGGCGCGGCGAACGGCGTCTCGACCACCACGTCGTCGGCAAGCACGTCCGGGTCGTAGGCGGGCAGATCCGCCAGCAACCGCACCCGCATGCTTTCGAAGATCTCCGTCGGGGTCATGGCTTCCCCTCACTAAGATGAGTCATGACTCGATTTCGTCCGACGATAGTGAGTGGAGACTCATTTTGCTAGAGGGGCCGCCGTTGCGCGCCGACGCGCAGCGCAACCGGGCACGCATCCTGGACGCCGCCGAGACCGTCTTCGCCGAACGCGGCCCCCGCGCCTCGACGGACGAGGTGGCCCGGCGGGCGGGCGTCGCCATCGGCACGGTGTTCCGCCACTTCCCCACCAAGGACGACCTCCTGGCGGCCATCATGAAACGCCTGCTGGCCCAGCTGGTCGACGAGGCCGGGCGGCACGACCTGTTCACCTTCATCACCCACATGGTGGCGCAGGCGGCGGCGAAGAAGACGGTCGTCGACCTGCTGGCCGGCTCCGGGGTGGACATCCGGCTCCCGGACGCCGTCGGCCACCTGGAGGAGGCGGTGGGTGCGCTGCTGGACCGGGCCCGCGCGGCGGGGGACGTGGCGGCGGGCGTACGCCTGCCCGAAGTGATGGCGCTGCTGGTGAGCGTGTGCCAGGGCGCGTTGCACGGCGGCTGGGACGAGGAGCTGCAGACCCGGACGCTGGCCGTGGTCTTCGCCGGCCTCGCACACGGCTGACGCGGTTCTTCAGCCGTGTGCGAGGCCGGACGTGACCGCCGGTGGATGAGGGCGGCCGGCGGGTCCCCGTGTTCACCCGCCGGCCGCCGGATCAGAGGAAGACCGCCCAGACCGGCGCGGACGGCGTCACGCGCAACGGCATGCGGGCCTCGGCAGGGGTGCGGTTCCCCTTCCGGTTGTTGCAGCGGCC
This sequence comes from Actinoplanes sp. 13, assembly GCF_056134165.1. Classification (NCBI taxonomy): domain Bacteria; kingdom Bacillati; phylum Actinomycetota; class Actinomycetes; order Micromonosporales; family Micromonosporaceae; genus Actinoplanes; species Actinoplanes sp. 13. The sequence continues at coordinate 217,125 of NZ_JBVYOQ010000008.1, read as the reverse complement.
GCAGGCGGCGACCGTGTTCGCCCACTCGTTGCGCCCACCCCGCGAGCGGGGCAGGACGTGGTCGATGGTGGACGCCGGACCCCCGCAGTACGCACAGGTCCGCCCGTCCCGCTCCAGCACACCGGCCCGCGACCACGCCGGGCCGCGCCCGCGCCGCCACCTGGTCACCACGTAGCTGACCAGCCGCACGACCGTCGGCACCGGATAGACGCCGATGGTCGCGTCCGGACGGGACTCGTGCACCACGGCCACCTGACGGAACAGCATCCGGATGGCGTGCCGGAGGCTGACCCGGTGCAGCGGCCCACAGTCGGCGTTCAGCACCAGAACCACGCTCATTTTCGTCACCTCCGGCCAGTTAGGAGAGAAGGAATCTGCAGGTCAGAACGTTGCCTGCTGGAAAGAAAATAGGCGCGGCGCGGAGGGGGCGACAACCGATTAATCGATCAGCGAGCCGGCGAACGCGACCACCCGGAACAGCGCGGGGACCCCCACCCCGTGTGTGAACTTGCGGTTCGATGCGAACCGCAAGTTCACACACGGGGTGGGGTCAGCTGAGGGCGCGTCGCACGGCGGTGACGAGCTGAGCGAGGCCGGCCATCTGAAGAAGGAGCCAGACGGCCACGGCGACGGTGACCACGACGGCGGGCCAGGTGGGCTCGACGAGCGCGGCCGGCGGGGCCAGGATCAACCCGGTGATCGTGACCGAGACCCGGGTCGGACGCTCGCCGACGGTGACGACGCCGATCTCGGCCATCCCGGCGGCCGCGGACCGGGCCCGCACATATTCGTGCAGCCAACTGGCGGTGCCGGCCGCGATCACCAGCAGCGGCGGTGCGCCGGCCACCCAGAACGCCGCCAGCCAGCCCAGCTCACCGAGCCGGTCGGCGACCGAGTCATAGACGAAACCGAGACGGCTGACCCGACCGGTGATCACCGCGACCGCACCGTCCAGGCCGTCCGCGACCGCGGCGAGAAGCACCAGCAGCGCACCGGCGGCGAGACCGGGCGGGCCGGCGAGGGCGGCCACCGGCACGACCAGGCAGAGCGCGACCCCCGCGGCGGTCACGGTGAGCGGGGCGACGCGGCGGACACCGAGCCAGAACCCGATGGTGTACGCACCGAGCACCCACCCCCGAACCACTGCCGACGCACCGCGCGGATCGAATCCGCCGTGCAGCCGTGACCAGGCGACCGCGTACTCGTCCCAGGTCATCCCACGGTCCTCCGGCGAGCCCTCGTCCGGGTCCGGCGGGAGAGGCGGCAGACCCGGTGGCGGCTGGTCCGCGGCCACCTCAGGCAGCCGCGGCGACCTGCGGCGGGGCCAGCTGCTGCCAGACCTCGCGGGTCGCGGTCGAGCGGTTGAGCGTGATGAAGTGGATCCCGGGGACACCCTCGTCGAGCAGCCGGGCGCACATCTCGCTGCAGGTCTCGATGCCGAGCCGCCGGACGGCGCCCTCGTCGCCGGCGACGGCTTCGAAGCGGCGCAGCAGGGCGGGCGGGAACGGGGCGCCGGAGAGCTGCCCGGCACGTTCGATGGTGGCCATCCGGGTGACCGGCATGACACCGGGCACGATCGGTGTGTCGCAGCCGGCCGCGGCGACCCGGTCCCGCAGCCGCAGGTATTCGTCGGCGTCGAAGAACATCTGGGTGATCGCGAAATCGGCGCCGGCCCGGCACTTGCTGATGAAGTTGCGGGTGTCGCTCTCCACGTCCGCCGAGCGCGGATGCTTGTAGGGGAAGGCGGCCACCCCGACGCTGAAGTCGCCGGCCTCGCGGACCAGGCGGACCAGGTCCTCGGCGTAGAGCACGCCCTCCGGGTGCCGCACCCACTCACCCATCGGATCGCCGGGCGGGTCGCCGCGGACGGCGAGCACGTTGCGGATGCCGGCACCGGCCAGCCGGCCGATCACGTTGCGCAGCTCGGCGACCGAGTGGTTCACCGCGGTCAGGTGGGCCATCGGCAGCAGCGTGGTCTCGGTGGCCACCCGCTCGGTCACCGCGACGGTGGTGTCCCGCGTGGTGCCGCCCGCCCCGTACGTGATCGAGACGAAGCTGGGCCGCAACGACTCCAGCTCGCGGATCGCCTGCCAGAGCAGGCGCTCACCCTCCCGCGTCTTGGGCGGGAAGAACTCGAACGAGAACGTCGGCGTCTCCCCGCGGATCAGCTCGCCGATCGACGGTGTGCCGGGCAGGCGGGAGGGAAGTCCGAGAGACACCCCCGCACTCTACCGGGCGTGGGGTGCGGCTGATCTCGCCGAGCCGGACCACGGCGGACCAGATAGCGTCGGTGCCGTGACGAACTCTGTGCTCGAGCGGGCCGGCCTGCGGCCCCGTGTCGACAAGGCCCTCTCCGGGTTCCTGGCGACTCAGCGGACACTGCTGCTGGAGATCGACCCGGCGCTCGCCGAGGTGGCCGACACCGTGGCGGCGTTCGTGCTCGGTGGCGGGAAGCGGCTGCGGCCGGCGTTCGCGTACTGGGGGTTCCGCGGCGCCGGGGGCGTCGACTCGGACGAGGTGGTCGCGGCCGTCTCGGCGCTGGAGCTGGTGCAGGCCAGCGCCTTGATCCACGACGACCTGATGGACCGGTCGGACACCCGGCGCGGTGAGCCGTCGGTGCACAAGCAGTTCGAGTCGCGGCACGCCGGCGCGGGCTGGCGCGGACCGGCGGCCGGGTTCGGCGACGCGGCCGCGGTGCTGCTCGGCGACCTCTCGCTGGTCTGGTCGGACGAGATGCTGCACGGAAGCGGCCTGCCGCTGGCCGATCTGGCGCGGGCCCGCACGGTCTTCGACCAGATGCGCACGGAGGTGACCGTCGGCCAGTATTTGGACGTGCTCACCCAGGCGACCGCCGACACGTCGCTGGAGCGGGCCGGGAAGGTGGCGCGGTACAAGTCCGCGAAGTACACGGTCGAGCGCCCGCTGCTGCTCGGGGCGGCGCTGGCCGGTGGCGGCCCCGAGGTGTTCGCCGCGTACGCCGCCTTCGGGCTGCCGCTCGGCGAGGCGTTCCAGATGCGCGACGACGTGCTGGGCGTCTTCGGCGACCCGGCGCAGACCGGGAAGCCGGCCGGGGACGACCTGCGCGAGGGCAAGCGCACCTATCTGGTGGCGGCCGCGTTCACCGCGCTCGACGACGCGGCCCGGGCCGAGCTGGACGCCGGGCTCGGCGACCAGGACCTCGACGACGCCGGGGTGGAGCGGCTGCGGGCGATCATCCGGGGCTGCGGCGCGCTGGCCGCGACCGAGGAGCGCATCGACACCCTGAACACGCAGGCGCAGGCGGCTCTGCGCCAGGCCCCGATCCACGACGAGGCCCGGACGGTCCTGTTCGCGCTGGCCGAGGCCGCCACCCGCCGCACAGTCTGACCCCGAGCGGACCAACCAGCGTGTGAAGTTCGGGTGCGCAGCGAACCCGAAGTCCCCACGCAAGCGGGACCAACCGGTGCGCAGGGGAGCCGAAGTCCCCACGCAAGCGGGACCAACCGGTGCGCAGGGGAGCCGAAGTCGCCACGCGGGGTTGGGGCGCAACCACTCACGCACGTCGCCGGGTGGTGGGGAGTGTTCTGGACGCGCAGCGGCCAGCGAGCCGCCGCCCGGCCCTCGGCGTGAGCAGCGGTCCGCACCCACCACCCCGCTACGACATCGATCTGCCGATCTTGATGGTGATCAGAAGCCGACCGCCTGGGCGCGGCGCTTGACCTCGCGTGCCTGGGGGCCGCCGAGGGCGATCGCGGCGTTGCCGCCCAGCCCCTCGTCGGGCGCGTAGAGCCACCCGAGGGCTTCTTCGTCGTTGTACCCGGCGTCATGCAGCAAGTTGAGGACGCCGGGCAGATGCTTCAGCACGGTCTCGTTGGCCACCAGCTCCGCGGGCACGAGTCGGATGCCGTCGCGCCGGACGGCGAGCAGGGCGCCTTCGCGGATCATCTGATGCACCTTGCTGATCGACACGCCGAGTTTCTCGGAGAGGTCCGGCAGGGTGATCCATCCGGTCGGGGCGGTTACGGGTTCGCTCACAGGTACAGCGTGCCAGACAGATCGGAGAGCAGTTGATGAGCCTGTTGCGCAGGGTGCGCGGCGAAGTCGCGGGGGCGTGGCGCTCGGTCGGTTACGACCTGGGGCGGCGGCCGGCTCAGCCGGTCGACGGGCCGGACGTGACGTCGACCGGGATGGGCACCTTCCCGGGTTCGCTGGTGATTCCGCCGGCCGCACGGCCGGAGACCGATGCCCGGCCGCCGCGGCGATTCGCCGCGGTCAGCGCGTTCTGCGCGCTCGCCGTGCTCGGCGCGGGAGGCTCCTACATCGCCGCGACCAGCGTGTTCGCGGAGGAACCGCCGACCGCTCCGGCGAATCGCCCGGCGGCCGCGCCGGCGCCGGCGGAGTTCGGGTCGCCGGACAGCGCGGGCCTGGGGCCGGGCCCGGTGACCACCGGCCGGCCAGGCACCACCCCGCCCGGCACCACCCCGCCCGGTCCGCCGGCCGCGCAGGCCGCTCCGGGGACCGGCGGGGCCGTCACGACCGTGGTCCGGCCGGACGGAACGGTCGTCGTCACGACGGCGCCCCGGGAGGCGGTCACCCGTCCGGGCCGGCCGGTCACCCGTCCGGTGACCGGGCCGTCCGACCCGGAGTGCCACTGCGCGCCGCCGGTGCCGACACCGACCGTGCCGTCGGCCACCGCCGCACCCTCGGAGACGGCCGCGCCGTCCCCCACCGGAACCACCGGGCCACCGTCGGCGGATCCCGGCACGTCGAGCGGGCCCGATCCGTCCGCGGCGCCGAGCGAGTCTGCCGAACCGTCGCCGGACCGGACCCGCCGGTGGCGGGACAGTGATCGCCGCCATCACCGCCGGCATCACCATTAGTACGGCTGATCCCTTTTGTGCAGACCGGTCCTGAGAGAGTCGTCGCAGGTCACGCGGTTATGGGTACCCGTTTGGACTCAGCTGTGACATCCTGACTCACCCCCACCGGAAAGACACATACACTTCACGCCGATGGACACCACAGTCGCCGATACGTTGATCGGCACAACGATTGACGGGCGCTACCGGATCACCGGTCGCGTCGCCCGTGGTGGCATGGCGACCGTGTACCGGGCCACCGACGAGCGACTCGAGCGCACCGTCGCGCTGAAGATCATTCACCCGTCGCAGGCCACCAACGTCCAGTTCGTGGACCGGTTCACCGACGAGGCGAAGACGATCGCCCGGCTGACTCACCCCAACGTGGTCGCCGTCTATGACCAGGGCCGCCACCAGGGGCTCCCCTACCTGGTGATGGAGTTCGTGCAGGGCCGCACGCTGCGTGACCTGCTCAGCCAGCGGCACCGGCTGAGCCCGGTCGAGGCGCTGGCGATCCTGGAGCAGATGCTCGCGGCGATCGCCGCCGCGCACCGCGCCGGGCTCGTGCACCGCGACGTCAAACCGGAGAACGTGCTGGTCGCCGAGGCGCCCAGCGGCGGCACCGCGGACCTGGTCGACGCGGTGGTCAAGGTGGCCGACTTCGGTCTGGCCCGGGCCATCGAGGCGAGCACGGTCGACGAGTCGGGCCAGCTGATGGCGACGGTGGCCTACGTGGCTCCGGAGCTCGTGCAGACCGGCCAGGCCGACGCCCGCACGGACGTCTATTCGGCCGGCATCGTGCTCTTCGAGATGCTCACCGGCCGGGTGCCCTACGACGGGGCAGAACCGGTCGAGGTGGCCTGGCAGCACGTGGACAACGACGTGCCCGCCCCGTCGACCGTGGCGCCCGGCCTGCCGTCCGTGCTGGACCGGCTGGTCGCCCGCGCCACCCGCCGCGACCCGGGCGCCCGGCCCACCGACGCCGGTGCGCTGCTCGGCGAGGTGCAGGTGGTCCGTGAGGCGCTCGGCCCGGCGCACGTGGAGACGGCCCTGCTGCACCAGATCCCGTCCCGCCCGGCGGACGCCACCAGCATCGTGCCGGCGATCCAGGCCACCGACGCCACCGCTGTGGTGCCGCCGGTGCCCGCCGGCGGCACCTATCACGCTTCCCACCGGCCCTCCTGGGCCCGGCTGCCCGAGCAGGGCGGCGCCCGTCCCGCCGCGCCGCACCGCCGCGGCGCGGTGCCGGCCGGCGGCCTGGCCGGCTTCTTCGCCGACCGCCGCAAGGTGGTGCTGACGGCGCTGATCGCCGTGATGGCCCTGGTCGTCCTGGGCAGCACCTGGTGGGTCACCTCCGGGCGATACACGGAGACGCCCACGCTGACCAACCTGAGCCAGGCCGACGCGACGAGGCTCGCCGCGGACGGCGGCTTCAAGGTCGAGGTCGGCGACGGCAAGTTCAGCGACACGGTGCCCAAGGACGCGGTGGTCGAGCAGAATCCGGCCGCCACCGAGAAGATCGTCAAGGGTGACACCATCACGCTGATCCTGTCCCGCGGCCCCGAGGTCTACCCGGTGCCGGACGTGGTGGGTGTCGAGCTGACCCAGGCCAAGGCGGAGATGGAGAACCTCCGGCTGAAGGTCAAGGAAGGCAAGGCGCAATACAGCGACACCGCCCCCGAGGGCGTGGTGGTCGCCACCGACCCGAAGGCGGGCGATCAGGTCAAGCCCGGCGACACCGTCACGATCGTGCTGAGCAAGGGCAAGGCGCCGGTCACCGTGCCGAACCTGGTGGGGCAGAACATCAACGAGGTCCAGGGCAAGCTGCAGGAGCTCGGCCTGACCGCGCTCGAGCGCTCCAAGGAGAGCGACCAGCCGACCGACACGATCCTGGCCCAGTCGCTGACGCCGGGCACCGGTGTGGAGCGGGGCGCCGAGATCACCCTCGACGTCAGCAAGGGCCCGCCGTTCGTGGTCGTGCCGGACGTCAACAACCAGCCCTGCCAGCAGGCGCAGGCGACGCTCCAGGGTCTCGGCCTGCAGGTGTCCATCTTCGTGAACCCCAACGGCACGGTCCGCGGCCAGAACCCGGGGCCGAACACGCAGGTTCCCCCGCAGACCCAGGTGCAGCTGCAGTGCTTCTAGACCGCCGGATCGGATCGCACACGAAGACGGCGGGCGGGCTGGCCAAGGCCGCCCTCCCGTACGTGGACGCGGCAGGCTCCGAGACCCTCCAGGTGTACGTGTCCAACTCCCGTGGCTGGGCGCTTCCCCCGGGCGACCCGAAACAGGACACCCTCTTCCGGGACGGTTGCGGGGAACGGGAGATCCCGGCGTACATCCACGCGTCCCTGCTGGTGAACCTCGGCTCGCCGACCGGGCTGACGGTGGAGCGCTCGGTGGCGACGCTGGCGCACGCCCTGGACCGGGGCCGGGCGATCGGGGCGACCGCGGTGGTCTTCCACGCCGGCAGCTCGGTCGACGAGGCGCACGCCGACAAGGCGATGCACCAGCTGCACGAGTCGCTGCTGCCGCTGCTCGACCGCGCGGCCGCCGAGGGCCTCCCCCGGCTGCTGGTCGAGCCGAGCGCCGGCGGCGGGCGCAGCCTGGCGTCGAAGGTGCAGGACCTGTCGGCCTATCTGGAGGCGGTCGAGCACCACCCGTGGCTGGGCGTCTGCTTCGACACCTGTCACGCGTGGGCGGCCGGTCACGACCTGTCGACGCCTGAGGGCATGACCGGGACGCTGGACGCGCTGGTGGCCGCGACCGGGCCCGGGCGGCTGCAGCTGGTCCACGCGAACGACTCGAAGGACGAGTGCGGCTCGACCCGCGACCGGCACGAGTCGATCGGCAAGGGGCGGATCGGGGCGGCGCCGTTCGCGGCGTTGTTCACGCATCCGGCCACCGCCGGGGTGCCGGTCGTGGTGGAGACGCCCACCGAGGAGCACGAGGGCCACGCGGCGGACATCGCCCTGCTCAAGGACCTGCGTGGTCAGTCGGTGTAGGCGAAGGCCGACGCCGCCGTGAACCGGCTCGGTGTGCCGCTGCCCGCGACGAAGCGGACCCACACCGGGCCGGCCTGCGCGGCCGGCGGCACCACACACTCGAACGTCGTGCTCGCGCCGGTGCCCTTGGCCGTGCACGTCGCCGGGTTGTCGCCGAACGTGAAGCCGGTCGCGGCGGCGATGTTCACGCCGGCCACCCGGACGGTGACCTTCTTGCCTCCGACGACCGTGTCGTCCCGCGCCGACAGGTTGGTCACCACGGGTGCGACAGTCACGGTGGCCGGCTCGCCGGCGATCGTGTCGTGCACGACGGTGAGCTGCGTCTCCTCCACCGTGGAGGGCGGCATGACGACCCTCACGTGGCCGGCGTCGACGTAGCTGGTGGGGAGCGGGGTCCGGCCCATGGTCACGCCGACGCGCTCGGCGGCGAACGCCCGGGCGTCGGCGCCGACCGTTCCGCCGGTGATCTCGAGGATCATCGGCCCGCCGTTGGCCCGGGCCGCCGGGTCGCCGGTGACGTCGATGCCGAGCGGCGACCGATAGGTGAGGCCGGCTTGGGTGCTCGGCACGTTGGCGCCGGTGGAGGAGGTGACCGACACCGCGGCCACACCGTTCACGCCGGCCGGGGCGACCGCGGTGATCTTGCCGGAGGACAAGACGGTGACCGAGGACGCGGGCCGACCGCCGATGGTCACGGAGTTCACCCCGGTGAGGTTGGAGCCGGTGATGGTCATCGTGGCCCCGCCCGCCGTACTGATCTTGGCCGGGAGAACCGCGGAGACGAACGGGACCGGCGCCGGAGCCGGAGCGGCGGAGGCGGCCGCGGAGACGGACACACCGGCCGCGACGATGGCGACGCCGGCGAACGCAACGGATTTCTTCACTGTCGCTTCCTCAGTCGATGTCGGTGTAGCTGAAGGTGGCGGGTGCGGTGAACCGGCTCGTCGTGCCGTCGGCGGTGAAGCTGACCCACACCGGGCCGGCCTGCGCGGCAGGCGGCACCACGCAGACGAAGACCAGCGCCCTGCCGGTGCCCTGCGGTGTGCAGTCGGCCGGGTTGTCGCCGAACCGGAAGCCGGTGGCCGTCGCCGACCCGGGACCGGCCACCTTCACGGTGACCGCCTTGCCGCCGGCGACCGTGTCGGTGGGCGCCGAGAGCGCGACCACCACCGGGTCCACCGCAACCGTGGTGGCCGGCCCGGGGACGGTGTCGTGCACCAGCCGCAGCGTCGCCGACTCGGTGGTCAGCACGGGCAGCGTCACGCTCAGGTGCGTGGGATCGACGTAGGTGGCGGCGAGCCTGCTGGTGCCGACCATCACGCTGACTGCCCGGGCGCTGAACTCCTTGGCATCGGCGCCCAGGGTCCCACCGGTGACCGTCAACAGCGCCGGAGCGCCACCGGCCTTCAGGGCGAGGCCACCGGACTCGTCGACGCCGAGCGGTGCCCGGTATGCGACCCGCGCCTGCACGGTGTCGACACTGGCGCCCGCGGACGTGCTCACCCGGACCGCGGCGATCCCGTCGGCGTTCGCCGGCGCGACGGCCGTGATCTGGGTGGCCGAGACGATCGTGAACGAATCTGCCGGGACACCGCCGAAGGTCACCGCGGCGGGGTCGGCGGAGTCCACGCCGAGAAAGCCGGTGCCGGCGATCCGGACGGTCACGCCGCCCTCCGTGCTGACCTTGGCCGGGGTGACTCCGGCGACCGCCGGGACATAATCCACGGTCGAGGTGGAGAGCGGCCCGCCGAAGCCGTCGTGGAAGAGCTGCAGCCTCGCGGCGCCGGCCCGGGTGGTCGCCGGAGCAGTGACCTCCACGGTGGCCTGGTCCACGTAGGCGACCTTGGCGGTCAGCCCGCCCACCTTCGCGGTGATCTTCAGGGCGCTGAACGCCGGCGCCGAGAGGCCGACAGTTCCCCCGGTCACCGCGACCCGGAATCGGGTGTTCCCGGTCGCGCCGACGGTCATGCTGTCGAACGCGGCACCCAGGCTCATGCGGTAACCGAACTTGGTGGCGACGGCGCCGTCACCGGTGGTCACGGTGAGCATGACGGTGCCGAGCACGCCGGGCGGAGCGACCACGATGAGCCGGGTGTCACTCAGCGGTACGAACCGGGGCGACGGCACGTCGCCGAACGTGACCGCGGAGGTGCTCCCCAGGTTGGCGCCGAGGATCTCGACGACCGTGCCACCCTGGACGTCGCCCAGCGCGGGCGTCACCTTCGTCATCTTCGGCGCGGTGCTCAGGGTCTGGATCGGATGGGACCGGGCCACCGAGAACGCGGCGCTCGGCTGAAGAACGGTGAGGGTGCCGCCGACGACGACGGCAGCGGTGGCGGCCAGTGCGGTGGCCCTGCGGGCGCGGAATGAGTTCGTCATGGCGAGGCCACCTATCGGCGGCAACGCCGTGACATCAAGTATTCAGGAGCTCATTTATCGTGGCGATCGCGTGGTCGACGGCATCGTCGTCCAGGTCGAGGTGGGTCACCAGGCGGGCGGTGCGCGGCAGCATGGCGGCGAGGAACACGCCCCGCTCCGCGGCCTCGGCGGCCAGGGTGGGCGCGTCCAGGGCCGACTTGGACAGGTCCAGCGGCACCAGGTTGGTGCGGACCCGATCAGGGTCCACCACCCCGAACCGGGCCAGCGCCGTGGCGATCCGGTGTGCCCGCTCGTGGTCCTCGGCCAGCCGCCGGATGTGGTGGTCCAGGGCGTACCGGCCGGCGGCGGCGAGGATGCCGACCTGCCGCATCCCGCCGCCCATCCGCTTGCGGAGCACCCGGGCCCGCGCGATCCGCTCGCGGTCGCCGATGACCAGCGAGCCGATCGGGGCGCCGAGACCCTTGGAGAGGCAGACCGAGAGTGTGTCGAAGAGGGCGCCGTACTCGGCGAGGGGCACCCCGTCGGCGACGTGGGCGTGCCAGATCCGGGCGCCGTCGCAGTGCAACGCCACCCGGTGCGCGTCGGCGACCGCGCGCAGGTCCCGCAGCACCGAGAGGCTGACGACCCCGCCGCCACCCAGGTTGTGGGTCTGCTCGACGGCGATCGCGGCGGTCGGCACCGACGGGTACCCGGCCGGCCGGATCATCGCGGCGATCCGGTCCACGTCCAGGGCGGCGCCGTACGACGGCCAGGTGCGCGTCGAGATCCCGCCGAGCGCGGCCGCGGCGCCCACCTCATAGGTGACCACGTGCGCGTCCGACCCGGCGAGCAGCTCCCCGCCGGGCGGGACCAGCAGCTGGAGCGCGATCTGGTTGGCCATCGTCCCGGACGGGGCGAACAGCGCCGCCTCGTGCCCGAAGAGCGCCGCGACGTGGTTCTCCAGGGCGTTGACCGTCGGGTCGTCCCCGAAGACGTCGTCACCCACCGCGGCGGTCGCCATCGCCTCACGCATGCCCCTGGTGGGGCGGGTGACGGTGTCCGAACGCAGGTCAGCCACGCAGCATCTCCGCCACGAGGAAGGCCAGCTCCAGACTCTGCTGGGTGTTCAGCCGCGGGTCGCAGGCGGTCTCGTACCGATCCGGCAGGTCGAGGTCCGCGATGCCCTGGGCACCGCCGAGGCACTCGGTGACGTCCTCACCGGTCAGCTCGATGTGGATGCCGCCGGGGTGCGTCCTCAGGCCCCGGTGCACCTCGAAATAACCGAGCACCTCGTCGACCACCCGGTCGAAGTGGCGCGTCTTGTATCCGTTCGACGACTCGTGGGTGTTGCCGTGCATCGGGTCGCACTGCCAGACGACCTTGGCGCCGGAGGCGTGCACCTTCTCCACGATCGGCGGGAGGGCGTCGCGGACCTTGCCGTTGCCCATCCGGCTGATCAGGGTGAGCCGGCCGGGGATGTTCGACGGGTTGAGTTTCTCGCAGAGCTCCAGCGCGGTCTCCGGCGAGGTGCCGGGGCCGAGCTTCACGCCGATCGGGTTGGAGATCCGGCTGATGAAGTCGATGTGCGCGTGGTCGAGCTGCCGGGTGCGCTCGCCGATCCAGAGGAAGTGACCGGACAGGCCGTAGGCGCGGCCGTCGGAGACCCGGGTGAGTGCCCGGTCGTACTCCAGGGCCAGGGCCTCGTGCGAGCAGTACAGGCTGACGGTGCGCAGCGCCTCGCTCTCGGTCATGCCGCAGGCGCGGATGAAGTCGAGGGCGCGGTCGATCTCGCGGGCGATCGCTTCGTAGCGCTCACCGGCCGGCGAGGCGCGGACGAAGTCCTTGTTCCAGTCGTGCAGGCCGTGCAGGTCGGCGAGGCCGCCCGCGAGGTACGCCCGGAGCATGTTCATCGCGGCCGCCGAGTTCGCGTACGCCCGGATCATGCGCTGCGGGTCGGCGACCCGGGCCGCCTCGTTCGCGTCCAGCGAGTTGATCAGGTCGCCCCGGTACGCCGGGAGCCCCAGCGAGTCGGTCATCGACGAGCGCGGCTTCGTGTACTGCCCCGCGACCCGGGCCACCTTCACCACCGGCATCGAGGCGCCGTAGGTCAGCACCACGGCCATCTGCAGCAGCGTGCGGGCGTTGGCGAGCAGGTGGCTCTCGGTGTTGTCGGCGAAGGTCTCGGCGCAGTCGCCGCCCTGGAGCAGGAAGGCCCGGCCCTCGCACACCTCGGCGAGCCGGTGGCGGAGTTGATCCACCTCGTACGGCGCGACGATCGACGGGACGTTGTCGAGGACCTTGCAGACCTCGGCCACCTCGTCCATGTCCGGCCAGGGCGGCATCTGCACCCGCGGCAGGGTGCGCCAGTGATCGAGACCGAGTGCTTCGTCCTCGGCGGAGTCGGTGGACGGGCGGGAGGTCTGCAGGGACTGATTGCCCACTCCCGGGTGACTGAGCTGATGCCACTCACGGCGCATAACGTCAAAGCCTACGGAAGAGGGGCACCAGGCCTGCGCCCGGTGCCCCTCGTCTCATCAGATGACTTACAGGTTGTTCTTGATGGCGGTGATCAGCTCGCCGTTGGTGGTGTCACCGGAGAGCTCCCAGAAGAACGCGCCGCCGAGACCCTGGTTCTTCGCGTAGGTCATCTTGCCGGCGATGGTCGACGGGGTGTCGTAGCTCCACCAGTTGCCGCCGCAGAGGGCGTACGCCGTGCCCGCGACGGTGCTGGTGGCCGGGCACTTGGTCTTGAGGACCTTGTAGTCCTCGATGCCCGCCTCGTAGGTGCCCGGGGCCGCGCCGGTCGCCGAGCCGCCCGGGGCGGCCTGGGTGACGCCGGTCCAGCCGCGGCCGTAGAAGCCGATGCCGAGCAGGATCTTGCTGGCCGGAACGCCCTTGCTCTTCAGCTTCTGCACTGCCGCGTCGGAGTTGAAGCCGGCCTGCGGGATGCCGTTGTACGAGGTCAGCGGCGAGTGCGGGGCCGTCGGGCCCTGCGCGGCGAACGCGCCGAAGTAGTCGTACGTCATCGGGAAGATCTTGTCCATCTTCTGCGCCGCGGTGGCGTAGTCGGTGGCGTCGATCTTGCCGCCGTTGGAGCCGTCGGCGGTGATGGCGGCGGTGATCAGAGCGCTCGAGCCGAACTTGCTGCGCAGCGCGGTGATCACGTTGTTGAACGCGTTCGGGCCGCTGGTGTCGCAGGTCAGGCCACAGGCGTTCGGGTACTCCCAGTCGATGTCGATGCCGTCGAAGACGTCCGCCCAGCGCGGGTCCTCGACCAGCTTGTGGCAGGAGTCGGCGAAGGCGGCCGGGTTCTTGGCGGCCTCGGTGAAGCCACCGGACCAGGTCCAGCCACCGACCGAGTAGATCACCTTGAGGTGCGGGTGCTTCTTCTTCAGCTTGCGGAGCTGGTTGAACGAGCCACGCAGCGGCTGGTCCCAGGTGTCCGCGACGCCGTCGACGCTCTCGCCCGCGGTGTACGCCTTCTCGTAGTCGGCGTAGGAGTCACCGATCGAGCACCGGCCGCCGGTGGTGTTGGCGAACGCGTACAGGATGTGGGTGAGCTTCGAGGCCGAGCCCGAGGTGTCGATGTTCTTGACGTGGTAACCGCGGCCGTAGACGCCCCACTCGGCGAAGTAGCCGACGACCCACTTGTCACCGGTCGGCGGGTTCGTCGTGGGCGGGGTGGTCGGCGGCGTCGTGGGCGGGGTGGTGGGCGGAGTCGTCGGCGGCGTGGTCGGCGGCGTGGTGGGGCCGGTGCCGCAAGGGCCGTTGTCGATCCAGACAGCCCACTGGCTGCTGTTCGTCGCCGGGGACTCGTTCTGCGTCCACCACTTGGCGGTGTAGTTCTTGCCGTTCTGCGAGGCGACGTTGTCCTTCACATAAACGGCGGATGCGCTCCAGGCGGGGGCACAAGCGGCGGCCGCCGACGCCGACATGGTCGGGACGGCGATGCCGCTCGCAACCATGACTGCGCCGACGAAGATCGCCCTTCGGGCGGATTTCTGCACGGGGGTGTCTCCTCAACAGTTAGGAAACTTTCCAAAGAGAGGGTTGAAGAGACGGTAGTCACATCGATTAACAACAGTCAAGCCAGGTGAACAGCTTTAAGGTCCGTTTAACATCGAACGACCGGCCGCGACGGCGTGCATTCGCGCGGACACTGCGCGTAGTCTTTCGTCATGACCATCTTCGACGTCGACATCGACGCCCTCACCGGTGGCCCGACCGAATTGGACCGTTACCGCGGGTCGGTCGTACTGGTGGTCAATGTGGCCTCACGCTGCGGCATGACCCCGCAGTACGCCGGATTGCAGACCCTCTACGAGACCCACCGTGACCGCGGTCTGGTCCTCGTCGGCGTGCCGTGCGACCAGTTCGGCGGACAGGAGCCGGGCACCGCCGGCGAGATCGCCGAGTTCTGCTCGACCACCTACGGCGTGACCTTCCCGATGACCGAGAAGGTCGAGGTCAACGGGGCCGGCCGGCACCCGCTCTACCGCGAGCTGGTCGGTGCCGGCGACGACATCCAGTGGAACTTCGAGAAGTTCGTGGTCGCGCCGGACGGCACGGTCGCGGCCCGGTTCGGCCCCCGCACCACGCCGGACGACGGCGAACTGGTAGCAACGATCGAGAAGCTTCTTCCCCCATCCGACCGCCCCGCCACCGCCCCTGACCGGACTGAAGACCCATTCCTTCAATGAGCGTCAACGTCATCGGGGTCGACGCGTACGCGCTCGGCTGGGTCGGCGTCGAGCTGCGCGACGGCGCCTTCGGCCGGGCGGTGCTGGCCGCCACGCTCTACGAGATCGTCGCCGGAAGCTCCGGAGCGGCGGTGATCGGCGTCGACATCCCCCTCGGCATGCTCCCCGACCGCTGGCGCGCGGCCGACACCCTCGCCGCCGACCAACTGGGCCCGCGCCGCAGCAGCGTCTTCCGGGTGCCGCCGCGCGCCGTCTGGGACGAACAGGACTTCGCCTCGGCCAACCGACTCTGCCGGGAACTCACCGGCGCCGGCCTGAGCCGCCAGTCCTGGGCGCTGCGCCCCAAGCTGCTCGAGGCCAACGCGATCTGGCAGCGCCATCCGGGGCTGCTCTTCGAGGCGCACCCCGAGGTGTCGTTCCGCACGATGGCGGGTGAGCCCCTCGCGCACGCCAAGAAGACGTGGAGCGGCCAGCAGCGGCGCCGGGAACTGCTCGCCCGCAACGGCATCGTGCTGCCGGACCGTCTCGGCCCGGCCGGTCAGGCGCCGCCGGACGACATCCTGGACGCGGCGGCCGTCGCCTGGACCGCCCATCGCGTCGCGACGGGCACCGCCCTCAGCCACCCTAGTCCTCCGGAAGAGGACAACGGCAGCAAGATAGCCATCTGGTACTAGAAAGACCCTTTTATCGTACGATCGATGCCCAGTCCCGTGCCTACCCCGCGACCTCGCTGCCACCCGAGCCCGTGCCGCGACCGCCGGGCTGAGCTGCCCCCTCCAGCGTGTGAACTTCAGGTGCGTTCCGCACCCCAACTTCACACACTGCCTGTGCACGGCCCGCGTGTGTGAAGTCGGGGTTCGATTCGCACCCCAACTTCACACGCGGGGGTCAGCGGGACTGGCCGGCGATCTCCTGGGCGCGGTCGCGGGCGGCCTCGAGGGCGTCCAGCAGAGCGGCGCGCAGGCCGTGCTTCTCCAGCTCGCGGAGCGCGGCGGCGGTGGTGCCGGCCGGCGACGTGACGGCCTCGCGCAGCTTCACCGGGTGGTCGCCGGAGTCGCGCAGCATGGCGGCCGAACCGACGGCGGTCTGCACGATCAGCTCGTGCGCCGTCTGCCGGGGCAGGCCGAGCAGCACACCGGCCTCGATCATCGCCTCGGCGAACAGGTAGAAGTAGGCCGGACCCGAGCCGGACAGCGCGGTCAGCGCGTCCTGCTGCTTCTCCGGCACCCGGACGGTGGCGCCGAGCGGCCGGAACAGCTCCTCGGCGATCGTCAGGTGCTCCTCGGTCGCGTGCGCGCCCGGCGAGATCCCGCTCATCGCCTCGCCGACCATCGCCGGGGTGTTGGTCATCACCCGCACCACCGGGGTGCCCTCCGGCAGGCGGGCGGCGAAGAAGCTCGTCGGAAGGCCGGCGCAGAGCGACACGACCAGTTTGTCGGCGGTGACCCCGGCGCGGATCTCGTCGAGCAGCACCCCGGCGTCCTGGGGCTTCACCCCGACGGCCAGGATCCCGGCGCGTTCGGCCGCCTCGGCGTTGCTGACGACCGCCACGCCGTACTTCTCGCTCAGCTCGGCCCCGCGCTCGGCGCGCCGGGCGGTGACCAGCACCCGCGAGGCCGGCCGGCCGGCGCGCAGCAGGCCCGCCAGCACCAGCTCGCCCATCTTGCCGGCGCCCAGAACCGCGACGGTGTGTTCGGCCAACGCGCACTCCTCGATACTTCGGTTTCGCTTCACCGGCGACGGGATGGGCGAAAGGGGCCGGGAACGGGTCCCGGCCCCTTTCATCGAATCAGCCGAACGCGGCCCGAACCAACCGGACGCGCCCGGATCAACCGGCGCGGCCCGAACGAGCCGGGCCGGCCGGCTCAGTTACCGAAGAAGACCTCGGCCTCTTCGTAGCGCTCCAGCGGAACGGTCTTCAGCTCGCCGGTACCGTCGATCAGCGGGACCCGGACGATGTCGGTGCCGCGCAGCGCCATCATCTTGCCGAAGTCGCCCTCGTGCACGGCGTCGATCGCCTGCAGGCCGAAGCGGGTGGAGAGCACCCGGTCGAACGCGGTCGGGGTGCCACCGCGCTGGATGTGACCGAGGACGACCGTGCGGGCCTCCTTGCCGGTCTTCTCCTCCAGCTGCTCGGCGAGCCACTGGCCGATGCCGCCGAGGCGGACGTGGCCGAACGAGTCGAGCTCCTGGTTGTGCAGGACCATCTGGCCGTCCAGCGGCTGGGCGCCCTCGGCGACCACGACGATCGGCGCGTACTCCACCTGGAAGCGCTTGGTCACGTAGGTGGCGACCTGCTCGACGTCGAACTTGCGCTCGGGCAGCAGGATCACGTTCGCGCCACCGGCGAGGCCGGCGTGCAGGGCGATCCAGCCGGCGTGCCGGCCCATGACCTCGACGACCAGGGTGCGGTGGTGCGACTCGGCGGTGGTGTGCAGCCGGTCGATGGCCTCCATCGCGATGTTGACCGCGGTGTCGAAGCCGAAGGTGTAGTCGGTGGCGTTCAGGTCGTTGTCGATCGTCTTCGGGACGCCGACCACGTTCACGCCCAGGTCGTGCAGCTTGGTGGCGACGCCGAGGGTGTCCTCGCCGCCGATCGCGACCAGCGCGTCCACACCCTGCTCGGCCAGGTTGGCCTTGATCTTCTCGACGCCGCCCTCGATCTTGAAGGGGTTGGTCCGGGAGGAACCGAGGATGGTGCCGCCGCGCGGCAGGATGCCGCGGACCTCCGCGATCCCCAGCGGCTTCGTCAGACCCTCGAGCGGGCCCTTCCAGCCGTCGCGGAACCCGACGAACTCGTGGCCGTACGCCGTGACGCCCTTGCGGACCACGGCCCGGATGACCGCGTTGAGACCGGGGCAGTCGCCGCCACCGGTGAGCACGCCGATACGCATTTTTCTTCCCCCTGGATCGGGTCGCTAGATGCGGATAGCCCGTGCGATCCCCCGGGGAGCCAATCAGCGGCAGCGTTGCCGGGCCAGGGGCGGGCCGCAACCGGCACTCTAGTCGCCGCCCCGGACCCGGTCGAAGCCGCCCCGCTAAAGCCGGACCGTTTCGTTCTCCCCAGCGTCCGGGGTCTTTCCGGTCACCGCGGCCTTGACGAACCCGAGCGCAGTGACGACCTTCGAGCTGTGCGCCGACTCCCAGTACTCGGCGGTCTGGGCGGTCACCTTCACCAGCGTGAGGTTCGGTGTGTCGAGGCCGTCCGGGAACCACGCCTTCAGCACCGGGCTCCACAGCTCCTCGGCCTTGGCCCGGTTCTCCACCTGCGAGGCGGCGCCGGCGATGGAGATCCAGTTGTTCTGCTTGGAGTCGCTGAACGCGACGTTCACCTGCGGGTGGTGGTTGATCTGCTCCACCAGGTCCGAGTCGGCGTAGGTGAAGAACCACAGGTCGCCGTCGAACTCGACCTCCTGCAACGCCATCGGCCGGCTGACGTGCCGCATGTCCTCGGTCATCGTGGTCAGCATGCAGATCTTCGCGTCCGCGACCATCGACCTGACCTTGTCGCGCCGTTCCTGCTCCGTCGTCGCAGTCATGACTCACCTCCGCAATTAGGTCCTCCCCGCCTTCTGCCCTGGCCGTCCGCCCCCAAACAAAGGGGTGAGCCCGACCCGGCAGGCAGCCCGGCGGTCGCCGGACGGTCCGGACCGGCGACCAGGCCGCGGGGTGGCCCCGGGCAGCCCTGGCTGCGGTGGGGTCGCGATGGTGCGTACCAGAAAGGTGGTGGTCAGACCTTGGTGGTCATGGTCTGCCAGCGGGCCAGGTTGTGGCGGGCGTCGACCAGGGCGTCGTGGCGGCCGGCCATCTCGGGCAGCGGGGGGCGGCCGAGGTCGTCCCAGCGCTGGCGCAGGTCCTTGGTGAAGCGGGGGATCTCCCGGGGCAGCGCCGGCATCGCCCCCCAGAGCTGGGCCAGGGCGACGTGGTCGTAGGCGGCGTACCACGCCCAGAGCTCCATCTGCTCGGAGCGGCCGCGGAGGGGCTCGACCAGGAACTCGTAGAGGTCGTCGCGGATCCGCTCGCGGCTGCGCCAGGCCTTGTCGGACGGTGAGGGCAGCTTGTCGAGGACGTTGCGGCGCACCCAGGGCACCGCACGGGTGTCGTCGAACTCGGTGCTGACCGCGTAGAACTCGCGGCCGAACTCGTCGACGACACCGATCGAGACGAGGTCTACGGTGCGACCGTCCTCGATGAACTCACAGTCATAAAAGTAGCGATAGACCCCCATCCGACCTCCCCACCCACCACCCATAAAGGGCCTGAAGACTGACGGCCTATCCTCGCCCATCGTCATGAAGGCATGGACTCCAGGGCCTCCCGCGCCGCTTGCAGCGCTTCCGGACAGCCGTACCGGGAGGCCCGGTCGGCCTGCACGGCCCAGCGCAGGCGCAGCATCACCGGGAGCGCGGCATCCAACTCGTCCGGGCTCACCGGGCCGGCCGCGCCGTACGCCTCCAGCAGCTCGGCCGCCCGGTCCAAGCCGCCGGCGTAGGTGATGGCGGCCGCCACGTCGTACGCCAGCGGGCCGGTGCCCGAGGCGCCGCAGTGCAGCAGGCCGAGGCGCCCGGTGTCCGGGTCGAGGACGAAGGCGTCCGGTGCCGGGTCGCCGTGCAGCACCCCGTAGGTGAGCTGGTCGGTGACGGTGAGCCGGGTGGCCGCGGTGACCGCCGTGGTGACCGCGGCGCGCACCCAGGGCTCGGCGCCGGCATGCACCGCGTCCGGGTCGAGCAGCTGCCAGGGCCGCAGGCCGGGGTGCCGGAAGTCCTGCAGGGCGCGGTGCACGGCACCCAGACGGGCGCCCCAGAACTGCTGGTCGAGGGGGTTACGACTGTCAAGATGCCGGCCCGGCAGGCGGCGCAGCACGGCCAGGGCGCCGTGCGGGGTGTCCACGGTCAGGCCGCCGCTCAGCGTGCGGATCGGCTCGCCCGCGTCGATGCGGGCCGCCCGCAGGTGCTCGGCGGCGATCAGGCCGGCCTCCATGGACGGCCGGGCCACGCTCTCGCCCAGCCGGGCCACGTAGTGGTCGGGGCCCGCGCTGATCTCCCAGCCGCGGGACATCACCGTCGGCGGCTGCTCGGCGATCTCGGACGGGACAAGGTGCCACTGGTCGCGCAGCGTCGATCGAAGAAGCTCATCATCCGGCACGGCGGGATTATCTCGACACATGCCGCTAATGAGACGGACACCCTGGGCGACAATCACGGAAGGCAATGGGCGGTTTACAGAACGCTACCGAAGCGACATGATCGTACGGGGTGAGCTTCGATGTCCGGGCAGGAATGGCGCTCGAGGCACGCTTCGTGCTATTAGTGATCGTTCGCGTCGTGGGGCCGGCGCCGGCCGGATCGACGCGGGTCCCCATCGGGGGAGGGATAACGCCGTGGACCATCGCCTGCCGGACAACGGCGACGCACTGACCGGCGTGGACATGTTCGCCGGGCTCGAGCCGGACGTTCGGCAACGGGTCATCGCGGCAGCAGTACCACGCCACTATCGCAAGGGACAGATCCTCTTCGTCGAACACGACCCCGGGGATTCGCTCATCATCATGAAACGCGGCGCCGTCGCGGTCTTCCGCACCGCGCCGACCGGTGAGCGCGCCGTGCTCACCGTGGTTCGCCCGCCGGACGTGCTCGGCGAGGTGTCCCTCCTGGACGCGTCCACCCGCAGCGCCTCCGCCGAGGCGATCGAGGATTCCCAGGCGCTCTCGCTGTCCCGGGCCGCGTTCATGGACCTGGTCCACTCGAACCCGCGCATCCTCGACGCCGTGATGCGCTCGGTCGGCGGCCTGATCCGCCGGCTCACCGAGCAGAACGCCGACCACGTCTTCCTGGATCTGCCCGGCCGGGTCGCCAAGACCCTGGTCCGGCTCTCCGGGGAGAGCCAGGCGCCGATGATCACCATCGAGCTCAACCAGAGTCAGCTGGCCGAGATGGCCGGCGGTTCGCGGCAGAGCGTGAACCAGGCGATCGGCTCGTTCGCCAGCCGGGGCTGGCTGCGCACCGAGGGCCGCCGGATCGTGGTCACCGACGTCCAGGCGTTACGCCGTCGGGCCGGCATGAGTTGAGGCCGGGGCCTTCAGGGTGGAGGCGTAGACGTCGACGTACTCCCGGCCGGACAGCGCCATCAGCTCGTACATGATCTCGTCGGTGATCGCGCGCTCGACGAAGCGGTCGCCGCGCTGGGCGGCGTACCGGGAGAAGTCGAGCGGCGCGCCGATCCGGATCCGAACCCGCTTCACCGACGGGATCAGCGTGCCGGTCGGCTGGATCTCGTCGGTGTTGAGCAGCGCCACCGGCACCACCGGGGCGCCGCTCTCCAGCGCGAGCCGGGCCACCCCGGTCTTGCCGCGGTAGAGCCGCCCGTCCGGCGAGCGGGTGCCCTCCGGGTAGATCCCGGCGACATTGCCCTCCTTCAGGACGCGCAGCAGCGTGTCCAGGGCCGCCTGCGCGGCCTCGCCACCCGAACGGTCCACCGGGATCGTCCCCGCGCCGGTGAAGAACATCCGGGAGAGCCATCCCTTGATCCCCTTGCCGGTGAAGTATTCGGCCTTGGCGACGAAGGTCACTTTCCGCTTCATGATCAGCGGGGTGAAGATCGAGTCGGAGAAGGAGAGATGGTTGCAGGCGAGGATCACCGGACCGGACCGGGGAACGTTCTCCAGGCCTTCCACCTTGGGGCGGAAGACCAGCCTGAGCAGCGGTCCGAGGATGACCAACTTCAGCAGCCAGTAGAACACTGACGTCCTTTCAGCGGATGCCACCGTGCGTCCGGGGCGGAGAAAGCGTACGAAGCGGGGGCGGCACGCCACAATCGCACTCCCGCAACAGGCGCCTGCCGTGTCACCATTCAAGGCACGGTCGGCAAGGGGGGTGTGCATCGGTGACTACGGGTGGCGCCCGTCGCGGGCGGCGCGACAACGGACTCGACGCCGCTGACTACGCGGCGGCGGGGGACGTGGATCCACGGGTCGGCGAGCACCTGCTCGACGTGCTCGCGGCTGGTGGCATCGCGGCGTACCTGCAGCCGACCGCGGACCAGAACCCCATCCTGCGGGCCACCACCCTGCCCGCGCGGCCGACCGACCGGCTGTTCGTGGACCGGACCCGGCTGGACACCGCCCGCGAGCACCTGCAGAAGGTGACCGGGGGCGCGCTGCCCACCCCACCGCCGGCGGATCCACGGCCGCAGGCCGAGGTGGACGCCGAGTGGGCCAAGATCATTTCCGGGTTCCACACCACCCAGGACGACGGCTCCGCGCCCTGGCCGTCGACGGAGAACGTCGACCCGCAGCAGGAGCCGCCCCGGCCGGGCCGCCCGGTGACCGAGGAGGGCACACCGCTCAACCGGCGGCGCACCGACCCGCAGGAGCCGTCGATCCTGTACGGGCTGGACACCTTCGGCACCGACCTGCCCGACGAGGACTACGGCGACGACGACAGGTACATCCCGCCCCCGCCCCCGCCGATACCCCGCATCTCGAAGTACGCGGTGGCCGGCGTGCTCGGCGTGGTGCTGGGTTTCGTGCTCTTCCTCTTCCCCGGGCTGCTCCCGCTCGACTCGCACCTGGTGTCGCTGATCGGCTTCTCGGCGATCGTCGGCGGCGCGGTCACCCTGGTCTGGCGGCTGCGCTCGGGCGATGACGACGACGAGTTCGACGACGGCGCCGTGGTGTGAAGTTCGGGTGCGTATCACACCCGAACTTCACACACTACGAGCGCACGTATAGACGATGATCGGTGCTCGGCCGGTAACCTACGGTGATGCGTCAGAGTTCGCTCGTCGTCGTCGCCAACCGTCTGCCCCTCGATGACAACGCCGCCCCGGACGGTGCCTGTGAGTGGCGCCGAAGTCCGGGTGGCCTGGCCAGTGCACTGCACGCGATCCTGAAGCCGACACCGGCGACCTGGGTCGGCTGGGCAGGCGGCCTGGGCCCGGCACCCACCCTGCCGGACGTGGGCAGCCTGCGGTTGCGGCCGGTCTCGCTGAGCGGCGAGGAGCTGCGCGGCTACTACGAGGGGTTCGCCAACTCCACACTCTGGCCGCTCTACCACGACGCCGTGCAGCAGCCGGTGTTCAACCGGGACTGGTGGGAGACGTACCGGGCGGTCAACCAGCGGTTCGCCGAGGCCGCCGCCGAGGTCGCCGAGGAGGGCGCCGCCGTCTGGGTGCAGGACTACCACCTGCAGCTGGTCCCGGGGATGCTCCGCGAGCTGCGGCCGGACCTGCTGATCGGGTTCTTCATGCACGTGCCGTTCCCGCCGCCCGAGTTGTTCATGCAGCTCCCCCGCCGCGTCGAGCTGATGTGCGGGATGCTCGGCGCCGACCTGGTCGGGTTCCAGCGTGAGCAGGCCGCGCACAACTTCGCGCAGCTGGCGCAGAAGCTGGTCGCGGCCGACGCCGGCGACCACACCATCACGGTGGGCGGGCGGGTCGTGCGCACCGGGGCGTTCCCGATCTCGATCGACGTCGCCGAGATGCGCGCGCTGGCCAGCCGGCCCGACGTGCTGGGTCAGGCCAAGCAGCTGCGGCGGGACCTGGGCCGGCCGAAACGGGTGCTGCTCAGCGTCGACCGGCTGGATTACACCAAGGGCATCGAGCACCGCCTCACGGCGTACAGCGAGCTGCTGCGCGACGGGCACGTGAAGGTCCGGGACACCGTTATGGTCCAGGTGGCCGTGCCGAGCCGGGAACGGGTGGAGAGCTACCGGGACCTGCGCGACCGGATCGAGGGCGAGGTGGGCCGGATCAACGGCGAGTTCGGCCGGGTCGGCGAGCCCGCCATCCACTACCTGAACCAGCCGTTCGACCGGTCCCAGCTGGCCGCGCTCTACCGGACCGCGGACGTGATGGTGGTGACCCCGCTGCGCGACGGCATGAACCTGGTCGCCAAGGAGTTCGTGGCGGCCCGGGAGGACGGCGCCGGGGCGCTGGTGCTCAGCGAGTTCGCCGGGTCCGCCGCGGAACTCGAGCAGGCCTTCCTGGTGAACCCGCACGACGTGGACGGGCTGAAGGCGACGCTGCTGCGCGCCATGGAGGCCGACCCGGCCGATCTGACGGCCCGGATGGCGGCGATGCGCCGGCACCTGACCAGCCACGACATCCTGGCCTGGGCCCGGGCGTACCTCACCGCGCTGGACCACACCGGACGGCTGGCCGAGCAGCTGCCCAGCGAGTCGGAGCAGCCGCCCGGCGGGTCGGGCCGGCGCGGCGGCAGCCGGATCCCGCGGCAGCGGTCAGTGTCCTAGCTGCTTGCCGAGCCAGTCCAGAATCGCGTCGATCGGCTCGGTCCAGCCGCTCTCCAGCATCAGGTCGTGCCCCATGCCCGGGAACAGCAGCGGGGCGCCGCCATACCGGGCGGCCGCCTTGTCCAGGGTGGCCCGCCGCACGATCCGGTCGTCCGGGCTGCCCACGATGAGGGTGGGCGGCCCGCCGACCGGGTCCGGCAGCTCGTGCCGGCCGATCAGCTCGGCGCGCGGGCGGGCGTCGATGCGCTCGAGGTACGCCGTGGCCTGCTCGGCCGGGAGGTCCGGGCCGAACAGCTGCCGGGCGGAGAGACGCAGGCGCCCGCCGAAGACGGCCGGCAGCGTGCCGGCCGGGTTGCCGCGCAGCGCCGCGCCCAGCGCCGCCCAGCCGTCGAGCACCGGCGCGACCAGCACCGCCGCCCGCGCCGGATAGCGGCCCAGCGCGCGGGCCACCACCAGCGCGCCGGCTCCGTGGCCGATCAGCACGGCCTGGCGCGGCAGCGACGCCGCCAGCTGCACCACGTCGTGCACCTGGGCCCGCAGGTCGCCACCGGGGCGCGGGGAGATGGCGTGGGCCGGGAAGCCACGGCCGGCGGCGTGGCCGAGCCAGTGCTCGGCGAAGGTCCACGCGCCGTGTCCGAGCCCGGGGACGAAGACCAGCGGTGACTGGTCCTGATCGCCCTCCTTGGAGATCACCTCGCGGGGCGCCGGTGGCACCGGGTCGGTCCAGTCCTCGAAACGCAGCAGGTCGGACTTCACCGGGCCGTCTCCATCTGCTTCAGCAGGCCGTCGAGGGAACGCAGATAGTCGACGTGGTCCACCTCGAACCAGTGCCGCCGGGACGGCACCACCTGGCGGCGTGACCAGCTGGCGAGCGGGCGGGCGGACTCCTTCTGCTGCACCGCGGCGGCGCGCACCGGGTCGGTGACGCGCAGCCGCAGCCAGCGGGCGATCGCGACGCTCTGCCAGTGCGCGAGCGGGAACAGCCCGGAGTCCGGCTGGAGCAGGCCGACCACCGCGAGCGTCGGGTGCTTGCGGGCGAACGCGTGCAGGTGCAGGTCGGGCCGGCCGTGGTCGTCGATGTCGAGCAACGCGGGGGCGACGAAGTCGAACCGGGGCCGGTAACCGGTCGCGGTGATCACCAGGTCGGGCTCGACCCGGGCGCCGCCGGCCAGCTCGACGGCCGCACCGTCGAAGCGGGCCACGTCCGGCACCGGGTGGATCCGGCCGTGGCCCAGGTAATAGGCGAGCTGGCTGTTGACGACCGGGTGGCTCTCGTACGGCTGGTGGTCGGGCTCGGGCAGGCCGTACCGGGTCAGGTCGCCGTTGGTCAGCCGCACCGTGCGCCGGTAGAGCCACTGCCGCAGGCGCAACGGCAGGCGCCACTTCAGCAGCCGGTCGTTGACCTGGTCGGCGGGGCGCCCGAGGACGTATTTGGGGGCGTACCAGTAGCCCCGGCGGGTGGAGTGCCACACCTTGTCCGCCTGTTGCGCCGCCTCGACGGCGATGTCGCAGCCGGTGTTGCCGCCGCCGATCACGAGCACCTTGCGGCCGCGCAGCCGGGACGGGTCCTTGTAGGCCCCCGCATGCATCACCTGGCCCCGGAACTCCCCCGGGATCCCGGGGTCGAGCGGCGACCAGTTGTGCCCGTTGGCGATGACCACGGCCGCGTAGCGCTGGGTCCGCGACGAGCCGCCACCTGTCGACTTCGTGGTCACGTCCCAGCGGCCGTCGCCGGCCGGCACGATCGAGACGACCTCCATGCCGTACCAGACGTGGTCGCCGAGCCCGAAGTGCTTCGCATAGCGTTCCAGGTAGTCCAGGACCTGGCTGTGGTGCGGGTAGTCGGGCCAGGTGTCCGGCATCGGGAAGTCGGGGAACTCGGTCAGCGGGCGGGACGAGACGAGGTGGGTGCTCGCGTACACCGGGCTGCGGTCGTGGCGCCAGTTCCAGGCGCCGCCGACGGACGTCTCGCGCTCGTAGCAGTCGACCGCGAAGCCCTGCTCGAGAAGGTTCTTGATCGCGGTGAGCCCGCTGGCGCCGGCGCCCACGACACAGACGGCGTCGCGACGGTCACCCGGGTCGGGGGAGTCGTGCACCCGGCGATCCTTGCAGACCTCAGGGCCGCAAGGAAGGGAGCAGCAGGTCGGCGACGACCGGCAGATGATCACTGGCTGCGCGGGCGCGATCGGTCGAGATGATCTCGTAACCTTCGATGGAGACGTCCGGGGTGACGAACACCCCGTCGATCCGGCGCCGCGGCAGCGCGGCGGGGTACGTGGGGACGTCCTCGGCCGAGCCGACCAGGCCCTCCTCGACCATCCGCCAGGCGCTGCCGCCGGGCCCCTCGTTCAGGTCGGCGGCGGCGATCACCGGGCCCTCGGCACGGGCCAGCTCGCTCTTCCAGTGCGCCGCCTGGGCCGGCCGCTCGGCCGGGTCGGTGGCCAGATGCGACCCGGAGACGGTGAAGCGCGCCCCGCGCACCGCGGCCTCGGCGAAGACCGCGCCGCGCAGGTGCCGGCCCGGGGTCAGCGGATAGCGCAGGCACCAGGTCCGGCGGATCGCCACCCGGAGGCTGACCAGCAGCAGGTTGCCCAGCGACGGCAGGCCGCCGGCGGCCACCACCAGGCCGGTCTCGGCCGCCAGCAGGGCACATTTCTGCCGCCACCGGAAGCGCCGCGGCGCCTCCTGCACCACCAGGACGTCCGGGGCCAGGTCACGGATCAGGCCGACGAGCGCGGCACGGTCGTCCCGCAACCCGTGGACGTTGTAGCTGACCACCCGCAACGGGACCCCGGACATCCGCGGTCCGCGCTAACCGGCCAGCCGGGCCAGGTCGGCGGCGCCGACCACCCCGGCCACGTTGCCCATCAGCGCCGCGCGCACCTCGGCCACCGGGAACCGGTTGCGCTGGGCGAGCTGGTCCCGGTACGTCCGTTCGGCCGGCCCCATCAGCAGCGGCCCCGCGTCGACCACTCCCCCGCCGATCACCAGGATCTGCGGGTCCAGGCTCTGCGCCAGGTCCGCGAGCGCCACCCCGAGCCAGTAGCCGACCTGCGCGAAGGCGTCCATCGCGACCCCGTCGCCGGCCCGGGCCGCCTCGGTGATCTGCCGGCCGGTGATCGCCAGCGGGTCGCCGCCGGCCAGCTCGAGCAGCGTCGCGGCGCGCTCCGGCTCCTGACGGGCGCCGGCCCGGCCGAAGCGGACCAGCGCGTTGCCGCTCGCGTACTGCTCCAGGCAGCCGAGCCGGCCGCAGCCGCAGGGGTGCCCGTCCGGAACCGACTGGATGTGGCCCAGCTCGCCGGCGATGCCGTTGGCGCCGTGCCAGAGCTTGCCGTTGATCACGATGCCGCCGCCGATGCCGGTGCCGACCGTGATCATCACCATCGAGTCGTCGGCGTGCTGGGCGACACCGAACCGGAACTCCGCCCAGGCCGCCACGTTGGCGTCGTTCTCCAGCACGGTGGGCAGGCCCACCGCCTTGGACACGTAGTCGCGCAACGGCTCGTCCCGCCAGGCCAGGTTCGGCGCGAACAGCACGGTGGAGCCGGCCGCGTCGATCCACGCGGCGGCGCCGATCCCGATCGCGGTCGCGGCCGGGTACTGCGCTGCCAGTTCGGCGGCCACCTCGACGATGGTGTCCCGGGTGCCGGCCGGGTCGTGCGCCGGCGTCGGCCGGCGGTTGGACGCCAGCACGGTGCCCCGCTCGTCGACCACCCCGCCGGCGACCTTGGTACCGCCGACGTCGATTCCGATGGTCAGCGTCACGCTGCCCGTCCCCTCTGCAACAAGTGGACCTTTTCGACCGCCGGCGCCGGCAACGTCGAAAAAATCCGGTTCACACCGCGTCGCCGGCGCGGGCACCGTCGCCGGGGCCTGCGTCGCGGTCCTCTGGCGCCGAAGCGCCCAGGTCATGATCCACGCTACGGGGCGCGGCCGCGTCGTCCGCCGCGGGCTCCGCAGTGGCCATGGCCCAGACATCAGATCCGCCGGGAGTACGACTGACGTCAGGCGCCGTGGCCCGGCGTGCCTGGGCGGCCGCCCGCGCCTGCTCCACCGCGCGCGCCACCGCCTCCTCCGCGGCGGCTGCCCTGGCCTTCGCCGCGGCGGCCGCCTCCCGGGCGCTCTCGGCGCTGGCCGCGGCCCACGGGTCGGACGGGACCGGCTCGGTGACCGGCGTCTCGTCGGTGGCCCGGGCCCAGACGCCGTCCGGGTCCGCGGGGCGCGCCTGGGGACGCGGCGCCGGCGGCCGGGACCGCTCACCGGCCATGGCGGAGAACGCGCGCATCAGGCCGGCCACCCCCGAGGCGATGTCGCCCGCGCTGGTGGCGAGCCGCTCCGCCGTCTCGGGGCTCGGGTCGCGCGCCGCGGCGATCGCCTTGCAGACCGGGCAGACGCAGCACTCCGCGCTCCCGGTCGACCAGGCCCCGCCGGAGTGACCCCGGGCGGCGTTCGCAAGCATGCCGAGAACATCTCCCTGCCGCGACGAGGACTCACGGCCACCGGCCCCGCTCATCGCGGCCTTCGCCAGGATCGTGGCGATCAGCCGCTCGGCCTCCTCGCGTGCTGACCCGGCCATCTGGGCTCCCCTCAGTCCGCGGGCGTGCTCTCGACGCGGCGCTTGAGCTCCTTCAGCGCCGTGTCCATGATCATCTTTTCGGCCTTGCGGCGGAACATGCCCAGCATGCCGATCGCCAGGTCCACCGCCAGCGTGTACGTCACCGTCGTGCTGCCGTCGGCGTTCTCCACCAGGTCGTAGGAGCCGTCCTGGGAACGCTGCGTCTTGGAGGGCTCGACCAGGTGCCACTCGATCCGGGACAGATCGTCGGCGTACGCGTACTCCAGCGTGTACTCGTCCACCAGCACGGTCGCGTCGATCTGGAAGCGGACGCGGGCGGCGTACCCGTCCTCGTACTCCTCGACGACCTCCGCCTGCTTGATCGATTCGGCCCACTCCGGGTAACGCGCGAAGTCGCAGATCACCGCGGCCACCCGGGCCAGGGGCGCATGGACCTGAATCGACTGCGTCGAGGTGTCCGCCATGCACCGGAGGCTACCCGCTGTACGCAGCCGGGCACGCGCCTGGGGCGGCACGGCACACCGCCGCTTCCCCGCCCCGGCGTCACTCCCCACACCGCCGCCGACGGGCTGTTTCCGCTCCTTGCCGCTACCATCCGTCACGTGCCAGCCCATGTCAGTGCCCCGACGCCGTTGCGCCCGGCCGAAGCCGTGGCGCGTGTCGTCATGCTCGCGCTGGTCGCGGTGCTCACCCTGACCGCCACCGAGGACCCCCGGCAGCTGATCTGGATCGTTCTCCTGGCGATCGCCGCGGTCCCCGCCTTCGTGGCCCGCGACCACCCGGTGCTCGCCCCGCTCGGCCGGTTCGCCGAGGTCGTGGTCACCGGGCTGGCGGCCGGCTCGGTCGCCACCGCGGCCATCGGCCAGGTCGACGCCGGCTTCGGCGCCGAGGCCGTACTCCCCTATCTGTCGGTGCCGCTGCTCACCGCGGCGCTGTACCGCCGGCAGCTGGAGGGCGCCGCGCTGCTCGGCGCCGCCGCCGTGGCGATGCTGATCGGAGGTCTGGCACACCGCACCGGCGGCGACTTCACGCTCACCCAACCGGGTTATCTCGCGGCCTGCGGCCAGTGGCTGGTGCTCGGCGCGATCATCACGTTCGCCGCCGAGACCATGCGGCAGCTGCTCCAGCCGACCGAGCCGCCCCCGCAGCCGTACGCCGAGGCCACCCGCCTGCTGACCCAGCTGCGCAGCGTCGCCCGTTCGCTGCCCGGCGCCACCCTGGACCCGGGCGGCATCTCCGAGCACCTGCTGGAGGAGCTGCGCGTGGTCGCGCCCGGCCACCGCGCGGCGGTGCTGTCGGCCAGCGGCGGTGGCCGGCTCGTGGTGCTGGCGCAGACCGGCGCCGAGCGGGTCGACTGGGAGACCACTCTCGATGCCGACTCGGCCATCGCCGACGCCTGGGCCACCCAGCAGCCGCAGGTGGCCAGCCGGTCGCAGGCCCGCACGCACCAGGGCGGCGAGGTGTCCTCCCTGGTGGTGCCGCTGGTCGCCGGGGTGCGCACGATCGGGCTGGTGATCCTGGAGACGGACGGCACCGGGGCGTACCCGTCGCCGGTCGTCGCCTCGGTGACCGAGGTGACCGGTCCGGCCGCGCTGCGGCTGGAGGCCGCCCTGCTCTTCGACGACGTGCGGTCGCTGGCCACCAACGAGGAACGTCAGCGCCTGGCCCGGGAGATCCACGACGGGGTCGCTCAGGAGCTGGTGATGGTCGGCTACGGGATCGACAACGCGCAGGCCACCCTGCCGGAGGGCGCCGAGGAGACCGCCGAGGAGCTGCGGGTGCTGCGCGCCGAGGTGACCCGGGTGATCACCGAGCTGCGGCTCAGCCTGTTCGAGCTGCGTTCCGAGGTCGATCGCAACGGCGGGCTGGCCGCCGCGATCGCCGAGTACGCCCGCACCCTCGGCACCAGCGCCGGGCTGCGGGTCCACTTCACGTTCGACGAGTCGACGGCCCGGCTCCCGGCGGCCACCGAGGCGGAGCTGCTGCGCATCGCGCAGGAGGCGATCACCAACGCCCGCAAGCACGCGGGCGCCTCGAACCTCTGGGTCACCTGCACCGTCGACCCGCCGTACGCGGAGATCGAAGTGTCCGATGACGGCAAGGGCTTCGCGGACAATCGCCCGGACGGCCGTTACGGACTTACCATCATGGCCGAGCGCGCCGAACGCATCCGGGGACGTCTCAAGATCACGCCGCGACACCCCAGCGGGACAACCGTCGCCGTAGTGCTCGGAACCCCGCCTCGGCGCGATAGCGTGCGGGATAGCGTTTCCGCTCCAGAAGGGGAGTAAGCCGAGCATGTCGACCAGTCCTGCGCCGACGGGGCGCACCAAGGTCCTCCTAGTCGACGATCACGACCTGATCCGTAAGGGGCTGCGACACGCATTCGAGCGCGACCGGCAGTTCGAGGTCGTCGGCGAGGCCGCCACTGCGGCGGAGGCGGTGCGCCAGGCCGGCGCCCTGCAGCCGGACGTCGTGATCATGGACCTTCGCCTGCCCGACGGCAGCGGTCTCGAGGCCACCCGCGCCCTGCGCAAGAACAACTCCAACATGGGCATCGTGGTCCTCACCATGTACGCGGGCGACGACCAGCTGTTCGGCGCTCTCGAGGCCGGTGCCAGCGCGTTCGTGCCGAAGACCGCCCCGGCGGACGAGGTCGTGGCGGCTGCCCGGCACGCCGCGTCGGCGCCCAGCGCGTTCACCGCGGCCGACCTGGCCGAGGCCATGAAGCGCCGGCTCGCGCCGTCCGGCCCGCAGCTCTCGCCGCGTGAGGGCCAGGTGCTCCGCCTGCTCGCCGACGGCATGAGCGTGGCCGGGATCGCCAAGCAGCTCTTCGTCTCCGAGTCGACGGCGAAGACCCACATCTCGAAGCTGTACGAGAAGCTGGGCGCGGCGAACCGGGCGCAGGCGCTCATGACCGCTCTTCGCCTCGGACTGCTCGAAGCCCCCGACGCGCCGAAGTTCTGAGCAATCCGGGCATCTTCGGCGTTTCCGGTTTTCAGATGCCGTAACGCTGGATATGCCCTGGTGAAACGCCGCGACAGGAGCGGCGTCGAGCCCGAGCGTCTCCGCGCCGGCCCATCGCGGAGACGCTCCGGAGTCGCTAGTCCTCCAGGGACAGCAGAACCTTCCGCAGCAGCGCGTTGAGCTGACGCAACTCGTCCTCGGTGAGCGCCCGCATCGCCTCCCGATCCCGGGCGATCCCCTCGAAGATGTACCGGTTCCACATGTCCCGGCCCGCCGGTGTGGGCCGGACCAGCACCCGCCGCCGGTCCGTGCCGTCCACCTGCCGCGTGATCATCCCGGCCTCGGCGAGCCGGTCGAGGCGGCTGGTCATCGCCGCCCGGGTCACGTTCGCCGCCTCGGCCAACTGCGCCGGCGTCGCCTCGGTCGGCCACGGCTGGACCATCAGCACGTGCAGCGTCCGGTAGTCCTGGAGCGTGAAGTCCTCCCCCGCCCGCGCGAAGGCCGCCACGTCGGACCGCTCGATCCAGCGCAGGATGCGCTTCATCCGGACGAGCGCCCCCTCCACCTCGGGCGCGAACGCCGGTTCGTCCTTCCAGAAACTCGCCCAACGGGCCACGTGCTGATCAACGCCGTCTTCCATGCCGTAAGTGTGCCATCGATTTGATTATTAGATTGCTGATAGTTAGACGTTGAACTACTCTCGTCGGCATGACGCGCGACTTCCGGCTCCTCGCCACCGGCCAGGCCCTCTCCTGGATCGGCAACGGCTTCCAGACCGTGGCCCTCGCCGTCGCCGTGCTCACCACCGGCGGCGTCCGCGACCTCGGGCTGGTGATGGCCACGTCGGTGCTCGCCCTGCTGGCAGGCGCCCTGTTCGGCGGCGTCTGGGCCGACCGCCTCCAGCCCCGGCTGGTGATGGCCGCCTCCGACCTGATCCGCTTCGCTGCCACCGCCGGCATCGCCGCGATGTTCGCCGCCGGCGGCTACCAGCTCGCGCTGCTCTGCGCGCTCACCGCCGTCTCGGCCGCCGCGGGCAGCTTCTTCACCCCCGCGATGGCCGCGGTCAAGCCGCTGCTGGTGCCGGCCGACCGGCGCCAGCAGGCCAACGCCACACTGAGCATGCTGCAGACCGCGTGCGGCATCGCCGGTCCGGCAGCCGGCGGCGTCACCGTCGCCGCCTTCGGCGCACCGGCGGGCTTCGCGGCCAACGCGGTCAGCTTCCTGTTGTCGCTGGTCGCTGCCGTTCTCCTGCGGGTACGCGCGGAGCGTGGCACCCCTGCGCCGATGCTCCGTGAGCTGGCCGCCGGCTGGCGGGAGATCCGCAGCCGGGACTGGCTGCTCGGCGGCCTGCTCAGCGCCTGCGTCTATCACATCGCCAACGGCATGATCCTGGTCCTCGTCCAGGTGGTGGCGATGGAACGGCTCGGCGGCGCCCACGCGATCGGCCTGATCTCGGCGGCCCAGGGGCTCGGCGGGTTCCTGGGCGCGATGCTGGGCATGCGGCTGCGGCCCCGGCGGCCGCTACGGGCGGGCTACCCGGCCCTGATGCTGATGGTCGTGTGGGTGGCGTCCTATGTGTGGCCCGGCACGCTCAGCGCGGTCCTGGCCGGGGCGGTGATCGGCTACTGCGGCCTGATCTTCTACGACGTGGTCTGGGAGACAGCGGTGCAGGACGAGGTGCCGCAGCGGATGCTCGGGCGGGTGTCCTCCTGGGACTACCTGACGTCCTACCTGGCCATGCCGGTGGGCAACGCGCTGGCCGGGCCGCTGTGGGAGCGGTTCGGGGTCGACCGGGTGCTCGCCTGGTGCGCGGTGGTCCTGCTGCTGGCCGCCGCAACCCAGCTGCTGGTCCCCGGCGTCCGCAAACTCGCCCGCCCCACCCCGCTCTCCCCCATCCACGCCCAAACCAGCGTGTGAAGTTCGGGTGCGGAGCGCACCCGAACTTCACACGCAACCGCCCGGTTGTCCGGCGGATGTTCAGGGGTCGGGGAGCAGGGCGGCCAGCGCGGCGATCAGCTGCGGCTTCGTGGGCACGCCGGTCGCCCGCCTGATCACCACACCGTCGGAATCGAGGACCAGGAGCGTGGGCGTGCGCCGGATGTCGAGCGCCCGCACCTCGGCCAGGTGACTCTCGGCGTCGACCTCGACGTGCTGAACCCCCGGGAGCAGGGCCGCCACCTCCGCACTGATCCGGCGCACCGCCCGGCACGGGGCACAGAACGCGGTGGAGAACTGGAGCAACGTGACCGGCCCCGGCGCCACGCCGAGCCGCTCCAGCAAGGCTGGATCGAGGTGCTCGTGGCCCGTACCAGAAATCATGTTCTTGACTCTGACAGGTGTTCAGGCCGACTGGTAGGCGCTGGCCTGCAGTGTGAAGAGCTGCGCATAGACCCCGTCGGCGGCCATCAGTTCGTCGTGGTCGCCCTCCTCGACCACCGCCCCGTGGTCGAGCACGTAGATCCGGTCCGCCTCCCGGACACTGGCCATCCGGTGGGTGATCAGCACGACGGTGCGCCCGGCCGCCAGGTCCCGCAGCCGCCGGTAGACCTCGTGTTCGGCCCGCGCGTCCAGGTTCGCCGTCGGCTCGTCGCAGATCAGCAGCGGCGCGTCCCGGTGGAACGCGCGGCTCACCGCGAGTCGCTGCCACTGCCCGCCGGAGAGGTCCGCACCGTCGGTGAAGTGCCGGGAGAGCAGCGTCTCGTACTCGCGGGGCAGCTCCATCACGAACTCGTGGGCGTCCCCGGCACGGGCCGACTCGCGCACCTGGTCCAGCGACGCCGGGCGGTCGTGCCGGCCGATCGCGATGTTGAGCCGGGCGGACAGCGGCCACCGGGTCGGCTCCTGCATCACCACGGCGACCCGTTCGCGCACGGACTCGGGCTGGAACCGGGTCACGTCCACCCCGTCCCAATGAACCGTGCCGTCCTGCGGCCGGTAGAGCCCCGCCAGCACTGCCGCCAGGGTCGACTTGCCCGAGCCGTTCTCGCCGACCAGCGCGATGATCTGGCCGCGCCGCAGCGTCATGCTCACCTGCCGCACCGCCGGCCGGTCCGCGTCCGGATAGCTGAACGTCACCCGTTCCAGCCGGATCTCGTCGAAGTGCTCCGGCGCCCGGCGGCCCGGCGACGGCTCCGCGCGCGCCAGCGACATCTCGCAGAACCCCTGATAGTCGGCGAAGTAGAGGCCCTGCTCGTAGACCCGGTTGGCGCTGAACGCCAACTCGGACAGCTTGCCGATGCCGATCTTGATCGCGTAGGCGGCGGCGCCACCGGCGGCCAGGTCCATCCGATCGGTCCACAGCAGCCAGCACAGCATGACGTACGCCAGACCGGTCACGAACCCGCTCAGCGCCTGACCCACCAGATTGGTCCGGACCACCCGGCCGATCACCCTGATCTCCTCGAGGGTGGAGATCCGCAGCAGCCGGGACGCCTCGGTCAGCAGGAAGCGGCGCACCGTGAACGCCCGCAGCTCAGCGGCCGAAT
Organism: Actinoplanes sp. 13; assembly: GCF_056134165.1. Taxonomy (NCBI): domain Bacteria; kingdom Bacillati; phylum Actinomycetota; class Actinomycetes; order Micromonosporales; family Micromonosporaceae; genus Actinoplanes; species Actinoplanes sp. 13. The sequence goes on along the minus strand of NZ_JBVYOQ010000008.1, from coordinate 181,948 downwards.
CCCGGGCCGCCAGCAGATAGGCCAGCATCCGCTGCCGCCGCCACGTCGCGATGAGCCGCAGCTTGCTGCGGTAACCGAGTTTCGCCGCCCGGACCGCCGCCCACGCCGTCGGCACCACCGCCAGCACCAGCATCGGCAGCAGCGCCGGGTGCAGCACCGCCAGCACACCGGCTGTCGCAACCAGTCCGATCAGGTGGGTGAGCACCTCGATGCCGTGATCCACCACCTGCTGGGCGGCGAAGATGCCGCGGTCCCGCGCCCGGTCCATGGCATCGCGCCATTCCGGGTCGTCGAACGTCGCCAGCTCCACCCGGGTGGTCAGGTCGAGCAGGCGATTCTCGGCCGCCTCCGACACCATCGGGGACAACCGCCCGTGTGCTGCTGTCGCCGCCGAGGCGAGCAGACCCCGCGTTGCCAGCGCAACGACCAGGAGCACCAGCGAGGGTACGGCGGCGCGTACCCGCTCCGGGGTCGGTCCCGCCTGCAGCAGGCCGTCGAGCACGCCGACCACGCTGATCAGCCCGACCGCCGCGGCGACCCCGGCCGCCAGCTGCAGGGTCACCACCGCCACCGTGGTGCGCCGGCTGGCCCGCCAGGCGAGAAGCCACGCCTCGCGGAGCAGGCTCGGCAGTCTCCGCATCATCTGCAGGAACGTGGTGTTGGCGGCCTCCTCGGTGGAGGTCAGCCAGTACGGGAGTTCGAGCTCCCCGTCGTCCTGCTCCTCCAGCATCGTCCCGGCGTCAGTCGGCTCGGCGCTGTGGTCGGGCTTGTCGCCACGGTCCAGGTCGGCGCCAGGGTCCGGGTCGGGGCGGCGGTTCTCCGGCATCGGCGGCCTCCGTTCGGGGGTCCCTCAGCGGAGCTCCGCAAGCGCGGCACGGCGCGCGACGCACGGACGGCACGCGGCGCGCATGCCGGAAGCCCTGCCCCGTTCCTACGCCGCGGGACCGATCGATGTCCACGGCTGAAGGCGGAATGACCGGCTTCATTCACGCTCGGGCACCGGGAGACGGACACCCGGTGCGGCGAAGTCAGACGCCGGCGGGCGGCGGTTCGAGCAGCTGCCGCAACCGGTCCGCCTGCTTCTCCCAGCGCCACTCGCGCTCCACCCACGCCCGTCCGGCCCGGCCCATCGCCCGGGCCCGGTCCGGGTCGGCCAACAGGTCGGCCACCCGGCCGCCGATCGCCGCCACGTCGCGGCCGCCGACCACGAAGCCGGTCTCGCCCTCACGGACCGCGTCGGGCGCGCCGCCGGAGTCGCCGCCGACCACCGGCAGGCCGGTCGCCGAGGCCTCCAGATAGACGATGCCGAGTCCTTCCACGTCGAGGCCGGCCGCCCGGGTGCGGCACGGCATCGCATAGACGTCACCGGCCGCGTAGTGCTCCGGCAGCTCGGACCACGGCACCGACCCGGTGAAGACCACGTCGGACTCCACCCCGTTCTCCCGGGCCAGCCGTTCCAGGGTCTTGCGGTACGGCCCGCCGCTGACCAGCAGCAGCGCGGCTCCGGGCACCCGGCGGCGGATCAGCGGCATGGCCCGGATCAGCATGTCCTGGCCCTTGCGCGGCACGAGCCGGGAGACGCAGACGACCACCGGCCGCCCGTCCAGCCCGTACCGTTTGCGGACCGCCGCGCCGTCCACCTCGGGGTGGAAGGTGTCCACGTCCACCCCCGGGGCCAGCCGGCGCAGGTCGGTGAGGCCGTGCAGCGCACGGTCGAGGCGACTGCGCTGGAACTCCCCCAGATAGGTGATCACGTCGTTGCCCCGGGCGATGCGGCGCAGCAGCGTCCGCGCGCCGGGCAGCGCCGCCCAGCCGATCTCGTGGCCGTGGGTGATCCCGACCGCCCGCTCCACCCCGGCGTCGCGCCGCAGCCCGTGGGCGAGCAGCCCGAGCGGCGCTGCCGCGCCGAACAGGACGGTGTCGCACTGATGCTCCCGGGCGAGCGCGGCGGCGCGGCGGGCCACGGCCGGAGTCGGCAGCAGCACCCCGGTGTCCTCCCGGACGACCTCGAACGGCTGCTCCGCGTCGAAGGCGGCGGCCTCGCGCCAGGTGGACGAGTAGACGACGATCGAGCCGGCCGGCTGGCGCACCGCCAGGTTGTGCACGAACTGCTGGATGCCGCCGGGCCGGGGCGGGAAGTCGTTGGTGACCAGCAGGGTGCGCCCCATCAGCGTGCGCCCCGGGCCCAGGCGCGGGCCGCGGCCATCCGCTGCACGGTCGACGGATGTGAGGCGAACATGATGTGCTCCCAGCGTGGCGGATCGGGGTCGGCGAGGTTGACCAGGCCGAGGCGGCGCTGCATCGCCGCGAAGGTCTCCGGGTCCCCGGTCAGGGCCAGGGCGTGCGTGTCGGCGCGGGCCTCGACGCGCCGGGAGACGAAGGACTGCGCCGGGCCGGCGACCAGGCCGGCGACCGTGGTGACCGCCAGCAGCAGGCCGATCGCCCGGGGCTCGGCGATCGAGTCCACCCCGGCCAGCCGGAGCAGCCAGGACCAGGAGCCGAGCAGATAGAGGCCGATCACCGCGACGGCCGCGCCGAGGGCGCCGATGACCGTGCCGATCAGCACGTCGTTGTCCTTGGCGTGGCCGAGCTCGTGCGCGGCCACCGACACCACCTCGTCCGGGGTGGCCTCGGTCAGCAGGGTGTCGTAGACGACGATCCGCCGGGTCGGGCCGAGCCCGGACACATAGGCGTTCACCGCGCGGGTGCGACGGGACGCGTCGGCGACCAGCACGTCCTTGACCGGGACGCCGTCGCGCTCGGCGAGGGTGAGCAGCTCGGCCCGCAGGGGGCCCGCGGGCATCGGCGTGAACCTGTTGAAGACCGGCTCGACCAGCACCGGCAGCACGAACGACAGCAGCACCACGAGACCGGCCGCGCCGGCCGCCCCGAACGCCCACCACCAGCGGGGTGCGAAGTGGGTGACGGTGAAGAAGCCGGCCAGGGCGAGCCCGCCGATGACGGCGCCCACCGCGTACGACTTCAGCAGGTCGACGGCCCAGGGGCCCCAGGTCTGGGTGGAGATCCCGTAACGCACCACGACGGTGTGCCTCCAGGCGGCGATCGGCAGCGTGATCACCTCGGCCACCAGGACCACGACGAGACCACCGAGCACCGCCCGGGCCAGCCAGTGGTCGCCGAACGGGCGGCCGGCCAGCTCGACCAGGCGGGCGCCGGCCGGGGTGAGGCCGAGCACCAGCGCGACGATCAGGCTCAGCCCGAGGCCCAGATAGTTGCCCGGGCGCAGGTCCGCGTGGAACGCCCGGCCCCTGGCCACCTGGTCGGCGGGCAGCTGCCCGAGCGCGGCCACCTGGTCGGCGCGCGGCGCCGGGGCACGGTGCCAGGGGATCACCAGCGCGGCGACGACGGCCAGCGTCGCGAGCAGCACGACGAACGCGCCGATGGCCCAGGTCCGCGTCATGCCGCCATCCTAGAGACAAACGTGATCACGCAACGTTGCGGCGGGTCGGGAACAGTGGCACCACCACCGGTGGCTCGGGCGTCTCCAGCAGCTCCACCTCGAATCCGGCCAGCTCGAACGTCTCGATGGCCCGGAGCTCTCCCGGGGTCAGGTCGGCGATGCCGTCGGGCGTGCTGTCGAGCACGCTGATCAGACATTCGTTGCACTCGTCGGTGCGCTCGACGCACCGTCCGCAGTCGATGATCATTACCCCTCCTCCGGAGACGATCACCATCCGTGACAGTCACGCTATGCGAGGGGTATGACAGTTTTACGAACGAGCCAGCCGGCGCAGCAGAGAATCGGCGCCCATCGGGTACGCGCCGTGCCGGCGGACCCCGTCGGCGACCTCGCGGTCGGAGGAGACCACCACCACCGGGCGGCCGGGCGGCTCGGCCCGGACCAGCTGCCGGATCAGCTCGTCGGCGGTGGTGCCCTTGCGGGAGAAGAGCACCCGGACACCGCGGGGCGCGGGCGGCAGGCCGTGCACCCGCTCGGCGCCGTCGAAGACCACGGTGACCTCGTCGCCGGTCTGCGCCGCTATCCCACCGAGCCCGGTGATCAACCGCTTGCGCTGCTGTTCCAGGGACATGTCGGCGAAGCCGCGCTTGGTCACGTTGTAACCGTCCACGACGAGGTGGGCCCGGGGCAGCGCGAGCAGCTGGTCCAGGCGGCCCGGGTCGTCGGTGTCCTGGGCCCGGGCTCGGGAGCGCTCCGGGGCGCCGGGCCGGTCCGCGGCGGTGTCGGCCACGAAGTCGGCCGGAAGCTTGTCCGCCGGCCCGATGGCCAGCTCCCGGCGCAGGCCGGTGGCGGCCTGGCCGATCGTCTCCAGCAGCAGCCAGAGGCGCGCGTCGTCGACCGCCCGGGCATCCTTGGCCGCCTGCTTGCCGGTGGCGGCGGCCGCCTCGGCGTCGGCGAGGCGGGCCCGCATCCGGCGCAGCTCCGCCTCATGGTCGAGGGCGGCACGCGCCGCCCTCCCCTTTTCCGTCGCCAGCAGGTCACTGGCCCGTTTCTGCGCGGCCTGCGCCTCCCGCAGGGCCTTCGCCGTACTGCGCGCCTCCTCCCGCAGCTGGCCCAGCTCCTGACTGACCTTGGCGAGCTCGTCACGCAGCTTCTCGGCCTCGGCCCGGGCCACCGCCCGGTCGTGCTCGGCGCGGGTGGCGCGCTGCTCGGCGGCGCGGATCTGCCCGGCCACCGCCGCGGTGTCCGCCTCGGCCCGGACCGCGTCACCGGCCGCCTCGATCAGGTCGCGCCAGCCCTCCGGCCGGGCCAGATAGGCCAGCGCCGCCACCTCGACCGGATCAGCCGCCGCGGGGGCGACACCGCTGGTCACGGCGGCGCCGAGGTCGCCCGCCTCGGTGACGATGCGGGCGCCGATGCGCTGCCGGAAGAGCGGGTCCGCGACCAGCTGGGCGGCGATGTCACGGCCGCCGAGGCGGGCCCGGCGGTTCGGGGCGAAACGGGCCACCCGGCGCAGCGGGACCGGGATCTCGTCGGCGGGCAGGCCGGGCAGCGCGGCGGCGGACAACGTCATGATCCGCTGGCGGACGGCTTCCGGCAGGACCGGCTCCGGCGCGAAGTCCGCAGCCTCGGACGCCGCCTCCTCCTCGGGGCGGTGTTCGGGGTCGAGCGGCGCGGACATCCACCCATTCTCACACCGGTCAGGGTGCAACCGCCCTTCGGAGCAAGTGATCTTTTCGGCCCGGCCTGCAGTTTCTGTCGTACCCCCGCTCTAGTGTTGCCGCCCGTGACACAACCGGCCTACGTGCAGGGCACTCTGGACACGTTGCTGACCGCCGACGGCTCGGTCGACCCGGCCGCGCTGTCCCTGGCGGACACCACGTTCGTGGTGCTCGACCTGGAGACCACCGGCGGCGCCGCGGACGGCGCCGGCATCACCGAGATCGGCGCGGTGAAGGTGCGGGCCGGCCGGCGGCTCGGCGAGTTCGCCACGCTGGTCAATCCGGGTGAGCCGCTGCCGCCGTTCATCACCGTCCTGACCGGCATCACCGAGGCGATGCTGCGGCCCGCGCCGTCGATCGAGACGGTTCTGCCCAGCCTGCTGGAGTTCCTGCGCGGGGCGGTGCTGGTCGCCCACAACGCGCCCTACGACGTCGGTTTCCTCAAGGCCGCCTGCGCCCGGCACGGCTATCCGTGGCCGCAGATGCGGGTCCTGGACACCGCGGCCCTGGCCCGCCGGGCGCTGACCCGCGACGAGGTGCCCAACCGCAAGCTGGGCACGCTGGCCCAGTTCTTCCGGTCCACGGTGACGCCCAACCACCGCGCGCTGGACGACGCGAAAGCCACCGTCGACGTGCTGCACGGGCTGATCGAGCGGCTGGGCAGCTTCAAGGTGCACACGCTGGGCGACGCGATCGAGTTCGCCAAGGCGGTGACCCCGGCCCAGCGCCGGCAGCGGCACCTCGCCGACGGCCTGCCGCACGTGCCCGGGGTCTATCTGTTCCGCGCCGCCGACGACCGCCCGCTCTACGTCGGCACCTCCAAGGACATCGCGACCCGGGTGCGCAGCTATTTCACCGCCGCCGAGAAACGGGCCCGGATCTCCGAGATGCTCACCGCCGCGGTCCGGGTGGAGGCGGTGGAGTGCGCCCACTCCCTGGAGGCGGAGGTCCGGGAGCTGCGGCTGATCGCCGCCCACGCCCCGCCGTACAACCGGCGGTCCAAGTTCCCCGAGCGGGTGGTCTGGCTGAAGCTGACCGCCGAGACGTTCCCCCGCCTGTCGGTGGTGCGGCGGTTCGCCGAGGACGGCGCGACCTATCTTGGCCCGTTCTCCTCGCGGCGCACGGCCGAGCTGGCCGCGGCCGGGGTCTATGACGCCGTTCCGCTGCGGCAGTGCAACCACAAACTGTCGCTGCGCACCAGGACGCCGGCGTGCGCGCTGGCCGAGCTGGGGAGATGCCCGGCCCCCTGCGAACACGAGATCACCCCCGAGGAGTACGACCTTCGCGCCGCCCTCCCGTTCCGCACCGCCACCTCGGGTGACCCGGGTCCGGTGGTCGACGCCATCCTGGCCCGGATCGAGACGCTCTCCGACCATCGTCGCTATGAGGAGGCGGCGGTCGTCCGGTCCCGCCTCACCGCGCTGCTGCGCGCCCTGATCCGGATGCAGCGGCTGGACGCCCTGACCCGGATGCCGGAGGTCGTGGCGGCCCGGCGCGACGGCCGGAGCGGCTGGGAGATCGTGGTGGTCCGGCACGGCCGGCTGGCCGCCGCGGCCACCTCCCCGCCCCGGGAGCACCCTCGTCCCACCCTGGAGGCGGCCCGGCTGACAGCCGAGACGGTCCAGCACGGACCGGGTCCGGTGCCGGCCGCCACCGCCGAGGAGACCGAGCGGATTCTGGCCTGGCTGGAGCGGCCGGACACCCGCTTGGTGGAAACCGTCGGCGACTGGGTGTCACCGGTTCGTGGCGCCGCGCGTTTCGCCGCGCTCCTCACCAGGGCGGAAACCGCCGCCTCGGCCTAAGACTCGTCCGTTCGCCTATCGGTAACTGACCGTTCGGATGACGCTCGCTCGCTTAGGCTGTAAGGCACGCGCGACGCTCGCGGTGATTCACCTCATTTGGCGGCTTGATGCCTTTGGCGAACCCGCCACCGAGGTGCTTCGCTAGCGGGTGAGACGCTCCATGCTTCAGGCGAGGCTTGGACGATCGGTGAGGGGGTGTCCGGGTGGACGTCGACGCCGGCCACGGCGCCGCTCTCGGTCGTGCGCTGCCGGCCGCCTCCTCCCCGAGCACGACGTTCACCCAGCGGCTCCGCTCGCTGCTCAGCTTCCAGGGCAACGACGACGACCCGGTCGCCACGCTGACGCGGACCCATCGCAGCATCCATCCGTCGGCCGACGTCGCCGTGGTGCGCCGCAGCTACGCGATCGCCGAGAGCATGCACCGCGGCCAGTTCCGCAAGTCCGGCGATCCCTACATCACGCACCCGCTCGCCGTCGCGCAGATCTGCGCCGAACTGGGCATGGACACCACCACCCTGGTCGCCGCGCTGCTGCACGACACAGTGGAGGACACCAGCTACACGCTGGAGGCGCTGCACGGCGACTTCGGGCCCGAGGTGAGCCACCTGGTCGACGGCGTGACCAAGTTCGACAAGGCCTATTACGGGAAGGCCGCCGAGGGCGAGACGATCCGCAAGATGATCGTCGCGGCCGGCAAGGACGTCCGCGTCCTGGTGATCAAACTGGCCGACCGGCTGCACAACATGCGCACCTTGGACGCGCGTTCCCCGTCGAGCCGGGCCCGGATCGCCACCGCCACGCTGGACGTGCTCGTCCCGCTCTGCGACCGGCTCGGCATCCAGGCCCTCAAGCGCGACCTCGACGACGTGGTGCTCTTCCACCTGGAGCCGGACGCGTTCGCCCGCATCGACGAGCACGTGAAGAACCGTCCCGGCTGGGACGAATACCTCACCGAGGTCTCCACCAAGGCCCGCGCCGCGCTGCGCCGCTCCAAGGTGGACGCCGAGGTCACGCCGCGCCCCCGGCACTACTACTCGATCTGGAAAGACACCGTCGCCGGCAACCACAACGTCCCGCTGGACCTGCCGCGCATCGCGGTCGTGGTGGACGGGCCGGACACCGACTGTTACGCCGCGCTCGGCGCGATCCACGGTCAGTGGCGCCCGGTGGCCGGCCGGTTCAAGGACTTCATCGCCTCGCCGAAGAACAACCTGTACCGCTCGCTCCACACCACCGTGGTCGGGCCGGAAGGGCGGCTGGTCGAAGTGCTCATCCGCACCGAGACCATGCACCGCTACTCGGAGTACGGCGTCGCCACCAGCTACCGATATCCGAAGGTGTCCGACGAGCCACCCGGCGCGGACCAGCTGACCTGGCTGAAACGCGTGCTGGACTGGCAGCAGGACGCCACCGACGCGGGCCAGTTCCTCGACTCGCTGCGATGTGACCTCGCCGAGGGCCAGATCACCGTCTTCGCCCACGGCAACCCGTACGAACTTCCCGGCGGCTCCACCCCGGTCGACCTGGCCTACGAGCTCGGTCCCGAACGCGGCGACCAGTGTCTGGCCGCGACCATCAACGGGCGCCTCGCCCCCCTCAGCTCCCCGCTGCGCGACGGCGACGTCGTCGAGATCTTCTCCGAGACCGAGGGCCACGTCGAGCTCGAGCCCAACGCGCCGCGCGGCCCCCGCCGGGAGTGGCTCGGCTTCGTCAAGTCCAGCCAGGCCCAGATGCAGATCAACCGGTACTTCGACGAGAAGAACGAGCCGGGCATCAGCATCGCCGACAAGGTCCGTCTCGGCCGCGCGACCATCGGGCTCACCCTCCGCAAGCACGACCGCGGCCTGGCCAGCGAGGTGCCGCTGCGCCGGCTCGCCGAGGAGCTCGGCTACCCCGACCTGGAGACCCTTCTGGTGGCGGTCTGCGAGCGCAGCCTCGAACCGGACGCCGTGGTCGAGCAGCTCATCGCCCTCGTCGACCACCCCGACTGAGCCGCTGGGCACCCCCGGCTAGCCTTACCCGCGTGAACATACCCCGGCAGTTTCGTGGCCTCGCCTATCAGGCCTTCTACGGGCTGCCGCTCCCGGTGCGGCGCCACGTGGCCCGGCTGATCTCCCCGAAATACCTGGTCGGCGCGGTCACCATCGTCCGCGACACCGAGACCGCCGCGCCCGGGCGCATCCTTCTGCTGCGCCAGCCGCCGGGCCGGGGCTGGGGCCTTCCGGCCGGTCTGCTCAAGCGCCGCGAGTTGCCCGCGGTGGGTGCGGCGCGCGAGCTTCACGAAGAATCAGGGGTACGACTGGAGCCCGGTGACCTGACTCCCGGCAACCCGAACGCCGTCATCCACCCGAACGGCGGCGTGGTCGACACCGTCTGGTTCGGCTGGGTGCCCGCCTCCAGCACGCCCCTGGCCGTCGACGGCGGCGAGGTTCTGGAGGCGCGCTGGTTCCCCCTCGACGACCTGCCTCGCCTGACCTGGCCGACGGAGAGGCTGCTCGGCATCTACGGCATCGGGCCCCGGTCGGGCGAGCTGCCTCCGTCCCTTCCGGAGGGCGTCTCCTATGCGGCCCCGCCTGCTCCGTCCGGCGCTCTCGGCCCCACCCGGCCGGCTCCGTCCGGCGCTGCCGGCCCCACCTCGTCGTCGGAGCGGCAGCAGTGAGCGCCCCGGCCGTGCCGGTCTGCGGGGTGGTGCTCGCCGCCGGTGAGGGCCGGCGTCTGCGCCCGCTCACCGAGGCGGTGCCGAAAGCGCTCTGCCCGGTCGGCAACCTGCCGCTGCTCGATCATGCGCTGCGCCGCCTGGCCGGCCTGGGACTCGCCGGACCGGAGCGGGTCGCGGTCAACGCCGCCTACCTGGCGGACCAGGTCGTCACCCACGTCGGGTCCCGTGCGCACCTCTCCGTCGAGCCGGACGGCCCGCTCGGCACCTCCGGCGGCATCGGCCGGCTCCGCGACTGGATCGACGGCCGTGGCGTCCTGGTGGGCAACGCCGACGCCTATCTCGCCGACCCGTTCCGCGAACCCGGCAAGGACATCGCCGCCCTGCTCGACGGCTGGTCCGGCGAGACCGTGCGCATGCTGACCATGCCTTGCCGCCCCGACGAGAAAGGCGGCTTCAGCGGCCGCCGGTTCGCCGGATTCTCGCTGCTCCCCTGGCGTTACGTACGCACCCTGGCCGACGTGGACAGCAACCTGGTCCACACGGTCTGGCGCCCCGCCGAGGCCGAGGGCGCCCTGGAGCTGATCGGTTACGAGGGTTTCTATCTGGACACCGGCACCCCCGCCGACTATCTGGCCGCCAACCTGCACACCATCGCCGTCGGCACCACAGCGCCGACGCCCTCTTCCCCCTCCGGTGCCGTCACTCCGCCGATGCCCTCTTCCCCCTCCGGTGCCGTCGCCGGTTCCCTGATCGCCGCCACCGCCCAGGTGACCGGCGCCGCCACCGAATCCGTCGTCGGCGTCGGCGCCCGGGTGGCCGGCACGGTGAACCGCTGCGTGATCTGGCCCGGCGCGGTCGTCGAACCCGGCGAATCCTTGACCGACGTCATCCGGGCCACGAACGGCCTGACCGTCCGCGCCTGAGACCACCACACCCGGCGAGGAGCGGAGCGGCGAGTGTGCCGGTGGGCGGGCGCGGATAGCATGGTCACGACCCCTTTCGCCCTCACAGCCGAGGAGCCCGCCGGTGAACACCGCGATCGTCCACATCGACTGCGCGACCGACTCCATCCCCGAGGTCGCCGAGGCGCTCGCCGCGCTCGACGGGGTCAGCGAGGTGTACTCGGTGGCCGGCAACGTCGACCTGATCGCCATCGTGCGGGTGGCCAAGTTCGACGACATCGCCGAGGTCATCGCCGGGAAGATCTCGAAGACGCCGGGTGTCGTCAACACCGAGTCGCACATCGCGTTCCGGGCCTACTCGAAGCACGACCTCGAGGACGCGTTCGCCATCGGGCTCCCCGACGCGGACTGACGACCGGCGCACGCTCCCGGACGCGAACTGACAACCTGCGCGGGCTTCCCGACGCCGACTGACAACCTGCGCGGGGCTCCGACGCGAACTGACAACCTGCGCGGGCTTCCCGACGCCGACTGACGACCGGCGCGGGCTCCCGAGCGAGCCGGGGATCCGCCACCTGTCTGGGCCAGACAGCCCATAGCCGGTGACCCACCGCTTCAGCCCGGCAGCCGCGCCGCGGCCCGGGAACGCACCCGGGCCGCGGGGTAGCCACGGTGGTGGTGGCGGAAGGCGATGCGCCTGGCGCGTACAAGATCGGCTTGATGAGAGCCCGGGTGACGCGGCCGGGAGACAGCGATGAGAAAGGCCCGCCGCGGGGAACGCGGCGGGCCTTTCGTCGGTGGATCAGGTGGATCAGCGGCCGGACTTGATCTCCTCGCGCTTGGGCGGCGCGTGGACGGCCGGCGAGACCGGGGCCTCGGCCGGCTTCTCGACCGGGAAGAAGAAGCCCTTCACCGCGGGCGCCAGGGCGCCGATGCGGTTCATCTTCTTGGGTACGACCCAGCCCGCGTACTCCAGCGGCAGCGGGTGGCCGTGCTCGTCGACCGGGCCGAGGGGCTGGTGGACCTCGACGAACTGACCGTTGGGCAGCCGCTTGATGATGCCGGTCTCGACGCCGTGCGCCAGCACCTGGCGGTCGTGCTGCTGGAGACCCAGGCAGATGCGAACCGCGATGTAGTAGGCGAGCGGCGGCAGGATCAGCAGGCCGATGCGGCCGGCCCAGGTCATCGCGTTCAGGCTGATGTGGAACTTGTCGGCGATGACGTCGTTGCCGCCGGAGATGGTGGCGATGAACCAGAAGGTGAACGCCATCATGCCGATGCCGACCCGCTCCGGGTTGTCCCGGGGGCGTTCCAGCAGGTTGTGGATGCGCTTGTCCTTGAGCTTGCGCGCTTCCAGCCAGGGGTACGCCATCGGCAGCGTGAACAGCGCGCCCAGGCCGACGACGGCGGGCCAGAACATCGGCGGGATGCTGTAGCCGTCGCCGAACGGGACGTAGATCTGCCAGTTCGGCATGAGACGGACCAGGCCGTCCATGAACATGACGTAGAAGTCGGGCTGGCTGGCGGAGGACACCTCGGAGGCCCGGTAGGGGCCGAAGAGCCAGATCGGGTTGATCTGGAACAGGCCGGCCATCAGCGCGATGACGCCGAAGACGGCCATGAAGAAGCCGCCCTGCTTCATCGCGTAGCGCGGGAACATGCGCTCGCCGACGACGTTGGTGTTGGTCCGCAGCGGGCCCGGCCACTGGGTGTGCTTCTGCGCGAAGACCAGGCCCAGGTGGACGCTGATCAGCGCGAGCAGGCCGCCCGGGATGAGCAGCACGTGCGCGATGTAGAAGCGGCCGATGATCAGCTCGCCGGGGAACTCGCCGCCGAAGACCGCCGCGGACAGCCAGGTGCCGATGACCGGGATGGTCAGCATGATCGCCGAGGCGATGCGCAGACCGGTGCCGGAGAGGCCGTCGTCCGGGAGCGAGTAACCGGTGAAGCCGGCGAAGAAGCCGAGCAGGAACAGCACGATGCCGATGACCCAGTTGGTCTCACGCGGCTTGCGGAACGCGCCGGTGAAGAAGACGCGGGCCATGTGCACGATGATCGACGCCATGAACAGCAGCGCCGCCCAGTGGTGCATCTGGCGCATGAACAGACCACCGCGGACCTCGAACGAGAGGTCCAGGGAGGACGCGTACGCCGCGGACATCCAGGTGTCGCGGAGCGCCAGGTAGGAGCCGTCGTACTGCACCTCCTTCATCGACGGGTCGAAGAAGAGGGTGAGGAACACGCCGCTGAGCAGCAGCACGATGAAGGAGAAGAGGGCGATCTCGCCCAGCAGGAAGGACCAGTGGTCCGGGAACACCTTGTTCAGCAGGCCGCGCAGGGGGGTGGACGCCGTGAACCGCGCGTCGACCCCCTTGGCGAAGGTGACTGGTGCCTCTGCTAGGTCAACTTTTCGGCGCTTCACGGCCGCTCCCAGAAGTCAGGTCCGACAGTGTCGCGGAAATCGGACGCTGCCACGAAGAAACCTTCCTCGTCCACTGTAAGCGGCAACATCGGCAAACGCCGAGTCGCGGGCCCGAAGACCGGCTGCGCGTTGTCAGTGATGAGGAACTGCGACTGGTGGCACGGGCAGAGGAGGCGGTTGGTCTGCTGCTCGTAGAGGCTGGCCGGGCAGCCGGCGTGCGTGCAGATCTTGGAGTACGCGACGTAGTTGCCCCACATCGAGCCCTTGTTGCGCGGGTCGGCGTCAGCCGCCGCACGGGTCGTCGCGGCGTCGTCGGCACGCAGGTGGATCAGCAGCGTGGGCGAGTCGGCGTAGTGGTTGGTGGCACCGTGCGGGATGCCCGGGAAGACGGTGATCTGGCCACCGGTGCTGACGTCCTCGGGCCGGACCGGGCTGCCGTCCTCGCGGGTCAGCCGCACCGGGTCGCCGCCGTTGTTCGACGGGTGGAACCCGGTGGTGTACATCATCGGGTGGTCACCCTTGTGCGGGTCCTCGATCATGGCGCCGATCAGCGGGGCCGCCGCGGCGGCGCCGAGCGGGAGCATGCCGAGCGCGATCGCACCCTTGAGCAGCGGCCGGCGCTGCACGCCCAGCTCGTCCGCCACGTACAGCATCGTCTGGCCGGTGATCAGCTGCTCGTCCTCGGGGGACGGGCCGCCGTGCCGCTGCTGGATGGAGAGCTCGTGCGGCAGCAGCTTCTTCGCCCAGGCCAGGATCGCGAAGCCGAGCGCCAGCAGGCCGATGCCGAGCGTGATGCCGAGGACCGGCGTGTAGTAGTCGCTCAGCGTGTGACCGAGCTCGAACTCCCACGGCCACACGATGTAGGCGACGAGGAAGCCCACAGTCGCGATGCCGGAGATGCCGAACAGCAGAGCGATGTTGCGGACGACCCGCCGCTCGGCCTTCGAGTTCTGGCCGTGGAACTGCGACTCGTAGGTGATGATCTCGATGTCGTCGCGCCGGAGACCCTCTTTGACGATCTCGAAGCGCGTCAGGTGCGGGTCGTGCACGTCGACCGGCTGGACGCCGCCCTCGCCCGCCTGGTGGTGCCCCGATTGTTGGTGCACAGCCGTCATGACTTCCCCGCAATCCAGAGCGACACGAAGACCAGAATGGTGATGCCCACCAGGAAGATGGCCACGCCCTCGGTCGCCGGCCCGTACCGGCCCAGGTTGAAGATGCCGCCCGGGTCCTTGTCCTGCTGAAGCTGGTTCTGGATGTAGGTGATGATCTGGCGCTTCTGCTCCGGCGTCAGCTGGTTGTCACCGAAGACCGGCATGTTCTGCGGCCCGGAGAGCATCGCCGCGTAGATCTGCTCGGCCGTCGGGTCGTGCAGGGCCGGGGCGAACTTGCCCGAGGAGAGCGCGCCGCCGCCACCACCGAATCCGTGGCAGGAGGTGCAGTTGATCCGGAACAGCTCGCCACCGCGGGCGATCGCGTCCGGGTTGGTCTCCAGGTTCTCGACCAGCGGGCCCTCGGGGACCTGCGGACCGCCGCCGATCTCCTGCACGTACTGGGCCAGCTGCTGGGTCTGGGTCTCGTCGAACTGCGGCTTCTTCTCCTCGGCCTGGGCCTCCTGCCGGGTCATCGGCATGCGGCCGGTGCTGACCTGGAACTCGACCGAGGCGGCGCCGACACCGATGAGGCTGGGTCCGCGGTCCTCGACGCCCTGCCCGTCCCGCCCGTGGCAGGAGATGCAGCTGGTGTCGAAGAGAGCCTTGCCCTCCTTCGCGGCGGCGGAGAGCTGGACGTCGTCGTCCGCGAAGGCGCCCGGCGTGAAGGCGGTGTAGACGCCTCCGGCCAGGAACAGGGCGGCGAGCATCCGGGCAGCCGCGCCGAGCCGCCGGCGTGTCCTGCTCGGCGCGGAACGCCGCCGGGAGAACACCCGGGCACGCCTGCGGGCGGGGGTGTCAGAAGTCATGGGCTATGTCCCTCTGGGTGTCGAACTCGAAGCTCAGCTGATCCGGCGTCACTGGAGCCAATAGATCATGGCGAACAGCGCGATCCACACGACGTCCACGAAGTGCCAGTAGTACGACACGACGATCGCCGACGTGGCCTGGGCCGGGGTGAACCTACCCATGGTCGTCCGGATCATGTAGATGATGAAGGCGATCAGGCCACCGGTCACGTGCAGACCGTGGAACCCGGTCGTCAGATAGAACATCGAGCCGTAACCGTCACCGTTGATCTTGACGCCGTGGTGAACCAGCTCCACGTACTCGTTCACCTGCCCGAGCACGAAGATCAGACCCATCACGAAGGTGATCGTGAACCAGCGCCGCAGCGCGAACACGTCACCCTTCTCCGCGGCGAACACGCCCAACTGGCAGGTCACCGACGAGAGAACCAGGATCACCGTGAAGGTGGTGGCGTACGGAACGTTCAGCGACTCGGTGTGCTTCTCCCACTGGCTGTAGTCCGCCGCCCGGATGGAGAAGTACATGGCGAACAAAGCCGCGAAGAACATGAGCTCGCTGGAGAGCCACACGATGGTCCCCACGCTGACCATGTTGGGTCGGGTCAGCGAGTGGATCCGGCTCTTGTCGATGGCTGCCGCTGTCACGGCCTCATTATTCATCCGAACCGGGCCCAAGGTCCCCCGGGGTCCCCAATCCGGCACTGTGGTCGCCCCAGAATTATCTGTGACCAGCGGGTAGGCCTAGCCTCGAGAGGTGCATCCTGACGAAATGCCCCCACTCGCGGCCGCCGGCGGGGATACTGGACTCCCGCCGTTCAGCCCGGCGGTGATCTTCACCGAATTCCACTTGGTCAGCCTGATCGCGCTGGGACTCCTGGTGTCGGCGGCGGTCTACCTCTACGGCGTCTGGCGCCTGCGGCAGCGCGGCGACGCGTGGCCGCCCGGCCGGACGGTGGCCTTCGTCGCGGGTGGACTCGGATCCATCGCGGCGGTCACGGTGACCGGCATCGAGGCGTACGACACCACTCTGATCTCGGTGCACATGGTCCAGCACATGGTGCTCTCGATGGTCGGGCCGATCTTCCTGGCCCTGGGCGCCCCGATGACCCTCGCGCTGCGTACGCTCCAGCCCGGACCCCGCAAGGCCCTGCTCGCCGTCGTGCACAGCCGGTACGTGCGGGTCCTGACGTTTCCGCTGGTCGCCTTCGGACTGTTCATCGCGAACCCGTTCGTCCTGTACTTCACCGGGCTCTACCGGGCCACGCTGGAGAGCGCGGTGCTGCACGAGTTCGTCCACTTCCACTTCATCGTGACCGGATGCCTTTTCTTCTGGCCGCTGCTGGGACTGGACCCGCTGCCCAACCGGTGGCCGTACCCGGGTCGCGCGCTGCTGATGGTGCTCTCCGTGCCCTTCCACACGGTGCTCGGGCTGACGATCATGCAGAGCCGCGAGCTGCTCGGCGGCGACTGGTACCCCAGCCTCGGCCTGAGCTGGCTGGATCCGCAGGCCGACCAGGTCACCGCCGGCGGCATCCTGTGGGCCGGCGGCGAGATCGTCAGCGTCACGATGCTGGGCATCCTGGTGGTGCAGTGGGTGCGGCAGTCCGACCGGGAGGCCCGCCGGGTGGACCGCGCCCTGGACCGGGCCGAGGCGGCGGAGGCGGCGCGGACCGGCGGCGGACCGGACCCCGGCGCCGGATAACGGATTCGGTACGATCGGCGGGACCTACGACGTGAGGCGGGACACATGAGCGACGCGGCGACGCCGACCCAGTACACCGTTCTGCTCTACAGCAACAACGCCGCGGTGCGCGACCGGATCCGGATGGCCATCGGCCCCCGTCCGGCGGCCGACCTGAAGGTCGAGTTCGCCGACGCCTCCACCTGGGAGGAGTGCCGTGACCTCCTCGACCGGTACGAGATCGATCTGATGGTCCTGGACGGCGAGGCCAACCCGGCCGGCGGGATCGGGCTCGCCCGGCAGGCCAAGGACGAATATCTCACTCCCCCGCCCACCTGTGTCGTCATCGCCCGCGCCGCGGACCGCTGGCTGGCGGCGTACGCGCAGGTGGACGCGACCCTGCTGGCCCCCCTCGACCCGGTCACCACCGGGCAGACGGTGGCCGGCCTGCTCCGCGCCCGGCGCGCCGGGGCCGTGCCGCTGGGCACCCAGGGCGAGATCGCCCGCTGATCCACCACTCCCCCCGCACACCCCCTTTCCGTTGACGGAGGCCCCTTCATGGGCGCGCGTACCTGGCCCAACCTGACGAGCGCCCTGCTGCGCGGCGACGAGCTCGGCACCGCGGACACCTCCTGGGCCATGGGCGAGATCATGGCCGGCAATGCGACACCGGCCCAGATCGCCGGTTTCGCCGTCGCGCTGCGCGCCAAGGGTGAGACCCCCACGGAGCTGGCCGGCCTGGTGGAGGCGATGCTCGCCAACGCCACCCCGGTGCCGCTGCCGGAAGACGTGCGCACCAGCGCGGTGGACGTGGTGGGCACCGGCGGTGACCGGGCGAACACGGTGAACATCTCCACGATGGCGGCGATCGTGACCGCCGCGGCCGGGGTGACCGTGGTCAAGCACGGCAACCGCTCGGCCTCCTCCACCACCGGCACCGCCGACCTGCTGGAGCACTTCGGCATCCCGCTGGACCTGGGACCGGCCGGGGTGGCCCGGACCGTCGAGGAGGCCGGCATCGGCTTCTGCTTCGCGGCCCGTTACCACCCGGGCATGCGACACGCCGCGGTCACCCGCCGCGAACTGGGGGTGCCGACCTTCTTCAACGTGCTCGGCCCGCTGACCAACCCGGCCCGGCCCACCTCGGCCGCGGTCGGCTGCTTCGACACCCGGATGGCGCCGGTGATGGCCGAGGTGTTCGCCCGGCGCGGCGACTCGGCGCTGGTGATGCGCGGCGAGGACGGGCTGGACGAGTTCACCACCGCCGCGCCCACCCGGATCTGGCTGGCCCGCGACGGCAAGGTGGAGGAACTGCTGGTCGACGCGACCGAGCTGGGCCTGCCGCGCAGTCAGCCGGACGCCCTGCGGGGCGGCGACGCCGCGTTCAACGCGGACGTGGCCCGTCGCACCTTCGCCGGCGAGCCGGGCCCGGTGCGCGACGCGGTGCTGCTGAACGCGGCGGCCGCGCTGGCGGCGCAGAGCGGCTTCCCCGGTGACTTCCGGGAGACGCTGCGGGCCGGCATCGCCCGGGCCGCGGATACTGTTGACTCGGGCGCGGTGACGGCTCAGCTCGACCGCTGGGTCGCGGCGGCGCAGGCAGCCAAGGCCGCTGAGTAACCAAGGCCGCTGAGTAACCAAGGCCGCTGAGTAACCAAGGCCGCTGAGTAGAATTCTCAACACGCCGAGGTCAAATGCCCGGCAATGCCCTATTTACGTGACAGCGTCTGAATGACCTTCGGGTAATTCCACCTTCCGGCGAAGGAGACACCCGTGAGCGAACGCGAGCTCCGCTGCGTCATCTGCGACGGCGACATGCTCTTCGAGGTGCCGCCCTGTGAGGACGGCCACGACGACTGCCCCGAGCTGGTCTGCACCCGGTGCGGCGCGGCCGAGGTGGTCGCGCCGATAGTCGTGCACCTGTGGCTGCGGCCCACCGGCGGCCGGGTCGCCCCGCAGCAGCGTCGCGCGGCCTGATCCGATCCCGCACCACTCGGCGCACCTGAACGGCCGCTCAGCGCGGCCTGAGACCACGTAAAAGGCCCGCACCCATCCGGGTGCGGGCCTTTACGTTGTCTGCGGTCTAGTGCTCCGGCGCCCGGGTGCCCGAGTAGTACTCGAACAGCAGCCCGCAGGACGCGAAGATCACCGCGATCAGGCCGAAGGCGAGCAGCCACCACATCCAGAACACCAGGCCGACGCCGGCGATCGCCGCGGACAGCGCGATGCCGAACGGCCAGTAGCTGCCCGGGCTGAAGAAGCCGACCTCGCCGGCGCCCTCGGCGATCTCGCCGTCCTCCCGGTCCTCCGGCCGCAGGTCGATGCGGCGGGCGACGAACCAGAAGAAGCCGGCGCACATCGCGCACAGCAGGCCGGAGAGGATCAGCGCGACGGTGCCGACCCACTCGACACCGCCCTGGAACCCGTCCGTCTCGCTGCCCGAGATGTTGGCGGTGCCGGCCGTGTAGAGGCCGTAGACGGTGGCCGCGCCGAAGAGGAACACGGCGACCGCGGCGAAGATCTTGTATTCGGTCCGCACGTCGAGGCTCCTACTTCCCTGCGGCTGCGTTCTCGGACTGGTTCCAGCTGTTCTGCTGGCGGCGGGTGTTGAACGGCTGGGTGGTCGTCGCGTACGACTCGGCACCGGTGAAGCCGATCGCGGCCATCGCCTCCTGCGTCGAGGCGCCGCCCCGCTTGCTGGTCAGGAACTGCTCGAACTTCTCCGGCGAGACCACGACCAGCTCGAAGTTCATGAAGGCGTGATAGGTGCCGCACAGCTCGGCGCAGCGGCCGACGTAGCGGCCCTCCCGGTCCAGCGTGACCTCGAAGACGTTGCGGATGCTGCCCGGGAACACGTCGCGCTTGAACAGCATCTCCGGCACCCAGAACGAGTGGATGACGTCGCGGCTGGTCTCCTCGAACCGGATCGACTGTCCGACCGGGAGCACCAGGATCGGGATGACGTCGGACGAGCCGACCGTCGAGGCGACCGTGTTGGCCTTCTCGCCCATGCCGTCGCGGTAGTTGAACTGCCAGTTCCACTTGAAGGCGACGACCTCGACGACCTGGTCGGGGTTGCGCGACAGCTTGTCCACGCTGGTCTGCACGATGGCGGTGTAGTAGAAGAGCACCGCGACGATCAGCACCGGCGTGACCGTGTAGAGGATCTCCATCGGCATGTTGAACCGGGTCTGCACGGGCAGGTCCTCGCCGCGCTTGCGGTACCGGATCACGCACCAGAAGATCAGGCCCCACACGCCGAAACCGACCACCAGGGCCGCGATCGTCGACGCGATCCACAGGTCGTACATCTCGTGGGCCTGCAGGGTGATGCCCCGGCTCGGCCACCCGAAGTGCCCGAACGCGTCGCCCCAGTCCTGAATCGAGCATCCGGACAGCAGCGTCAGCAGCGTCGCGCCGCCGAGACCCAGCCGGGCCGCCCGGCCAACTGCCCGCGGCCGTGTGGCCGAACTCCTTGCGCCCACCTGCTTCTGCCTCCTTAGCAGCGCCGCCCCTGCCCAATTCGGACACCTGGCGGCAAGGCTCACCGACGGTCGCACACTACTCGACCTGGCCGGGGCCGCCCGCCACCGGGGGGCCGAGAGCCCGGCCGTCCGGGGAATGTCCCGGACAACCGGACGATACCGTTCCCGGTGTGGATTACACAGGCGATCCGGCCGGGGCGACGGGATACCCCGCTCCGGCGGAGGTATACCTGGACGCCGCCAGCGCGGCGCCACTTCATCCGGTGGCCCGCGAGGCGTTGCTCGCGTCCCTGGCCGACGGCTGGGCGGACCCCGCACGCCTGTACGCCGCGGGGCGACGGGCCCAGCAGCTGCACGAGGCGGCCACCGCGGTGGTCGCCGAAATCTTGAGCGTACGCGCGGACGAGGTCTCCTTCTGGCCGTCCGGCACATCCGCGGCGCAGGCCGGTGTACTGGGTGGACTGGCCGGGCGGCGCAGGGCCGGGCGCGTCCTGGTGCACTCGGCGATCGAGCACTCGGCCGTCCTGCACGCCGCCCGCACCACCGAGGCGTCCGAGGTCGGCGTGGACCGGCTCGGCCGGCTCGACCTGGACGCCTGGGCCACCGCGGTGAAGGCGCCGGGAGTGGCCCTGGCGGGCCTGATCAGTGCCAGTCACGAGGTCGGCACGGTGCAACCGGTCGCCGCCGCGGCGGAGTTCTGCGCCGAAGCCGGGGTGCCGCTGTTCGTGGATGCCGCGCAAACGGTCGGGCGGATGCCCGTACCCCCGGGTTGGTCCCTGCTCAGCGCCAGCGCGCACAAGTGGGGTGGTCCGCCGGGGGTCGGTGTGCTGGTGGTCCGCAAGGGTGTGCGGTGGATCTCACCGCAACCACAAGATGATCTTTATCGCCCCCGGGCGCAAGGCGCCGCGGACCTGCCGGCCGTCATCGCCGCGGCGGCGAGCCTGCGGGCCGTCGTGGCCGGGGCCCAGGCCGAGGCGGTACGACTCAGCGCCCTCGTCGACCGGATCCGTGCGCGGGTGGCCGCCACCGTGCCGGACGTGGAGATCGTCGGCGACCCGGCCGAGCGGCTGCCGCACCTGGTCACCTTCAGCTGCCTCTATGTCGACGGCGAGGCGCTGCTGCACGCGCTGGACCGGCAGGGCTTCGCCGTCTCCTCCGGGTCCTCGTGCACCTCGTCCACGCTGCGGCCCAGCCACGTGCTCGAGGCGATGGGCGTACTCAGCCACGGCAACGTGCGTGTGTCGCTGCACGCCGGCACCACCGAGGCCGAGGTGGACCGGTTCCTCGCGGTGCTGCCCGGCGTGGTGGAGCGGATCCGGGCGGAGGCCGGGATGTGATCACCCTGGACTGCCGGGGCCAGCGCTGCCCGCTGCCGGTGATCAGGCTGGCGAAGGCCCTTCCGGACGTTGCGGTCGGCGAGATCGTGCGAGTGCTCGCCGACGACCCGGCCGCGGCCAACGACATCCCCGCCTGGTGCCGGATGAAGGGGCAGGAGTTCGTCGCCGGCCACGGCCACGAGTTCGACGTCCGCCGGATCAGCTGAGGTACGCCACCACCTGCGGGACCGGCTCCTCGGCGAGATGGGTGTCGACGACCAGGCGCGGGCCGAGATAGGGCTCGTACTCCGCCCGCCGCTCGAGGACCCGCACCCAGTCCGGGATGCCCTCGTGGTCGCGGGCCGCGTACCGCGCCTCGACGCGGCGGCGGTGCTCGGCGTCGTCGGCGCAGACCACCTCCACCACGCGCAGCGGCACCCGCAGCCGCATCGCCAGGTCGACCCAGATGTCACGGGCCGCGCGGACCGGGTTGACCGCGTCGATGATCACGTGGTGGCCGATCTTGAGCTGTTCCTCGGCGAGCGCGGCCACCACGCCGTACGCCGCGAACCCGGGGCGGGACTCCGCCACCCCGTAGCGTTGCAGGGTGAAGTCGACGGTGTCGACGGCGAGCACCGCCGCGGGCAGCTCGGCGGCGACCCGCGCCGCGAGGGTGCTCTTGCCGACCCCGGGAAGGCCGGCGAACACGGCGAGGACCATCAGGCGGGCAGGAAGGGCGCGATCTCGGCGGCGGCCTCTTCGCCGTACGCGGCGGTGAGGCGCTTGGTGAAGTCGGCGGTCCGGACGTCGTACTCCTGGGTGCCGACCGTCTCCAGCACCAGCGCGGCGACCAGCGAGCCGACCTGGGCGGATCGCTCCAGGCCGAGGCCCCAGGAGATGCCGGAGAAGAAGCCGGCCCGGAAGCCGTCGCCGACGCCGGTCGGGTCCTCGCCGATCACGCCGGGCACGACCGGCACGTGGATCCGCTCGATCCCCCGGCCGGTGATCTCCACACCGTCCTTGCCGAGCGTGGTGACCCGGATCTTGACCTCGTCGAGCACCTGGTCGGCGGTCAGACCGGCCTTGGTCTCCAGCAGCGACCGCTCGTACTCGTTGGTGAGCAGGTATTCCGCGCCGCGGATCAGGCTCAGCACGTCGGAGCCGTCCATCCGGGCCAGCTGCTGCGAGGGGTCCGCGGCGAACGCGTAACCGCGGGTGCGGCACTCCTCGGAGTGGCGGATCATCGCGGCCGGGTCGTTCGCCCCGACCAGCACCAGGTCCAGGCCGCCGGACCGCTCGTGCACCGGGGCCAGCTCGATGTTGCGGGCCTCGGCCATCGCACCGGCGTAGAACGAGGCGATCTGGTTCAGGTCGTCGTCGGTGGTGCAGACGAAGCGCGCGGTGTGCGCGACGTCGCTGACGTGCACCGAGTTGCAGTCCACCCCGTGCCGCTCCAGCCAGGACCGGTAGTCACCGAAGTCGGCGCCGACCGCGCCCACCAGGATCGGCCGCAGCCCCAGCTTGGCCATCCCGAAGGCGATGTTCGGCGCCACGCCGCCGCGCCGGACCACCAGGTCGTCGACGAGGAAGGACAGCGACACCTTGTGCAGCTGGTCGGCGATCAGCTGGTCGGCGAACCTGCCGGGGAAGTGCATCAGGTGGTCGGTCGCGATCGAGCCGGTGACGGCGATCTTCATTTCGGCCCTCGGGGGTCGGGGAACAGGGGCGTTACGCGTTGAGACTACCGGTCGGTGACAGACAGCAGGCCGTCCCGTTAACGGGACGGCCTGCTGTCTGGTTGCTGCGGATCAGTGGAACGAGTCGCCACAGGCGCAGGAGTTCTGCGCGTTCGGGTTGTCGATGGTGAAGCCCTGCGCGTCGATCCGGTCGGCGAAGTCGATGGTGGCGCCGGCCAGGTAGGGCGCGCTCATCCGGTCCACCACGACCTCGACGCCGCCGAAGTCGTTCACGACGTCCCCGTCGAGCGAGCGCTCGTCGAAGAAGAGCTGGTAACGCAGGCCGGAGCAGCCACCGGGCTGTACGGCGATGCGCAGGCGCAGGTCGTCGCGCCCTTCCTGCTCGATCAGGGCCTTGACCTTCACCGCGGCAACGTCGGTCAAGATGACGCCGGTCGGGGCGGTCGCCTCGGTCGACTCGGTGTGCGCTTCAGTGGTCACTAGGTATCTCCCTGCCAGGTGCGGTCATGTGCCGTACGTAGGCAACGCTAACCCCATTCCGCCGGATTCCCAATCCAGGGGAATTCAGATCACCGGCTCCACTGCTCGGCAAGTTGTCCCGCCAATTCGCGCAGGCCGCGCGCGGGTTCGGCGAGTGCGGTGTCGACCGAGCCGAAATGCTCGACCAGGGTGTGCGTCTCGGTGACCCCCGCCGCCGCGGCCTCCCGGTGCCCGGTCTCGTTGCGTCCCGCGAGCACCACGCACGGCAGGCCGCGGTCCCGGGCGCTGTTCGCGATGCCGGCCACCACCTTGCCGCGCAGCGACTGGTGGTCGAACGAGCCCTCACCGGTGATCACCAGGTCGGCGGCGTCCAGCTCGGCGTCCAGGCCGATCAGATCCGTGACCAGGTTGATACCCGAGGTCACCCGGCCGCCGAGGGCGATCAGCGCGGCGCCGATCCCGCCCGCCGCGCCGCCACCCGGCGCGGCGGCCAGGCCGGTCACCCCGAACGCCTTCTCCAGCACGCCGGCGAAATGCTCCAGCGCGGCGTCCATCCGCAGCACCGCCTCCCGGCTCGCGCCCTTCTGCGGGCCGAACACGTTGGAGGCCCCGTGCAGGCCGGTCAGCGGGTTGTCCACGTCGGTGGCGGCCACCAGCCGCACCTGCCGCAGCTGC
Organism: Actinoplanes sp. 13; assembly: GCF_056134165.1. Classification (NCBI taxonomy): domain Bacteria; kingdom Bacillati; phylum Actinomycetota; class Actinomycetes; order Micromonosporales; family Micromonosporaceae; genus Actinoplanes; species Actinoplanes sp. 13. Next base: position 157,730 of record NZ_JBVYOQ010000008.1, on the reverse strand, counting down.
GGGACGCCGGCCAGCGTGGTGGCGGTGAGCAGCGGTGCGGCGCCGTACGGCAGCGCATATCCCGCCGTGTCGACGGGACCGGCGCCGAGCGCGGCGAGCATGCCGGCGCCCGCGTCGTTCACCGCCGAGCCACCGAGCCCGACGATCACCTCGGCGGCGCCGGACTCCACCGCGGCGGCGATCAGCAGGCCCAGCCCGTAGGAGGTGGTCCGCTCCGGGTCACGCTCGCCGGGGCTCAGCAGGTGCAGGCCGCACGCCTGGGCACTCTCCACGTACGCCGTGCCGCCCGCGTACAAGATCTCGCCCCGCGCCGGCCGGCCGAGCGGATCGACCGTCTCCACCGGGATCAGCCGGCCCGTCAGGGCGGTGGCGAGCACCTCGACGAAACCGGGGCCGCCGTCGGCGAGCGGACGCTGCACCAGGGTGTCACCGGGGACGGACCAGCCGTCCGCGACGGCCTGGGCGACAGCGGGGGCGGAGAGGGTGCCGGCGAACTTGTCCGGGCAGATCAGTACGCGCACCCAGTGAGTGTGGCAGCCCACCCTTCGCGGCGCAGCTACCGTCCCAGCCGTTGTGCGACGATTACGGACGTGACGTCGACCTGGACCGAACCCTCCAACACGCCCCTCACGCTGCTCCTCCTCGGCCGCGGCACCGACCCGGCCAGCGAGCGCGGCGTGGACTGCCCCGGCGACCTGCCCGCGCCCAGCGACCCCGGCCTGGTGGCCCGCGCGACGGCCGCGAAAGAGGCGCTCGGGTCCCGGGTGTTCGTGCTCGGTCACCACTACCAGCGCGACGAGGTGATCCAGTTCGCCGATGTCACCGGTGACTCCTTCAAGCTCGCCCAGCAGGCCGCGGCCCGCCCGGACGCGGAGTTCATCGTCTTCTGCGGCGTGCACTTCATGGCCGAGAGCGCGGACATCCTGACCACCGCAGACCAGAAGGTGATCCTGCCGGACCTGGCGGCCGGCTGCTCGATGGCCGACATGGCGGTGCTCGGCCAGGTGGAGACCGCCTGGGAGCAGTTCCAGGACCTCGGGATCGCCGACGAGATCGTGCCGGTGACCTACATGAACTCGTCCGCCGACATCAAGGGCTTCGTCGGCCGTAACAAGGGCGTGGTCTGCACCTCGTCCAACGCCAAGCGCGCGCTGACCTGGTCGTTCGAGCAGGGTTCGAAGGTGTTCTTCCTGCCCGACCAGCACCTCGGGCGCAACACCGCCGTGCTGGAGATGGGCTTCGACCTGGACGACTGCGTCCTCTACGACCCGCACAAGGCGAACGGCGGTCTCACCGACGAGCAGCTGCGCAACGCCCGGATGATCCTCTGGCGCGGGCACTGCTCGGTGCACGGCCGGTTCACCATCGACAGCGTGCGCGAGGTGCGTGAGCGGGTGCCCGGCGTCAACGTGCTGGTGCACCCGGAATGCCGGCACGACGTGGTCCGGGCCGCCGATTACGTCGGCTCGACGGAATACATCATCAAGGCCCTGGACGCGGCGCCGGCCGGGTCGGCCTGGGCCATCGGGACAGAGCTCAATCTGGTACGACGACTCGCGCTCGCCCACCCGGACAAGCAGATCATGTTCCTCGACCGGACGGTCTGCTACTGCTCGACGATGAACCGCATCGACCTCCCCCACCTGGTGTGGGCGCTCGAGGAGCTGGTCGCCGGGCGGGTGCCGAACCAGATCACCGTGGACCAGAAGACGGCACACGAGGCGCGCGTCGCGCTTGACCAGATGCTCGCCTTGCCATAACTGTGTGTAGCCGCTTGAACTCACCTTTGCCTTAAAGGTTCCTTAGTCAGCGGCGTTTCACACCCCGCCTCGACTGGCGCGGTTGTCACTCAGCGCTATGCTTCCCCGGTTGCAGAAGCGGGTACCCCCACCCGCGCTCTGCCCCCTCGATCACCGGGCGCCCCGACGCCCACCGGCTGGAGGTTACGTTGACCGACGATGTCCTGATCGTGCACGGCGGTACGCCGTTGCAGGGTCAGATCCGCGTCCGTGGCGCCAAGAACCTCGTCTCCAAGGCGATGGTGGCCGCCCTCCTGGGCGAGTCACCGAGCCGCCTCTTCGACGTCCCGCGGATCCGCGACGTCGAGGTGGTGAGCGGACTGCTCGAGCTGCACGGCGTGAAGGTCAGCGCCGGAGCCGAGGACGGTGAACTGGTGATGGACCCCACGAACGTGGAGAGCGCCAGCACCGACGAGATCAACGTGCACGCCGGCTCGAGCCGGATCCCGATCCTGCTCTGCGGGCCGCTGCTGCACCGGCTCGGCCACGCGTTCATCCCGGACCTGGGCGGCTGCCACATCGGGCCGCGCCCGATCGACTTCCACATCCAGGCGCTGCGCGAGTTCGGCGCGGTCGTCGACAAGAGCCCCGAGGGCATGCACCTCAGCGCCCCGAACGGGCTGCACGGCGCCAAGCTGGAGCTGCCGTACCCGAGTGTCGGCGCCACCGAGCAGGTGCTGCTCACCGCGGTCCGCGCGGAGGGCGTCACCGAGCTGCGCAACGCGGCCATCGAGCCGGAGATCATCGACCTGATCTGCGTGCTGCAGAAGATGGGCGCGATCATCACCGTGCACACCGACCGGGTCATCGAGATTCAGGGCGTGCCCCGGCTGTACGGCTACGAGCACAAGCCGATCCCGGACCGGATCGAGGCCGCCAGCTGGGCCGCCGCCGCGCTCGCCACCCGTGGCGAGATCGAGGTGCTCGGTGCCCGGCAGGCCGACATGATGACGTTCCTGAACGTCTTCCGCTCCATCGGCGGCGAACTCAAGATCACCGACGACCGGGTGGCCCGGGACGGCGTGACCGGCTCCCAGGGCGGCATCAAGTTCTGGCACCCCGGCGGCGAGCTGAACGCCGTCGCGCTGGAGACCGACGTGCACCCCGGCTTCATGACCGACTGGCAGCAACCTCTGGTGGTGGCTCTCACCCAGGCCCGCGGCATCTCGATCATGCACGAGACGGTGTACGAGCAGCGGCTCGGATACACCGAGGCGCTCAACCAGATGGGCGCCACCATCCAGGTCTACCGCGACTGCCTGGGCGGCACCCCGTGCCGGTTCGGCCGCCGCAACTTCATGCACTCCGCGGTGATCGCCGGCCCGTCCAAGCTGCACGCGGCCGACCTGGTCATCCCGGACCTGCGGGCCGGGTTCGCGCACCTGATCGCGGCCCTCGCCGCCGAAGGCACCTCGCGGGTCTACGGCGTCAACCTGATCAAGCGCGGGTACGAGGACTTCGAGGGCAAGCTGAACGCCCTCGGCGCCCACGTCGAGCGGCAGTAGCTCCCTTTTTCATCACGATCAACGGCGCGGTGTGTGGCACACCGCGCCGTTTGGCTACGCTCGTGTCGTGTCCCCGCTGTTTCGCCGTAAGCAAGAAGCCGACCTCGTCGCAGACGCCACCACCTCCGCCGGCCCGGAGGTGACCGCCGCCGAGTCGCGCCCCCGGGCCTACACGCCCAGCAAGAAGGAGCTCGGCGTGGTCACGCCGAAGCGGACCGTTCCGGGTCGCCGGGTCCAGGACCCCGCCCCGGCGAACCGCAAGGAGGCCTTCAAGCAGATGCGGGCGCGGCAGCGCGAGGAGCGCGCCGAGGCCGCCGAGGGCATGCGCAACGGCGACGAACGTTACCTGCTGGCCCGCGACCGGGGCCCGGAGCGGTCGCTGGTCCGCGACATCGTCGACTCCCGGCACACCGTCGGCTCCTGGTTCATCGGCGGCGCCGTGATCGTGCTGATCGGCTCGTCGGTGCCCAACATCCTGATCCAGCAGATCAGCACGGCGATCTGGGCGCTTCTCGCGCTCGCCGTGTTCATCGACAGCGTGCTGATCGCGCGCCGCATCAAGAAGCTCGTCCGGGAACGTTTCCCGCAGACCAGCCAGAAGCTGGGGTCGCTCTACATCTACGGCATCATGCGCGGCCTGACGTTCCGCCGGATGCGGGTCCCCAAGCCGAAGGTCGCCCTCCGCGCCAAGATCTGACCCCACGTGTGAACTTCGGGTGCGCTCCGCACCCGAACCTCACACACTGCCTGCGGCCCAGCTTGCGTGTGAACTTCGGGTGCGCTCCGCACCCGAACCTCACACACTGCCTGCGGCCCAGCTTGCGTGTGAAGTTCGGGTGCGAATCCGACCGCAACTTCACACACTGTCCTGGGGTCAGGGGACGCCGGCCAGGCGGAGCAGGGCGGCTACTGCGGCCGCTGCGACGACGACCAGGACGAAGGGGGCGCGTCGCCAGGCGAGCAGGCCGCCGACCAGTACGCCGGCCGGCCGCGCGATGCCGGCGAACTCGCTGCCGGCCATCAAGGCGGCCGTTCCGGCCAGGGCGGCCAGCAACGCCGCCGCTGCCATGGGCAGGAGCCGCTGCAGGGAGTCAGAGAGCTCGAGACGGTCGCGCAGCAGCACACCGCTGAGACGCATGGCGTACGTGCCGGCTGCCAGGGCCAGGATGGCGGCGATCAGCATCGGGCCTCCTCGGTCGTGGCCGACGCGCTGGGCACTGTCGGCGCGTCGGGCACTGTCGGCGCTTCGAGGGCTGTCGGCGCGCCGGGTGGGGTGGCCGGGTGGCGGCGCCGGGGGCGGAACAGCACGAAGAGGCCGAGCAGGGCGCACAGCACCGGCAGGCCGGCCGGCAGCACCGGTGTGAGCAGCACCGCGATCGCCGCCCCGGTCAGGGCCACCCGGCGGGCGTCGCGGTCGCGCAGCGACGGCAGGATCAGCGCGATCAACCCCGCCGGGAACGCGGCGTCCAGGCCCAGCGCGTCCGGGTCGCCGGTCGCGCCACCCAGCAGGACGCCGAGGATCACGCCGGTGTTCCAGGTGACGAAGAGGGTCGCCCCGACCGTCCAGTAGACCCGGCGCCGCCGCGCCGGGTCGGGCTCGGCCAGGGCGAACGCGACCGTCTCGTCGGTCATCAGGTGGCTGCCGACGAGGCGGTCCCGCAGGCGGGTGCCGATGGTGTCGGCCACGGCCAGCCCGAACGGCAGGTGCCGGGCGTTCAGCAGGAGCCCGGCCAGCACCGCGGCCAGCGGGTTGCCCGCAGCGAACAGCCCGACCGCGAGGAACTGGGCGCCGCCCGCGAAGACCAGCACCGACATCACCATGGGCACCCAGGCCGGCAGCCCGTACGCGATGGTGATGGCGCCGAACGAGGCCCCCACCGCGAGGGTTGCGGCGGCCAGGGCGGCGACGTCGCGGGTCGTTCGTTTTGCCGAACTCATAGTTCTCTATGCTGAACGAAGACACTCGCGTTCGTCAAATCGAACGATTGAACCGATGGAGCGAACATGGAGCATCCGGCACCGCCGCTGGCCGTCATCGCCGCCGCCCTGCGCCGCGAACGCGAGCGCGCCGGGATCTCCCTCGCCGAGCTGGCCCGGCGGGCCGGGCTGGCCAAGTCGACGCTGTCCCAGCTGGAAGCCGGCACCGGCAACCCGAGCATCGAGACGCTCTGGGCGCTCGGGGTGGCGCTCGGCATCCCGTTCAGCCGCCTGGTGGAACCGCCGGCCGTACCGGTCCGCGTGATCCGTGCCGGCGAGGGCACCAGCCTGCGCGCCGACCGGGCCGCGTTCGTGGGCACCCTGCTGGCGACCGGGGCGCCGCACACCCGGCGCGACATCTACACGTTCCATCTGGAGCCTGGCGAGGCGCGCGAGGCGGAACCGCACATCCCGGGCAGCGTGGAGCACATCGTGGTCGCGTCCGGCCGGATCCGGACCGGCCCGATCGGCCAGACCGTCGAGGTGGGACCGGGCGACTACGTGACGTTCCCCGGCGACGTCCCGCACCGGTACGAGGCCCTGGAACCCGCCTGGGCCGTACTGATCATGGAACATCGGTAGCGCGGTAGAGCTTCGCCACCACGTCCTCGATGTCCGGCTCCACCAGGGACAGGTCGCGCACCGGCACCGCGGCCACCAGCCCGGCCACCGCCGCGCCGGCCGCCGACGAGTCCAGCGCGAAGGTCACCCGGTGGCCGGCCGCTGCCCGGGACACCAACGTCGCCCCGGGCAGCGTGAACCCCTCCGGCAGCGGCCTCTCCAGATCCACCACCAGGCTGCGGCGCGAACCGTACCGGGCGTGCAACGCCTCGATGGTCCCGTCGTGCACCACCCGGCCGTGATCGATCACCACGAGCCGCTCGCAGAGGCGCTCGATGTCGGCCAGGTCGTGGGTGGTCAGCACCAGCGTCACGTCACCCGACCCGCCGAGCTCGGCCAGGAACGAGCGGACCGCCTGCTTGCTCACCACGTCCAGGCCGATCGTCGGCTCGTCGAGGAAGAGCACCTCCGGGCCGTGCAGCAGGGCCGCGGTCAGCTCGCCACGCATCCGCTGGCCCAGCGACAGCTGCCGCACCGGCGTGTCCAGGAACTCGTCGAGGTCCAGAAGCGTTCGGCAGCGCCGCAGCCGGGCCGCGTGCTCGTCGGCCGGCACCCGGTAGACGTGCCGCAGCAGCCGGAACGACTCGCGCAGCGGCAGATCCCACCAGAGCTGGGAACGCTGCCCGAAGACGACACCGATCCGCAGCGCCAGCCGGGTGCGCTGCGGCACCGGGGTCAGGCCGCAGACGGAGATCGTGCCGCCGGACGGGGTCAGCACGCCGGTGAGCATCTTCAGGGTGGTGGACTTGCCGGCACCGTTCGGACCGATATAGCCCACCATCTCACCGCGCTCGACGGTGAGGTCGACCCCGTCCACGGCCGCGACCGTGCGTTTCTCCCGGCGGAAACGGCCGGCTTTGACGCGTACCGTAAAAGTCTTTTGCAGGCCTTCGACGAAAATCACGAGCCGGTGCTCCTGTAATGACGGATCCCGATGCGCCAGACGACGGCGGCGACGGCGGCCGCGGCGAGCGCGACCACCGGAGAGAGAAAACCGGTCCAGGCCGGCAGGCCCAGCGGGTCGGTGCGGCCGAGCAGCGCCAGCGCCGGCTGATAGGACACGAAGGCAAAACCGAGGGCGTACGCGAAAAGACCTCGGAACCATCCGCTGTAGACCGTGATCGGATAGGACGTGAAATCCCGCCCGCCGTAGGTGAACGCCGCGCCGACCTCACCCGACTCGACCCACCAGAAAGCCAGGCTCGCGCTGATCACGAAGATCGCGCCGAAGAAGACGCAGCCGGCCAGCGGCGCCACCGCCATCAGCAGCACCCGGGCCGGTGTCCAGTCGATGTCGTTGACCGCTACCGCCCAGCCCAGCACGACGAAGCCGAAGATCACCCGCAGCAGCTTGCGCAGCGGCAGGTCCATCAGCAGCAGCTGCGGCAACGCGGGCAGCGGCCGGACCAGGACCGCGTCGAGAGTCCCGGCCCGGACGTAGACCTTCAACCGGTCCACGTTGCCGACCAGCATGTCGGCGAGCGTGAACGCGGCCGAGCTGAGACCGACCATCAGCACCGCCTCCCGCAGCGTGAAGCCGCCCACCGCGGGAGTCGCCCGGAACAGCACGAAAACGGTCATCACGTCGAAGACGGTGGCGCCCATGTTGCCGACCATCTCGGCCAGGAACGACGCCCGGTACGACATCAGCGAGCGGATCTGCCCGCCGGCGAGGGCCGCGTACGCCCGCAGCTCACCCACCCTGCACCACCAACCGGCGCTCGGCCCGGCGCTGCACCAGCGCGGCCAGGCCCAGCATGGCGACCGCCCACACCGCCTGCACCGCGACCAGCCCCGCCTGCAGGGCCGGGCCGTCCCGCTCAGCGATCACGTCGAGCGGTGTCTGCAGCAGGCTCGGCAGCGGAGTCGCCAGCCACAACGCCAGCACGAACTCCTCCGGCAGCAGCCGCAACGGGAAATAGAGACCACCCAGCACGCCCGAGCCCAGCGTCCACAGCATGATCGGCCCGCGCGCGTCGTGCAGCCAGTACGCCGTGGCGTTCACCACGTAGCGGCAGCCGAAACAGATCACCACGGCCAGCGCCACGGAGAGGGCGAAGAGCGGGATCGTCTGCCAGCGGGTCGGCGTACGCATCGGGAAGAAGAGCGCGCCGGCGAGCACCGGCCCGGCGAACCGGGTGAGGAACGCGTACAGCGTCCGCCCGAGATCCGCCGCCAGGTAGCTGACCAGCGGAGACACCGGACGTAACAGGTCGGCCGCGATGTCACCGGTGCGGATCCGGTCGGCCAGGTCGGTCCACCCCCAGATTCCGATCACGCTCAGTAGGCCCTGACCCACCCAGACGTAGGTCGCGAGCTGCTCCGCGTCATAACCGGCGGGCCGCCCGCCGGCCGCACCCGCGGCGACCGCGAGCAGTACGTAACAGCGCAGGAAGCCGAACACGATGTTCGTGAACGTTCCGGCTATGGTGGCTTGCCGGTAGGTCGCGTACCGCCGGAAACCCGACCCGATCAGCGCACCGAAAGTAGTAGCGGAGCCGCGGAACGGACCGTTTCGAGAGATCGTCAGCACCCTGGCGCCGATCCGGTCCACGCCGTTAATCTCCTCTCGACACCCCTCGCAACGGAGCCGGGCGACTCTACCCGGGTCCCCGGTCGGCCGGCGCACGATTTTTGACAAGGTGGAGTTCGCCGTGACGGAGCGTTGCCAATCGCCGGGCCGCCCTCTGGGCGCCCGATGAACGGTTGGAGCTCCCTGCCGGGACCGGACAACTGGGACGACGAACCTGCCTGGGTGTACGAGATCACCTGGGAGTGGGAGCCGCTGCCCGGACAGCGTTATCCAGGCGATCCGGGACAGCGGAGAGCTGTGCACAAGCCGATCTACGAGGCGTCCCGGGGGTCCGGGCCGGCCAGTTCGGCACCTGTCAGCTCCGCGCCGGACAGCTCCGCCCCGGTCAGCTCCGCCCCCTTCAGCTCTGCCCCCTTCACCTCTGCCCCCTTCACCTCCGCGCCGGTCAGCTCTGCGCCCGTCAGCTCCGCGCCGGTCAGTGGGGCCGCGCCCGTAGGGCCGGATTCGCGGGAGCGCGGGCGAGGGCGGGCGACGGTGGGTGGTGCGCCGGTGCCGCCGCCGTCGTGGCCGGAGAATCCGCATGCGTCGGCTGATCGGGCTGCCGCGGTGGATCCGCATTTGTCCCGGGACGAGCCCTCCTGGAACCGGCCGATCCGGATGCACGATCGGGTGACAGATGCGCCCGCTCCGGAACAGCGCCGAAGGGCTCCTGTCTATGGGCGTGCCGCCGACGAGGGCCAGGCCTATGGGAGCGCGCGGCCGGGTGCGGGGCACGGGGTTCCGGTCAATCCGGGCCATCCACCCGTCAATCCCGGCCAGCCACCCCTCGGCTCCGGCCGCCCACCGGTTGTTTCCGGTTCGCAGCCGCCGGTCAATCCTGGACATCACCAGGCGTCCGCGCCGGTCTCGCCGGGAGGATCCGGGCGTCCGCCCGCCGGGCGGGTGCCGCAGCAGCCTTCGCCTCCGGAGGGTGGCCAGTGGGGGCGCGGCCAGGCGCCGTCGCCGCAGGGGTACTCGCCGGCACCGCAGGGTCCGGGGCGGGGTGGATATGGCCCCGGGCCGCAGCACGGTGGGCCTGTTTCGCCGTCACACGGGGGGCCTGTCTCGCCGTCACACGGGGGGCCTGTTTCGCCGTCTTACGGTGGTGCGGTGCCGGGGGTCCACGGTGCGCCGTCTCCTCGGCGGCACGATGGGCCGGGGCCGCAGGCTCCGGGTGGGCCGCGGCATGGTGCGCCCGGCGCGGGTTCGCAAGGTGGCCCGGTCCATGGCGGGCCGGTGCGCCCGGACGCCGTTGGACGTCAGGGTCCGGTTCCGCCGCCGGGACGTTTCGGTCAGCCGGTGCCGCCCGGCTCTGGTCAGGGACCGGCTGGTCAGGGACCGGGTCGAGGGTGGCCCGAGCAGGATCCCGGCTATCAGGGCCGGCGTCACGCGCCTCAGCCGGATGCTGAGGGGCACTCGGTCTCCGGGCCGACGTCACCGGCTGGTCCTGCCTACGGCAGCGCGCGACCGGCGCCACCGACCGCTTTCCCGGCCTACGCGGATGAGCGCCAGGACCGGACGGGGCACGGTTCGGAGACGCCGTTCAACCTGCGCCCGGTTCCCCCGGAGCGCGCCACGCCGGCCACCGCGCGCCCGGCGCCCCAGCCGACCCGGGTCACACCGCAGCAGCCGGTGCACCCGTCCGCGGTCTACCCGTCCGTACCTGGTCAGCCCCCAGCCGTTCCGGGCGCCGGCCCTGTCGCGCCGGCATCGGGTCCGGCCGGGCGCGGCCCGGTCGCGCCGGCATCGCGTCCGGCCGGGCGCGGCCCGGTCGCGCCGGCATCGGGTCCGGCCGGGCGCGGCCCCGTCGCGCCGGCATCGGGCCCGGTCATCCCCGGTTCGGTGCCGCCGGTGTCCGGGCCGGGCGCGGTTCCGGGAGTGGCGGAGGCATTGGCCGGGCCTGCCGTGACTCCGGTATCCGGGCCTGTGGGCACGCCCACGCCCGGACGTGCGGGGTCGTTCGAGCCGGCGGATCCGGCCCGGCCGCTCGACCCACGCCGGGCCGAGCCGGAACGCGGCGGGATGCCAGTGGACCGCACCCAGGTGATCCGTCCGGGTTACGGCCGACCCGAAGCGCCTGCCGGGCCTCACTCCGCCCGTCCGGACGAGCTTCACTTCGCGCGTACGGATGTCGGCTCGGCGGCTGAACAGGTCACCGCACCGCCCGCCGACGCCAGCCCCGCGCCCACCACCGGGGCACCCCTGGGTGCCGGTGACGCGGGCGTGGACGTGCCGTTCAGCGCTGATGAAGTCGGCCCGCCGACCACAGGGGCACCTGCGGGCAGCGCGCTCACACAACCTGATGTTGCTGGTCCGGTCGCGGAGTCCGGCAGTTCCGCCACGGCGGAGCCGCACGGACTGGGCTGGCTGCTGTCGATGAGCGGTCTGGGAGCGATCACTCCGGTTCCGGAGGACGAAACGGCTCCGGCCGAGGTCGAAGAGCCGGTGGCCGCCGCGCCGCAGCCGCCGCCCCAGGGCTGGTTCGCACCCGCTGTGGAGCTGGACGACGACGCCGAACCGGAGCAGGAGTCCAGCACCGAGCCGGAGCGCCAACCGGAGCCGCACCTGGAGCGCGAGCCCGACCGGGAACGCGAGCCGGAGCCTGCCGCCGAGCCGGTGCACGAGCCTGTTGCCGAGCCGGTGCAAGAGGCTGTCGCCGAGCCGGTGCCGGAAGCCGACCCGGAGCCCGACGTCGCTGTCAGCGCCGACCCGGAGCACGACGCCGCCGTCAGCGCCGACCCGGAGCACGACGCCGCCGTCAGCGCCGACCCGGAACCCGACGCCGGCAGTGAGCTCGACTCCGCATCTGTGCCGGCCGGCGATGCCGGGGCGGAGGCCGGGACGAGTGTCGCGGCGGACCAGGCCGCCGAGGCGATCAGCACCGAGGTCGTGGTCACGGCGGCCGAGGAGCCGGCGGGTGAGCAGATCCACCCCGCCGTCGAGGATGCCCGGGCTGACGCGGAACAGTTCGAGTCCGGCGAGACAGCCGGCGAGCACGACGAACGCGACGCTGTCGCCTGGACCGCGACGAGCACGGGTGCCCAGGACAGCCTCTACTCCGGTGAGGGCTGGACCGAGGTTCCCGCAGCCGTCGAGGCCACGGTCACCCCGGTGTCGCCCGCCGCGGCGTGGACCGGCGAGCCGGACGTCGACCTGCCCGTAGCGGGCAGCGCACCGCACGACGTCCCCCCGATCACCGAGAGCTGGGCCGCCGCAGGCCAAAACGAGGCGCGTGACGATTTCGCGGCACCCGAGGACAGCACAGCCGACCGGACGGCTCCGGTCAGCGCCATCCCGGTCAGCGCCATCCCGGTCAGCCCCCCGCCCACCCCGGGCACGCCTGTCAGTGCCCCACCGGCCGCCGGCACACCGGTCAGTGCGATACCTGTCTCGGGCGCAGCCGCCGATCCGGTGTCCGGCACCGGTGTTTCAGGCTCTGACTCGGACGCGGTGTCACCTGTCTCCGGGGCATCGGACGAAGCCGTCCTGGAAATCGTCGCGGTCTCGGAGCCGGACGAGCCTGTCCCCGGCAGCCATGACGACGCCGATGAGCCCGAGGCACCGGCCGAGCCCGAGGCACCATCGCCGAGCGAGCCGGACACCCCACCGGCCGGCGTCCCAGCAATCAACCCGGTCAGCGAGCCGGAAAGCCGGCCCGCACCCGAACCGGAGAACCGGCCGGCTCCCGAGCCGGTCAGCGAGCCGGAAAGCCGGCCCGCACCCGAACCGGAAAGCCGGCCGGCCGACGCGGCGCCCGCCCAGCGCGCCAGACCCGTCCGGCAGCGGCGCGAGCAGACGGAGCAGCGCGGCGAACGCCGTCGCCGGGACCCGGAGGAGATCCTCGCCGCCCACCGGTGGGTGTTCGACCCGGAGACGCTGCGCGAGCAGGTCGAGGACCCGGACCGGCTGTGGGATCTGGCGGACCGCCTGACCGACCGCCTGGAGTTCGCCGAGCGGGACAACGTCCGCTCCGGGCTGCTGGGTCTGCGCGCGGTGGTGTCCCGTGTCCTGGGTGAGCTGGACGACGCCCTGGCCGACGCCCGGGAGTCCCTGGAACACGCGGAGGCCGACGGCGAGCTGCGCCCCGTAGCGACCGCCCAGGCCCGGCTGGCGCACGTCCTGCAGTGGCGCGGCGAGTTCGCCGAGGCGGACCGGCTCTATGAGCAGGCCGACTCGGTGGAGTTGCCCGCGCGGCTCCGGGCGGAGATCCGCGAGCTGACCGGACGGTCCGCTTCTGATCAGGGTCGGTTCCTGGAGGCGGTCAATCACTTCGAGCGGGCGCTGAGCGTGCGCGGCGATGACGACCCCGAGCTGGTGGAACGGATCGAGCTGGCGCTGGACGCGATCGCCCGGCGCACCGGGTCCGGCGGCTGGGGTCCCTATCCGCGGACCCGGGACGAGGTGCTGGGCGTGCCCGCGGCGCCCACCCCGCTGCGGGACGACGGCGCCGGGCTGTGGGGGTACGCGGCCGCGGTCGAGCCAAGGTATGTCGAGGCGCAGCCGTTCGCCGAGGGTGTGGCGTGGGTGCGCCGGCCGGACTCGCCGGCGTGGGAGCTGATCGACACCGACGGCGAGCTGGTGATCTCGGCCGCTGCCGGGTACTCCGGCGCGTCCCGGTTCGCCGAGGGACTGGCCTGGGTCACCCGGGACGGCGGGTGGGTGGCCGTCGACCGGCAGAACCGGCTGGTCGTACCCGGCGGATTCGAAGAGGCCCGGCCGTTCCGGCGTGGGATGGCGCTGGTCCGGCAGGGTGGCCTGTGGGGCGCGGTGGACCGGCACGGCCGGATGGCGGTGCAGCCGCGGTTCCGGCACTTCGCGACGGTGCTGCAGACCGGCGGCACGGTGGACGGGTTCACCGACGAGGGCCTGGCGGTCGTCGACGACGGTGCCGGCTTCGGTGTGCTGGACCGGGCCGGGCAGCTGGTGGTGCCGCCGGTGCACGCCGGTGTGGTGATCCACCCGTCGGCGTTCCTGGTCCGGGACCGGGCCGGCGCCTGGGGCGCGCTGGACCGGCGCGGTGAGCCGCTGGTCGACGTCGCGCACCCGGACCGTGACGAGGTGGTGGAGCGGGTGCGGCGGCTGCTGCCGGACAACCGGCCGATGCTGTAAGTAGGGTCGGGTGCATGGAGCACCGTCATCTCGGCCGTTCCGGCCTACTGGTCAGTGAGATCGCCTACGGCAACTGGATCACCCACGGGTCCCAGGTGGAGGAGGACGCCGCCACCGCCTGCGTGCGCGCCGCCCTGGACGCCGGCATCACCACCTTCGACACCGCGGACGTGTACGCGGGCACCCGCGCGGAGGAGGTGCTGGGCCGCGCGCTGAAGGGTGAGCGCCGGGAGGGCCTGGAGATCTTCACCAAGGTCTACTGGCGTACCGGGCCGGGCCCGAACGACAGCGGCCTGTCCCGCAAGCACATCCTGGAGTCGATCAACGGTTCGCTGCGCCGGCTCGGCACCGATTACGTCGACCTCTACCAGGCGCATCGGTACGACCATCACACTCCGCTCGAAGAGACCATGGAGGCGTTCGCCGACGTGGTCCGCCAGGGCAAGGCGCACTACATCGGTGTCTCGGAGTGGAGCGCCGACGAGATCCGTGCCGCCAAGCCGCTCGCCGACGCGCTGCACGTACGCCTGGTCTCCAACCAGCCGCAGTACTCGATGCTGTGGCGGGTGATCGAGGCCGAGGTGGTGCCGGCGTCGGTGGAGCTGGGCCTCGGCCAGATCGTCTGGTCGCCGATCGCCCAGGGCGTGCTGACCGGAAAGTATCGGGCCGGGGAGCAGCCGCCGGCCGGTTCCCGGGCCACCGACGAGAAGTCGGGGGCGGGTTTCATCGCCCGCTGGCTGGAGGACGACGTGCTCAACGCGGTGGCCCGCCTGAAGCCGCTCGCCGAGCAGGCCGGTCTCAGCATGGCGCAGCTGGCGGTGGCGTGGGTGCTGCAGAACCCGAACGTCTCGGCGGCGATCATCGGCGCGTCCCGGCCGGAGCAGGTGCACGACAACGTCAAGGCGTCCGGGGTGAAGCTCGACGAGGGGCTGCTCAAGGCCATCGACGAGATCCTCGATCCGGTGGTGACCCGCGACCCGGCGCTCACGAAGAGCCCGGACAAGCGGCCGTGACGAGCGGTGGGAGGGGCCGTCAGCGGCCCCTCCCACCGGCTGTCAGTCGCTCCAGAAACGCATCAGCTGGAAGCCGCCGCCGTACAGCCACTCGGGCACGCCGAGCAGGCCGGCCAGCCCGTTCACCAGGTCGAAGAAGTACGTGCCGACCTGGGTCTGCCAGAGCAGCAGGAACAGCACCAGGAAGCCCCACGGCGCCGCCAGGTTCCAGGCCCGCTGGTACGCCGGGCTGAAGAACGGCGAGATGATGCCGCCGCCGTCCAGGCCGGGGACCGGCAGCAGGTTGAGCACGCTCGCGGTGACCTGCAGGAAGGCGATCAGCGCCAGCGCCGCCCAGAACTCGATGTGCTCGCCGCTGACCGAGGCCAGCTCACCCTCGCGGAAGGACAGTTCGGGCGCCAGCCCGGCCAGGAAGGGCACCGCCAGGATCAGCGCCAGCACCACGTTGGTGAGCGGGCCCACCGCGCTGATCAGCGAGTCCTTGACCTTGCTCTGGATGTACCGGTGGTCGACCCAGACCGCGCCGCCGGGCAGGCCGATGCCGCCGAGGATCACCACGATCACCGGCAGCACGATGGAGAGCAGCGGGTGCGTGTACTTCAACGGGTTGAGGCGCAGATATCCGCGGTCCGCCACGGTCAGGTCGCCGGAGAGATATCCGGCGAGGGCATGCGCGTACTCGTGGAGGCACAGCGAGAGGATCCAGCCCGAGATGACGAAGATGAACACGTCGACCCGGACGTTGCCGAATCGCGTCCACGTCATGATCCCGCTGACCACGAACACCGCGACGATGCCGACGAAGACCGGGCTGGGTACGAAGGCGTTGCGCGGGGTCCGCGTGTAGACCGGTTCGTACGTCACGTCAGTCCGCCGGGGCCAGGCTCATCTGGTAGTCGACCCGGTCGTCCTCGACCAGCACGACCGTGTTCACGCCGGCCGCCTGCAGCTGCCGCCACTCCTGGCCGATCCAGGACTCGGCGTCCGCCTGGCTGCTGAACGTCTCGGCCGGCCCGTCGACGGGCTTGCCGTCGACGTCCTCGTACCGCCAACTCCACGGCATTGAGCCGCCCCCTCACGTCGTCCGTCGGTGGGCTTCCACCCTACGGCGTCGCCGCGTGCGACCCGGCTCTAAGGTACGGGGCATGTCCGAAGATCGGTGGAACACGGTCCTGGTGCTCGGCGGAATCCGCTCCGGCAAATCCGCGTTCGCCGAAGCCCTGGTGGCTGACGCGCCGGCGGTGCGCTATGTCGCCACCGCGGCCGGCGGCGAGGACGACCCGGAGTGGCTGGGGCGGATCGAGGCGCATCAGCGCCGCCGCCCGCAGGCATGGTCGACCGAGGAGACCGGCGCCGACCCGGCGCGACTGGTGACCCTGCTCGGCGACGCCAAGCCCGACGAGACGCTGCTCGTCGACGACCTCGGCGGGTGGGTGGCCGGGCTGCTGGACCCCGCGCGTCAGCCCAACGACGACGAGGCCGACGTGGCGGCGCTGGCCGCCGCGGTGCGGTCCTGCCCGGCCCGGCTGGTGCTGGTCAGTCCCGAGGTGGGGCTGTCGCTGGTGCCGGTCACGCCGGTCGGCCGGGCGTTTGCGGACGCCCTCGGCACGACCAATCAGGCGCTCGCCCAGGCCTGCGACGGCGTGGTGCTGGTGGTTGCCGGGCAGCCGACGTGGCTGAAACGGACCACGGACGTCGCCGTGCCGAGCACCGCGGCGGCCGCGGTGCCCCAGGACCGGCGACCCGCCGTGCTGTCCACCGCGCCGCCGGCCGTGGCCGCTCCCCCGCCACCCCCCGTCGCGACCCCCGTCGCGGCGAGCCCCACCGCCACCCCCGTGGTGACAAGTCCCGCCGCCACCCCCGTGGTGACAAGTCCCGCCGCCACCCCCGTGGTGACAAGTCCCGCCGCCGAGACGACGACCGCAGACGATCAGGACGCGGATGGCCGCGCCCTGACCGCCGCCCTCGGTGAGGCCACCACCGCACTCCCCCTCGTCGCCTCCGGGCTCACCGAGATCAAGCCCGGCATGGACCTCCCGCTGCCCAGCAGCGACTCCGGCCCGGACGCGCGGGACCGTCTGCCCGGCCTGGACCTGCCCGGCGCCGGGCTGGGCGCGCTCGGCGAGGCGATCGAGTTCGCCGCGTCCACCCAGGACACCATGCGACCGGACCCGTGGTCGGCGGTGCGCGTCGTGGTGATCGCCGGGCGGCACGCCGGCGGCGCCGCCGCCGGCGCCGACCCGTTCGACGTCGAGCGCCGGGTCGTCGAGGCCGAGCAGGGCGCCGGGCTGCTCGGCCGGCTCGCCGGTCAGGCCGGCGCGGACCTCGCGGTGCTGCGCACCGCGGAGGCGGGCGCCATGGAGGACGGCCCGGTCACCGACGACGCCACCGTCGAGGCCGCCATGCGCGACGGCTGGAAGCTCGCCGACGCGGCCGCCGACGCGGGCAAGCAGGCCGTGCTGCTGGCCGGACTCGCGCCCGGCCTGGAGGCGGCCGCCACCGCGGTGCTCGCCGCCACGACCGGCGCCGAGGCGGTCGCCATGCTGCCGCGGGTGCTGCTGCCGGGCGGGCGGTTCGACGACAACGCCTGGATGGTGCGCTGCGCGGCCGTACGCGACGCCCTGCACCGCATCCGCCAGGAGTCCCGCGGCGCCACCGACATCCTCCGCGAGCTGGCCGGCCCGGACGTGGCCGTGGCCGTGGGCGTGCTGCTCGGCGCCGCCGCCCGCCGGCTGCCGGTGCTGGTGGACGGCCCGCTGGGCATCGCGGCCGGCCTGGTGGCCCGTGACCTGGCCGCGCAGACCCGGCACTGGTGCCTGCTGCCCGAGGCCGGCACGCTCGCGCTGGTCCGCCAGGGCGCCGACGTGCTCGGGCTGACCCCGGTGGTGCAGATCGGCCTGGACCTGGGCGAGGGCGCCAACGCGCTCACCGTGCTCCCGGTCCTGCGCACCGCGATCGGCCTGGCGTCGGCGCTGCCGGTGCACCCGGCGCTGCTGGCGGAGCACGGCGACGACGGTCTGGACACGGGCGCCGGGGACACCGAGGACGACGAAGCCGACGAGGACGACGCCGAGGAGACCGAGTTCGCCGAGCCGGAACCGCACGGCCCGGGCCCGGCCACCACCGCGGGTGCCTGACGCGCCTCGGCCGGCGGTCGCCACGCTGATCGACGGGGTACGGCTGGCGGTCACCACCCTCACCGTGCTGCCATTGCGTGCCGGCCGGGTCGACCGCTCGACCGCCGCGGTCGCGATGGCCGTGGCGTCCGCCGTCGGCGCGATGCTGGGCCTGGTGCTGTCCGGCCTGCACGAGGGCCTGCGCGCGGCCGGCTCGCCCGCGCTGGTCGCCGCCGGCGTGACGGTCGGCGCCGGCGCGCTGCTCACCCGCGGACTTCACCTGGACGGGCTGGCCGACACCGTCGACGCGCTGGGTTCGTACCGCACCGGTCCCGCCGCCCTCGACATCATGAAGAAGCCGGACATCGGGCCGTTCGGGGTGGCCGCGATCGCCGTCACTCTGCTGATCCAAACCGCGGCGCTCACCGCGGCCGGACCGTGGGCGCTGGTGACGGCCTGGGCCGCGGGCCGGCTCGCGGTCACCGTCGCCTGCCGCCGGGGCGTGCCGGCCGCGCGCCCGGCCGGGCTGGGCGCGCTGGTCGCCTCCACGGTGCCGCTCGCGGTCGTGCTGACCGCCGCGGCCGCCGTCGCGGGCCTGGCGGCTGCCGCGGTGCCCGGCCGTCCGTGGCAGGGGCCGATCGCCGTCGCCACCGCGATGCTGGCGGTGGTCCTTCTGGTGCGGCATTGCGTACGACGATTCGACGGCGTCACCGGCGATGTCCTGGGCGCAGCCGTCGAAGCAGCCACCACAGTCACCCTGGTGACCCTCACCCTCGCCCCACCCAGCGTGTGAACTTCCGGCTCGATACGCACCCCAACTTCACACGCTGAATTGCCCACGCTCAGCTCAACCCGGCGTGTGAACTTCGGGCTCGATACGCACCCCAACTTCACACACTCGGGGCTGTGCGCGCTTGGCCCGCTGATGGGGCGGGACCGCCGGCCTGGACCGGCCGCTTCAGCCCGGCGGCCGCGCTGCGGCCCGGGCCACCCACTCAGGTCGCGGTGTGGCCCCGGGATGACACTGCTGTCCGGGACTTCACCGTGCGTACCAGATCGGGATGAAGATGGGGAGACGCCGAGCGTTGGCGGACCGCGGGTTTCTCAGCGGACCGACGGCGTGACGAACGGCGGCTTGACGATGCGGACCTCGATGCGCTTGCCGCGGATGTCGACCTGGACGAGGTCGCCGTCGGCCAGCCCGGCGGCCGTGTCGAGCAGGGCGAGCGCGATACCGACCTTCTTCGTCGGTGAAAACGTGCCGCTGGTCGTCTCGCCGACCGGCGCGTCGCCCGCGTAGACCCGCATGTGGCCGCGCGGGATGCCGCGGCCGGTGAGCTCCAGGCCGCGGAGCTGGCGGCGCGGGCCGGCGGCCTTCTCGGCGACCAGCGCGTCACGGCCCCAGAAGGCCGGCTTGTCCCAGCCGACCGCCCAGCCGGAGCGGGCCTGCACCGGGCTGATGTCGAGGGTCAGCTCCTGGCCGTGCAGCGGATATCCCATCTCGGTGCGCAGCGTGTCCCGCGCGCCGAGGCCGCACGGGCGCACCCCGGCCCCGATGATCGCGTCCCAGACCGCGCCGGCGTCGGCCCAGGGCACCACCAGCTCGTAGCCGTGCTCGCCGGTGTAGCCGGTGCGGCAGACGGTCAGCTCGGTGCCGGCGAACGTGGCCGTGTCGAACGACATGTAGCTGTGGCCGGTGGGCAGGCCCAGACCGCCGAGGATGCCGGCCGACTGCGGGCCCTGCACCGCGAGGACGGCGAACCCGCGGTGCTCGTCGGTGACCGTGACGCCGTCCGGCGCGGCCTCGGCGAGGCGGCGGACGACCTCGGCGGTGTTCGCGGCGTTCGGGATGAGGAACACGTGGTCGTCGCCGTGCAGATAGGCGATCAGGTCGTCGACGACGCCGCCGGAGGCGTCGCAGCAGAGCGTGTACTGCGCCTTGCCGGGGGCGATCCGGCCGAGGTCGTTGGTGAGGCAGGAGTTCACGAAGGCCGCCGCGCCGGCGCCGCGGACCCGGGCCTTGCCGAGGTGCGACACGTCGAAGACGCCGGCCGCCTCGCGCACCGCGGCGTGTTCGCGCAGGACGCCGCCTCCCGCGTACTCCAGCGGCATGTCCCAGCCCCCGAAAGCGGCGAACTTGGCGCCCAGGGCGGCGTGACGATCATGCAGCGGGGACCGGAGAAGCTCGGCAGACATGAGACTCAACTTACCGGTGACCTTGGGTGTGGTTAGAGTCGCGGGGACAACACCTCTTCCCAAAGCCGGGAACCCACCCACCCGTGGCGTACCGGCTCGACGTCCGGAGCGCCCGAGTGACCCAGCCCAACCTCAGCCTGGTCGACACCGACCCGGCCGAATTGGCGGTCGATGCCATCGTCATCGGCCTGCACAGCCAGCCCGAGGAGGACGGCGCGCTGCTGCCCGCGGCCGGCGCCGAGAGCATCGCCGCGGCGTTCGACGGCAAGCTGACCGCGACGTTGGCCCTCCTCGGCGCGAGCGGCGCGCCGGGTGAGGTGACCAAGCTCGCCACGCTCGGCACCATCGCCGCGCCGCTGGTGGTCGCGGTCGGCCTGGGCAGCGAGCCGACCGGCCCCGCCCCCGAGCTGGAGACGCTGCGCCGTGGCGCCGGCGCGGCGGTCCGTGCGCTGGCCGGCAGCAGCACCGTGGCGCTGGCTCTGCCGCTGCCCGACGAGGACGCGACGCCGGCGCTGCGCGCGCTTCTGGAGGGCGCGCTGCTCGGCTCCTACCGGTTCGCCGGCTACAGGACGAAGCCGCAGAACGGGCGCCGCGACCCGGTCGCCGCTCTGCAGCTGCACGTCCCGGACGCCGCCGACCCGGCTGTCCGGGCCGAGGTGGAACGCGCCGGGGTCGTGGCGCGCGCGGTGCGGCAGACCCGGGACTGGGTCAACATGCCGCCGAACGAGCTGCGTCCCCCCGGCTTCGCCGACCTGGTGTCGCAGGCCGCCAAGGAGGCCGGTCTGGGTGTCGAGGTGCTCGACTTCGAGCAGCTGAAGGCCGGCGGGTACGGCGGCATCGTGGCGGTCGGCCAGGGCTCCGAGGCCCCGCCGCGGCTGGTGAAGCTCACCTACACGCCGTCCGGTGTCACCGACCCGAAGCGGATCGCCCTGGTCGGCAAGGGCATCACCTTCGACACCGGCGGCGTCAGCATCAAGCCGGCCGCCGGCATGTGGGAGATGAAGTCCGACATGGCCGGCGCGGCCGCGGTGGCCGCCACCCTGCTCGCGGTGGCCGAGCTGAAGCCCCGCGTCGCGGTCTCCGGATATCTGGCGATCGCCGAGAACATGCCGTCCGGGTCGGCGTACCGGCCGGGCGACGTGATCACGATGTTCAACGGCAAGCGGGTCGAGGTGTTCAACACCGACGCCGAGGGCCGGATGGTGCTCGGCGACGCGATCGCCCGGGCCTGCGCCGACGGGACCGACTTCCTCTTCGAGGCGTCCACGCTGACCGGTGGGCAGGTGGTCGCGCTGGGCAAGCGGATCTCCGGTCTGATGGGGTCGGACGAGGCCACCGACCTGGTCAAGGCGGCCGGCGACGCGGTCGGCGAACCGGCCTGGCGGATGCCGCTGCCGGACGACGTGCGCAAGGGCATGGAGTCGGAGATCGCCGACATCTGCCAGACCAACTCGAGCCTGGACCGGGCCGGGCACATGCTGCAGGGCGGCGTGTTCCTGCGGGAGTTCGTGGCCGACGGCGTGGAGTGGGCGCACATCGACATCGCGGGGCCCAGTTACCACTCGGGTGAGGCGTTCGGGTACTGGACCAAGGGCGGCACCGGCGTGCCGGTGCGCACGTTCCTGCGCCTGATCGACGACCTGGGCTAGGCCCCGGGGCGGCGCCGCTGCCGTTCGTTGTAATCGCGCATCCGCTGCGGATAGCCCATCAGGTGCACGTCGTAGATGGGCATCGACAGCTGATGCGCGAAACGACGGGCGACGTCCGGTGAATGGATCCGGCGACGGGTCCATTCACCGTCGTGCGCCACCAGCAACAAAGTGGTCTCGGTCACTGTCGTCTGTGGTTCGACGAAGGCCTCGACTCCACGCCGGGACTGAACGAATTGCGTAAGATGCTCGAGATCGGCCTTGTCCAGGGGCCGCCCGCCGGGCCGGCTCGCTGCGGGACGTCGCCGAAACCAAGCCACTGCCGCTCCTCACGTTCGATGCGGCAAGGGTACGTCGAGCCGACGTGTCATGGGGCACCTGACTGCATTGACCGGCTCCGGAAGTGACAAGATGTCGGTGACGGGACTGTGACCGTTTCCATTGTGTGACCCACATGGCGACGATGCGACTACTGGAGTCAACGTGAGCCAGCCCAACGGCGGAACCTTCGACATCGTCATCCTCGGCGCCGGCAGCGGTGGTTATGCGGCCGCACTGCGTGCGGCCGAGCTAGACCTCTCGGTCGCTCTGATCGACAAGGCGGAGCTGGGCGGCACGTGCCTGCACCGCGGCTGCATCCCGACCAAGGCGCTGCTGCACGCGGCGGAGATCGCGGACCAGACCCGCGAGAGCGAGCAGTTCGGCGTCAAGGCGGACCTGGTCGGCATCGACATGGCCGGGGTCAACTCGTACAAGGACGGTGTGGTCGGCCGGCTGTACAAGGGCCTCACCGGTCTCCTGACGCACAACAAGAACATCACGGTGGTCTCCGGCGAGGGCAAGCTCGTCAGCAAGGACACCGTCGAGGTGAACGGCCAGCGTTACACCGGCCGCAACGTCATCCTGGCCACCGGCTCCTACTCGCGCTCGCTGCCCGGCGTCGAGGTCGACGGCACGCGGGTGCTGACCAGTGAGCACGCTCTCAAGCTGGACCGGGTGCCGGCGTCGGCGATCGTGCTGGGCGGCGGCGTCATCGGCGTCGAGTTCGCCAGCGTGTGGAAGTCGTTCGGCGCCGACGTGACCATCATCGAGGCCCTCCCCCGGCTGGTGGCCGCGGAGGACGAGGACGTCTCGAAGCAGGTCGAGCGCGCCTTCCGCAAGCGGAAGATCAACTTCAAGGTCGGCAAGCCGTTCGAGAAGGTCGAGCACACCGACAACGGGGTGCGGGTGACCATCGCCGGCGGCGAGACCCTCGAGGCCGAGGTGCTGCTGGTCGCGGTCGGACGCGGCCCGACCACCGCCGACCTGGGGTACGAGCAGCAGGGCATCACCCTCGACCGCGGTTTCGTGATCGTGGACGAGCGGCTGCGCACCGGCGTCGGCAACATCTTCGCCGTCGGTGACATCGTGCCCGGCCTGCAGCTCGCGCACCGCGGCTTCCAGCAGGGCATCTTCGTCGCCGAGGAGATCGCCGGGCTGAACCCGGCCGTGATCGACGAGGCCGGCATCCCGCGGGTCACCTACTCCGACCCCGAGGTCGCCTCGGTCGGCGTCACCGAGGCCAAGGCCAAGGAGATGTACGGCGCCGACAAGGTCTCGACCTACAACTACAACCTGGGCGGCAACGGCAAGAGCCAGATCCTCAAGACCGCGGGCTTCATCAAGCTCGTGCGGGTCGCCGAGGGTCCGGTGGTCGGTGTCCACATGGTCGGGGCGCGCGTCGGCGAGCTCGTCGGCGAGGCCCAGCTCATCTTCAACTGGGAGGCCTTCCCCGAGGAGGTCGCCCAGCTCGTACACGCCCACCCGACGCAGAACGAGGCGCTGGGCGAGGCCTTCCTCGCGCTCGCGGGTAAGCCCCTGCACGCGCACAGCTGATCTCTGACAATCGCGTTTAGGAGTTTGGGGAAAAGATGCCGGTATCGGTAACCATGCCGCGGCTGGGTGAGAGCGTCACCGAGGGCACCGTCACGCGCTGGCTCAAGCAGGAGGGCGAGCGCGTCGAGGCGGACGAGCCGCTGCTCGAGGTCTCCACCGACAAGGTCGACACGGAGATCCCGTCGCCGGCCGCGGGTGTGCTCACCCGGATCGTGGTCGGCGAGGACGAGACCGCTGAGGTCGGCGCGGAGCTGGCCGTGATCGGCGGGGACGGCGACGATGCCGGCTCGGCCGCACCCGCGGCGCCTGAACAGCAGGAGCAGCAGGAGCAGCAGCCGGAGCCCGAGCCCGCCGCCCTCGACGAGCCGTCGACCGAGAAGCCGGTCGAGGAGGAGACGCCCGCGCCGCAGACCGCCGGCAGCTCCGCTCAGAACGGGCAGGCCGAGGGCACCGCGGTGAAGATGCCGGCGCTCGGCGAGAGCGTCACCGAGGGCACCGTCACCCGCTGGCTCAAGCAGGTCGGCGAGACCGTCGAGGTGGACGAGCCGCTGCTCGAGGTCTCCACCGACAAGGTCGACACCGAGATCCCGTCGCCGGTCGCCGGCACGGTCCTGGAGATCAAGGTGCCCGAGGACGAGACCGCCGACGTCGGCGCGGAACTCGCGATCATCGGCGCCGCGGGCAGCGCGCCGGCTTCCGCACCGGAGGCTCCGAAGCAGCAGGAAGCCCCCGAGCAGGAGGCCCCCAAGCAGGAGGCCCCCAAGCAGGAGGCCCCCAAGCAGGAGGCGCCGGCTCCGCAGCCGCGGATCGAGTCGGCCCCGGCTCCGGACGTGGTCGGCGCGTCGTACGCGACCCCGTCGGTGGCCGATGAGACCGCGCAGTCCGCCCCGTCGCAGCCCGCCCCGTCGCAGCCGGCCGCTCCGGCCGCCGAGACGGTCAAGGCGAACGGCGCCGGCGACGCCGGTTACGTGACCCCGCTGGTCCGCAAGCTGGCCGCCGAGAAGGGCGTGGACCTGTCCTCGCTCACCGGCACCGGCGTCGGTGGCCGCATCCGCAAGCAGGACGTGCTGGACGCCGCCGAGAAGGCCGCCAAGCCGCAGGAGAAGGTGGCCCCGGCCGCGGCCCCCGCGGCGGAGAAGCCCGCCAAGCCGGAGCCGAGCCCGCTGCGTGGCCGCACCGAGAAGCTGACCCGCATCCGGGCCACCATCGCCCGGCGCATGGTCGAGTCGCTGCAGGTCTCGGCGCAGCTCACCACGGTCGTCGAGGTCGACGTCACCAAGATCGCTAACCTGCGGACCAAGGCGAAGGCCGACTTCCAGGCCAAGCACGGCGTGAAGCTCACCTTCCTGCCGTTCTTCGCGCTGGCCACGGTCGAGGCGCTGCAGCAGCACCCGGTGGTCAACTCGTCGATCGACACCGAGGCCGGCACGGTCACCTACCACGGCGCCGAGCACCTGGGCATCGCGGTGGACGCGCCGAAGGGTCTGGTCGTCCCGGTCATCAAGGACGCCGGCGACCTGAACCTCGGTGGCCTCGCCAAGCGGATCGCGGACGTCGCGGAGCGCACCCGGAACAACAAGATCGGTCCGGACGAGCTCGGCGGCGGCACCTTCACGCTGACCAACACCGGCAGCCGGGGCGCGCTGTTCGACACGCCGATCATCAACCAGCCGCAGGTCGGCATCCTCGGCCTCGGCGCGATCGTCAAGCGCCCGGTGATCGTGAACGACCCGAACCTCGGCGAGATCATCGCGCCGCGGTCGATGGTCTACCTGGCGCTCAGCTACGACCACCGGATCGTGGACGGCGCGGACGCCGCCCGCTTCCTGATGACGCTGAAGGAGCGCCTGGAGGGCGGCAACTTCGAGGCCGACCTCGGGTTGTAGGAGCATCGAAAAACGGGGCACGCCGTGAGGCGTGCCCCGTTTGTTTTGCGCAGCGGGATCTTCGGGCAAGAATCAGGTCATGCGGATCGTCATGGCCGGAGCCTCCGGGTTCCTCGGCACCCGGCTCGCGGACCGTCTCCACCGACGCGGCCACGAGCTCACCCGGCTGGTACGCCGGCCCACCAACCGTCCCGGCGAGGCCCGCTGGGACCCGTCGCAGGGCCGGCTCGACGCGGCGGTGCTGGCCGGCGCCGACGCGGTGATCAACCTGGCCGGGGCGGGGATCGGCGACCGCCGGTGGACCACCCGCTATCAGCAGGTGCTGCGGTCCAGCCGGATCGACACCACCGAGACCATCGCCCGGATCCTCCGGCAACTCCCGGACGGCGAGCGGCCACGCACCCTGCTCCAGGCGTCCGGCGCCGGTTGGTACGGCGACACCGGCGACCAGGCCGTCACCGAGGACGCGCCGGCCGGGACCACCTTCCTGGCCGATCTCTGCCGGGTGTGGGAGGCCGCGGCCCGGCCCGCCGAGGACGCCGGTGTCCGTGTGGTGCTGATGCGCACCGCTCCGGTCGTCCACGCCTCCGGCTCGCTGCTCAAGCCGCTGCTGCTGCCGTTCAAGCTGGGCGGTGGCGCGCGCATCGGCGGCGGCCGGCAGTGGTGGGCCTGGATCTCGCTGGCCGACTGGCTCGACGCGGTCGAGTTCCTGCTCGAGCGCCAGGACATCAGCGGTCCGGTCAACATGGTCGCCCCGGAGCCGGTGACCAACGGTGAGTTCACCCGGCTGCTGGCCAAGCAGCTGCGCCGGCCCGCCCTCCTGACCATTCCCGGTCCGGCCCTCGACCTGGCCCTCGGTGGCCTCGCCGGGGAGTTGCAGCGCAGCCAGCGGGTGCTTCCCGGGGTGCTGTCCGGCGCCGGGTTCACCTTCACCCACCCGGGGATGGAGGCCGCTCTGGCGGCCGCGCTGGGCAAGCATCCGGCGCCGGCACCGTGATCCGCGGCGACTGAACCGGGCGTTGGCTTCCCTGCATCCGGCGGGAGCTTGCTAACCTGCGCCTTGATGTCAGTCGCCGTCCCCACCTCCGCCGCCCCCACGGACCCGCCCGCAGGGCTTGCGGTCGCGCCGCTCCGAGCCCGTCCGTGGCGTGTCCACCTGACCGTCGCGTTGATCGCGCTGGCGTTCGCCGTCTATGTGACGAACGGGTTGTGGCGCGATCCATATCAGCACGTGCTGTCCGACAACGTCGGGGATCAGGCGTGGTTCGAGTGGCTCCTGGCGTACGGCGTGCACATGCTCGGCACCGGCGCCGACCCGTACTTCGCCGAGATGATGAACGCCCCGCTCGGCGTCAACCTGGCCGCGAACACGTCGATCACGGTCTACACCCTGCTGTTCGCGCCGCTGACGCACCTGGCCGGCCCGCAGATCAGCTTCGTGACGATCCTGACGCTGAACCTGGCTGCCTCCGCCTTCGCGTGGTACCTGTTCCTGCGGCGCTGGCTGGTCTCCAGCGCGTTCGCGGCCGCGGTGGCCGGCCTGTTCTGCGGCTTCGCCCCCGGCTTCATCTCGCACGCCAACGGCCACCTGAACTGGACCGCCGGCTGGGTCGCCCCGGTGGTGCTCTGGCGGGTGCTGAAACTGCGCGACCAGGGCCGCTGGCTGCGCAACGGCCTGATCCTCGGCGTTCTGCTGGCGGTCTGCTTCTCGATCGCCCCGGAAGGCCTGTTCTACGTCGCGCTGGCCAGCGGGGTGTTCCTCGGCGTGTGGGCGCTGGCCCGCCCGGTGCGGCGCGAGGCCTGGGAGGCGCTGCCGACCGTGCTGCGGGCGCTGGGCGTGACCGCGGTGGTGGCCGGGACGCTCCTGGCGTACCCGCTGTACATGCATTTCGCCGGTCCGCAGGTGTTCACCGGCACCGGCTTCAACCAGCGCTACTTCGTCGAGGACGCGGCGTCGTTCCTGTCGTTCCCGAGCCGTTCAGTCGCGGCGCTCTTCGGCTACGGTTCCGGGCTCGCGCCCAACGCGACCGAGGAGACGTCGTACTTCGGTGCGCCCCTGCTCGTCCTCACGATCGCCGCGTTGGCGTTCCTCTGGGAGCGGGCGGCGCCCGGCCGGCAGGCCACCCTGCGTGCCATCGCCGCGGTGGGCGTGGTCTTCATGGTCCTGTCCTGGGGCCCGCGGCTGAACTGGATGGGCAGCGAGGTCGCCGACTTCCCGCTGCCCTACGGCGCGCTGACCCGGCTGCCGCTGTTCGACTCGGCGTTGCCGTTGCGGTTCGCGCTCGTCATGATCGGTGTCATCGGCATCCTGCTGGCGCTCTTCATCGAGACGCTGCTGGACCCGGAGAAGGCCTCGGCGCGGGCACGTGCCGGGCTGGGCGTGGCGGTCGCCGTCGCTCTTCTGCCGATCTTCCCCCTGCCGGTACGACACCAGGAGCGCGCCGCCGAGCCGGACTTCATCCGGGACGGCACGTGGCAGCAGTACGTCTCGGAGAACGGCGTGCTCACCGCGCTCCCGTTCGCCCTCAACGTGCACGCCGACGGGCAGCGCTGGCAGGCGTACACGATGGCCCGCGGCGGCGCCCAGTTCCGCATCCCGGACGGCTACTTCCTCGGCCCGCAGGTGGCCGGCGAGGAGGGCCGCAAGATGGTCGGCCGGATCGGCGCCCCACCGCGTGCCACCGACTGGCTCTTCACCCGCGCCGCGCTGTACGGCTACGTCCCCCAGCTCACCGCCGTCGACCGGGCTCAGGCGCGGGCCGACTTCGCCTACTGGGGGGTCGAGGCGGCGTTCCTGGCCGACGAGATCACCGGCTCGGACCACCGGATCCTGTTCCGGGAGGCTGTGCTCACCACCGCCACCGAGCTGCTCGGCCCGCCGGAGCGCGTGGACGACGTGCTGGTGTGGCGGATCCGCCCGGGAGTCGATCCGGTCGACCGGTGAGTACGCTTACCGCTGTGACTTCCTCCGTTCTCACCGTCCTGCGCCCCGGTCTGGTCGACTACCGGGAAGCGTGGGAGGAGCAGAAGCGTCTGCACGAGGGCGTGGCCTCCGGCGACCGGCCGGACACCGTCCTGCTGCTGGAACATCCGAGCGTCTTCACCGCCGGCAAGCGCACCGAGCCCGCCGACCGGCCGTTCGACGGCACCCCCGTCGTCGACGTGGACCGCGGCGGCAAGATCACCTGGCACGGGCCGGGGCAGCTGGTCGGCTACCCGATCCTGCGCCTTCCCGACCCGGTCGACGTGGTCGCCTACGTGCGGCGCGTCGAGCAGCTGCTGATCGACGTCTGCGCGGAGTTCGGCGTGGCCGCCGAGCGCGTCGAGGGCCGCAGCGGGGCGTGGGTGCGGGCCACCGACGGCGGGCCGGACCGCAAGATCGCCCAGATCGGCATCCGCGTGTCGCGCGGCGCGACCCTGCACGGCTTCGCGCTGAACTGCGACTGCGACCTGACCAACTTCGATCGCTTCGTCCCGTGCGGCATCCGGGACGCGGGCGTCACCTCGCTCAGCGCCGAGCTGGGCCGGCCGGTCCCGGTCGCCGAGGTGCTCCCGGTGGCCGAGCGGCACCTGCCGACGCTGTTCTGATGGCCGCGCTCTACCGCAACCCCCGCGACAAGCGGGTCTTCGTCCCGACGAAGGACGGCCCGGTGCGGCTGAACTTCGCGCACCCGGTCGCCTGGACCATCCTCGTGCTGATGACGATCGTCCCGTTCACCATCGTCGCCGTGGTCACGCTGCTGGTCGTGCTCTGACCGGCAGCCGCCACACGGTGTACGACCACCCTTTCGTCTCGCAGCCCAGGAACGCCCCGGCCGCGGCGCAGCCGGACGGCACCACCCCGGGCAGGGTGCCGACCAGCTCGTCCGAGTGCAGGCCGGTGACCCACATCCGGCCGCGCCCGGCGCGCAGCATCAGGTCACCGGCCGGGACACCGCGCCCCAGGTCGCTGAGCACCCGGCCGCTGACCGGGTCGAGCCGGACGGTGTGCCCGGCTCCGGTCTCGGCGATCCCGTCCCGGTAGGAGACCCATCCGTCACCTCGCCAGCGGGTCTCCCCGGTGGCCGGGACGACGGCAGTCACACCCCGCTGATCGGTCACGCAGACCAGCGGGCCGCAGGCCTGCACCGCGGACGGCAGGGCGGACTTGATCTCCCACAGGGTCGCGAGGTCCGGCAGGCGCAGCGCCAGCACGGCCGAGCCCCGGAACAGGTAGGCCCGGTCGCCGACGACCGAGAGGACCGGCCGGTAGCCGTCGGGTTGCACGTCCGTCGTCCGGGCCGCCAGGATCCGCCCGCTGGCCGCGTCCCGCACCACGGCACGCCCCTCCATGTCCAGCGTGACCACATGACGACCGGCCTCGTCCCGGCCGGCGAAGTCGGCGATGCCGGCGCTCTTCCACAGCGCCCGGCCACTCGCCAGGTCGACCAGGGCGGTCGTGCCGTCCTGGTCGTCCCACTCACTGTGCAGCGCACGATCACCGACCACGGTGACCAGGTGGGCGGGCTCCTGCCAGCGCGGCCGGCCGGTTCGGCCGTCGAGGACGGCCAGGTTGTCCATGGTTCGCACCACGACCGCGTCACCGGATTGACTCAGCTCCACGTCGCTGTTCGGAGCGGCCAGGCGCGTCGCCCAGACGACCGCCCCGCCGGGAGTCAGTGGCTGCGCCCTGACCTCGGCGTAATCCACGCCCTCGCCCGCCTCGTCGACCGGCTCCTCGGCAACCGGCACCGTGACCGCCGTGACCAGCATCGACTGGGTCAGCAGGCTGGCCAGCAGGGGACCGCCGGCAACGGTCACGGTCCGGAACTCGCCGGGGTGCCCCGGCCCGGCCGCCCCGCCGAGCAGGAGCAGCAACGACACGGCGAGCAGCGGCGCCAGCCACCGCGGAACGGCCGGGCGTCCGGCGGAGCGACCGGCCGGCGCGGCATCGAGATCGATGAGCACCGGCACAGTCGACCCGGTCACCGGTGAAACCGCTGTGAAGCTACGGCGCGATCCGGTGCACGTCCCGGGGGAACGCGGTGACCTCGCGGACGTTCGACGCGCCGGTCAGCCGGGCCACGAAACGCTCCAGGCCGATCGCCCAGCCACCGTGCGGGGGCAGGCCGTAGCGGAAACCGTCGAGATAGCCCCGATAAGCCGCCGCCTGCCCGCCGAGCACCCGCAGATAGTCCTCGTACCGATGCAGCCGCTGCCCGCCGGTAACGATCTCCAGGCCGCGGAAGAGCAGGTCGAACCCGTTGGAGAAGGCCGGGTCGGCCGGGTCGGGATGGGTGTAGAACGGCCGCTTGCGCATCGGATAGCCGGTCACGAACAGGAACTCCGAGCCGTGTTCCCGCCGCGCCCACTCGCCCAGCGCCCGTTCGTGCGCGGGCGCCAGGTCCGGCTCGTCGGCCGGCGCACCCGCGATCCGCAGCGCCTCGGTGAACGGCACGGCCGGGATCTCGGCCGGCACCTCCGGCGTCTCCAGCCCGGTCCGCCCGGTGATCTCCGCGGACATCCCGGCCAGCGTGCGGGTCAGCGCCGCCATCACGTCCCGGTGGTCGGCGATGAAACCCATCTCGGCGTCCAGCGACGTGTACTGCGCCAGGTGCCGCGCGGTGTCGCTGGGCTCGGCCCGGAACACCGGCCCCACCTCGAAGACCCGCTCCAGCACGCCGACCATCAGCTGCTTGTAGAACTGCGGCGACTGCGCCAGATAACCCGGCCGCCCGAAGTAGTCGATCGCGAAGACGTTCGCGCCGGACTCGGTCGCCGACTCCACGATCTTCGGCGTGTGGATCTCGACGAATCGCTGCGCCTCCAAGGCCTTGCGGAACCCGGCGGTCGCGGCCGCGGCGACCCGCAGACTTCGCGCGCGGCTCGGGTGCCGCAGCGCGAGGGCAGCATGGTCCAGCTGGGCGGGCAGACCCGCGCTCAGCGCCGGTCGATGCAGTTCGAACGGCAGCGGTACGCCCACCGCGCTCAATTCCACGACGGCCGGCCCGGTCAGCTCGACCCCGCCGGGCGCCTGCGCGTTCGGGGTGACCCGGGCGGACACCTCGACGACGCTCTCCTCGGTGAGCCGTTCCAGCTGCGCGCGGGTCGCCGGGTCGGTGACCACCACCTGACTGAGCCCTTCGGCGTCCCGGACGATCAGGAAGGCCACCGACTTGAGCAGACGGCGGCGGTGGACCCAGCCGGCGATCGTCACCGTCTCGTGGACGTGTGCGGCCAGGTGTGTGGAGAGGATGCGTTGCATGGCGGGACCTCCTCTGAGTGCTGCAACGCGGCCCCAGGGAGGTGCGGGCGAGCGGGATCCTCGCGGTACCACCGCACCTTCGCGCCACCGGTGTGGAGGCGCCTCTTGTCGTACACCGGCTCCGGGGTGTCTTCCCGCTCCGGAGCTCGGGCCGCCCTCCCAGCTACCAGCGGCTCTCTCGTCCGGCCTGTCGGAGCGGTACTCGGTCCCATCAATGCCGTGACGGGAGACGTTAGCTCCTTTCGTACCGATGTGCACCTGATTTTGTTTCGGGCCGGTGAGTGCACTCACACCCTGCGTCAGGTGGGCCGTGGGCGGGCGTATCTTCGGACTGTGACTATTGCTCCCGAGGGCCGCCGCATGCTGCGCATCGAGGCGCGAAACGCCGAGACTCCCATCGAGCGGAAGCCGCCGTGGATCAAGGTCAAGGCGAAGATGGGCCCCGAGTACACCCAGATGCGCGGTCTGGTGCAGAAAGAGGGCCTGCACACGGTCTGCCAGGAGGCCGGCTGCCCCAACATCTACGAGTGTTGGGAAGATCGCGAGGCCACCTTCCTGATCGGCGGCGACCAGTGCACCCGCCGCTGTGACTTCTGCCAGATCGACACCGGCAAGCCGGCCGAGTTCGACGCCGACGAGCCGCGCCGGGTCGGCGAGTCCGTCGCCACGATGGGTTTGAAATACGCCACGGTCACCGGCGTCGCCCGCGACGACCTGCCCGACGGCGGCGCCTGGCTGTACGCGGAGACCGTCCGCCAGATCCACAAGCTGCAGCCCGGCTGCGGCGTGGAACTGCTGATCCCCGATTTCAACGCCGAGCCCACCCAGCTCGCCGAGGTCTTCGGCGCGGCCCCCGAGGTGCTCGCGCACAACGTCGAGACCGTCCCGCGCATCTTCAAGCGGATCCGTCCGGGCTTCCGATACGAGCGCTCCCTCGACGTCATCACCCAGGCCCGGGCGGCCGGCCTGGTCACCAAGAGCAACCTGATCCTGGGCATGGGCGAGGAGCGCGCCGAGATCTCCACCGCGCTGCGCGACCTGCACGCCGCCGGCTGCGAGCTGATCACCATCACGCAGTACCTGCGGCCGACGCCCCGGCACCACCCGGTCGAGCGCTGGGTCAAGCCGGAGGAGTTCGTCGAGCTGCGCGAGGAGGCCGAGGAGATCGGCTTCTCCGGTGTGATGAGCGGGCCCCTGGTCCGGTCGTCGTACCGGGCGGGCCGCCTCTACCAGCAGGCCCTCGCCGCCCGCGGCTGACGCTCTTTACGCAGCCGGCGCCCGCTGACTCCAGCGGGCGCCGGCTTTTGCATGTCCCGCCCACCTCGGCCGGCTCCCAGCCGGCGACTTGTGCGCCGACGAAAACGGGCGCCGCCCGGTGGGACCAGACCCACCGAGCGGCGCCCTACTCACACAACAAAGCCTCTACTTCTTGCCCTTCTTACCCTTCTTGCTTTTCTTCGCGGAACCCGGGCCCGCCCCGGCCGTGGCCGGCGTCACCACCGGCCCGAGCAGCTTCGCGAAGATCATCAACAGCGGGGCCACCCATGCCCACCAGGGCACTGTCGACCCGGGCCCGAACAACGCGTCGATGACCCGATAAGCCACGTCCATGGCGTTGTCCATCATTGACCTCCGAGGGGACGAATGACTCTCCACCACTCCTGCCGTCAGGAGTCGGCCCCCAACATCGGTCACCCGCGGCGGGCCCTTTAGCGTTTCCGGCCGGTCACTCCTCCAGCAGCCCGAGCCGGTGCGCGACCGCAGCCGCCTCGACCCGGTTGCCGACCTCGAGTTTCGCGATGATCCGCGACACGTGCACGCTCGCCGTCTTCGGCGAGATGAACAAGCGCTGTGCGATGCGGCTGTTGCTCTGCCCCTCGGCCACCAACCGCAGCACCTCCCGTTCCCGGGCCGTCAGCACCGCGGTGCCCGCCGACGTCGCCCGCACGCCCGCCGCCGTCACCCGCACGCCCGCCGGCGCCATCCGCACGCCGAGCCGCCGCGCCAGCATCTCGCCCGCTTCGGCCAGCGGCCGCGCCCCCAGCCGCTCAGCGATCTCCCCCGACTCGGTGATCGCCTCGGCCGCCGCCTGCCGGTCCGCCGCCACTGCTTCCGCCAGACCGAGCAGCGCGACCCCCAGCTGGTACGCCTGCCCGTCCGCCCGCCGGGCCTCGACCGCGGCCCGCCACCGCTGCACCCCGCCGTCGAGCAGCGCCGCCACCTCGGCCGCACCGGCCCGCTCGGCCGGATAGCGCTGGGGCAACCCGGCCGCCACCGCCCGGATCCCCGCCTCGAGCACCGTGTCCGGTTGCGCCACCACCACCCGGGCCGCCGCGACGAGCAGCTGCCACCCGTACCGAGGCCGCTGTGACACCCCCTGGTCCGACACGGCGGTCCGGGCCACGGCCACCGCCGCGGCCAGGTCGCCCGACGCCCGGCCGGCCAGGACCCGCAGCTCGAGCAGGGACACCCGGGTCTCGGCCTTCAGGAACGGCCGGCTCAGGAACTTGGTCGCCCGTGCGACGAGCGCGGCCGCCCCCTCGTGCCCGCGCGCCAGCCGGATCTGGGCCCGCAACCGCAGCCACGGCACCGCCAGGGTGCCGGGGGGATCGTGCCGGGCCGCCTGGGCGAGCAGCGTGTCGGCCCGATCCCAGTCGCCCAGCGCCATCAGTGCCTCGGCGTGGTTGGCCAGCAGGTAGACCCCGGTGGTCCGGCTGACCCCGACCCGGTCCGCGTGCGGCACACCTTCCGCGGCGGCCGCGGCCGACTCGGCGTATTCGCCCACCTCGTACAGCGCGTCCGAGAAGTTGACCAGCGCGTACGTGAAGCTCTGCAGATCGCCGCCGGCCCGGGCGCGGTCCACCGCGCCGCGCATGGCCGGCAGCGCCTCCGCGACCGGGAGCCGGCCGCCGCACACCTGGCCATGGATGATCTCGGCCGAGATCTGGGCCGCCTCGTCCCCGAACTCGACGGCCGCCGCCCTGGCCTCCCGCGCGATCCGCCCGGCGTCCTCGCCGCCGATGCCGCCGAAGACGTGCGCCACGTCGCCCAGCAGCCGCACCCATGCGGTGTCCCGCGGAGCCGCCTGCAGGAGCCGGTATGCCTCGCGGGCCTCCGCCGCGCCGTCGCTCTTGCCCGCGTTGCGCAGCAGCTTGGCGCGCCGGATCAGCAGGCGGGCCGCCCGCAACGGCTCGGCCGCGGAGTCCAGATCGCCGATCGCCGCGCGGGTCAGGCTGAGCGCCCGCATGTGGTCGCCGGCGTCGATCGCGACGAGTGCCGCCTCCTCCAGCAGGTCCAGGTGGGTGGTGCCGAGCAGGCCGGCCGCGCCGGGCACCTGCTCCCAGAGCTCGAGCACCCGGTCCAGCAGGCGAGCCTGCTCGGCGAACGCATATCGCGCGCCGGCCTCGGCGGCCGCACGCCGCGCGGCGACCAGCGCCCGCGGCGGATCGTGCGCGGCGAACCAGTGATGCGCGATCTCCGCCGGCGCCCGGTCGAGCTCGATCAGGTGCGGCGCCGCCTCGATCGCCTCCGCGTACCGCGCGTGCAGCCGCGAGTGCTCGCCGGGCAGCAGGTCGTCGTGCACCGCCTCGCGGACCAGCGCGTGCCGGAACTCGTAACCCCCGTCCGGGTCGAAGACGATCAGCTGGGCGGCGACCGCCGCCCGCAGCGCGGACTCCAGCGCCGGCTCGTCCACCCCCGCGACGCGGGCCAACAACTCGTGCCCGAACCGGGTGCCGCCCACCGCGGCCACCCGCAGCACCCGCTGCGCCGTCTCGGGCAGCTGGTCGACGCGGGACAGCAGCAGGTCGCGCAGCGTCTCCGGGATGTCGCCGCAGCGCGGATCGCCCGAGGCGGCGAACTGCTCGATGAAGAACGGGATGCCCTGCGCCCGCTCGGCCACCGCGTCCACGGTGGGCGGGTCGGGCTCGGCGCCGAGCAGGTGCCCGAGCAGCTCGGCAGTGCCGTCCCGGTCGAGCCGGTCCAGCTCCAGCCGCTGCACGCCGCGAACCCGTTCCAGCTCGGCCAGGAACGGCCGCAGCGGATGCCCCCGATGCAACTCATCCGTGCGGTACGTCGCGATCAGCAGCAGCCGCGGCACCCGCGCCGAGCGCACCAGGAACCCGATCAGATCGCGGGTGGACCGGTCGGCCCAGTGCAGGTCCTCGATCACCAGGACGATCGGCTGCTCCTCGGCGAGCCGGGCGAACAGCGACCCGACCAGCTCGAACAGGTGCCCCCGGCGGCTCTCTCCCCCGTCGGCCGGCGGGCCCAGCTCGGGCAGCAGCCGGGCGAACTCCGGCTCCCGCCCGCCGAACGCGGCCCGCCCCTCACGGCGGATCAGCCCGCGCAGCGCGGCCGAGAACGGCGCGAACGGCAGGCCCTCCTCGCCCAGCTCCAGGCACTGTCCGCTGAGCACCCGCAGCGGCTCACCGGTCAGCGCCCGGGCGAACTCCTCGACCAGGCGGGTCTTGCCGACCCCGGCCTCGCCACCGACCAGCAGCGCCGCCGGCTCCTCGCCACGGACCCGTTTCAGCGCCTCGTGCAGCGCGGCCAGGTCGGCCTCCCGGCCGACCAGAACCGTGCTGTGGGCACTCACCGTCATGACGTCGAGCATGTCACGCGGGTGCGACAGAATTTCCGCGCCGATCGCGCCGGTCACGACACGAGCGGCTGCGGTGCCGGGGCCGGCCGGCGGCGCCGTGGCCACCGCCCGAACCGGCGTGCCGGCCGTTCGGTGAGCTGCCGGGCCAGGCGGTACTCCGCGGCCGCACGGACCAGGTCGTCGCCGTGCTGACGGATCAGGTCGTACTGGATCTCCGGGCTGGTGAACAGATTCATCTCGGGCTCCTCGCGCCTCGTTCGGCTGCTTGCACCGATGACTCTTCGCGCGAAGGCACCCGCCGGGCATGGGGACACCGACCGATCTACCGGACCCCACCCTCCTTACTCCGGGCGCCGCAGGTGCCCGGGCCGCCGTAAGGTACCTGAGCCCCACTACACTTTGCGGCTATGGCAAAGCCCCAGGAGAAGGTGTCGTTCCGCGAGCGCCTGAAGCAGATCGGCCAGGTGTTCTCGTTCACGGCGAAGCAGGACAAGTGGTTCGTCCCGCTGGTCATCGGCGCGGTCGCGATCCCGCTCGCCCTGACCGTGACCGCGGTGCTCCTGGGCTGGGGATACCTCTGGATCCCGATCGGCATCCTGCTGACGATGCTGGCCGTGCTGATCGTGCTCAACCTGCGCTCCAACGCCGCGATGATGAACGTCGCGGAGGGCCAGCCCGGCGCCGCCGCCTCGCTGATGGAGAACATGCGCGGTGACTGGCGTGTCCGCCCCGCCGCCAGCTCCACCACCCAGTTCGACATGGTGCACGTCGTGATCGGCCGCCCCGGCGTCATCCTGCTCGCCGAGGGCGACCCGCAGCGCGTGCGCAACCTCCTCAGCCAGGAGCGCAAGCGCCTGGTCAAGGTGATCGGCAACGCCCCGCTCTACGACTACGTGATCGGCACCGACGAGGGCCAGCTCCCGGTCCGCAAGCTGCGCTCGACCATGCTGCGCCTGCCGCGCAACCTCACCGGCAAGGACGTCAACGCCCTGGACAAGCGCCTCGGCGCTCTGATGGCACGCCCGCAGATGCCGAAGGGCGCGATCCCCAAGAGCATGCGGCCCAGCAAGGGCGCGTTCCGCCAGCAACGACCCCGCTGACGACTTTTTGGTACGAGTCAGGTTCGCCGCCGCCGAACCGGGGCCGTCCCGCCGACGCACGGCGCGCTGCCTGCCACTCCGGGCCGCAGCGCCGGCGCCGGGCTGACCTGCCCTGCCGCACCTTCCCGACCAGAAACTGGTAGCACCTCCTCCGCACTGCCGAACCTCCCGGCTCGGGGCAACGACGATCATGATTACTCTCATAGAATGCTGTCGTTACTGACCGTCCAGGGAGGTGGCCGGTGCGACCGAGCGACAGCTATCCCCCGCCCCCCACGGCTGCCCACGTCCCACCCCCGGCCCGGTCGGCAGCGACCGCCCCAGGCCCCGCAGCCGCCCCGGTCGCGCCCCCCGCCGGCAGCCCCGGCGGCATCCCCGTCCCGCGTCGCGGCCGTCTCGGACCGCTGAGCCTCGCCCAGATCCTCCTCGCCGAGGCGGCCGTCCTCACCGTAGTCGCCGCCACCACCCGCGGCCTCCTCCAGACCCTGACCGCCGGCCTGCTGGCCGCCCTGGTCCTCCCCGCCCTCTTCGCCCGGCGGCAGGGCCGCTGGTGGCTGGAACACCAGCAGATCGCCCGCGACCACCACCGCCGCCGGGCCGCCCGTCCGGACCCCGGCGCCGGCCCCCTGCTGGCCGTGCTGCGCACCATCGCCCCGGGCCTGACCGTCCGCGACATGACCACCCCCGGCACCAACGGCTCCGTCGTCGGCGTGGCCCGTGACGAAGCCGGCTGGTTCAGTGTCCTGGCCCTCGCCCCCGGCACCCCGCCCATCCCGCTCGACGTGCTGACCGGCCTGATCGCCAACGCCGGTCAACCCGGCATGGTCCTGCAGCTCGTCACCCACACGATTCCCGCGCCCAGCCTCGACGTGCATCCCGGCTCACCCGCCGCCACCTCATATCGGCAGCTGATGGACGCACCGGTCCCCGCCCACCGGGAGTCGTCGATCTGCGTGCGCGTCGACGCCCGTACCCTCGCTGAAGCTCTTCTCGACCCCGCCGCCGACCCGGAGGCCGCAGCGGCCCGCACCGCCGGCCTGGCCCGCCGGATCGTGTCCGGCCTGCGCCGGCAGGGCATCACCGGCCGGATCCTCGACGCCGACGGGCTCCTCGCCACCGTGGCTCAGCACTGCGACGTCGAACCAGGCTCCACCGTGGACGAGACCTGGACACACTGGCGCTCGGCCCGCCTGTTCCACCGGACGTACTGGTTGCGCACCTGGCCCGCCCACGCCACCGAGTTCCTCGCCTGGGCCGCCGCCGCCCCGGTCGCCCGGGCCACCGTGACGCTGCTGCTGACGGCCGACGAGCAGGGCATCGCGATCCGCGCCCTCCTGCACCTGGCGACCCGTCCCGAGGCGGACCTGGCAGCCCTGCATCAGATGCTCCTCGACGGCGCCCACCGCAGCGGCGCCGAGCTGCAGCCGCTGGACGGCGAGCAGGGCCCCGCCGTCTATGCGACCGCACCCACCGGAGGTGGCGCCGGATGACCCGCCCCGACGCCGACGGCGCATGGCAGCCCGCACCCGGCCGGCCCTCTGCGGATCAGCCGCGACCCGAGGCCCCTGCCGAAGGCCGGTGGCAACCCGAAGCAGCCGCCGTGGCCCGGGCCACCGTTCCGGCCCAGCCCGCGGCGCCCGCCTTCGCAGCCCCGGCGGCACGCCCGCGAGCCGTCCCGGCGACGCCCCCGGACCCGCCACACCGGCCACCGCCGGAGCCCTCCACCGACCGCACCGGCCCGTCCGGACGGACCGCCCGCCTCCACATCGGATGGCACTCCCTGCCGCGCGCCGGTCAGGTCCGCGTGACGACCACCCCGCCGGCCGGTGCCGGCCTGCTCCTCGGCCGCAACCGCCCGATCCGTTTCCTGGCTCCCGAACCGACCCGATCAGCCCTGGTCGGCGGCCTCTGGCCGGCCCAGCTCCTGATCTTCCGAGCGTTCGCCCTGGGCGCCCGGGCCATCGTGGTGACCACCGACCCGCGCTCCTGGTCCGGCTTCGGCGAACGCGCCACCGGCCAGTACAACCGCCTGACCGTGCTCAGCAGCGACCAGGGCGGTTTCCCCACCGGCACACCCCAGATGCCCACCCTCATCGTGTACGACCTGGGCACCACCGCCCCCGCGACGCCACCCACCCCGGCGCCGTGGCAGACCCGGCTCACCCTGCTGCGCCACCTGGATCGTCCCGGCCTGGCCACCCTGCGGGACGCCGACCTGGTGCTGCTGCAACGGCTCGGCGACGACGAGACCGCCCTGGCCGCGTCCGCCCTGCGTCTGCCCGCGGCCGACGCCCGCCTGCTGAGTTCCCTCGCCGACGACATGATCGCGTTGTTCGCCGGCGACACCGACGACTACTTCCCGCTCGGCCCCACCCCGATCGAACAGCAACTGCTGGGGCCACCGCGCCGCTGACCCCGGTCTCAGCGCGCCGGCGGCACCCAGGCGAGCTGTACCAACCGGGCCCCGTGCCGCCGCGTCACCATCCATCCGCGCCCGGCCGGCAGCGTCCGCGGTTTCAGCGTTCCGAACAGCGGCCCCTCCTCCGGCGCGCCGGACAGCAGGATCCCCGGCGAGGCCAGTTCCCGGATCCGCCCGATCACCGGGTCGAACAGCGCCCGCGACGCGCCGCCCACCCGCCGGGTGACGACGACGTGCAGCCCGATGTCGCGCGCCTGCGGCAGGAACTCCAGCAACGGCAGCAGCGGGTTCTGCGCCGCACCCGCCACCAGGTCGTAGTCGTCGACGAGGACGAAGAGCCGCGGCCCTTTCCACCAGCTGCGGTCGCTGAGCATCTGCGGTGTCACGTCCGGCCCGGGCAGCCGTTCCCGCATCGCCACCGCGACCTGGCCGACCAGGTCAGCGGTGACCTGGTGCGAGCTTCCGTAACCAATGGTGTGCCCGGCCGGCACACAGCCGAGCAGGCTGCGCCGCAGGTCGACGAGGAGCAGCCGGGCCTCGGACGGGTCGTGGCTCGCCGCGATCGACGTCGCGAGGCCGCGCAGGAACGAGCTCTTCCCGCTCTCCACGTCGCCGAAGAGCAGCGCGTGCGGCTCGGCGTCGAAGTCCAGTGACACCGGCTGCAGATCGGCCTCGGCGATGCCGATCGGCACGGCCCATCCCTGGACCGGCGGCAACGCCTCGTACGGCAGTTCGGCGGGCAGCAGGCGGACCCGCGGCGCCGGCGGCCCGGTCCACTGCTCGGCGACGTGCTTGACCAGATCGGTGACCGCGTCGGCGAGATCGTCCACCTGGTTCAGCCGGTCGATGCGGGGCAGCGCGGCGAGGAAGTGGTGGCCGTCCGGGGTGAGGCCGCGGCCGGGCGCCCGGTCCGGCACGTTCATCGCCTCCCGCCGGTTGATCACCGAGTCGGCCGGCTCGCCGAGCCGCAGTTCGATCCGGGTGCCGAAGACGTCGCGGATCTGCGGCCGCACCTCCATCCAGCGGTTGGTGGTGGCGAGCAGGTGGATGCCGAACCCGAGCCCGCGGTTGGCCAGCTCGTGCACCATCGATTCCAGGTCCTCGAACTCGGTGCGCAGCGCCGCCCATCCGTCCACCACCAGGAACACGTCGCCGAACGGATCCTCGGCGAACCGGCCCTGTGTCTTGGCCCGCCGGTACGCCGCGGCGCCCTCCACCCCTTCGGCGGCGAACAGCTCCTCCCGTGCCCGCAGCAGCCCGTGCAGCTCGGCGATGGTCCGGCGGACCCGGTCCACGTCGCGCCGGGTCGCCACGCCGCCGACGTGCGGCAGGTCGACCAGCGCGCTGAGCGGCCCCCCGCCGAAGTCGAGCCCGTAGAACTGCACCTCGCGCGGCGTATGGGTCAGCGACAGCGACGCGATCAGCGTGCGCAGCA
This sequence comes from Actinoplanes sp. 13, assembly GCF_056134165.1. Taxonomy (NCBI): domain Bacteria; kingdom Bacillati; phylum Actinomycetota; class Actinomycetes; order Micromonosporales; family Micromonosporaceae; genus Actinoplanes; species Actinoplanes sp. 13. The sequence continues at coordinate 116,611 of NZ_JBVYOQ010000008.1, read as the reverse complement.
GGTTGGACTTGCCGGACTGCGCGGCCCCGACCACCATCACGTTGCCGGCCGCGCCGGACAGGTCCAGCCACATCGGGTCGCGCCGCTGCTCGAACGGCTTGTCCACCACGCCGCCGAGCGCATGCAGCGGGGCGCCGTCCAGCACCATCTGGCCCAGGGTGGGTGCCCGGTCCAGCGGCGGCAGCCACACCTCGTGCGCCGGAGCGCCCCGTCCTTCCATCTGCCGGACCAGCAGCTCCAGCAGGGTGTCGCCCTCGTCGACAGGTGGTGCGGCCGCCACCGGCCCGGGGTCGCGCTCCGGCACCGAGTAGAACGTCGAATAGTCCCGGACCACGGCGCCGGCGCCCGCCTGTGCCACCGTTCCGGGTCTGCGCACCGCGCCGGACACGTACGCCGCTTTCAATCGCACCAGACCTTCGGTGCCGGTACGCAGATAGCCGTGTCCCGGGGATCGCGGCAGCTCGTAGGCGTCCGGCACGCCCAGCACCGCCCGCGACTCCATCGAGGAGAACGTCCGCAACCCGATCCGGTACGACAGATGCGACTCCAGCCCACGCAGCCGTCCTTCCTCGAGTTTCTGCGACGCCAGCAGCAGGTGGATGCCGAGCGACCGCCCGACCCGTCCGATCTGGACGAACATGTCGATGAAGTCCGGCCGGGCACTCAGCAGCTCGGAGAACTCGTCGACCACGAACAGCAGGCTGGGCAGCGGCGTGAGTGGCACCCCGGCCGACCGGGCCCGCTCGTAGTCCCGCTGGGACGCGTAGTTGCCCGCCTTGCGCAGCAGCTCCTGCCGCCGGGTCAGCTCGCCCTGGATCGCGCCGAGCATCCGGTCGACCAGCGGCAGCTCGTCCTCCAGGTTGGTGATCATCGCGGCGGTGTGCGGCAACCGGTCCAGCGAGGCGAACGTCGCGCCGCCCTTGAAGTCGACGAGCACGAAGTTGAGGATCTCCGGGTCGTGGGTGAGGCCGAGCGCCACCACGAGCGTGCGCAGCAGCTCCGACTTGCCGGAGCCGGTCGCGCCGACCAGCAGCCCGTGCGGGCCCATGCCGTCCTGCGCGGACTCCTTCAGGTCGAGCTCCACCGGCCGGCCGTCGAGCCCGACGCCGATCGGCACCCGCAGCCGGTCCCGGTTGGGCCGGCTGACCCACAGCTCGGTGAGGTCGATCCGGTACGGGTCGCCGACGTCCAGCAGCTCCGCCAGCCCCATGTCCTGGGAGACGGCAGGCTGGTCGGCGTACGACGTGGCGGACAACCGCAACGGCGCCAGTTCCCGGGCCAGCACCTCGGCCTCCGGCCGGCTCAGCGTGTCGGCCCGCCCCACCTCGGTCGGGCCGTCCATGGTGGTGCCGGTGACCGTCCCGTCCGGGGCGATCTCCAGGATCACCGAGCTGTCGTCGAGCAGCCGGGGCGGCTGCCCCGACAGGTCCAGCAGCGTGACGCCGGCGACGCCGCCCTCGGTCATCAGATGGTCGGAGCCGGCCGTCGAGCCGCCATCGATCACCACCACCACGTGTGGTCCGCCGGCCGGCGCACCGGCCGGATCGAACCGCGGCCGGTTGACCAGCACGTCGTCGAGCATCGCCTCCAGCGCGGGCACGCTCGGCGCGACCAGCCGGACCGGCCCGGCGGCGTCGGTCTTGCCCGGGTGCTGCGCGTGCGGCAGCCATTTCGCCCACTCCCAGCGCTCCCGCTGATGGTCCGGCACGCAGACACCGATCCGCAGGTCGTCCGGGGCGTGGAAGATCACTGTCTGGGCGAGCAGCGCCCGGACGAAGTCGCGCACCGTCTCGTCGGCGCCGCGCAGATAGACGTGCGAGAAGTCGCGCAGCGCCACCGACACCGGCAGGTCCGGCACGACCGAGTAGGCGCCGATGAACCGCCGCAACGCCAGCGCGCAGAGCGGCTCCAGCTCGTCGACCGGGCGGGTCTGCGGCGGGATGAGCCGGGTCGCCACCTCCTGCGGGCCGACCGCGATCCGCACCACGGTGAAGTCGGCGTCGCCACGCCGGCGTTCCCAGAGCCGCCCGCTGTCGGCGAAGCTCCACAGTGTCCCCGGGTCGGGATTGCGGTAGTAGAGCGCCTCGCGCTGCTGCTGGATGGTGGCGCGCACCTGCGCCCGGAGCCGGGTCAGCTGCCGCAGGTATTGCCGGCGTGACTCGATCATCTCGCGTTTGCCCGGTCCGGTCGTGCTGGTGGCCATCATCGCGATCATGCCGAGCAGCGACACCCCGTACATCGCGCCGGCCACATAGGTGATCGGCCCGCCCCGCTGCGCGCCCATCATCAGTGCCATCGCCGCCGCACCGGCGCCCATCGGCAGGATCATCAGCATCCGGCTCCAGCCCTTGCCGGCCGGGGGCGGCACCTCGGGCGGTGGGTCGAGCAGCACCTCGCCGGAGGGCATACCGGGCGCCGGCCGCCGGGGCGGGCGCTTCACGATCGTGACGGTCACACCCATCCCCTGACTACGCTGGGCTTCCCAGTGGTGACAGATCGGTGACCATCATATCGGCGGATCCTGCTACGTTGTGGGTCACGCCGTCGCAGGGGGTGATCTTGTGACCACGCCTGGTGGACCCGGCCTGGCCCGGGTCACCGTGGCCGCACCCGCGCGCCGGCTGGATCTGGCCCTGCCCGACAACATGATCGTGGCGGAGCTGCTACCGCACCTGCTGCGGCATGCCGAGGACGCACTGGGCGAGCCGGCCGAGCACACCGGCGGCTGGGTGCTGCGCCACGCCACCGGCGCCCCGCTCGAACCGACCCGCAATCTGGCCGCGCAGGGCGTCCGCGACGGCGCTCTGCTGCATCTGAAGCCGGCCCGGGAGGACTGGCCCGAACCGGCGTACGACGATGTGGTCGAATTGATCGCCGGCGGCTCCCGCCGCGCGGCGCGTTCCTGGAGCGCCGCCGCCACCCGCCGCTGCGGCCTCGCGGTCACCGCGGGCGCGCTGCTGCTCGGCATCGCCGGGCTGGTGGCCGGCGGTGCACCGTGGACAGTGCCGGCGGTCGTCGCGCTCCTCGTCTCGGCCGGCCTGGCCGTCGCCGGCATCCTGCTGTCGCGGGTCCTGCACGACGCCCCCGCCGGCGCCGTGGTCGCCGCCGCCGGCCTGCCCTACGCGTTCTTCGGCGGCGCCTGGCTGCGCACCGAGCCGACGGCGGGTTTCCTCAGCATCGGCGCCGCCGGTCTGGCGCTCGGCGCCGTCATGCTGCTCATGCTGAGCGCGGTCGGCCACGTCGGCGTCGCCGGCCTTTCCCGCCTGTTCGTCGCCGGTGCGGCCGCCGCCCTGACCGGCCTGCTCGCCGCGCTGCTGGCCGTCGCCGGCGTCTCCGCCGAGGGCGCCGCGGCGATCGCGCTGACCGCCGCGATCGGCCTCCTCCCGGCGTACCCGGTGATCGCCGCCTGGCTCGGGCGGCTGCCCTTCCCGGAGTTGCCGGCCCGGGCCGAGGAGATCCTCGACGACCGGCCGATGCCGCGCCGGGCCGACGTCTTCGCCGCCGTGGTGCGCTCCGCCGAGGTGCTCAGCGGGCTCCTGCTCTCCGCCGCCCTGTGCAGCTTCGTCGCGATGACCTTCCTCGCGCTCGCCCGTCCCAGCGTCTCCGCCGTGCTCCTGATGATCGCCGCGATCGCCGCCCTGCTGCTGCGCGCCCGGCTGCTGCCCACGCCCGCCCAGCGGGTCCCGTTGCTGGTCGCGGGCCTCACCGGCCTGGCCGGACTCGGCTTCGGCTCGGTGGTCACCGGCGCTCTCCCGGGCGTCGCCCTGCTCGCCGGCGCCCTGCTGGTGGCCGCCGGCGCACTGCCCGCCGCCCTGCTCTTCAGCCGCAAGCCGCCGTCGCCGTACCTGGGCCGGGCCGCCGACATCCTCGACGTGGCCGCCATCATGGCCCTCATCCCGCTGGCCTGCGGCGTCATCGGTCTTTACGGCGCGATCCGCGGTCTGTTCGCCTCGCTCGGCGGGTGAGCATGACCTCCCGCCGCGACCAGCTCCAGTCGTACCAGTTCATGAACCAGCGGGTCATCTCGGCGCTCGTCATGCGCGAGACCGATCCCGCCCAGTCCCCGCTGCGCCGCGGCATCGGCGCCCTCTTCGCCGGCCTGATGGTGGCCGTCCTGGTCGCCGCCGGCTTCGGGGTGTACGGCCTGCTCACCCGCACCGGCGACACCCGCTGGCAGGCCGAGGGCTCGGTGGTCGTCGAACGCGAGACCGGCGCCACCTTCGTCTATCTGCGGGACCGCCTGACCCCGACGCTCAACCTGGCCTCCGCGAAACTCGCCTCCGGCCGCCGCAACCCGCCGGTCTTCCGCATCACCGCCGAGTCCCTGGCCGGCACCGCCCGCGGCGCCCTGATCGGCATCCCCAACGCCCCTGACTCGCTGCCCGCCGCCGACCGGCAGGTCCGGCTGCCCTGGACCACTTGCACGGTCCCCGGCGAGACCCCCACCTCGGCCCTGCTCATCGCGTCCGCCGGCCCCGCCGCCACCCCCTTGGCCGACCGCGGGCTGCTGGTCACCGGCGGCGACCTCACCCACCTGGTCGCGCAGGGCCGCAAGCACCGCATCCGCAACGCCCGCGTGACCATCCCCGCCCTGTTCGGCGCCGCCCAGCCCACCGAGGTCACCGCCAGCTGGCTGGACACCCTCCCCACCGGCGCCGACATCGCCCCCGTCGACGTCGACGACCGCGGCGACCCCTCCGGCGCCGTCCCCGGCCGCGACAACGGCGACGTCCTGTTCACCGAGACCGGCACCGGCCGCCAGTTCTACCTGGTCCTCGACGACGGCCTGGCCCCCGTCTCCCCGCTGCAGCAGGCTGTGCTCAACGCCGCCTTCCCCGCCGAGCCGCAGGAGATCGAAGTCAGCGAAGTCTCCAGGTCCCCCACCAGCGACGCCCTCGCCAACGCCCCCCAGCCGCCCGCTGCGGTCCCCGACCTGGCCCCTCTCCCCCCGGGGCAGGCCGCCTGCGCCACCACCCGCACCGCCACGGACCCTCCCACCCTCACCGTCGGCGGCTCGCCCACCGCCTTCGCCGACGCCATCCCCACCTCCGCCGGCGAGGCCGTCCAGATCCCCGCGGGCCGTTTCACCCTGCTCCGCGCCACCGCCGGCTTCCTCGTGATCACCGACCAGGCCCGGCGTCACCCCGTCCCCGGCGACGAGGCCCTGTCCCGCCTCGGCTACTCCCCCGACGCCGCCATCGACGTCCCGCCGGCTCTGTCCGACGCCGTTCCGGCAGGCCCGGCCCTGGATCCCGCCGCAGCCCTGCGACCAGCCACTTCTTCGAACTGACGAACCCCTTCTGTCGTACGACCGAAGCCCCTTCCGTGCTCCACCTCTTCCGGCCCGCCCGCCCGAGCCCCGTTCCCCGCCAACCGGCCGCGCCGCCCGTCCGAGGCCCCGTTTCCCCGCCGTCCGCCCGCGCCGCCCGTCCGAGGCCCCGTTTCCCCGCCGTCCGCCCGCGCCGCTTCCCCGCCGTTCGGCCGCACCACCTCCGGCACCGCGGCCGTATCAGCCGAAGCCGGCCTGCGCCACGACAGCTCCAGCACACAGCCGGCGGTCGTTTCTCAGCCGTTTCGATCCCCCGGCTGTCTGCTGGAGCTGTCCGCGGGTCTCGATGGCAGCCCTGGCCGACAGCCGGATGCCCGGACGACCCGACTGGATCGGCGAGCTGCGGCAAGGAGCCGTCCCGCCCCCCGACGACATCGAGGTTCGGGCATACTCATGCGATGCCCAGCATGGTGCCGCCTCAGCTCGCGATTCGTGACGGTGTCCCGGTGCTCACGCTGGCCGTCGATGTGCCTGGTCAGCTGGTGGAGAGCGAGTGGTCGCTCGTGAACCGGCTCACCGTGGTGATGGTCGACGGCCCCGGCGACGAGGGTTTTCTGATGCCCCGCCTGACCCCCGACGGCGACGCCGCGCCGCCCGGCTGGGACGACGCGGTCGACCGGGCCGGGGGTAGCCACGTCCGTTTCGGCACAGGCGCCGACGCGCCCACCATGTTCGTCCGCAACCTGCTCTGACCGGGCGCCGCAAGGCCGCGGTATCGCAAAACAGCGCCGCGGCAAGCGACAGCCCGTGGCAAGCCACAGCGCCGCGACGGCCACGCCGGCCGAAGCCGGGGCGTGACCGTCGCCGTTCACCTGCCGACGCTGTTCACATGCCGGCGGCGATCTGCTGATCCACCTGCTGCATGCGGGTCGCCGACTCGCCCAGCCGCACCCCGACCGTCGCCAGCGCGGCCTTGATCTCGGCGGCGCCCTGGTTCCACTTCTGGCGGGCGTCGTCGCACGCCACGCCCGCCGCGCCGGTCCAGTCCTGGGCGAAGAGCTGGGTGAACGCCGTGTACAGGTCGTTCAGCTCGCGGTCCATCTGGTTCTGGAAGGTGTTGATGGCGGCCGAGACCTCGCCGATCTGGCCGAAGTTGTAGGTGATGTTCATGAGTCAGCTCCTTCAGCCGCGCAGGATGGTGACCACGGAGCCGTCGGCGACGGCACCCGCTCGGATCGACTGGGCCGCCTCTTCGTCGTTGACGCCGTACGTGGAGGCGGCGGACGACATCTTGCCGCCCAGCTCGTCCAGCGCCGTCATGATCTTCCGGAGGCCGTCGTTGAGCTGTACCGAGACGTCCTGAAGGGCGTTGTTCGCGGTGCCCTGGAAACCGCCGCCGCCGAGGGCCTGGATCTGGCCCATCAGCTGGTTCATGCCGGACGAGACGGTCTGCCCGGTCTCGCCGCACCGCCGCGCCATCGCGGTCAGTTGTTCCTGAGTGGCGTGGAACTGACCTGCTGCCATGGTCATTCTCCCGAAGTCCGGTGGTGGCCTATGACTGCCCGTACACCGTTTGCACACGGACGGTTCGAACCGGTTTCCGAAGTGGCGTGTACACGTCGGCATGAGTGCGGAGAATCCCTACGCGGAGCAGACCGCGGCGAACACCGGCACACCCTGGCTCGGCGACGGCCCGAAGGTGGAGGTCGATCTCGACGGGCTCCGCGAGTACGCCCGGCTCCTCGCCGACCAGCAGGCCGACCTCGCGGCCCGGGCGGCCCGTCTGGCACCGCTGAGCGAGATGCCGCACGCGGCGTGGGACGGCGACGTGCTGGGCGAGGCGGACGCGGTCAAGGCACAGCTGCTGGCCAACGCCGCCGAACTGACCATCTACCTCGGCAAACTCGGCGAGTCGCTGCGCAACATCGGGAACGCGGCGCAGTCGATCGCGAACCGGTACCGGTCGGGCGACGCGACCGCGGCGGCCTCCCTCGCCGACGTGAAGGCGGCCTTCGCGGTGACTCCGGGCAGCACCGGACCGGCGGCGGCAGTGCCGGCGGCGGACAGTCCGATGTGGCGGGAGGGGCCGGTTACGCCGGTCAACGCGTACCAGACCGCGCAGACCGCCACCGGGCCGAACGGGGAGCGACGCGAGGTACTGACGTTCACCGGGCCGGGCGGGGCGACGACGGTGACGATCACGGTCGCCGGGCCGGGCGGCGAGACGATCTCGACCGGCACGACGCGCACGACCACGCGCCAGGACGGCGCGGTCCGGACCACCACGGAGGAGACCTTCGGACCGGACGGCGAGCTCAGCGCCACGACGACGACCAGGCAGGTGTACGACCGGAGCACCGTCACCGACACTTCCACCGAGACTGTCGACCCACGGGGACGGACGACGAGTCTGACCACCGAGAAGCTGGATCCGGCCACCGGGGAGAGCACGTCGAGCACCTTCCGGCCGGACGACAGCGGCCTGCTCGAGGAGATCGACCGGGTGCGGGTCGGACCGCGTACCGCCGGCGCGAACGGCTAGACGATGGGTGAGTACTGGGGCGCGACCGCCGACCCGAACTACGGGTACAGCCCGTACAGCGGGCAGCAGCGCTACGCGAGTCACCCGGCCGCGCAGACGCCGTTCACCTCGCCGCCGGGGCTGGGCAACCCGCTGACCCCGGAGATCGTGGTCGCGAAGATCCGCAACATGCATCCCGAGCAGATGGCCGCGCTCGCCGACCAGTGGCAGAACGCGTGGACGTTCCTGGCCGAGGTCCGGCACTTCGTGGTCCAGCAGAGCACCGTCCTGCAGGACGAGCACTGGCGCTCCCCGGAGGCGCGCGACGCGTTCCTGCGCCGGGGTCCCGGTGAGGCGCTCACCTATCTCGACGTGTGGATGGACGCGCTGCAGCGCAACGTCACCGCGCTGCGCCATCTGGTCCTGGTCAGCCAGGAGGCGCGCCGCGAGGCCGACCAGTTGATGCAGCGGTACGAGCAGGAGATGCGTGAGGCGCGGGCGATCGGTTTCCCGGAGAGTCTCGGCGCGTTCCTGACCCGCGGGCAGAGCTGGGACGCGGCGGCCCGCGAGGAGGTCGCCGCGGACGTGGCCGAGGTGACCGAACGCTACCGGAGTGCGGCGCAGGCACTGGCGGTCAAGTACGGCGACCAGTACTTCGATTACATCGCGGTGGTGGCGAACGGAGCGGGGCCGCCGGTGCAGCCGGTGAACGGAGCGTTGAGCGCGCCGGGTGTGCCGGGTCCGGGGTTCGTCACGAGTCCCGTGGCCGGCAAGCCGGGCGGCTTCGCGCCGCCCGACGGGACCCAGCCGCCTGGTGCGGTCCCTCCCGGTGCTGTCCCGCCCGGCGCTCTACCGCCCGGAGTCGTCCCGCCCGGAGTGGTCCCGCCCGGATTTGTCCCACCCGGTGTCGTGCCGCCCGGCGTCGTGCCGCCCGGCGTCGTGCCGCCCGGAGTGGTCCCGCCGGGTGTGCGGCCTCCGGGAACGGTGCCGCCGGGTGGATCGCCGCCGGGCGCCGTTCTTCCGCCGGGAAAGCTCCCGCCCGGAGCGCTCCCGCCGGGGACCCTGCCTCCCGGGGCACTACCTCCCGGCGCAGTGCCGCCCGGGGTCGCGCCGCCCGGGACTCCGCCCGGGACTCTGCCGCCGGGTGTGCCGGGTCAGAACGGCGGCTCGCTGACCCCGCCGGGCACGGTTCAGCCGCCGCTGCCCGGTCAGTTCGGCCGTGGCGGTCCCGGCGGTACCCCTCTGCCGCCGCCCGGCAACGCCCCGCCGCCGGGACGGTCGGTGCGCCGCCCGATCGGGCCGCCCGATGGTGCTCCGGTCACGCCTCCGCCCGGTAAGGAGATCCGCCGGCCCGGCACCGGCCAGCCGTTGCCGCCGCCGCTCAGGCGGCGCCCCGAGGACCGGGCCGAGGGGCGTGCGCCGGGAACACGAACCACGGGAGACGGGTCGTCCGCCCGCACTTCCCATCCGAGTGCATTGCCCGTACTGAAAAATCCCGCGGAAAACCGTGACCGGCGTCCCGGCAGCAAGGAAGAGCTCAGCTCGCCCGCGGCCGAAGGCCGGCCGACCGCTCAGGGCGCCGCGCCGTCCGTGCTCGGCCGATCCGCGCCCGCCGCGCCGCCGCCGCGGCCGGCGCGACGGGATCGCGGTGCACTCGCATGGCTGGATTTGTTCGGTGCGGGGAAGGCCCGGTCCGGGGCCGGCGGCGGAAGCGTCGAACCGCCGCAGCGTTCGCGGCCGGAGAGCGGGCCGCGGGCGCTGCGCAGCCGGGCGGCCGAGCCGGAGACCCCCGCGCAGCGCCGGACGGTCCCGCCTGAGCTGAGCAAACGCCGGCAGCGCGGTGAGCCGGCCACCGAACGCGCCGACGGCGACATCGTCACCGACGAGCAGGCCTTCCGGGTACGCGGCCCCGGCGGCGGCGTGGTGAAGCGGGATTGACGCCGGGATTGACGCCGCACAGCGTGGTGAAAGCCGGATCAGCGTCGCGGAGCCGGGGTGACGATCGAGCCGGCTGTCCGGTCGTGCAGGCCGCGGCCCTGACTGTTCATGATCAGTGCCGGCACGAAGATGCCGAGCAGGGCCGCCCGCAGCAGGCCGCGACCGAGGCCGAGCACGCCGCCGTCGGGATAGGAGGCACAGCGGATCCGCAGCAGCCGCATCCCGGGGGTCTGCCCGAACAGGCCGACGAAGAACGTGTTCGCCAGCACCAGCACCACCACCGCCGGCCAGGCGACCTCGAACGGGCTGGCATAGAGGCTCGCGATGAGCAGCGAGAGAAACCAGTCGATCAGCAGCGCGGCCAGTCGCGGGCCCAGCCCGGCGGGTTCCAGACCGGCCGGGACCTGGGGCGACGGGTTCACGTCGTTCGTGGAAGCAGCCACGTCTGCCGAGCGTACGCGATAGTGTCCGGGAGGTCGGCTGGCGCTCTCGCCGTGCCCTCCGCGCAGTCCTTAACACGGCGGAAACAATAGGGATACGCCGGGGCAACTCCGCGCCCATAACGTCGCGACCAGCCTTGCCAGGTGGCGGCACCTGCCGCCCGGTATCGGAAAACTGTGCCAGGAGGACGTGTGTTCGCCAATCCCGAGGAACTCCTGCGATACCTCAAAGACGAGGACGTCAAGTTCGTCGACGTACGGTTCTGTGACCTCCCGGGTGTGATGCAGCACTTCAACATCCCGGTCGAGTCGTTCGACGACAGTGTGGTGACCGACGGCCTCGCCTTCGACGGATCCTCGATCCGCGGGTTCCAGGCCATCCACGAGTCCGACATGATGCTGCTCCCGGACGTGGCGACGGCGTTCGTCGACCCGTTCCGCATCCAGAAGACGCTCGCCCTGAACTTCTTCATCCACGACCCGTTCACCCGCGAGGCCTACTCGCGTGACCCGCGGAACGTGGCGAAGAAGGCGGAGGCGTACCTCGCTTCCAGCGGCATCGCCGACACCGCCTACTTCGGCGCCGAGGCGGAGTTCTACATCTTCGACTCGATCCGTCACGAGACCTCCGCCCACCAGGCGTTCTACTACATCGACTCGATCGAGGGCGCCTGGAACTCGGGCCGCGAGGAGGAGGGCGGCAACCTCGGTTACAAGACCACCTTCAAGGGTGGCTACTTCCCGGTGTCGCCGGTCGACCACTACTCCGACCTGCGCGACACCATGGTCCGCCAGCTGATCGACACCGGCTTCACCGTCGAGCGCTCGCACCACGAGGTCGGCACCGCCGGCCAGGCCGAGATCAACTACAAGTTCTCGACCCTGCTGCACGCCGGCGACCAGATGCAGCTGTTCAAGTACATCATCAAGAACACCGCGCGGGCCGCCGGCAAGACCGTCACCTTCATGCCCAAGCCGCTGTTCGGTGACAACGGCTCCGGCATGCACACCCACCAGAGCCTCTGGCTGGGCGGCGAGCCGCTGTTCTACGACGAGACCGGTTACGCCGGCCTGTCCGACATGGCCCGCTGGTACATCGGCGGCCTCCTGCACCACGCGCCGTCGCTGCTCGCGTTCACCAACCCGACCGTCAACTCCTACCGGCGCCTGGTGCCCGGCTACGAGGCCCCGGTCAACCTGGTCTACTCGCAGCGCAACCGCTCCGCCTGCACCCGCATCCCGGTGACCGGCAGCAACCCGAAGGCCAAGCGCGTCGAGTTCCGCGTGCCGGACCCCTCGGGCAACCCGTACCTGTCGTTCTCGGCCCAGATGATGGCCGGCCTCGACGGCATCAAGAACAAGATCGAGCCCCCGGCCCCGATCGACAAGGACCTCTACGACCTGCCGCCGGAGGAGTGGGGCAGCGTCAAGCAGGTCCCGGGCTCCCTGGACGCGGTGCTGAACTCGCTCGAGGCCGACCACGAGTACCTGACCGCCGGCGGCGTCTTCACCGACGACCTGATCTCGACGTGGATCGACTACAAGCGCGCCAACGAGGTCGACCCGGTCCGCCTGCGGCCGACCCCCCACGAGTTCGAGATGTACTACAACGTCTGACGCTGACCAAGGCTCTGACCAGCAGTTCCACCCGCTGATCTGATCTTGGGCACAACTCGGGCACAACTCCCGGGACGGCGGTCATGCTCGGCTCCCAGCCGACGTGGCCGCCGTTTCGTGTGTGCCGAGCGCCGCGTCGACGAGCGACCCGAGGACGTCCGGCCACTCGTGCACGTACACGTTGAGGGTGATCCTCGGAGCGGAGTGACCGAGCGCCAGTTGCACCGTCTTGACACTCGCCCCGGCGTGGATCAGCAACGTCGCGTAGTAGTGCCGTAGCCCGTGGAACCCCCACCGCATCGGCAGACCGACCTTGGCCCGCACCGGTGTCCAGGTCCGCGAGAAGGCCGAAGCGATCACCGGCTTACCGTTAGCACCTCGGAAGATGAGTGAGGCGGGCCGCCGAGTCGGCCGGCGAGGGTCGGTGTCGTCGTCGACTTCAACCGGATCTCCCAGGGTCTCCAGTTGTCGCCGGAGTGCCGCGCGAGCACAAGACTCCGGTCACGTACCCACGCCTGCACCTTGCTGGGACGCACCTGCCCGACTTGCAGATGTCCGAGGCCCGGGGTCTGTCTAGATGCCGGTCTGTCAGTCAAGTCCTGAGGCCCCCCAGAACGCGACGGCGGATGCGACGGCGGAGCAGGTGAGAACTTTCTCTACGTCTTCAAGGCGCGGCTCGGATCCGGTGCCTTACGCCTTCGGCCCGGCCGCGCAGTGAGAACTCTCGTCGGACACGACGAAGCTCCGACTTCGCGACCTAAGCCAAGGAGGACCAGCAGATAGGTCGCCCCTTATGAAGAGTGACCCAGATCACTTGCTCAACTCATTGCGCCCAATTGGTAGCGCAGACGGTACGGGCAGTGACGCTTCTCGCCGCGCTTCTATGGCGCACCCTTCGCCGTAACGTCGTCCGCCTCCGCGCAACCGTCTTCAACCGAGCCTGCACCGCTGGCGTGTTCGTCCTACTCGGAACCTGGGTCTGGTTCCGGTTCATGGCCTCACCAGCCGATGTGGCCGATCTGCTCGCGCCGTACCTCGCGGTTGCTACCTCTACATTCGCCTGGATCCTCACGCCTCCGCGCCGAGGCGACCACAGGCAGTCGTCCCACGAGCTGGCTCACCGCTCGAAAGTTCGTGCTCTAGCCGGACCAGGTTCCGTGAAGAACACGCGCCGCCAGCGGCCCTACCAAAAGAAGTAAGCCTCCGGCGCCCAGACTCCGCCCGGACCCGCTGAGAAACATGCCTCCGGCGGGCGCTCTGGGAAGCGGCTCCCCGCCACGCGCCGGAGGTCATCAGGTCGGGTGGCCGGATGAGGCAGAGCCCGCGCGACGGGAAGCCACTCGGCCCCTCGTTGGTAAAATCAAAGTCTGCCCGCGCCGAATACGCGCCGACACTACCGACACCAAGGGCCCACCCGCGCCCGCCGTCACTGGTCGACGGCATGATCAGACCCGGACCGGGCGTCGCTTTCCGGAGGCAACAATCCCGAAGTCGGCCAGCCTTCGGCGGGCAGGATCTCCGGCCCTGCACCCGGAGATTGCCTCCGGAGGCCAGGGCTGCCTGCCCTGGACCCGGGCGGCCCCGCGATGCCCGGCCCGGACGGCCCCTCACCCACCGGAGGCGGCCAGACCACGGCTGGCCGGGGGCCAGCGGGGCGGTGCCTGCGCAACGGGATGCCACCCAAGGCGGGAGGGACCCCCGGCTTGCATCAATCATGGCCCGGACCATCCCGAAGATCACCGGGCCCAACCACGGCACAATCGAGCCCAGAAAGCACTGTAAACGACGGCGATCGAAGGCAGGTTACTGTGCAGCTCAGAGCCTTCATCGGTTGCGTTTCCGCAGGTCGCCGCTCCCATGATTGGTTCGAGATGTACTACAACGTCTGATCCGATAAGCCGCGGTCCTGCGCCCTGCCGCGACCGCTGCTGAACGGCTCGAAGAGTGTGTGAAGGTCGGGTGCGCTACGCGCCCGAACTTCACACACGACGACGGCGGCCATGCCTGGCGTGGCCGCCGTTTCGTGTGCGCCGAGCGTCCAGCGTGGATCCTGCGCCGAGGCGCCGTCTCCGGGATCTCCGGATCAGTGGCTCGCCGGCGCCGGCCTTGGGTCCGCCGGCTATGTGGTGCGGTTGTTGAGTGTCATGTATTTCACGGTGTCGTTCTCCGTCTCGAACTGCAGCACCCAGCCGGAATGCCCCTCGACCGGCACGAAGTGCATGTGCTCGGAGCTGGATTCGAGGCCCGGATAGGCGGCCTTCGCCTCGGCCAGCGACGAGCCCCGCTTGACGCCCTCCGGGGTTGCGGCGTCCGCGGGCGCCGCGATGCTGTCGATCCGGCCGTCGGTGAAAGCGGCGCCGCCGGCGGTGAGGAAGGCGTTCAGGCGTACGGACATCCCGCGCATCGCGGTGGCGCTGAGTTCCATGGCTCGCGCCTGCCCGGCCATCGACGTGTCCTTCTCGGCGGCCGCCAAATCTGTCTCCAGTTTCTCGTCGGCGGCCACCTGGCTCGGGTCGGGCTGCGGTCCGTCCACGAACGAATACACCTTCATGCCCTGAATCGTGGACGTCGGTTCATCCTGGAGTTCACCGGTGGCGAGGGCTTCGGCCTCGGTCATCGTCAGCGTGAGCCTGCCGTAGCCGGCGGGACCGAAGTGTTGCGGTGCAGCGGCCGGTCCGGCCGCCGGTTCCGCGGAGGTGCATGCCGTCAGTGCGGCGGCTGCGGTCAGGGTGAGCGCCCCGGCGAGGAGGCGGCGACGGTCGATCATGGTGGGCAGCTTAGAACGGGGGTACGTCAATGCCGAGCCGCCGCAGGGCAGACTTCCGCACCCGGCAGACGCGGCTGCAGCCGATCGTGCCGTCGGTTCTGCGGATCCGGTAGAGGTCGAGGCGCACCTCGTCAGCCGTGAAGGGGTCCCAGTCGATGCCCCAGCCGCGCAGTCAACGATCCCAGGCCTGGTGCCACTCCCGCTGCGGCACTTCGCCGCTGATGGTCAGGACCACGACCCACTCGCTCATCAGGGCAGTTTACGCCTGGAGATAGTCGTACCGGCCGGGCAGCGGCTCGACGACGACCCGGCCGTCACGCACCTGCCACTCCTGCATCCCGGTCTCCTCGTTGTGGGCCAGGAACAGCCCACGGACCCGGTCCGCCGGCTCGTCCGGCGGCGCCGGGATCGCCGCTGCCTCGCGCAACGCGCCCAGCAGCCGGTCCACTCCGGAGTTGCGGATGGTTCCGCAGTACATCACCGCGACGTCGCCGTTCGGCCCGCGCACCGTCGACCAGCCACCACCGGATAAATCCTCGTCGTGCCGGCGAAGCACCTCACACACAGCGTCCAGCTGTCCGTCGACGCACTCCACCCAGCCGCGCACGCTGACATAGGCTCCCACCGCTTACCCGCCTTTCCTCGAACCGGTCAACTGCCAGCATGACTTACGCCGGCCGGCAAGCGCGCGATCTGGACGAGCGGCGACGCTGACACGGCGCCGGGCCTCGCGAGCCGGCGCCGTGTCAGCGGCTCAGAGCAGCCGGCCCAGGTCGAGGAAGACCGTCTCGCCGGTGGCGTCGTCGAGGCCGTCGTTGTCGGTGACCGCGTAGGTGCGGCCGTTCCCCGCCACCGCCAGCCCTTCGACCTTGTCCTGCACCCAGCCGCCGTCCGCCTTCAACAGCGGCAGCAGATCCTTCACCAGCTTCTTGCGCACCACACCCTGCGGCGACGCCGAGCGCACGTCGAACGTGTAGATCCGCTTGATCGCGGCCTGTGCCCCGCGCTGGTTGTCCCGTTCGATCACGGCGAACCTGGTCGCGTCGACCGCGACCAGCTCGGACAGGCCCACCCAGCCGGCCGGGGCGGCGTCGAGCGGGTAGAGCAGCCACGACCAGGTGCGGGTGACCGTGTCGTAACGGCCGATCCGGGCGGTGTTCGCCGGGTCGCCCGCGACGGCACGCTGGACGGCGACCCAGACCGAGGTGCCGACCTCGGCGACGCCTTCGAGGCCGTTGCTGGTGATCGCGCCGGCCACGTCGGCGGGCAGGGGGATCTCTTCCCGGACCTCGGCGCGCGCGTCCAGGCGTACCAGAAGATCGGGGTTCTTGCCCGCACCGGTTCCCTCGACGGCCAGCCAGTAGCCGCCCTGCTTGCGCACCACCAGGCCTTCGGCGTCGTAGCCGACCGGGACGCCGCCCTTGGTGACGGTGACCGAGGAGTCGATCGTCCCGCGGGTCGACAGGCCGAGGATCCGGGTCGGTGTGTAGACCGCGTCGGTGACCGCGGCCAGCCGGTCGCGCCGTCCCGGCACGGCCGAGAGGGCGGAGAGCGCGCCCCACGGGATGTCGTTCCTGGACACCAGCGTGGTGCCGGCGGGCCGGCCGAGGCCGAAGACCTGCACGGTGCCGCGGATGCCGATCGAGGCGTCGTCCTCCTCGCTGGAGACGACGACCAGGCCGCGGGAGGGGACGGCCACGACGCCCTCGGGACCGTTGGTGGTCGGCAGCAGCTGCTGGAACCGGGGCGCGATCGGGTTGGAGACGTCGTAGACGGCGGTGAAGTTGCCGCGTTCGGAGTTGACGAAGACGTAGGGAGTGCGGCCGATGCGGGCGAACGCCACGTTCTCCGGCTCGATGCCCTTGGCGTCGGAGCGCTTGTCCGGGTAGTGGCCGTGCGCGACCGCGATGTGTTCCAGGGTGTTGCCGGCGTCCCAGACGGCCTTGCCGGTCCGTTTGTCGAAAATCGACCAGCCGCGCGAGCCGCCCTCGTAGTCGCCCTCGTTGGCGGTGGCGAAGAGGTCGTCGGTGATCCAGGCGACGCCGTCGGGTTCGCGCTTCGCGGTGATCGTGCCGTCGAGGGAGATGGTGTCGTCGTCGCGGGTGTCGACGCGGCCGACCGTCACGGCGCCGGCGGTGAAGTGCGAGACGACGCGGCGCGACGGCAGCGAGACGACTGCGAGGTGGTTGTTCTCCTGGAGCGAGACCACGGCCTCGTCACGGGAGTTGATGCTGACGTACTCCGGCTCCGGGTCGGTCGGCGCGACCGCGGACAGGCCGGTCAGGTCGACCTTCGACACCTTCCAGGTACGGGTGTCGATCACCGCGAGCCAGCCGGGCGGCGCCTGCGGGATCGCGCCGTCGTCGACGTCCTCGTCGCGCTCGTTCTCGACGGCGACGGCGATGTAGCGGCCGCTCGGGGCGACCGCGACCGAGTCGGGCTGGCCTCCGAGCTCGATCTCGCGCAGCACGGACCGCGACTTCGCGTCGATCACCACGAGTTTGCCGGACGGCTCCGTGAAGCTCGCCCGGGTGTTCACGCCGGCCAGCAGCAGCCGGCCCAGGTGTGCCACCGAGGTGGGCTCGCCGTCCATCGGCAGGGTGCCGGCGGGCCGCGGCCGGGCCGGGTTCGTGATGTCGACGAAGCCGAGCCGCTTGCCGGGGCTGTCGGTGTAGACGACGGTGCGGCCGTCCTCGGTGACGGTCGAGATCTCGGCTGCCGCGGTGTCGTCGATCGACGAGTTCAGGTAGGCCGGGAACGTGGACAGCCGGTGGAAGGCGTCGGCGCGGCCGTGCGCGGCCGCCGCGGTGGGCATGCCGGCGACCGCGGCGAGGGCCGCGACGGACACGACCGCCGAGGTGGTACGACGTAGGGACATGCGCCCTGACTACGCGATGATCTTGTCCGGTTCGTGGACGTCAGACGAACGACGGGTGCCGATCGGTGTCCGGAGCAGCAGAGCCAGGCTGAACCAGACATAAATGTTGCCGCCGATCAGTTCCAGCGGTGGACGGGGCCGGCTCTCCCAGAGCCAGGTGACGTGCGAGGTCATCACGAGGTAGGCGGAGCCGGCCAGATAGGGGCGGCCGAGCTCCCAGCACCTGATCAGCGCCGGGATCAGCCAGACGCAGTGGTGGATCCACGTGACCGGGCTGATCAGGCACCCCAGCACCCCGGTCAGCGCCAGCCCGCCGACGACGTCCGACGGCGCCGTCCCGACCCGCCAGGCCCAGACCGCCAGCGTTGCCAGCACGCACACCACCCAGAGCGTCGCCTCCACGCTGTCGATCGGCAACCGGGCCAGCAGCCCGCGTTCGGACTGGTTGGAGAGGTAGTGCAGCAGCCCGACCCGGTTGGTGTCCCAGAGCGCCGACGTCCAGAACTCCCGGGACTGGTCGGGGAAGAGCGCGCCGGCCAGCAGGGTGGCGCCGGCCGCCGCGCCGATCGCCGTCGCGGCCGCCCGCCACCGCCGGGTGACCAGCAGGTAGAGGATGAAGACGCCGGGTGTCAGTTTGATCGCCACGGCCAGGCCGATGCCGGCGCCGGCCCATCGGCGGTTCCGGGCGACGCCGAAGAGCATGTCCGCGGCGACCAGCGTCAGCAGGAGAGTGTTCACCTGGCCGAACGTGATCGTCTCGCGGACCGGTTCGAAGCTCAGTGCGAGGCAGAGCGCGACGGCGAAGGCGAACCAGGGGGTCCAGCCCTTGCGCCGGACCAGCGGGCCCACCAGCCACCGGACCAGCAGCGCGGTGGTGACCACGGTGCCGATCGTGGCGATCACCACGACGAGCGGGAACGGCAGGTACGCCATCGGCATCATCACCAGGCCCGCGAACGGCGGATAGGTGAAGCCGTACGGCGTCTCCGGCCGCATCCAGTCGTAGACCATGCCGTCGTCGCGGAACCAGTACTCGACCGCCCCGTAATAGACCTTCGAGTCGAAGAACTCGTTACGGAGCCCGGCCAGAACGATCAGGAGCACCGTGATCGAGGCCAGGCCGGCCACTGTTGCGATTCGCTTCATGCAGCACTTTCCACACTAGATATCCGGCGAGCAGCGTCATCACGATCGCGCCCTGTGTCTTGCTCGCCAACGCCAGGTTGTAACCGTCCGGCAGGCAGAGGGCGGCGGCCACCGCACACGGCGCGACCAGCCAGAGGGTCTCGCGCCGCAGCGTCGCGGCGACGACGGCGAGGGGCCAGAGGGCGTACCAGGGATGGAAGACCGGGGCGAGCAGCACGGTCGCGGCCAGCGCGAACCCCGCGTGCGACAGCGGATCCCGGCGCCGGGCCCGCCACCAGAGCACGACCAGCGTGATCGCCAGCACCACCAGGCCGATGATCCGGCTGACGTCGACCGCTCCCGGCACGCCGAACAGTTCGAGGGTCATCCCGATCGCGGTGGGCGGGGCGGTCCACTGCACCGAGACGCCGCTGCCGGTCAGCCCGGAGATCCAGCCGAGGCCCAGGCCGGAGGCGAGCGACACGACCGCGAGCGCGCCGGCCGCTCCCCCACCGACCGCCGCGACCGCACGCCAGAACCGGCCCGGGTACAGCAGCACGACGAACGGCAGGACGACCACCGCGGTCGCCTTCACCCCGACCGCCAGACCGAGCAGCGCGCCCGCGAGCAGCATCCGGGGCACGGCCGGTGAGGAGGCCGCGATCACCAGCCCGGCGAGCAGCAGCGCGAGCATCACCGCCTCGTTGTGCGCGCCGGAGACCAGGTGGATCGGCACGAGCGGGCAGGCCGGCACCAGCCAGACCGCCCGCGCGGGTGGCACCCCGGCCCGGCGGGCCAGCGCCGGCAGGCAGGCAGCGATTCCCACCACACCGAGCACGGCGATCAGCCGCAGCAGCGCGACGGTCCCGCCGAGCGAGCCGCCCAGCTTCGCGGCCGCCGCGGCGAGCACCAGGAACACCGGGCCGTAGGGGGCCGGGGAGGCGCGCCAGGTCGGTGCGACGGCGTCGGCATAGGGACAACCCAGAAGATCGACACCACCGGCGTACGGGTTGAGCCCGGCCGCCTGCTGCCAGCCCTGACAGGCGTAGGAGTAGACGTCGTAACTGGCCAGTGGCAGACCGGGGAGCAGGGGCGCCGCCCACAGCGCGGCCGTCACGAACGCCCACCGGGTGGACGGGACGTCCCGCCGGCCGGCCCACCAGGCGCCGGTCAGCAGCAGCGTGCCGACCAGCCAGGCCACCGGCAGCAGCACGCCGTCACGCCCGGCGAAAATCGTGGCGGGCGTCACCGTGGGTTCCCACGGGCTCTCCGCACCGCCCTGCCAGGCGGCCACCGCCAGGAGCAGACTGCCTGCCAGCCCCACGTATCGGACGAGGAACGGACGAGGCATGGCGACGACCCTACCGTGACACGCTGCAACCCCCGGCCAACCGGTACTGTCGGCGTGATGTGGGCCCGGCACCGGCTGGAGTGGAGCACCGCGCTGGTGGCGGCGGCTCTCGGCACCGGCTATCTGCTGCTGCCCCCGATGGGCTCGGATCTGGCCGCCCAGAGCGCCCGCGCCGGGTTCTTCGCCGCGCACGGTCTCACCCCGGTCGACCTGCGCTGGTACGCGGGGGTCGAGCAGTTCGGCTACAGCCTGGTCTCCCAGCCCGTGATGGCGCTGCTCGGCGTCCGTGCCACCGGGGTGGTGACGCTCGTCGCGGGTCCGGTGCTGCTGGCGGTGCTGTTCCGGCGTACCGGGGCGGCGCGCCCGTGGCTCGGCGCCGCCCTCGGGACGGTCGGATTCGCCGGGAACCTGGTGAGCGGGCGTGTCACGTACGGCCTCGGGGTCTGTCTGGGAATCGCCGCGTTGACGCTGCTCACCGTGCCGCGGCTGCGCCGCCTGGCCGCCCTGCCGGCCTTCCTCGCCGCAGCGACGAGCCCGGTGGCCGGCCTGTTCACCGGGCTGGCCGGGGTTGCGCTCGCGCTGTCCGGTCGCGTCCGTGCCGGTCTGCTGGTGGCCGTGCCCGCGGCGGTCCCGCTGGCCGTCGTCTCGCTGCTGTTCGGGGACGGCGGGTGGATGAACATCAGCCGCACCGACACCATCCGTGCGGTCGTGACCGGGCTGGTCGTGGCGGTGCTCGTGCCGATCCGGGCGGTGCGGATCGGGGCGGCGCTGGCGTCGGCCGGGGTGCTCGCCGCGGCGCTGATCCACACGCCGGTCGGGTTGAACGCGACCCGGCTGGCGGTGATGTTCGGACTGCCGGTGCTGGCGGCGTACGCCGTCGTGCCGCGCGCCCGGCTGGCGCTTCCGGTGCTTCTCGCGGCGGTCTTCTGGTGGCAGCCGCCGGTGGTGCTCGACGACGTGCGGGACATCGGCAACCCGGCCGCCGACCCGGCCTATTTCGCGCCGCTGCGGGAGCGCCTGGCCGCCGGGACGCTGACCGGGCGGGTGGAGATCCCGCCGACCCGGGCGTACTGGGAGGCCGCCCACATGGGCGAGATCCCGCTGGCCCGGGGCTGGCTGCGGCAGGCCGACATCGACCGGAACCCGCTGTTCTTCACCACGGTGCCGGGGGCCACCGGCACCGGCGTGCCGCTGACCGCGGACAGCTACCGGGCCTGGCTGGCCGAGCAGGCGGTGCAGTTCGTGGCCGTGCCGGACGCCGAGCTCGCGTGGCCGGGGCGGGCGGAGGCGGAGCTGGTGACCGGCGGCCTCCCGTACCTCACGCTGATCTGGGCCGATCCGCACTGGCGGCTGTACGCGGTGGCCGCCCCGCAGCCGATCGTCGCCGCCCCGGCGACGCTGGTCCGGCAGGACGGCGCCGCGATCGTGCTGGACGCGCCCGCGGCCGGCGAGATCGCCGTGCGGGTCCGCCATCACCGCCGGCTGACCGCTTCCGGTGGCGCCGAGGTGACCGCCGACGGCGAGTGGACCCGGCTCCGGGTCCCGGCCGCCGGGCGCTACACGTTGAGCAGCAGCCTGCTCTAGGTCCGTCTCAGTTCGTGCGCCGGGAATCGCGCTCGGCGCGCTTGCGTTCGCGCTGCTCGCGCGTGTAGCGCTTGCGGTTCTCGAGGTCGCGCTTCCACTGCTCACGGGCGAAGTGGTCGGCACCGTGCACCGCACCCTTGGTCTGCGCCGGGCCGATCATCGAGCGGAAGAACCAGTCGTCGAACGTCCGGTGGAACCACGCCGAGAACTTCGACACAGCGCTCTCCTCATCACTTTGTACACAAACCATTGGCACCCCAACTATTGGTAGAGTAGCCGTCGACCTGAGGAGTTGTGCACGTGACTGACCCCCTGGCTCTGGAGCAGCAGGTGTGCTTCGCCCTGTCGGTCGCCGCCCGCAGCGTCGTGGCGATCTACCGCCCGCTGCTCGAGCCGATGGGCCTCACCCACCCGCAATACCTGGTGATGCTCGCCCTCTGGCAGCACGCGCCGCTCTCCGTGCGCCGGCTCAGCGAGCTGCTCCAGCTCGACCCCGGCACCCTCTCGCCGCTGCTCAAGCGCCTCGAATCGATCGGTTACCTGCGCCGCGAGCGGGACCCGGCCGACGAGCGCAGCCTGGCGATCACGCTGACCGCCCGGGGCCGGGAGCTGCGCGCCGAGGCGGAGCGGATCCCGCCCGCGGTGGTGGAGCGGCTGGGCCTGCCGATCGAGGACCTGCGCGGCGTCCACGAGGCGCTGACCCGGGTGATCGCCGCCGCCACCAAGTGATGAATTCGCTGCCCGGAGTGGACCTTACGAGGGACAACCCTGGCGATTGACCGGTTTTCCGGCGCACCTTAAGGACCATGCCGGGACCGGACCGACGGATGTGGATCTGCGCGAACTGCGGCGAGACGAACGTGGTCATGCCGGGGAACTGCTCGGTGTGCGCGCACCCGAGAACGACGGACCGGGAGCTCGACGTGGGGCCGGCCCGCTGGGAGCCGCCACCGGCCCGGCCGGCGCCGCCGCTGCCCGCGCCGTGGGAGCCGGCGGTCGCGACCTGGGAGCCGATCGCGCCGCGGGAGCCGATGCCGACGCAGGAGGTCATGTCCGGCCAGGACCGGCCACCGGGCGCGCAGTGGGAGCCGCCGGGGCGATCCCGCCCGCCCGCGCCGGCACCCGGCTTCCGCGCCGGCCCGCCTTCCGCACCCCGGAACGCGCCGCCCGCGATGCCCCCGCGCCCCCGCGCCGCCCCGCCGGACCCCCCAGGCGCCCGCGCCGACCCGCCGGACTTCACCGGTTCCCGCGCCGACCCGCCCGGGCCCGCGGTCGCCCGCGCCCGCCCGGACGAGCCGTCCGAGCCCACCGTCGTGTGGATACCGGAGCGCGCCGACCGCCCGGTCGCCTGGATCCCCGAACCAGCCGAACCAGCCGAACCCGCCGGGCCCGGCCCGCTCGACCCCGAAGCGCCGCGGCGCAGCCGCCTGGTCCCCGCGCTGCCGGTGGCCGTGCTCGTCGCCGCCCTCGCCGCCGCCGCGCTGCTGGCCGGGCCGCGGCTGCTCCGCTCAGGACCGGGCGCCCAGCCGACCGCGGCCGCCCCCGCCACCACCACCAGGCCCCCGGCGCCCCGGCCCACCCCCACCATCGAGAGCGCCCCGGCCCGGCTGGTGACGGTGGACCCCTCGGTGGCCGACCCGCGGGCCGCGGGCGTCGCCGCGATGTTCGAGACGTACTTCACCGGCATCAACGAGAAGGACTACGAGACGGTCGCCGGGGTCTTCGACCCGTCCGGGGAACTCGACCCCGGCGACCCCGAGCAGATGGCCGCGTTCTCCGACGGCACCGCCACCGCCCGGGACTCCGACGTCGTGCTCCGCCGTCTCACCAGGGCCGGCGGCGGCCGGATGCGTGCCGTCGTGACGTTCCGCAGCGACCAGGAGGCCGGCGACGGGCCCGAGCAACGGCCGGCGGAGACCTGCACGCTGTGGCGGGTGACCTACACGATCAGCGGCAAGCAAGACGCGTACCGGATCGTGCGGGGTGACGGCACGTCCACCCCGTGCTGACCGTCAGGACTCCAGCACCCGCTCCATCGCCGCCCGCGACCGCCGGGTCAGCCGCAGATAACGATCCACGAACTCGCCCGGGTCGCCGCCGCCCATCAGAAGCACCACGCCCGCCAGTTCGTCCCCGTGCCGGGGAAGCTGATCGGTGGGGCGGCCGCGGACCAGCGTGAGCGCGTTGCGCACCTCGGCGGCCAGCGTCCAGCCCGCGGTCATCGCCTCGGCGTCCTGCTGATCCACGAGACCGGCGGCCACCTCCGCCTCGAGCGCCTCGAACGTGCGGGTCCGCCGAAGGCCGGGGAACTCGTGGGCGTACCGCAGCTGAAGCAGCTGGACCGCCCACTCCACGTCGGCCAGACCGCCCCGGCCCAGTTTGGTGTGGGTGTGCGGGTCCGCGCCGCGGGGCAGCCGCTCGGTCTCCACCCGCGCCTTGATCCGGCGGATCTCGATGACCTGCTCGCGGGTGAGCCCCCCGGACGGATAGCGGATCCCGTCGGCCATCTTCTCGAACTCGGCGCCGAGCGACGCGTCACCACAGATGAACCGGGCCCGCAGCAGCGCCTGCGCCTCCCACACCTTCGACCAGCGCGCGTAGTACTGCTGGTACGCCTGCAGGCTGCGGACCAGCGGCCCCTGCCGGCCCTCCGGCCGCAGATCGGCGTCGACGCCGAGGGCCGGGTCGGGCGCCGGGGCCTGCAGCAGCCGGCGCAACTCCTCGGCGATCGCGTGCGCCGCGGGACCGGCCCCGCTGTCCTGCACGCCGGGCGGCGGGTCATAGACGAAGAGCACGTCGGCGTCGGAGGGATAACTCATCTCGTACCCGCCGAGACGGCCCATCCCGATGATCGCGAAACGCATCCCGTCCGGGCCCGGCCTGGCGCGGCAGGCGATCCGCAGCGCCGCGCCCAGCGTGGCGTCGGTGACGTCGGCGAGCGCCACCCCGATCCGGGCGACGTCGAGCGGCCGGTCCGGCGCCAGATCCTCGCCGTTGCGCAGGATGTCGGCGCAGGCGAGCCGGAACAGCTCGCGCCGCCGCAGCGCGCGGACCGCGGAGATCGCCTGGACCGGGTCGCTGTGCCGGTCGCCGGCCGCGGCGAACCCGTCCAGCAGCGACTCCCGCGGGCGGGGCTGCAACTCGTGGTCCTCGGCGAGCAGGCGCAGCGCCTCCGGGTCCCGGGTGAGCAGATCCGTCGCGTACCGGGAGAGGCTCAGCACCCGGGCCAGCCGCCGGGCCACCGGGCCACCGTCGCGCAGCAGCCGCAGGTACCACGGGGTGCTGCCCAGCTTGTCCGAGACGTGCCGGTAGTTGAGCAGCCCGCGATCCGGTTCCGGGGCGTCCGCGAAATCCTGCAACAGCATCGGCAGCAGGGTCCGCTGGATCGCCGCGGTCCGCGTCACCCCGCCGGTCAGCGCCTCCAGGTGCCGCAGCGCGCCACCGGGATCGGCGAAACCGAGGATCTCCAGCCGCTTGCGGGCCGACTCGGGCGTCATCCGCAGCTCCTCGGCGGGCACCCGGGCGACCGCTTCGAGCAGCGGCTGATAGAGCAGCTTGACGTGCAGCCGGCGGACGTTCGCGGCGTGACCCACCCAGTCCGAGCGGAACGCCTCGACCGCGGCCCGGCCCGGCATCGCCGTGTACCCGAGGGCGGCCGCCAGCCAGCGCACTCCGGCCGGATCGTCCGGCACAGTGTGCGTACGCTTGAGTTGTTGCAGTTGAAGCCGGTGTTCGACGCCGCGCAGAAAGCGGTACCCGCGCAGCAACGTCTCGCCGTCCTGGCGTCCCACATAGCCGCCGGCGACCAGGGCGCGCAGCGCCGGAAGCGTCCCCGGCGCCCGCAGCGACTCGTCCACCCGGCCGTGCACCAGCTGCAGCAGCTGCACCGCGAACTCGATGTCGCGCAGCCCGCCCGGACCCCGC
Source organism: Actinoplanes sp. 13 (assembly GCF_056134165.1). Taxonomy (NCBI): domain Bacteria; kingdom Bacillati; phylum Actinomycetota; class Actinomycetes; order Micromonosporales; family Micromonosporaceae; genus Actinoplanes; species Actinoplanes sp. 13. The sequence goes on along the minus strand of NZ_JBVYOQ010000008.1, from coordinate 91,197 downwards.
TTGATCTCCCGGTCCAGTTCCTTGGGCGGCACGTTGTCGATGATCCGGCGGCGCATGTCGCGGACGTCGGCGACCGCCTCCGGGCGCTCCGCGGCATGCCAGACCAGCGGCGCCAGATCCGCGATCCACTCCTGCGCCAGAGCCAGGTCGCCGGCGGCCGGCCGCGCCTTGAGCAGCGCCTGGAACTCCCAGGTCCGGGCCCAGCGCCGGTAGTACGCCTGGTGGCTGGCGAGTGTGCGGACCAGCGGGCCACGGCTGCCCTCCGGCCGCAACGCGGCATCCACCGGCCAGGCCACCTGCCCGCAGATCTCGATCAGCCGGGCCGCGACCGTGGTGCCCGCGCTCAGATCCTCGTCCCCGGCGGCCACGAAGATCACATCGACGTCGGAGACGTAGTTCAGCTCGTTGCCGCCGCACTTGCCCATCGCGACGACCGCCAGCCGCGGCTCCGGCGTGCCGGCCGGCAGACCGGCCACCGCGATCGCGTAGGCCGCGGCCAGCGTCTCGTCCGCCAGCCGGGAGAGGGCGGCCATGGTGGGCTCCAGCCCTCTGCCGCCGGTCAGGTCGGCTGCGGCGATGCGCAGGAGCGAGATGCGGTACGCCCTCCGCAGCGCCGGGACGGTCAGCTCGCCCCCGTCGATGGTGCCGCTCGGCGCGCTCCCGCCGCTGTCGCTGCTCTTACCGTCGGCGCCGCTCGAGCCGCCCGCGCCGCTCTCCGTCAACGCCAGGCCCCCCTCGGCGTCCGGCGGAAGGCCGCTGCGGCCGGTGGCGAGCGTGCGCCACTCGTCCGGGTTGGCCGCCAGGTGGTCGCCGAGCGTCGACGAGGCGCCCAGCACCGCGATCAACCGGCGGCGCAACCCGTGGTCGGTGTGCAGCGCACCGAGCAGCTCGCCGGTGGCCGCGTTGCTGATCAGCGGTCCGCCCGGGCCCGGCCGGTTCCCCCCGGCCCGCTCCGCCGCCCGCCCCACCGCGTCGACCAGCCGGTGCAGCTGGCGCAATGCCAGGTTCGGGTCGGCGGCCCTGGAGAGCGACTCGAGCAGTTCGGCGGCGGTCCCGTCCGCCGGGCCCTGCGTGCCGGCGTCCCACAGTCGCAGGCCCTCGGCGCCGAGCAGGTCGGTGGCCCGGGCGCCGTTGTCGGCGAAGCCGTACCGGGCCAGCCGGGTGGGCCTGGTCATCACTGCCCCAGCAGCGGCAGGGTCCGGCCGGTGCCGGGATTGGGGATGTCGGCGCCGGGCAGCGTGCCCAGCGCCAGCGAGGCGAAGCGAACCGCGAACGGCTGCCACACCTCCTCCACGTCGGCCAGCGTCGCGGCCACCGCGGCGGTCACCAGCTCCGGGTCGTAGCCCAGCTCATCCAGCTCGGAGCCGCCGATCCGGGTCCAGTCGGCGAACATGTCGGCGTCACACTCGATGTGGAACTGCAGACCCCAGGCCCGGTCCCCGATCCGGAACGCCTGATGCGGGTAACGGCTGGAGGCGGCGAGCAGCACCGCGTTCATCGGCAGCTCGGTGATCTCGTCACGGTGCCACTGGACCACGTCCGGCAGCAGCGGAACCCACTTGAACAGCGGGTCGGAGTCGGCGGCGTCACGCTTGCCGACCAGGCCGGGACCGATCTCCGGCCCGGAGGTGCTGCGCTCGACCGACCCGCCGTGCGCGACGGCGAGCAGCTGGGCGCCCAGGCAGACCGCGAGAGTCGGCACCCGGTAGCGGACCGCCTTGCGCAGCAGCCCCTCCAGCGCCGGGAACCAGGGGGCGCCGGGCTCGCCGGCGGCGTCCGGGTAGGCACTCTGATCACCGCCGAGCACGATCAGGGCGATGTGCCCGTCGAGGTCAGGCGGAAGGGTGTCGCCGGCGTACGGCCGGAGGACGGTGACCTCCAGGCCGGCCTCGTCCAGCCAGTCGCCGAGACGCCGGAGGTCGTCGGTCGGATCGTTCTCGATGACAAGTGCGGTGCCCACGTGTCGAGGCTAGCGGACCGGTCCGGCCGGCTGCCGGGGTCGCTGTGTCCGGCGGAGATCCCCTGACCAACAGGATGGGGGACGCCATCCCGTCGGCACTCGACCCAGGCGGAGCTGCTGGGGGACGCTTTGGTGCGTACAGAAAAAAGAAGCGCGGGCGAAGGCAGTCAGCCTTCGCCCGCGCGGTGTGCCTCGTCAGGAGATGCAGGCGCAGACGATCAGGGCCGCGCCGAAGTGCGAAGCCGCGCTGACCAGGGCGCCGCCGTGGCGTTCGGGAGTGCAGATGACCTCGCCGAGCTTGCCGGGGGTCATCCAGTCGAGCACCAGGAACGCCATGCCCATGATGCCGATGCCGATCAGGCCGAACAGCAGCGTCGAGGCGACGCCCTGGCCGAACGACTCGTAGCTCGTGAAGATCGCGGTGAACACGATCGCCGCGATGCCGAGCTGGTTGGCGGCCAGCAGGAGCGCGGCGTTCGGGTTGCGCTCCGCGAAGATCAGGTCTTTCAGCTTGCCCGGGGTGAGCAGGTCGACCAGCACGTAGCCGACGGCCATCAACCCGATGCCGATCAGCCCGAACACGATGCTGCGCCCGGCGCCCTCCAGCAGATCTTGCAGCACGGCCTTCTCCTCTGTCGCGTGTTATCCGGTCAAGACCGTAGCGGAGTCGATCTACTAGAGCGCGCCGAGATAGCGCTGACGCTCGTACGGTGTGACCTCGCGCCGGAATTGTTCCCACTCGGCGCGCTTGTTCCGCAGGAAGAAGTCGAACACGTGCTCGCCGAGCACCTCGGCGATGAGTTCGCTGCCGGACATCACGTCGATCGCCTCGGACAGGTTCTCCGGCAGCGCGTCGTAGCCCGCCGCCTTCCGCTCGGCCGGGGAGAGCGACCACACGTCATCCTCGGCGCCGGGCGGCAGCTCGTACCCTTCCTCGATGCCCTTGAGACCGGCGCCGAGCATCACCGCGAAGGCGAGGTACGGGTTGGCCGCGGAGTCGATCGAGCGGACCTCGACGCGGGCCGAGTTGGGCTTGCCGAACGCGGGGACGCGCACCAGCGCGGACCGGTTGAGGTGGCCCCAGCTCACGAACGCCGGCGACTCGGTGATCCGGTCCGGCAACTGGAGCGGGAACAGCCGCTTGTACGAGTTCACCCACTGGTTGGTGACAGCCGTGTACTCCCGGGCGTGCACGAGCAGACCCGCGATGAACGCCCGCGCCGTCTTGGACAGCTTCTGCGGGTCCTCGCTGTCGTAGAAGGCGTTGCGCTCGCCCTCGAACAGCGACAGGTGGGTGTGCATGCCGGAGCCGGGCTGGTCGGTGTACGGCTTCGGCATGAAGGTGGCCCGCACCCCCTGCGAGAGCGCCACCTCCTTGACCACGTGCCGGAACGTCATGATGTTGTCGGCGGTGGTGAGCGCGTCCGCGTACCGCAGGTCGATCTCCTGCTGGCCGGGCGCGACCTCGTGGTGGCTGAACTCGACCGAGATGCCGATCCGCTCCAGCGCGAGCACGGCCTGGCGGCGGAAGTCGCGGGCCACGGCGTGCGTGGTGTGGTCGAAGTAGCCGCCGGTGTCCACCGGGATCGGCACCGAGCCGTCGTGCGGCCCGTCCTGGATCAGGAAGAACTCGACCTCGGGGTGGGTGTAGAAGGTGAAGCCCTTCTCGGCGGCCTTGGCGAGGGCGCGGCGCAGCACGTGCCGCGGGTCGGCCCAGGCGGCGTTGCCGTCGGGCAGCAGGATGTCGCAGAACATCCGGGCGCTCTCGCCGCTGACGCCGCCCTCGAACGGGAAGACCTGGAAGGTGGTCGGGTCCGGCATGGCGACCATGTCCGACTCGTAGACCCGGGCGAAGCCCTCGATCGCCGAGCCGTCGATGCCGATGCCCTCCTCGAAGGCGGACTCGAGCTCGGCCGGGGCGACCGACACGCTCTTCAACGTGCCGAGCACGTCGGTGAACCAGAGCCGGACGAAACGGATGTCGCGTTCCTCGAGCGTGCGAAGCACGAACTCCTGCTGACGATCCACTGCCACCCCTCGTCCTCCACACCTGCCTATCGAGCCGAGACTACGCTGACCACCCCCTGTGACGTCGGCCCGGGTCAGGATCGAAAGCCTCCGACAGGGGGAAGAATGTCGGCCATGCCCACGCTGCGCATCGCCCTGGCCCAGGTGAACTCGACAGTCGGTGACATTCCCGGCAACGCGGCGGCGGTCCGCCGCTGGTCACGGGCGGCAGCCGACGCGGGGGCGAACCTGGTGGCGTTCCCCGAGATGATGCTGACCGGCTATCCGATCGAGGACCTGGTCTTCCGGAACTCGTTCGTCGAGGCGTCCCGGACGGCGCTGCGCAAGCTCGCCGCGGACCTGGCCGCCGACGGGCTGGGCGACCTGGCCGTGGTGGTCGGTTACGTGGACGCCGACGGCCCGCCCGCCACCAGCGCCGACGCGGTGCCCGGCAGCGGGCGGCGGGACGCGTCCGCGCTGCTGCACGGCGGCGAGGTGGTGGCCACCTACTTCAAGCACCACCTGCCGAACTACGGGGTGTTCGACGAGGACCGCTACTTCGAGCCGGGCGACACGCTGACCGTGGTGCGGCTCGGCGGGGTGGACGTGGCGCTGACCGTGTGCGAGGACATCTGGCAGGCCGGCGGCCCGTTCACCGCGGCGCGCCGGGCCGGCGCCGGCCTGGTGGTGAACATCAACGCCTCGCCGTACGAGCTGAACAAGGACGACGTCCGCCTGCCCCTGGTGCAGCGGCGCGCGGCGGAGGCCGGGGCGACGGTGGCCTACGTGAACGCGATCGGCGGCCAGGACGAGCTGGTCTTCGACGGGGACTCGATCATCGTGTCGCCGGACGGGGAGCTGCTGGCCCGGGCCGGGCAGTTCACCGAGGAACTGCTGGTCCACGACCTGGACCTGCCGCTCGCCGACGCCGCACCCAACCGGGAGGGCTCGACAGATGCGGCGAAGCCCGAGGTCGAGCAGACGATCGCTGACGACATGGGCATCCAGCGCGCCGAGGTCGCCCTGAACCTCGGGAAGCCGGGACAACGGATCGACGGTGGCATCGCCGACCGGATCGCCGACGAGGAGGAGATCTGGACCGCCCTGACCATGGGCCTGCGGGACTACGTCGACAAGAACCGCTTCCCCTCGGTGATCCTCGGCCTCTCCGGCGGCATCGACTCCGCCGTGGTCGCCGCCATCGCCGTCGACGCCCTCGGCCCGGACCGCGTCGTCGGCGTCTCGATGCCCAGCGGGTACTCCTCCGGGCACTCCCGCGACGACGCCGCCGACCTGGCCGCGCGCACCGGCCTCGACTACCGCTCGGAGCCGATCCAGCCGATGGTCGACGCGTTTCTCGCGAACATGTCGCTCTCCGGCCTGGCCGTGGAGAACCTGCAGGCTCGGGTCCGCGGGGTGATCCTGATGGCGCTCTCCAACCAGGAAGGCCATCTGGTGCTGACCACCGGCAACAAGAGCGAGATCGCGGTCGGGTACTCCACGCTCTACGGTGACAGCGTCGGCGGCTTCAACCCGCTCAAGGACGTGCCGAAGACGATGGTGTGGCAGCTGGCCCGCTGGCGGAACACCCGGCCCGGCACCCCGCCGATCCCGGAGAACTCGATCACCAAGGCGCCCAGCGCCGAGCTGCGCCCGGACCAGAAGGACTCCGACTCGCTGCCCGACTACGCGATCCTCGACCCGATCATCAAGGGTTACGTGGATCACGACCTCGGGCGGGACGAGCTGATCGCGGCCGGCAACGACGCGGCGCTGGTCGACCGGGTGCTGCGGATGACCGACATCGCCGAGTACAAGCGCCGCCAGTCCGCTCCGGGCACCAAGATCTCCGGCAAGGCGTTCGGCCGCGACCGCCGTCTGCCCATCACGAACGCCTTCCGCGAAGGGTCGTGAAACCCTGGTTCCGGGGTGCAGAATGGGCGGCACCCGGGGACCGCATCCGCGCGGCCTCGAGGGAGGAGACCGTCATGTCCGAGATCCCCACGCTGTACGGTGGTCCGCCGACCCGCAGGGTCCGCACCCGCGACCTGATCAACGCGAAGGCCCGCGGCGACCGGTGGCCGATGCTCACGTCCTACGACATGTACACCGCTTCGATCTTCGACCAGTCCGGCGTGCCGGTGCTGCTGGTCGGCGACTCCGCGGCGAACAACGTCTACGGCCACGAGACCACCCTGCCGGTCACGGTCGACGAGATGCTGCCGCTGGTCAAGGCCGTGGTCCGGGCCACGAAGACCGCGCTGATCGTCGGTGACCTGCCGTTCGGCTCCTACGAGGAGGGCCCCACCCAGGCCCTGCGCACCGCCGTCCGGTTCATGAAGGAGGGCGGCTGCCACGCCGTCAAACTCGAGGGCGGCCGCCGGGTGGCGCCGCAGATCGAGGCGATCACCGGCGCCGGCATCCCGGTGATGGCGCACATCGGCTTCACACCGCAGCGTGAGCACACCATCGGCGGTTACCGCGTGCAGGGCCGCGAGAACGAGGGCGCCGAGGTGGTGGCGGACGCCCGGGCGGTCGCCGACGCGGGCGCCTTCGCGGTGGTCCTGGAGATGGTGCCGGGCGAGGTCGCCAAGCTGATCACCAAGGAGCTGCACATCCCCACGGTGGGCATCGGCGCCGGTCCGGACACCGACGCCCAGGTGCTGGTCTGGCAGGACATGGCCGGGCTGCGCACCGGCAAGGCACCGCGCTTCGTGAAGCGTTACGCCGATCTCGCCGGCACACTGACCGAGGCGACACGCCAGTTCGCCGCGGAGGTTCGCGGCGGCGAGTTCCCGGCCGCGGAGCACACCTTCTAAAAACCCTGTTCTGGTACGAGCCGGCCCGGTCCCGAGCCTACGGGCCGGGCCGGCTGCCGTCCCCGGCCTCATCGCGCCCGTTCCGGGCGGACCTGCCACGGCGCGCCCACCCCGCGTGTGAAGTTGAGGCGCGCTCCGCGCCTCAACTTCACACAACCGCCCGCCGCCTCCCCATACTCAGCTGCCCGTTATCGCGCGCCAGCCCACGTGTGAAGTTCGGGTGCGTAGCGAACCGCAACTTCACACAACCGGCTGCCGCCTTCCTCGTGTGAAGTTCGGGTGCGTACCGAACCGGAACTTCACACGCGGGTCAGGGGTATTCGAAGCGGACTGTGCGGGTGGTGGGGTCGGCGGTGGTCAGGCGGACCTCGATGCGGTGCCCGAGCGGCAGGTCGCCGAAGCACTTCGCCCGGACCGCCGGCTCGTCCAGGGCCACCGTGCCCTGCGGCGGGCGCTTCCCGTTGCCCTCCTCCACGTCCACGACCGCCACCTCGAACGTCTCCCCGACCCGGTGCTCCAGCAGGACCGCCTCGGCCAGGTCGATCGCGCCGCGGTCGGCGGCGGACGCCACCCGGTCGGTGCTCGACATTGCCTTCGGCAGGCGCGGCAGTGCCTCGGCGGCCCACTCGGGGACCGGGCTTCGCGCGTACGCCGCAAGGCAGATCTCCGTCGCATAGCGGTCAGCGAGCCGCCGCAACGGCGCCGTGACGTGCGCGTAGGGAGCGCCCACCCCGCCGTGCCCGGCATCCGCGGGCGGCGGTGTGCCGGGGCCGAAAGCCGTGTAGGCCGCACCGCGCAGCAGCTCGGCAGCCTGATCGAGAAAAGCCGCGCCGCGCGGGCTGCCCGGATCCACCGAACCCACCACCGCACCCACCGTCGCGCCCTCGGGCCACCCCACGCCCAGCGGCCCGGCGGCCGCCCGCAGCTTCGCCACCGCCTCCGGCTTCGGGGCCGGCATCGTCCGTAACAGGCCGATCCCGGCGTCCAGCATGATCTGCGCCGCGGCCATGCCGGTGAGCAGCGAGATCTGCGCGTTGTGCTCCTCCACCGGCAGCGGCGCCCGCAGCACCAGCCGCCAGCCGTCGCCGTCCCGTTCGACCTCCTGCGCCGGCAGCGGCAGGTTGACCGCGCCCCGGTCGGCCGCCCGCCGGGCCAGCAACGTGCCGATCTCCGGCAACAGAACGATCGACTCGTCCGCGGTCCCGGCGTCGAGCTGCCGCTGCACACCCTCGTAGTCCAGCTTGGCGCGGCTGCGCACCCGGGCCCGCTCCACCTCGACGGCGGCCGTCGCTCCGTCCGCGTCCAGGTCGATCGTCCAGAGCACGGCCGCCCGGTCACCGCCCGGCAGCAGGCTGACGGCGTCCTCGCTGAGCACCGGCGGGTGCAACGGGATCCGCCCGTCGGGCAGATAGATGGTCTGGCCGCGCACCCAGCTCTCGGCCTCGAGCGGCCCGCCCGGGCGCACGTAGGACGCGACGTCGGCGATCGCGTACCGCACCCGGTAACCGCCGTCCGCCCGCCGGCTCAGGTGCATGGCCTGGTCCAGGTCCCGCGACGTGGCCGGGTCGATGGTCACGAACGGGATGTCGGTGCGGTCGGTCACCGGCAGCGGCGTGGTGCGGGCGGCGTCCTCCGCCTCCGCGAGCACCGCTTCCCCGAACTGCTCCGGCAGGTTCTGCTCGCGCCGCAGCACCGAGAAATCGATCTGCGGGGCCAGCACCACTTTGATCGGCACGGGTCATTCCTACCAGGGGTACGCGCGGAAGCGGGCCACACCGGTCGGCGTGGCCCGCTCGCACTGTCCTGTCGTCCCGCTCCGCTCCCCCGTCGTGGCCGTTGCTCGCGCTACGGCCACGACCGGGTCACGTTCAGCGCCTGCGTGCCGCGGTCCGGGTGGCCTTCGCCGGGGTGGCCTTGGCAGCTGCCGCCTTCGCCGGAGCGGCCCTGGTCGACGCCGCCTTCGCCGGGGTGGTCCTGGCCGACGCCGCCTTCGCCGTGGTCGCCTTGGCCGCGGTGCGCGCGGGGGCCGCCTTGGCCGTGTTGCGTGCCGAGGCCGCCTTGGCCGTGTTGCGTGCCGTCTTCACCGGCGCCGCCTTGGCCGTGTTGCGGGTGGCCTTGGCCGGCGCCGCCTTGGCCGTGTTGCGGGCGGTCCTGGTCGCCCCGGCGGTGCGTGCGCCACCGCTGGTGTTGGCGCCCGACGTACGCGTCTTCCGCGTCGTCTTGGCCTCGTTCGACTGGTCCCGGCCCGCCTTGGCCGCGGTGGAGTTGTTCGCCGCACGCTTGGCCGGCGACTTCGCGGTGACCTGCTTCGCGGCCTTCACGGCCCGTTTCGCGGTGACGGAGGCCGTACCCACCTCGGCCGCCATCTCGCTGACCGCCGCCTCAGCGGCCCGGGCCGCCTTGGTGACAGCCGACCTCGCAGCTTCCACAGCGGACCTGGCCCGAGCCGTCTGCGCGACCGCCCTCTTCTCAGCCGTCTTCAGCGCGGACGCCCGGCCGGCAGCCTTCACCGGTGCGGCCTTGCGCGCCCCGGCCCCGGTCGCCTTGCTCCCCGCAGACCGGGCAGCCGTGCTCTTCACAGCCGCACTCTTCGCCGCCGTGCTCTTGGCAGCCGTCCGCTTCGCCGCCGTGCTCTTGGCCGCCGCAGTCTTCGTCGCCGCAGTCTTCGTCGCTGTGCTCTTGGCAGCTGTGCTCTTGGTCGCCCGCGAACCGGTCGCCTTCGTGGCAGTCGCCTTCGTGGCAGCCACCTTCTTCGCGGTCGCCTTCGTGGCGGTCGCCTTCGTGGGAGTCGCCCTCGTGGCAGCCTTCGCAGCCGTGGCCTTGGCAGCTCCCGCCCTGGTCCTGGCCGCCTTCGTAGCCGTGGCCTTGGTCGCGGTCGCCTTCGTTGCCTTGCTCACAGTGGCCTTCGTGGCCTTGCTCGCCGTCGCCTTGGTTGCCGCGGCCCTGGTACCGGCCGCCTTGGTCGCCGTGGTCCTGGCCGCTGCAGTCTTCGTCGCGGTCCCCTTCGGAGCGGCCTTGGACGCAGTCGCCTTGGACGCAGTCGCCTTGGTAGCAGCGGCCCTCGTCGCAGTCGCCTTGGTCGCGGTCCCGGTGGCGGTTGCCTTGGCTGCGCTCTTGGACGCAGTCGCCTTGGTAGCCGCAGCCTTCGTCGCGGTCGCCTTGCCTGCGGTCTTGGCAGCCGTCGCCTTGGTCGCCGACGCCTTGGTCGCCGACGCCTTGGTCGCCGTGGACTTCGTGGCAGTCGGCTTGGGGGCCGTCTTCGAAACGGTCGCCTTGGCAGCAGCCTTGGGGGTGGTCGCCTTCATCCGGGTCGCCTTGGTGCCCGCCGGCTTGACCTCAGCCGTTCTTCCTGCGCCGGCCCTCGCCCCGACCGCCTTCGTGGCGGTGCCCTTCGGCGTGGCCCTGGAGGCCGTCGCCTTCGAACCGATGGCCTTCCTCGCGGGAGCCGCACCCCTCGGCCTCCGGCCCCGCACACCGCCGGGACGGCCGCTCGTCGCCGTCTCGGCCTCGAGTTCCGCCTCGGCCACAGCCTCGGCTGCCTTGGCCGCGGAACCCGCCGCCATCGCCGCCGTTCCTGCAGCCACTGCCGCGCTCTCCGCCGCCTTGGCCGCTTCACCGGCCGCCTGCGCCGCGTCTCCAGCCGCCGCGGCCGCCGTCTCGGTGATCTCGGCAGCAGCACCGGTAGCTTCCGCCGCCCCGGCCAGCCGCTCCGCACGCTCGGCGCGTTCCTCGGTTCCGGAGCGAGACGCATCGTCTCCGGCCGATTCCGCGGACCGGCCCGCATCCTCGCCGCCGAGTGCCGGGCGGAACGCCCGTTTCGCGGCACGGCTCGCGCGGATCGGGCGGACCAGGGGCGGTTTCTTGGCTGCCGCCACAGCCTCAGGCGTGGCCTCCTCGACCGGCGTCGACGCGCCGGTGGTCCGGTCGACCAGCATGGTGTCCGGTTCGCCGAGCGGTCCCGGCGCGGAAACCCGTGCGACACCCACCGCGGCCGCGTCCGGATTGTTTTCCGAACCGGCCGGCGACCCGCTGAACCGCAGCCCCGTCTCGGCGGATCCGACCGCCTCCAGATCGGGCCGGTCAGCTCCCCACTGCTCGGAGTCGCGCTCCGGGCTGGCCGGTCCGGCGGCCGGGGGGAACCAGCCGCCCAGGAACGGCACATCCGACAAGTGGCTGGGTTCCACGACGCCGGTCTGCGGCTCGGTCCCGGCCGCGCTCGCCGGCTCGTCGAGGTCCCCGGTGGAAACCGTGATCTGCGACTTCGGCAGGTTGCTCATCGCTGCCGCAACCCGGCGTGGCCTGCCACCGGCCCGCACCGGAGCCGCCGGCACGACCACACTGCCCGGCGACCGCCCTCGCCCGGAGGCGGCAGCCACCTTCGCCTGCCCTCGGCCGGGTGTAACAGCGCTCTTCGCCTGCCCACGGCCGGACGCGGCAGCGGTCTTGGCCCGGCCCTTCATGGGCTCGGCCGCCACTACAGCTTTCGTACGGGTCCGCGCCGGCCCGGCGGCTACAACAGCTTTGGACCGAGCCGCCCGGGGCACGGGTGCCGTCTTCGACCGTCCGGTCTGGACCGGTGTGCCGGCGGCGGTCCCGGCACGGCTCTTCGGAGCAGCTACCTTGCCCGCCGTCCATCCTGCCTGCGCGGGAACCTTCGCCTCGGGAGCCTTCTTGACCGCCGCCTTCGAGGCTGGGGCCTTCACCGCAGCGGCCCGCGTACTCGCCGCCTTGGGTGCCACGGCCTTGCTGACAGCCTTGGGCGCCGTCGCCTTCACACGAGTCGCCTTGGTGGCAGTGGCCTTGGTAGCGGCAGCCTTGGTGGCGACAGCCTTGGTGGGCGCAGCCTTCGTGGCCGCCTTGCCCGAGGCCGTCTTTCCGATCGTCGCCTTGGCCGGCTTCGCGGCGGCCGGTGTCTTCAGCGTCACCGACGTGGCAGCGGAGCGGGCCGCCTTCGAGGTGGTCGCGGCCGCGACGCGCTTGGCCGGCGCGATCTGCTTTGCCGACGTCGTCCGGGCCCCCTTCGCGGCCGGAGCAGCCTTGGTGGAGCCGCCCGCCCGGGGTGCGGGCGCCGTCTTCTTGGCGGCTGTCGCGGGTGTGTTCCGCACCGTTTTCGCCGTCGTCCGCGCAGCAGTCTTCGGAGCCTTCGGCCCAGCAGCCTTGGCAACAGCACTCTTGGGGCCGGCAGCTCGCGGGGTCGTCTTCGCAGCGACGGGCGCGGCCTTACGCGTGGACGCGGGCACCGCGACGGGCGCGGCCTTACGCCGGGGGGCGGGCGCGGCGGCGGACTTGGCCTTGGCGGCCGAAGCAGGGGCGGCGTTGCGGGCGGCGGCCGGCTTGGTCTTCGCGGCCGAAGCAGGGGCGGCGTTGCGGGCAGCAGCCGGCTTGGTTTTCGCGGCTGTGGTGGGTGCGGGGTTCCTGGAGGCAGTGGGCCTGCGGGCCGGGACGGCGGCGGCCGCGCTTCCACCCGTACCCGGGGAAGTGCTCTTGTTCTTTGAGGCCGCGCCGGGGGCAGCGGGTCTCGCCGAGGCCCTCTTTGAAGCGGGCATCGAGGCAGCGGGCATCGAGGTGTTCCTCCTTGCGGATGACTGCGGGCACGTCCGCGCCTGGGATGCGCGGCTCCGGTTGGACTCCCGGCACCGGGCGGTTAGCTGGCTTCCCCTGTCCAGCGGGCGTCCTCGGCATCCCAATCGGCATTGCGCTTCTCGACCGTCTCGAGTGCCCGCGTCGCTTCGTCAGCCGTGGCGTAGGGACCGAGCCGGTACTGAGCGGGACAGACGTCGTCGCCGCTCTCCACCCGGTGGTCGCGGAGGCACCAGAAGTAGCCCGCTCCGCCGAGCCCACTGTCGTTCATTCCATCACTGTGCCGCTAAAACCGGCCAAGCGCTACCGATTCGGGCAAAAAGTCCTAGATTTCCATTGTGGAAAGGCCAGAAAACGACGAAACCGCCCCGGCCGATATGGGCCGGGGCGGTTTCTGGCGCGTGGAGGTCAGCTCAGCTCGGTCGCGAGCAGCTCGGCGATCTGCACGGCGTTGAGCGCCGCACCCTTGCGGAGGTTGTCGTTGGAGATGAAGAAGGACAGTCCGTTCTCCGCGGTCGGGTCGACGCGGAACCGGCCCACGTAGGACGGATCGCGGCCGGCCGCCTGCAGCGGGGTGGGCACGTCGGAGATCTCGACGCCGGGCGCTGCGGCGAGCAGCTCACGCGCCTGCCCGGGCGTGAGCGGCCGGGCGAAGCGGGCGTTGACCTGGAGCGAGTGGCCGGTGAAGACCGGCACCCGCACACAGGTCCCGGAGACCAGCAGCTCGGGCAGGTCGAGGATCTTGCGGCTCTCGTTGCGGAGCTTCTGCTCCTCGTCGGTCTCGAAGCTGCCGTCGTCGACGAACGAGCCGGCCTGCGGGATGACGTTGAACGCGATCGGCTTCGGGAAGACCTTGGGCTCACCGAACTCCACCGCGGACCCGTCGTGGGTCAGCTCGGTCGCCCGGTCGGCCACCTTCTTGACCTGCTCGTCGAGCTCGGCCACGCCGGCCAGACCGGCGCCGCCGACGGCCTGGTAGGTGGTGGCGATGAAGGAGACCAGGCCGGCGGCGTCGTGCAGCGGGCGCAACACCGGCATCGCGGCCATCGTGGTGCAGTTCGGGTTGGCGATGATGCCCTTCGGGCGCACCCGGGCGGCGTCCGGGTTCACCTCGGCCACGACGAGCGGCACCTCGGGGTCCATCCGCCAGGCGGACGAGTTGTCGACGACGACCGCGCCGGTCTCGGCGACGCGTGGCGCGTACTCCTTGGAGCCGCCCTTTCCCGCGGAGAAGAGCACGATGTCGAGGCCGCGGTAGTCAGCCGTGGCGGCGTCCTCGACGGTCACCTCGCCGTCGCCCCAACCGAGGGTGCGGCCCGCGCTGCGGGCGGAGGCGAAGAGCCGGAGCTGGGTCACAGGGAACTGGCGCTCGGCCAGGATGCGGCGCATGACGCCACCGACCTGTCCCGTCGCGCCCACGATGCCGATCCTCATGGACACCAAAATACGGCCTGAACTGCGTACCAAGAAATCACGTTGTTCAAATAGTGGGAACGGTGTCCCACATTTGAGGATCGAAGGTCTAGCTTCGAGGGCATGGCGACGTACACGCACGGGCACCACGAGTCGGTCTTGCGCTCACACCGCTGGCGCACCGCAGAGAATTCGGCGGCGTACCTGTTGCCGCATCTTTCCTCCGGAATCTCCCTCCTGGACGTCGGATGCGGTCCGGGCACCATCACCGCCGACCTGGCGGGCAGGGTCACACCCGGCCGGGTCACCGCCCTGGAGCGCACCCCGGAGGCGCTCGGCCTGGCCCGCGACCAGATCGACCTGCCGAACGTGGACTTCGCGGTCGGTGACGTGCACGCCCTGGACTTCCCGGACGACAGCTTCGACGTGACCCACGCTCACCAGGTGCTGCAACACGTCGCCGACCCGGTGGCCGCGCTGCGCGAGATGCGCCGGGTCACCCGCCCCGGCGGGCTGGTCGCCGCGCGGGACAGCGACTACGCGGCCTTCACCTGGTTCCCGCTGTTGCCCGAGCTGGACGAGTGGCTGGCGCTGTACCAGCGGGTGGCCCGGGGCAACGGCGGCGAACCGGACGCCGGCCGGCGGATGCTGTCCTGGGCACGGGCGGCCGGGTTCACCGACATCACGGCCACGGCGAGCGTCTGGTGCTTCGCCGACGCGGAGGATCGCGCGTGGTGGGGCGGCATGTGGGCGGAACGGGTGCTGAAGTCGGAGATGGCCACGACCGCGCTGCGGACCGGCGCCGCGACCGAGGCCGACCTGCAGCGGATCTCGGCCGGCTGGCGGCAGTGGGCCGGCGACGAGGACGGCTGGCTGGCCATCACGCACGGCGAGATCCTCTGCCGGGTCTGATCCCCGCCGGGCCGGCCGGGATCAGGTGGGTGGGCGGAACGCCCAGTGCCACGGCTCGCGGGGGACGTTCTCGGTGAAGCCGTACTTCTCGGCGTTCTGCCGCATCCAGCTCAGCGCCTTGGTGTTCAGGTCCAGGTCGGTGGCCATGCCCCAGCCGTGCTCACTGGTGCCGGGTTTGGCCGCCAGACCGCCCTGCGAGTACAGGCCCTTGCGCCGGGCGAGATCCACCTGCTCGGTGTAGGGGCGGTACGAGTCCGTGATACCGATCGTCACGCCGTCCCGTTCGGCGTCCTCGATCATCCGGTTCAGGTTCTCCGCCGCCGGCGCCCACAGTTTGTGCCGAGTTCCACCGACCTGGGTCAGTGCGCTCTCCGGAATCCGTCCGTTCCCGTACGCGGCGAGGTCGACCGGAATACCCTTGGCGTTGAGTTTGTGTGCCTGATTCGTCGCCGTCGTCCCCTGTGCCGACGCCACGGCACTCTGCAGATGGTTCGCGAAGGTCGCACCGCTGGGCGTGGTGGTCCGAGCCGCGGTGGTCGTGGTGGCCTGCTGTGTCTGCAGCGCGATGATCCGGCTCTGGATGTCGGCGATGCGCGCGTTCACTCCCTCGATACCCACGCTTTCTCGTTCGGCGCACGCAACGAAAACTGAGCCGCAACGCGAAAAACCTCGTCAGCTCGCCGGTGCCCGGTCGCCCTCCAGGCGGACGGTGAGGTCGAGATCCAGCTCCGAGGTCCGGTCCCGCCTGTTCGGCAGGATGTTGGTGATCAGCACGATCAGGCAGCCGATCACCGCGTACAGCCCGAGGACCATGAGGTGCCGGCCGATCGGAGCGCCGGGGAAGTACAGGTTGTCGCGTACCGCCTGGACGCCGGCGCCGGTGGGCAGGTTCTCGCCGAGGTGCCGGCCGAACGCGGGAAGGAACTCGGGCAGGATGCTGGCGCCGGAGATCACCGTGCCGATCGTGAAATAGAACGCGCCGACCAGCGCGCCGGCCGGGCCGATCAACGCCACCGCGCCGGCCGTCGACCCGGTCACCGCCAGCGAGATCAGTGAGAAGATGCCGAGCATCTCCGCATGGTCGGCGCCGGCGCCGACGCCGAACCAGGTCATCGACCACAGCACCGCGGCGGCGGAGCCGACCGCGTAGAGGATCAGGGTGGCCAGGTGAGCAACGCCCCGGCGCCAGCTTCTTCGGGTACGCGGAATGAGCCGGCCCAGTCCCATCGAGGCGATCGTGCCGCCCAGTGAGAGCGCCTGGGTGAGGAATCCGAGCGAGACACCGTTCACGTCGTCCGCGGGCAACGGCACCACGTCGGTGACCCGGGGAGCGGCGACGAGCGCCTGTGCCTGCGCTGTGGCGATCCCGGCGCCGGTGAGCTGTGCCAGCTCCTCGGTCTTGCGCTGCTGCATCACGCTGCCGTAGGTCGAGCGCAGCAGTGCGGCGGCCGACGCCCCGGCGGCGCTCGCCACATAGAGCATCGGCTGGTCGCCGGTGAGGTCCACGCCGCCGTAGACGTCACGTTCCCGGATCGCCTCGGTGAGCCGCTCCGCCGACGGGAAGTCGGTGACCGCGAAAGCGCCGTCCTGCTCCAGCAGGCTGGTGGCCCGGGCGCGCTGCGCGCTGTCGGCGATCAGGCCGACCGGCAGGTCGTGCGGCGCCGCCCGGTGGCCCATGCCGAGGTAGTACGCCGTCAGCAGCAGCTGGACGAGCATGCCGATCGCGCACACCACGAACGCGAAGCGCCGGAAATCGACTTGGTTCTCCTCGGCCACGACCCGAGCCTCGCCGACCCGGGGGCGCCGTGCGGGCGATTCAGCCCAGATCGGCGGGATTCGTGTTGGCCCCGCAGAGCAGCACCACGACCCGCTCCCCCGGCTCCGGCCGGTACGCCCCCGACAGCAGCGCCGCCTGCGCCGCCGCGGTGCCGTGCTCGACCACGATCCGGTAGTCGTCCCAGAGCCGCCGGCGGGCGTCGACGATCGCCTCGTCGGACACGAGCACCGACCTGATCTTCGCTTCGGCCGCCATCTCGTACGCGATCTGCCCGGCCCGCCGAGCGCCCAGGGAGTCGGCCGCCACCCCGGAGACCGGCACGTCCACCGGCTCGCCGGCCGCCAGGGCCGCGTGCAGGGCACGGGAGGACTCCGGCTCCACCGCCACGATCCGCTTGTCGCCCAGCGCGGCGATCACGCCCGCGACCAGCCCGCCGCCGCCGACCGCCACGAGCACCGTGTCGAAACCGTCCGGCAGCTGTTCGAGCAGCTCCAGGCCGAGCGTGCCGTTGCCGGCCACCATCGCGGGATCGTCGTACGCGTGACAGAACAGCGCACCGCTCTCCTGCGCACGTTCGCTAGCGGCCGCGTACGCCTCCGCGTACTCGTTGCCCGCCTGCATCACCCGGGCGCCGAGCTTGCTGAGTTTCGCCACCTTCACCTGCGGCGCCGTGACCGGCACGAAGACCTCGGACAGCACACCCAGCTCGCGGGCCGCGAAGGCGGCGGCCAGGCCGGCGTTGCCCCCGGAGGCCGCGATGATCCCGGCGTCCGGGAGCGCGCCCCGCTCCATGCCGGTGAGGATCTGGTTGACCATGCCGCGTGTCTTGAAGGAGCCGGCGAGCTGCAGGTATTCGAGTTTGAACCACAGGTCCGGACCGGCGCCGAGGATCGGGGTGCGGCGGATCCGCCCGTGCACACGGCGACCGGCGGCCTGCACCTCGGAAAGACTGATCATCAGGAGGAAAGGTTACGCGACACTCCAGCTCGCCCGGCTGGAAGGGACCGGTAAACGCTCACCGACCAGGCGGGCGAGATCGAGTAATCGGTTCGAGAAGCCCCACTCGTTGTCGAACCAGCCGCGCACCTTCACCCCGCCGTCCGCGGTGGTCTGCGTGCCGGACGGGTCGAACAGGCAGGAGGCGGGGTTGTTCTTCACGTCGATCGACACGGTGGGGTCCGGGTCGTACGCCAGGATGCCGCGCATCGCCCCGGCCGCGGCCTCCGCCATCGCCCGGTTGACCTCCTCGACCGTGACCGGCACGTCGGTCTGGCCGGACAGTTCGGCCAGCGAGCCCACCGGGGTCGGCACGCAGTAGTAGCTGTACCGCATCTCGCCGATCTCCGGCAGCGCCGCCCGCACCAGGTCACCGACCACGTAGTTGTGCGGGATGATGCTCTCCGCCGTGGCCCGGCCGAGCCGCGGGTCGTCGCGGGACGTGTCGATCACCGAGTCCTGCACACGCTGCCAGCCCTGGCTCGCCAGCATCACCGAGGTGTTCACCGAGCGCAGGCCGAAGCGGTCGAGCAGCACCTTCGCCATCACGGTGAGGGCGTTCACCCCGCACGAGGCGGGCGAGACCACGTCGTGCGCCGACGGGTCGTAACTGAGGTGGTTCGCCCCGACGACCAGGAACGCGTCCGGGTCGTCGGCCGAAGCACTGATCACCACCTTGCGCGCGCCACCGTGGGTGATGTGGGTCCGGGCCGTGCTGCCCGCCCGGAACCGGCCCGTCGCCTCGATGACCACGTCGACACCCTCCTGCGCCCACGGGATCCGATCGGGGCGCTCCTGATGGAAGGCCCGGATCGTGTGGTCGTTCACCACGAGGTAATCACCGCGTGCGGTCACCGTGCCCGGGAAGGGGCCGCGGAGACTGTCGCGGCGCAGCCCGTACGCGAGCTTCTCGGTGGACGCGATGTCGTTCACGGCGGCGATCTCCACGCCCGCATGGGGCAGGGAGGCGACGATCCGGGTCAGGCTCCGGCCGATCCGCCCGAGTCCGTTGATCCCGATCGCGACAGTCATCGAGCGCTCCTCGACTCCGGATGCTTTGTCAGCATTTTTGCCGTGACCCGGCTGCCCCGTTTCCGTAAGCGTCCACCCGCCGTCACGACACCGACACTATGAGTTGTGCAAGTTGCACGTCAACGCACGACACTCTCACACCGCCGCAGTGATCGTCTTCGAAGCCCGCAAGACACTGTGGACTTTCTTGCGGCATGCTGTGGACGTGCCCATATTCGTCTCCCACGCCGTCCCGGACGGGCCATGGTCACAGTGGATGGCCCGCGAACTCAGGGCCGCCGGGCACCAGGTGCACATCGACGTGGCAGGTGCCGATTTCGCCGAACGGATTTCAACCGCGCTTTCCGGCAACGCCCTCGTTCTTGTGCTCTTCTCCGCCGAACATCGCGGAACGGACGCCGACTGGACCCGGATCGCAGCCGGATCCACACCCATCGGCCGGCTCGTCGTCCTCCGCCTCGACGCCGCCGGCCCACCGGCGCCGCTGCACGCGGTGCCATGCCGGAGCCTGCACGGCCTGGACGAGGAAGACGCCCTGGACCTGCTGCTCAGCCTCGTCGGCGGACCACGCCGCTGAGGACCGTTACGCGAGGAACGCGCGGTAGAACAGGATCAACCCGATCACCGTGCCGAACGTGACGATGAGACGGCGGAGAACCCGGGCGGGCAGGCGACGGGCGAGACGCGCTCCCCCGTACCCCCCGACGATCGTGGCCGGCGCGAGCGTGAGCGCCGCACCCCAGTCGACGTCCGCGAAGATCGCGAAGACCAGC
Source organism: Actinoplanes sp. 13 (assembly GCF_056134165.1). Lineage (NCBI taxonomy): Bacteria > Bacillati > Actinomycetota > Actinomycetes > Micromonosporales > Micromonosporaceae > Actinoplanes > Actinoplanes sp. 13. The sequence goes on along the minus strand of NZ_JBVYOQ010000008.1, from coordinate 71,928 downwards.
AGCGTGATCAGGCCGACCGTCGCGGAGAGCACGTTCTTCAACGCGTTGATCCGCTTCAGCGGCTCGTCGAGGATCAGCGCGAGCGCCGCCACGTACATGACCCCGAGCGCCGCCCCGAAATAGCCGCCGTAGATCGCGCCGACGAACACCACCGCCTGCAACGTGACCGCCGCCCGGCGCGGCGACATCGCCCGCGGATGCCCGACCAGGCCCCGCAACCGCTCCTGGAAAGCCAGCGTCGCCGCCGCCGCCAGCACCAGGAACGGCACCACCACCTCGAACGCCCGCGCCGGCGTGAGCAGCAGCAGCGCACACCCGGCCGCGCTGCCGACCACGGCCGACACCACCGTCACCCGCACCCGCCGCCCCTGTCCGGCCAGATCGGCGCGGCTGCCCACCACGCTCGACACATAGCCGGGAAAGACCGAGACCGAATTGGTGACGTTCGCCTCCACCGACGGCAGCCCGATAGCGATCAGGGTCGGGAACGTGATCAACGACCCACCACCGGCGATGGCGTTGACCGCACCGGCGGCGACACCCGCCGACACCAGCAGCAGAATGTGCGCGATATCCATGGTGGGAGTGAATCTACGGCCTGCGGGCACCCGGAAACCCACGGCACGTACTATTGCGGCGCGACGGACGAGTCGGCTGGGCGGCCGCGTCGGCGCCCTTCGAGGCGTCACCGAGGAACGTCCGGACTCCGCAGAGCAGGGTGGTTGTTAACGGCAACCCGGGGCGACCCGCGGGACAGTGCCACAGAGAACAGACCGCCGGCACGCGCCACGGCGCGGCGCCGGTAAGGGTGAAACGGTGAGGTAAGAGCTCACCAGCACCCCGGGTGACCGGGGTGGCTAGGTAAACCCCACCCGGAGCAAGGCCAAGCAAGGCCGCCGCCGCGAGGCGGTGGCCGGCGCAGGCGTTCGAGGGCTGCTCGCCCGAGCCTGCGGGTAGGCCGCACGAGCCTGCCGGCGACGGCAGGCCGAGATGGATGGCCGCCACCGGCGACTTCGGTCGCCGGCCACAGAATCCGGCGTACAGGCCGGCTCGTCCGCCGCCCTCAAGGCCACGACTGCCTTGAGGGCTCTGACTTCTCCCTGTTACTAGGCGCCCTTGGCCAACATTGGGCGACCCTGGCTGACGCCCGACGCCCTGGAGACGCCCTGTCGCAGCACACCAGGAGCACCCCGCCCTTTACACCACGTCACTGGTCGGCCACGCTCGCAGCGTTCTTCGGCCGCCCCTGGCCGGTGCCGAGTCAGACAGGGTCGATCACGAGGTCGGTCACCTGGTCGTCCATGATGCCGAACACGAACGCGAAGGTCAGCGGCCCACCGGGGAAATCACCGTTTCCGGAGGCCACCAAGCGGTCGCCCGCGAACGAGGTCGGCGTGATCACGATCTTGGGGCTGATCAGGTGCGCCTGGATCCACTCGCGGATCTCGGCCGCGCCGGCGTAGGTCTTCCCGTCGTCGCGCACGGTGGCCCCGTCGCCGAAGAGCGCGGCCAGCGCGTTCCCGTCGTGCGCGTTGGTGGCCGCGATGAAGTTCTCGACAGCCTTCGGCAGAGTGATGTCGTTCATTTGTGTTCTCCGATCTTTCTCGGGTGCCCGGGCGCGGGCGCGTCCTGGCACATTTCTGCGCCACCTCAGCAGCAAGATGGCGATGCTGCGTGCGCGGTGTGGTCACTTCCGCGAGTTACCGAAACAGCTTCTGGTGCCCGGCTCAGAAGTCCGCACCGCGGGAGAGCTTTTCGTTCGCGCGCAGCTCCGCGAGTGCGTTCTCGTGCATCGCGACAACGACGTCGTAACCAGAGTTGCCGAGCACGATCCGTTTCGGCGGAACGGGTGCGTTCATTGCGCTGATCACGGCCTGCACTCCACGTCGAGGGTTGCCCGCCTGCTTGCCGTCGGCGTCCACGAACGCCGCCTTGACGCCCTCGACCATCGGCACGTAGGCGTCGACGGTCTCGTCGACGGGCTCACTCCGGAAGCTGGCGAAGGCCTTGGTGCGGAACGCTCCCGGCTCGACGACGAGCACGCGCACACCGAACGGCTCGACTTCATCGCGCAGTGTCTCCGACAGGCCTTCGAGCGCGAACTTCGCCGCCGCGTAGTAACCGAACCCCGGTGCGCCGACAAGACCTGCCACCGACGACATGTTCACGATCCAGCCGGCGCCGCGGGCCCGCATACCCGGCAGGACCGCGCGCGTCATCTCGACCACGGCGAACAGGTTGAGGTCGAACGTGCGGCGGATCGTCTCGTCAGGGGACCCCTCGACCGAGCCGAACCAGCCACGGCCCGCGTTGTTGACGAGCACATCGATCCCGCCGAACCGCTCCTCTGCCGTCTTGACCGCCGCACGCACCTGCCCGGCATCGGTGACATCGAGCTGGAGAACCAGCACCCGGTCACCGTGCGGTTCAGCCCACTCCTGCAGTTCAGCGGGCCGGCGCGCGGTCACCACCACCTGATCACCCTGTTCCAGCGCAGCCTCGGCATACACCAGGCCGAACCCTCCGGGCGTTCCGCCAGTGATGAACCAAGTCCTCATGGACTTCTCCTCTCGCTATAGCAAGCAATGTAGCGCTATATAAGCTACTATAGCAAGCATGCCAAACGCACGAGATCGACTCCTGCTCGCCGCGGCGGAATTACTGCAGAGCGGCGCGACGGTTTCCACGAGAACGGTGTGCGAACGCGCCGGGGTGCAAGCCCCGACGCTGTACCACCACTTCGGCAGCAAGCAGGGCCTGATCGACGCCGTGGCCAACCACGGCTTCACCCAGTACACGGCGGTCGAGAACTCCGGCGACCCGCTGCACGACCTGCGCGAGGGCTGGGACAGGCACGTGCAGTTCGGGCTCGAGCACCCCTCGTTCTACGGGCTGCTCTACGGCCGTGCCGAGCCGGGAAAGCCCTGCGCCGTCACCGCACCCGCACACGCCGCATTACGCGAGCGGCTCACCGCCGCCGCCGCCGTGGGCCTGCTCAAGGTGCCGGCCGACGACGCCGCCGAACAGGTGCTCGCTGCCAACGTCGGCATCACGCTCACCTTGATCAGCCAGCCGAAGCCGGACTTCGCGCTTTCCGGGCGCGTCCGCGAGGCCGCGCTGGCCGGGGTCCTGCACACGTCCACCGCCGACGCCACCGCGACCCGGGCGAGCGCCGCACTGACATTGCGTGCGCTGGTCGGCAACGACCCGGGCGACCTCACCGCCGGCGAACGCGCGCTGCTCGGCGAGCTGCTGGACCGCCTGGCCGGCTAGACAGTCCGGCGTACCGGCCGGTTCGGTCGGCGCCGGGCTGTCTCGCGGGACGGGGAACGACCCGGGGGACAGCAGCCCTAGCGCACCCGGCGGGTCGAGCGGGCGACGATCTTCTCGTACTCCGGGTGCTTGTCGAGCCACCCACTGAGGAACGGGCACATCGGCACCACCGTCCGCCCTTTCGCGCGTGCGTCGTCCATCGCCGCGCGGGCCAGCGCCGACCCCGCGGCCTCGTCGGTGAACGTCGTGTGGGTGTGCACCACGATGTTTCCGCTCACCTGGTAGGTCGCCACGCCGGCCACCTCGCCCGCCTCGTCACGCGCCTCGAAGCGCTCCTTCTCGGGGACGTCACTCACTGTGAAACTCACCCGGCGATTCAACCACTTCCGGCGGTCACGGGGCTCGGTGTGCCCCGGCCAGCAGAGGGCCCTCGCCGGCCGGGGCGCGGTCCGCGGTGAGGATCTCCTCGACGGTGCGCTCCGCGCGTACCCTCGCCTTCTCCGCCGCCTTGGCCGCCCGCAACCGTGCCGTTTCCGCCCGGGCCTGCTCCTCGGCGGCCTTCGCCGCCTGTTTCGCCTGCCGCGTCTGCGCGGCTTTCGCGGCCCGGGCGCGCGCCACCTCGGGGTCGAGCTTGCGGCTCGGCCGCACCTCCTTGATCACCGAGACCTCGCGTTCTTCGATCGCTGCGAAGTCCGGGCGGATCTTGGCGGCCACCCATTCGACGCCGGCCACCAATCCGACCACCAGGGCGAAGATGATGCGCAGGCCGAGCGGGCCGGGTGCGGCGAAGTTGACCGCCGCGGAGATGACCACGACGACGGCGAGGATCTTCATGGCGGCGCGTTTGGCGTCGGCGGCCATCCCGGTGGTCTGCGTGATCGTCAGCATCGAGAGCATGGCCAGGTCGAAGACGGCGGGCACGATCCAGGCGAACATGCCGGCGCCGAGCGCGGCCAGGTAGTGCGCCTGGTGCAGATAGCTGGCCGCCAGCGCGCCGATCAGGATCAGGCTGTTGGCGCGCTTGATGGTCCGGATGGCCCGGAGCATGCCGGGCACCGCGCCCTTGGCGTACTCGGTGGCGAACTGGGCCGTAAGACTCGACTGACTGGACACCGTGAGGCTCCTCCGGGCGGGACAGAACGCCGCAGGAGCGACAAGGGCGACGTCAGAGACGAACGCTACCGGATGGGACGCGAGTGGCACTCCGATTCGCCGAGCTTGCGGTCGGCGAGAACAAAAAGCCGGCCGGCGCCCTCGCGGACGCCGGCCGAACCGGGTGGGGAATCAGGTGGAGGAGACGTTGTCGACCGGGGTGGTGCGCTGCTTCTCGATCCGGGGGTCACCCTCGTCGGCGAAGTAGTCGGTGGGCTCGGTGCCGTCCACGCCCTCGGGTGTCTTCGCCGCCCGCAGGGCCAGCGTGACGATCGCCGCCACCAGCAGGTTGACCAGCACCGTGACGAAGCCGACGTAGATCGTCTTCGAGGTGTCGAAGCCGAACTCGGACAGCGGGAAGGCCGACCCGCCGAAGTGCTTGCGCCCGGTCGCGGCGTTCGGGATCTGCCAGAGCATCCAGAAGCCGAGCGCCATGCCGGCCGCCCAGCCGGCGATCAGCGCGCCGCGGTGCAGCCAGCGGGTGTAGAGGCCGATGACCACGGCCGGCGCGGTCTGCAGGATGATCACGCCGCCGATCAGCTGCAGGTCGATGGAGAACTGCGGGTCGAGGAAGACGATGCAGGCCACCGCGCCGACCTTCACGACCAGCGAGGTGATCTTGGCAACGTTCGCCTCCTGCGCGTGGGTGGCGTCCTTGCGCAGGTACTCCTTGTAGATGTTGCGGGTGAACAGGTTCGCCGCGGCGATCGACATGATGGCGGCGGGCACCAGCGCGCCGATGCCGATCGCGGCGAACGCGAGGCCGGCGAACCAGGACGGGAACTGCTGATCGAAGAGCAGCGGCACCACGGTGTTGCTGTCCACGGTGCCGGGGCTGGCGCCGGGCAGCGGTTTCACCCCGGCCGCGATGGCCATGTACCCGAGCAGCGCGATCAGGCCGAGCAGCAGGCTGTACGCCGGCAGCGCCGACATGTTCCGCTTGATCACGTCCCGGTTCTTGCTGGCCAGTACGCCGGTGATGCTGTGCGGGTAGAGGAAGAGCGCCAGTGCCGAGCCGAGCGCCAGCGTCATGTACTGCAGCTGGTTGTTGGCGTTCAGCAGGATGCCGTCGTTGGGCGCCGGTGACGCCTGGAACTTCGCGTCGGCGGCGTCGAAGATCGCACCCCAGCCGCCCAGCTTGTACGGCAGCCAGAGCACCGCCACCAGGATCACGATGTAGATCAGGGTGTCTTTCACGAACGCGATCAGCGCGGGCGCCCGCAGCCCGGACTGATAGGTGTAGGCGGCCAGGATCGCGAACGCGATGATGATCGGCAGGTGCCGGGCGAGGACGCTGTCGCCGGTCACGCCCATCGTCTTGAGGACCGCTTCGATGCCGATCAACTGCAGGGCGATGTACGGCATGGTCGCCACGATCCCGGTGATCGCGATGAGCAGCGCCAGCAGCGGCGAGTCGAACCGGGTGCGGACGAAGTCGGCCGGCGTCACGAAGCCGTGCCGGTGCGACACCGACCAGAGCCGGATCAGGATCAGGAAGAAGAGCGGATAGATCACCACGGTGTACGGCACCGCGAAGAACCCGGCCGCGCCGGCGCCGAAGATCAGGGCGGGGACCGCGACGAAGGTGTACGCCGTGTAGAGGTCACCGCCGACCAGGAACCAGGTGATCCAGCCGCCGAAGCTGCGCCCGCCCAGGCCCCATTCGTCCAGGTGCGCCATGTCCTTCGGCGCGCGCCAGCGGGACGCGACGAAACCCATCCCGCTGACCAGCAGGAACAGGAACGTGAAGACGACGATCTCGGTGATGTGCTCGCTCATCCGCGCCCACCCCGCTTCGTCATCCGATAGACGATCGTCGTGGTGGTGACGCCCAGCAGGATGAAGGCGAACTGCAGCCAGTAGAACATCGGGAAGCCGGCGATACGCGGCTCGTCGTGGTTGTAGAGCACCGTCAGCAGCGGCACCACGATCGGTATGAGCAGCAGCCAGTTCCAGGGACTTCTATCGGTACGCGGAGTTTCCGGCTCAGCCATGGTTCTCCCTTGTCCAGGCATTGCGTGTGGCTTACGTCACGCTAACGAGGCATCGGAAGATCGGGCGATACCTGGTGCGCCGAACGGCCGAGGCGCTGCGCCGAATGGACCGTGCTCACAGTGATGGGCGGCGCCGGAGTTCAGCGCCGCCCATCGTGGAGAACGAGAACCTACTTCAGGCCGGCCGCGATCGCCCTGGTCAGCGACGCCTTGTCGTCGTCACCGTCGAGCGACCACATCATGGCGCCGCCCAGGCCCTTGACCCGGATGTAGAGCGCCTTCTGCAGCAGGACGGCCGGGTCGTCGTACGTCCAGAAGGTCGTTCCGTCGTACAGCCAGGCGTGCCCGTTACGCAGGTCGCGGTGGACGGTGAAGCCCTGCGAGCGCAGATTCTTGAGCACCTTGTAGTCCTCGGTGCCGGCCGCATGCACGCCCGGCGCCGGGCCGGTCGCGGCCCCGAACAGGCCGTTACGCCCGCCGGTGACGCCGGTCCAGCCCTGCCCGTAGTATGGAACGCCGAGGATCAGCTTCCGCTTCGGCGCACCGCCGGCGAGCCACGCGTTGATCGTGTTCTCCACCGAGAAGTCCGGGTTGTCCGGCGCGCCCGCGGGGACCCGCAGCGCCGACTGCTGGTTGGCCACCGGCTCCCACGTGCCGTGGAAGTCGTAGCCCTGCACGGTCGCGAAGTCCAGGTACTTGAAGATCTTGTCGACCTCGAAGCCCGCGTCGATCTTCGCCGGGGCCGCCGGGACGAACGCGGTGAGCAGGTACTTCTTCTTGGTGCTCCGGCTCAGCTTGTCGAACTGGGCGCGGAACTCCTGGACCAGCGCGGTGAAGTTCTGCTTGTCCTCGGGCCGGATGACGTTGCCGGTGTTGCCGGACGAGCCGGGCCACTCCCAGTCCAGGTCGACGCCGTCGAAGATGCCGGCGCCGGTGCCCGCGGGCAGGCCGGTCAGGTTGCCCTTGATCCACAGATCGATGCAGGAGGACACCAGCTTCTTGCGGGAGGCGTCGGTCAGCACCGCGTCCGAGAAGTACGCCGAACCGGTCCAGCCGCCGAGCGAGATCAGCGCCTTGAGCTTCGGGTTCTTCTTCTTCAGCTCGGCCAGCTGGTTCAGGTTGCCGGAGATCGGCTGGCCGGCCACGTCGGCCACGCCGTCCACACTGTTCTCCGCGGAGAACGGCGTCTGCCAGTCGGCCCACGGGTCGGACGAGGCACAGACGCCGTCCGCGGTGACCGGCCCGAACGCGTAGTTGATGTGGGTGAGCTTGGCCGCCGCCCCCGACTGCTGCACGTCGGCGAGCTGGAAGTCGCGGCCGTAGATGCCCCACTGGGTGAAGTACGCAACCTTCAGATAGTCGTCTTTTTCATGTGCCTGAGCGGGAGTCGGTGCGGCCGCCACGAGTGTCACGGCAGCGGCCGCCACGGCGATGAGGCGGCGGGTGGAACCGCGCATGAGTCCTCCAGGGCGAAACGTTGAAGAAAGTTTCCTAATCGAGGAAGCTAAACGTCACGCCCTGGCGGGTCAACAGCGACTATCGAAGATGGGCGGTCTCGTTGACCGAACGCACCGCGATGTTGCCGTCCGGCCACACGTCCATCGTGGAGACGCCGGCCGCGTCCAGGAACAGCCGATGCAGGAAGGCGTCGCCGGCGGCGAGCGCGTCGCGCAGGATCAGCTTGATCGGGGAGACGTGCGAGACAAGAACGACGGTCTTTCCGGGGTACGCCGAAAGCACGGTCGCCATGGCCCGGCGAACTCGTTTCGCCACGGCCTGGAACGACTCACCGCCCGGCGGCGCGACGCTGGTGGAGTCCAGCCACGCCTGCATCTCGGCCGGCCACTGCTCCTGCACCTCGGCGAAGGTCCGCGCCTCCCAGGCCCCGAAGTCGCACTCGATCAGGTCCGCCATCACCGTGACCGGCACCCCGCCCACCTCGGCTGCGATCAGCTCCGCGGTGCGCGTACACCGGGACAGGGGTGAGGCGACGACCGCCGCGACGTCGCGGCAGATGCCCGCCACCCGCCCGGCCGCGGCCATCGCCTGGGCCTCGCCCTCGTCGGTGAGCGGCACGTCGCCGCGCCCGGAGTACCGGCCCTGCGCGGTCAGCGGGGTCGCGCCGTGCCGGACCAGGATGATCCGTGTCGCGTTCTCCAGCGACGGTGGCGCCCAGGACCGCGGCTTGGCCGCCGCCGAAGGCAGGGCGGTCGCGGCCGGCACGTCGGGGACACGCTTGCCGGCGGCCTCGTCCATCGCGCGGTTCGCGAGGGCGTCGGCCTCCTTGTTCCGCTCCCGGGGGATCCAGTCGAAGGTGACCTCGGCGAACTTGCCGACCAGCACGGCCGCCTCGGCGGCGAGCGGGCGCAGACCCGGGTTCTTGATCTGCCAGCGGCCGGACATCTGCTCGATGACCAGCTTGGAGTCCATCCGGACGTCGACCCGGTCGGCGTTCAGCTCGGCGGCCGCGCGCAGGCCCGCGATCAGGCCGGAGTACTCCGCGACGTTGTTCGTGGTGACCCCGAGCGAGTCGAACCGCTCCAGCAGCACCTCGCCGGTGGCCGCCTCCTTGACCACGGCGCCGTAACCGGCCGGACCGGGATTGCCCCGGGAACCGCCGTCCGCCTCGACGACGACGCGCAGGCTCACAGCCCGGACTCCGCGGTGCGCACCATGATCCGGCGGCACTCCTCGCAGCGGACCACGTCGTCGGCCGGAGCCGCCTTCACCCGGGCCAGGTCGGCGCCGTAGAGCTCGATCCGGCAGGCGCCGCAGCGCCCGGCGCGAACCAGCGCGGCGCCCATCCCGGTCTCGGTGCGGATCTTGTCGTAGAGGGTGATCAGGTCGGCCGGGAGGTCCCCGGCCAGCGGAACCCGGGCGGCGGTCTTGAACTCGTGCTCCTGGCGCAGCTCGGTCAGGCTCTCGTCGCGGCGGCGCTCGGCGTCGGTGCGCCTGCTGACCGCCGTGGTCAGCCGGCCCTGCACCTCGTCCAGGGTCGCCGCGGCGGCCTCCCGCTGCTCCATCAGCTCCAGTTCGGCGTCCTCCAGCTCGGACTGCCGCCGGTTCAGCGTGGCCAGCTCGTGCTCGAGGCCCTCGATCTCCTTGAGCGCGCCGCCGGACTTGAGCCGCTGCTGGTCCTTCTCCTTGCGGAGCCGGACCTGCTCGATGTCCTTCTCGTACCGGGAGATGTCCCGGTCCAGGTCGTCGACGGCGACCTGGGCACGGACCCGTTCGTCCTCGAGCGCGGAGATCTCGCGCGCCGCGGCGTCGATCTCGGCGAGCTCGGGCAGCGTCTTGCGGCGGTGCGCGAGCTGGGCGAGGGCGGTGTCGACGGCCTGCAGGTCGAGCAGGCGGCGCTGAGCTTCCGGGGCGGCCTTCACGGGTGGATCTCCTTCTGGTCGGAAGCGGAATGGACGGTCCAGGGGTCGGTGTCCAGATCGGACACGACCACGTCGACGGGAAAACCGGCACGCAGCCAGACCGCCACGTCGTCGAGCCAGGGTCGCTCGCTCGCCCAGTGTGCGACGTCGAGCAGGGCCGGGCCACCATCCGCCAGATGCTCGCCGGCCGGGTGATGACGAAGATCGGCACAGAGGTACGCGTCGACGCCCGCCCGGGCAGCGACGGTCAGGAAGGAATCGCCCGCGCCACCGCAGACCGCGAGCGTCCGGATCGTCCGTCGCGGGTCGCCGGCCGCGCGGACCCCGGCGGCGGTCGGCGGCAGGCGCCGGGCGGCGAACCGGGTCAACTCCTCGAGGGTGAGCGGTTCCGGCAGCTCGCCGATCCGGCCCAGGCCGCGCCCGTCGCCGGCAGCCGCGCCCTCGGCGGGCGCCAGCGGTCGCAGGCCGGTCAGGTCGAGACGGGCGGCGAGCGCGTCGGAGACGCCGGGATTGGCCACGTCAGCGTTGGTGTGCGCGGTGTAGAGCGCCACCCCGGCCCGGATCAGCCGGTGGATGATCCGGCCCTTGAAGGTGTCCGGGGCGATCGACGAGACCGGCTTCAACAGCAGCGGGTGGTGCGCGACGATCATGTCGGCGCTGGCGCCGAGCGCCTCGTCGACGGTCTCCGGGACGCAGTCGACGACGCAGAGGACGCGCTCGACCGGCTGGTCGAACTCACCGAGCACCAGGCCCACGCGGTCCCAGGACTCCGCCCAGGCCCGTGGGTAACGGGCGTCCAGGGCGTCGGTCAGGGTGCGGACGGTGCAGTCGGTCACGAGGCGAAACTCTATATGCCTAAGGAACCGCTCCAGGCTCGACTCGGCTGCTCGCCGCCTTCACCGCCGGGCTGACCGCCTGCAGAGCGCGCCGCCACGGGAACTGCCCGCGGAACCGGTCGGTCTGACCGGGTCCGCCCAGCCGGCACACGTCCTCGCCGTAGAGCACGTGCACACCCCAGTCCCGCAACTTGGCGAGACTCTCGTGCAGCGCGGGGTGCAGGGCCATCACCCGGTTGGTGTACGGCACCACCGCGGTCGGGATGCCGTATCCGTACCCCTCGACGAGCAGGCCGAGCACCAGGGTGTCGGTGATCCCGGCGGCCCACTTGTTGACCGTGTTCACCGTGGCGGGCGCGACGATCATCGCGTCCGCCGGCGGCAGCACGTCCGGGTCGCCGGGACTCTTGTACGACGAGCGCACCGGATGTCCGGTCTGAGCCTGCAGGGCCGCCACGTCGACGAACTTGCGGCCGTCCGGGGTGGTGACCACGCACACGTCCCAGCCCTCGTTCTGGGCGAGCGTGACCAGGATCCCGACGTCCCGGGCCATCGGTGAGCCGCACACCAGCACGTACAGAACACCGGGTGAGGGGTTGCCCGTCATCACGCGCGGACCCCCCACGCGCCACGCGTGACCCGAGTGAAGGCCCCCCTCATACACCGACTCCCATCTGCTCGGCCAGCTCCGCGATCGGAGCCGGGGGTGTGCCCCGGGTGCGCCGGAGCACGTCGGAAAGGACCTCGTGGGCGAGCGGGCGGCAGCGGATCTCCGACGGGGCGAGCCGGTCGCCCTCCAGGAGCATCTCGCCGGCCCTCTCGATGTCGCCGATCTGCGTGTAGCCACGGGCGATGTCCAGGTAGTGATGGGCACGCCGCTCCGGGAGCATGGCGTTGAACCCTTCCTTGTTCATCCGCTCGTGCGCCTCCACCGCGAGCCGCCCGTCGCCCAGCTCGACCGCGGTGGCGCAGCGGTGAAGCTCCACGTTGGTCGGGCCGAAGCTGGTCCAGTAGTGGTTGAAGTCGCCGCCCAGCTGCAGCGACGCCTGCTCGGCGCCGCACAGCAGGTCGCGCACGGTCGCACTGTCGCCGATCCGGGCAGCCGACATGGCGCCGTTGAGCAGCAGCATCCCGTACACCGAGAGCTGGTCCCCGCGGGGCCGCTCGGAACCGGGCGCCAGCCGGTTGGCGATGTTGACGTTCACCTCGAGCGACGGCCGCACCCGGCCCAGCGCGAGCAGCGCGCTGCCCACCCGGTAACTGGCCAGCCCGGCCAGCAACTGGTCGCCGGCCCGCTGCGAGACCGCGATCGACCGGTCCGCGGCCAGCCAGGACAGTTCGTGCTCGCCGACCTTGCGCAGCGCCGACGAGGCGATCTGATAGACCTGGCCGAGCAGGTGCGCGGCGTGCGGCGCCTCGTCGCTGTTGGCATGCGCGCTGTCCGCGGCCTGCGCGTCGCGCAGGAGCTTGGGCAGCGCCCGGGCCAGTACGCCGTACTTGGCGTGCTGATAGGTCAGCCAGGCATGGCTGACCGCTTTGCGCATCTCGGTGAGCGGTGGCGAATTCGGCACCGCCTGAAAGAACGCGCTCATCTGGTCATAACGCTCCAGAGCCGCACGAATCTCCTCGACCTCGACTTGGTCGATGCAGTTCTGCGTCTCCGGCTTGCGCTCCACCTCTTTGCCCAGCAGCAGCTGGACATCGACCTGGAGCACGTCCGCGATGTCGTACACGACAGAGAACTTGTCGAGCCGGCGGACTCCCCGCTCCACCTTGTCGACCCAGCTCTTCGATTTGCCCAGCCGGTCCGCGAACACCTGCTGGGACATCTTGCGTCGGCCCCGCCAATAGGCGACGCGGCGGCCGATCGGCAGCTCGTCCACGGTGCCTCCCCCACTCAACCGACGGCCCCTCCGCCGGTGAGCCATCCGGTGTCACTCGCAGTGTGGACCGCTCACGCTCGCACATGTCGCACAGCGTGTGTGATCGCCTGCTCACCGATGCTCGTAGTTTTCGTTGCAACATGCAAAGGGTGAATCTGACCGGGCCAACGATGAACGTCACGACGGGATACGGCCTGCTCGCCCGATCTGGCACGTTCGACCTGGGGAGTGGACCAGCGGTCAGCCGTTCGTCCGATCCGGCGCCCTCGATCGGCTCGGCCGCGATCGGCTCGGCCGCGATCGGCTCAGCCTCGATCGGCTCGGCTCAGGCGGCCAGATCCCGGTAGGCGGCGATCACCGCGGTGGTGCGGTCGGCCAGATCCGGGCCGCTGTCCGCGGCGGCCGGGGCGCCGGTCACCCGGGCCAGCGTGCGCTCCGCGTACCGGGCGGTGGCGGCCACCTGCCGCTCCCGGATGAAGCTCTCACCGGCCCGCGCCGCGGTGTCGATGCTGCGCAGGATCCGGTCCGCGGCCGCGTCCTCGGCGCGCCACAGCTGCTCCGTGCGCTCCCGCTGCTCGTCCACAGCGGACCGGGCCGGGCTGTCCGCCGGGATGTCGGCGTTGCGGACCCCGTCCAGCTCGGCGCGCAGCCGCGTCAGCTCCTGCCGGCGGGCCAGCACCCCGCCCAACTCGCCCAGCGCCCGGGTCAGCGACCGGTCGGCGAGGACGGGATCGATCATGCCGCCGAGGGCGGGCCAGGTAGCGCGGACCCGGCGCGAGGCGATCACGGCACGCTCGAACGCGGCACGCTCGGCGGCGGTCCACAACACGGGCGACTCGGTGTCACGGGGCACGGCGATCACCCCACGCCGGGCGGCGCGGGCCTGCATCCGCCACACCTGGGCCACCAGCGCCGTGCTGCCCGCCATGACCAGCCACCAGTTCATCCCGGCGGCGGCGAGAACGGCCGACAGCAGCATCAGCGGGAGCGCCAGCCGGGCGGCGACGGTCACCCGCTCCGCGCGGGTGCGCCCCGAGGGCGGCCGGGGGAAGGACTCGACCAGCGATCCGGTCCGGGTGCGCCGCAGGCGCCCGCTGCGGGCCTTCAAGGGGTACGCGGAGACGACCACCTTCTCGGTGTCCACGCCGATGTGCAGTTCCGTGCTCACGGCCGGCCTCCGTCTCGCCCCGCATCCGGGCGGGCCCGGCCGCCGAGGGGAAACCGGCCGGGACCCGCCCACCGGCGGGTACTCCCCGCCGGCAATAAGGGTTTCGGTTCCCCGGCGGGCTGGTTGAGGTTGCCGGTGGTGCATGCCGGGTGCGTGCCGGGCGCGATTCGGTGCGGGCCCACGCCGGCTCGATCCTCGCGTCCGTATCCTCGCGTCCGTCTTGATCCTCGCGTCCGTATCCTCGCGTCCGTGGAAGCGGTCGATCTGGTGTTGCGCAAGTACGACGGGCGGCCGCACCGGCGGGTGACCGGCCGGCTGCTCGGAACCGACGAGTACGGCACGTGGATCGGCACGCCACGCGGCACCCGGGTCCACTTCAGCTACGGCCGGCGCCGGGTCGAGACCACCCGGCAGGACGCGGTCCGCCTGCTGCCGTACGACGGCTGGTGGATGGCGATGTTCCTGGCCGAGCCGAGCCGCTCGGAGGTCTACTGCGACGTCACCACGCCGGCCGAACGCACCGGCCCCGCCGAGTTCACCGTGATCGACCTGGACATCGACCTGATCCGGTTCCGCGCCGACGGCCGGGTCGTGATCGACGACGAGGACGAGTTCGAGGCGCACCGCCACCAGTTCGGTTACCCCGATGAGGTGGTGACCCGGGCCACCGGCGCGGCCGCCGACCTGCACCGGGCGCTCACCGGCGGCGCCGAGCCGTTCGCCACCCATTACCGCAGCTGGATGAGCCGCCTGCCCACGACGGCGGAACACCCTCGGCGACGCTGGTTCCGCTGACCGCGACCACCTCCCGCCACCGCGGTGAAACTGTCGGAGGGCAGCCCTAAAGTCGCCCCATGAACGACACAACCCTCCAGACCGCACCGATCACCCTCGATCGGCGCCTCCTGCTCGGCGACACGGAATACCAGGTCACAGTCTTCCCGTCCGACGAACGCCGGCTCGACCTGTGCATCGTGAGCAGCGACGGCGACGGCCGGGTGGTGAGCGAGATCAGCGGCGGCCTCGCCCCGTCCGACCTGCCCGGCCTCACCGACGTGCTGACCTCCACCCTCGCCGGCCTGATCGCCATGACCCGCCGCCCCGAGGCACACGTCCCACCGGCGCCCGAGCGCCGGGACCGGCCACCCAACCAGGGCACCCGCTGGACCCCGGAGGACGACACCCGCCTGCTCACCCGCTTCCGCGCCGGCGCCACACCAGCCGAGCTCGCCCCCGACTTCGGCCGCACCGCCGGCGGCATCCAGGCCCGGCTCGAACACCTCGGCGAGCTGCCACCCAGCGGCCGATGGCCGCTGGCCCGCCACAGCCCCGACGCCACCCCCTGACCGCACCGCCCTCGCGGGCCGGTCCCAGCACCGGCCCGCGACCGCACGGGCGAGAGCAGGCAGGGACCGAGACGGCCGGGGTCGGGACGGCTGCGCCGCCAGCACCTGAGCTGTGCCGCGAGGTGCTTGATCGATGGTGGGCGCGGTAGGTTTCGAACCTACGACCCCTCGCTTGTAAGGCGAGTGCTCTCCCACTGAGCTACGCGCCCGGCTTCGGCTGTGCCGGAGTGGTAATCCTACCCTGCCCCGCATCAGGGTTCCGCGGGCGGCGAGTGTGCACCCCGGCCACCGGAAACGGCAGGAGCGGGTGCACCCGCTCACCGACGAGGCGGGCTCCGCGAGTGGTCCGCCCGGCCGGGTGCGGGCGTCAGGGGGTCAGGGTGGTGAGGGCGGCCAGCCAGGCTTTCTGGTCGCGGGTCTCGCCGGGGCCGGTCATCTCGGCGTAACGGACGACGCCCTCGCGGTCGATGAGGAACGTGCCGCGGTTGGCGAAGCCCGCGTCGGCATTGAAGACGTCGTAGGAGCCGGCCACCGCCCCGTGCGGCCAGAAGTCGGCGAGCAGCGGGAAGTCGAAGCCTTCCTGCAGGGCCCACACCTTGTGGCTGTAGACCGAGTCGACGCTGACGGTGAGGACCTGGACGTCGTCGTTGGCGTACGCCGGGAGGTTCTGCTGCACCTCGGTGAGCTCACCGTGGCAGCGGCGGCTGAAGGCCAGCGGATAGAAGATCAGCAGGACCGCCTTGCGACCGCGGAAGTCCGCGAGGCGTACCTCCTGGTTGTTCTGGTCCTTGAGGGTGAAGTCCGGCGCCGGCACGCCAACGGAGATCGGCATCCGCTCAGCTTAGGCCTGCGGACGCCGACCTCGGTGAGGTGGCAGTGAGGGTTACTTCTTCTTGGCGCCCCGGGGGGTGACCAGGCGGGCGCCTGTCCAGTCCTTGCCGGCGTTCACCGTCGAGGTCTGCTGCAGGCCGGCGGTGGGCGCCGCCTCGCTGATCTCGCTCGGCTCGACGTGTCCGTCGCGGCCGGCTTTCGGGGTCAGCAGCCACACCACGCCCTGATCGGCGAGGGGGCCGAGGGCGTCGGTCAGCACTTCGAAAAGGTCGTCGTCGCCGTCGCGGTACCACAACAGCACCGCGTCGACCACCTCGTCGGTGTCCTCGTCGACCAGCTCTCCGACGCGTTCGGTCAGGGCCTCACGGAGATCCTCGTCGACGTCGTCGTCGTAACCCATCTCCATGACCACCATGTTCGGCTCGAAGCCGAACCGGTCCGCCAGACTGCGTACGCCGTCGGCCTGACCCGCGGTCGCGCTCACTGTCCAAATCCTCCTAGCCGTAAAAAAGCACCGGAACCTGGGGGTAGTCCACACATTCCGGAGCCGGTGCGCAAGTGGCGCACCGAGTGTGTGGCAATTTACCGCGCCAGCAGGGCGTAGGCACCCTGTGTGATGGCATCCTCTCCCACCAGCACCTGTTGGGCTGCGGGACCGAGCGGAACGGGTGCGTCAGCGGCTGCGACCCGCCGCGCGGAGCCGACGAACGCCCCGTCCACGAGTGCGGCCAGCACGCCCTCGCCGACGCCGCCGGAGCGGCGGGTCTCGTCGACGATCAGCACCCGGCCGGTCGCCGTGGCCTCACGGACCAGGTCAGCGGTGGGGAGCGGGTTGAGCCAGCGCAGATCGACCACCCGGGAACCGTACCCTTCCGCGGCGAGTTGGGCAGCGACACGGAGCGACATCCGGACGCCGTTGCCGTACGTCACGATCGTGATGTCCTGGGTGTTGCCGAGCCCGTAGGTGCGTGCCCGGCCGATCGGGACGTGCCCGCCGGCCCACGCGCCGGGCTCGGGATAGGGCGCCAGCCACTCACTGTCGCCTTGTTGATAGAGGTCCCTCGTCTGATAGAGGGCCACCGGCTCCAGGAAGACGCAGACGCTGCCGTCCACGTCGGCGGCGGCCAGGCAGGAGCGCAGCATCGGCGCCGCGTCCTCGGGCCGGGACGGCGCCGCCACCACCAGGCCGGGCACGTCGCGCAGCGCGGCCACCGAGTTGTCGTTGGCCGCGTGCCCGCCGAGCCCGAACTGCTGGGTCAGGGCCGGGATGCGCAGCACCATCGGATTGCGGTACGCCCCGGCGGAGAGGAACGACATCAGCGCCGCCTCGCCGCGCAGCTGCTCGCCGGCCTCGAAGAGGGCGGCCAGGCCGTCCAGCTCGGGCACCGGGAGCCGGCCGGTCAGCCCGGCGCCCAGGGCGAGGCCGAGGATCGTGGTGGCGTCCGGGAGGCTGTCGAACACCCGGTCGCCGCCGCGCTCGCGCAGCCCCGTGGTGACGCCGTGCGGTCCGCCGCCTGTCACGCCGGGCCCGAACACCCGCAGGCCCGGGTTGGCGGCCAGCGCGTCGGTGAGCGTGGCGTTGATGGTCTGCGCGAGGGTCATCGGGCCGGCCTGTTCGGGCAGGGCGCCGCCGAACACCTGGCGCCGGGCCGCCGCGCCGGGTCCGGCCGCCCGCTCGCCCGCCTCGGCGACGGCGTGTGCCACCCGCAGCGGGCGGCGGGGGGCCAGCGAGGCGACGATCTCCCCGATGGAGGCGAGTTTCGGCTCGCCGAGCACCTCCTCGGCGGCCTTGCGAACCTGCCAGCCCACCTCGTCGTACCGGGTGATCACCTCGGCCGGGCCGAGCAGGCCGGCCTCCACCAGCAGGCGGGCGGTGCCGATCAGCGGGTCCCGGCCCGGGTCCGGCGCGGTGTCCGGTTCGCCGGGCCGGGTCAGCAGGTGGATGGTGGACAGGTGCAGCAGCGCGGGGCGGCGCTCGCGCCGCACATATTCGACCGCCTCGACGGCCGCGTCGTACGCCGCCGCCAGGTCGCAGCCGTCGGCGAACGAGTACCGCAGGCCGGGGCGGCCGCGCAGCGCCGTCGCGGTCCAGCTCTCCGGGTCGGCGCTGTCCGCCCCGTTGTCCTCGCAGACCAGCAGCAGCGGCAGGCGGCCGTCGGCGCGGTCGTGCCAGCCGGCCGCGTGCAGGGCCGCCGCGGCACCGGGACGTGACGAGCCGGCGTCGCCGAAGGACGCCACCACGACGGCGTCGCCCGGCCACGGCCCGGCCCCGTCCGGGGTCAGCGCCCGGGCCAGCCCGACGGCCCGGGGCAGGTGCGCGGCCAGGGTGGACACCGCCGGCACGAGGTGCAGCTCGGGGTTGCCGAAGACCTTGTCCCGGCCGCCGGTGATCGGGTCCCGGACCGACGCGACCACACCGCGCAGCACGTCGCGGGCGGCCTCCTCGAGACGGCGCACCGGATCGCCGCCGACGTCGTCGGGGCGTTGGGTCACGCGTACGCAATAGAACGCCGCCGAACGGTGATGGAGCACCGCCGGGTCGTCGCCGCGCAAGGCCGCGGCGACCGCGGCGTTTCCCTCGTGGCCGGCCGACCCCTCGGTGTGGAACCCCTCGTTGAAGCTGCGCAGCCAGCGCGCGGCCAGGTCCAGGTGTCGGGCGGTGAGCTGGGCGTCGAAGAGCTCGCGGGCACGGGCGCCGGTCAGCGTGCTGCCGTCGCGGACCGGATCGGCGGGGGCACGCCCGTCGCCCGGTGGCCGCAGGGCCGAGACCGCATCGCGGAAACGCTCGTCGAGGTTTTGCGGGGTGGTCACGCGATTCAGCATTGCCCACGGGTGCCACGGCTGCCAGTGGGGAAAAAGTCGATCAAGCGGATCGATCTGCCCGCCGGGGACGGCCGGCCGGTGGTGTACTCAGGACATGATCTTGCGGTGGGCGGCCGCGCGGCTGGTGCTCTGCCTGGGCTGGCTGACCGGGACCGCCGGGTTGTTCCTGCTCCTGGATCTATATACATAGACCATGCGCACCCAAGTGATCACCGTGCGGACCGGCGACAGCCCCGTGGTCCGCGACATCACCCGCGAGGCCGAGAAGTTCGTCGCGTCCGAGAAGGACGGCCTGCTGCACGTCTTCGTCCCCCACGCGACGGCCGGACTGGCGATCATCGAGACCGGCGCCGGGTCCGATGACGACCTGCTGACCGCCATCGACGACCTGCTGCCCGCCGAGGACAAGTGGCGGCACCGGCACGGCTCCCGGGGTCACGGCCGTGATCACGTGCTGCCGGCGTGGATCCCGCCGTACGCGACACTGCCGGTGATCGGCGGGCGCATCGCGCTCGGCACCTGGCAGTCGATCTGCCTGGTCGATCCCAACGGCGACAATCCGACGCGTGAGGTGCGGTTCTCCTTCCTGCCCGGCTGAAGTTACTGGTCAGTACGTGTGTCGCGCATCGCTGAGACACCGGGTAGGCGTGACGAGGCCCACGGTAAGGGGGCAGGATGGAAGCCAATCCCGAGCGATTCGCCACCTAGGTCGCCCGGAGCCCGACACTCACACCAAGAGGATTGCCTGTGGCCACGGAGCGCAAGCGCCCGGTGATCAGCGATGGCCTGCCGAGCCAGCTTCCCGACATCGACCCCGAGGAAACCAACGAGTGGGTCGAGTCGCTCAACGGAGTCATCGACGAACGCGGCGCCAAGAGAGCCCGTTATGTGATGTTGCGCCTGCTGGAGCGGGCCCGGGAGCGACAGGTCGGCGTTCCGCCACTGACGTCCACCGATTACATCAACACCATCCCGCCGGAGCGTGAGCCCTGGTTCCCCGGAGACGAGTTCGTCGAGCGGCGGATCCGGGCATACATCCGGTGGAACGCCGCCATGCTGGTGCACCGGGCGCAGCGCCCGGAGATCGGCGTCGGCGGGCACATCTCGACCTACGCGTCGTCCGCCAGCCTCTACGAGGTCGGCATGAACCACTTCTTCCGGGGCAAGGACCACCCGGGCGGCGGCGACCACATCTTCTTCCAGGGCCACGCCTCCCCCGGCATGTACGCCCGGGCGTACCTGGAGGGCCGCCTCAGCTCCGATCAGCTGGACGGTTTCCGGCAGGAGCTGTCGCACCCCGGCGGCGGCCTGCCTTCATATCCTCACCCGCGGCTGATGCCGAACTTCTGGGAGTTCCCGACGGTCAGCATGGGACTCGGCCCGCTGAACGCGATCTACCAGGCGCGGTACAACCGGTACCTGCACAACCGCGGCATCAAGGACACCAGCCAGCAGCACGTCTGGGCGTTCCTCGGCGACGGCGAGATGGACGAGGTCGAGTCGCTCGGCGCGATCGGCCTGGCCGCCCGCGAGGAGCTGGACAACCTGACCTTCGTGGTGAACTGCAACCTGCAGCGCCTGGACGGCCCGGTCCGCGGCAACGGCAAGGTCATCCAGGAGCTGGAGTCCTTCTTCCGCGGCGCCGGCTGGAACGTCATCAAGGTCGTCTGGGGCCGGGAGTGGGACCCGCTGCTCGCCGCGGACACCGACGGCGCGCTGGTCAACCTGATGAACGTGACGCCGGACGGCGACTACCAGACCTACAAGGGCGAGTCCGGGGCGTACGTGCGGGAGCACTTCTTCGGCCGCGACCCGCGCACCCGCAAGCTCGTCGACGGCTTCAGCGACGACGAGATCTGGAACCTCAAGCGCGGCGGTCACGACTACCGCAAGCTGTACGCGGCGTACAAGGCGGCCAGCGAGCACACCGGCCAGCCGACCGTGATCCTCGCCAAGACGATCAAGGGCTGGACGCTGGGCTCGCACTTCGAGGCCCGCAACGCCACGCACCAGATGAAGAAGCTGACCCTGCAGGACCTCAAGGGCTTCCGGGACCGGCTCTACCTCGACATCAGCGACAAGCAGCTCGAGGAGAACCCGTACCTCCCGCCGTACTACCACCCCGGCGAGAAGTCCGACGAGATCCAGTACCTCCAGCAGCGCCGCCGCGAGCTGGGCGGTTACGTGCCGTCCCGGCGGACGAAGGCCAAGTCGCTGCAGATCCCGGACTCGAAGGTGTTCGGCGACATCAAACGCGGCAGCGGCAAGCAGAAGGTCGCCACCACGATGGCGATCGTCCGGCTGCTCAAGGACCTCATGAAGGACAAGGAGTTCGGCGCCCGGTGGGTGCCGATCATCCCGGACGAGGCCCGCACGTTCGGCATGGACTCGCTGTTCCCGACCAAGAAGATCTACTCGCCGCACGGCCAGACGTACACCTCCGTGGACCGGGAGCTGTTCCTGTCCTACAAGGAGGCCACCAACGGCCAGATCCTGCACGAGGGCATCAACGAGGCGGGTTCCACGGCGAGCTTCATCGCGGCCGGCACCTCGTACGCCACGCACGACGAGCCGATGATCCCGCTGTACATCTTCTACTCGATGTTCGGCTTCCAGCGGACCGCGGACGAGCTGTGGGCGGCCGCCGACCAGATGACGCGCGGCTTCCTGCTCGGCGCGACCGCCGGGCGGACCACGCTCAACGGTGAGGGCCTGCAGCACGAGGACGGCCACTCGCTGCTGATCGCGGCGACGAACCCCGCGGTCGTGGCGTACGACCCGGCGTTCGCGTTCGAGATCGCGCACATCATGGAGAACGGCCTGCACCGCATGTACGGCGAGAAGCAGGAGAACATCTTCTACTACCTCACCATCTACAACGAGCCGGCCATCCAGCCCGCCGAGCCGGCCGGCCTCGACACGGAGGGCCTGCTCAAGGGCATCTACCGGTTCAGCGAGGGCCCGGCGGCCGACGGTCCGAAGGCGCAGCTGCTCGCCTCCGGCACCGGCATGCGCTGGGCGCTCAAGGCGCAGGAGCTGCTCGCCCAGGACTGGGGGGTGAGCGCCGACGTCTGGTCGGTCACCTCCTGGACCGAGCTGCGGCGCGACGCCATCGAGGCGGAGGAGTGGAACCTGCTCCACCCGGGCGAGCAGGCCCGCAAGCCGTACATCCAGCAGAAGCTGGAGAGCACGCAGGGCCCGTCGGTGGCGGTCAGCGACTGGATGCGGGCGGTGCCCGACCTGATCAGTCGCTGGGTGCCGAACGGCTACACCTCGCTCGGCACGGACGGGTTCGGCATGAGCGACACCCGGCACGCGCTGCGCCGCCACTTCCACGTGGACGGCGAGTCGGTGACCGTGGCCACGCTGCGTGAGCTGGCGCTGCGCGGCCAGATCGCCCGGCACGTCCCGGCCGAGGCGGCCCAGAAGTACGCGATCGACGACGTCAACGCCGCGCCCGTCGGCGAGACCGGCGGCGACAGCTAGATCCGCACCCGCTGAGGCGGCTCGTCGCATTTGCGGCGGGCCGCCTCAGTCTTTGCCCTGTCGGTGCCGATGGGACCGATGTGCGTCTTCGTATCGTTCACAAGCTGATGATCCTGGGGCTGGGCGCCGTGCTCGTCACCGCGCTGGTCCTGGTGATGGTCGGCGCGTGGCAGAGCAGCCGGTTCGCGGACAACACCGAGCAGGAGGTGGCCCGGCAGAACCAGGCCGAGCTGGACCGGATCACCACCGACGTCACCAGCCTGGTGAGCACCACCGGCGACGAGATCCAGCACGGCGTGGATGTCGGCCTGGGCAGCGCCGCCGGTCTGCTCCGGCTGCGGGGTGGCGTGGAGCTCGCCGGTCGGACCGCCGACTGGACCGCGGTCAACCAGGTGAACCAGGAGAAGAAGCGGGTCACCCTGCCCCGGGTCACGGTCGACGGCACCTGGCTGGGGCAGAACCGGAACCCGGGCCGGCCCACCCCGTTCGTCGACGACGCCGAGGACCTGGCCGGCGGCGCGGTGACCCTGTTCCAGCGGATGAACGAGGCCGGCGACCTGCTGCGGGTGGCCACCACGATCCGCGGCAAGGACGGAAACCGGGTGCTCGGCACGTACATCCCGGCCGTCACCCCGGAGGGCAAACCCAACGCGGTGCCGGCGGCGATCCGCGACGGCAAGGCGTACCGCGGGGTGGCCCTGGTGGTCGGCGTCCCGTTCATCAGCGTCTACGACCCGATCAAGGACGAGTCCGGCCGGGTGATCGGGGCGCTCTACGTCGGCGTTCCCCAGTCCGAGGCGCTGGAGAACCTCACCGCGACCATCGCGGGCCAGAAGGTCCGCGAGAACGGCTGGATCAGCGTCTACAGCACCGCGGCGGCCGACCGGGGCCGGGTGGTCGCCTCCAGCATCGACGGGCTGGCCGGGACCACCGACCCGGACGCCACCGACGCGAACGGCGCCCGGTACGTCGAGGAGATCATCACGCGGGCACCCCAGCTCACCGACGGCGGGACGTGGCGGACGACGTACCGGCTGCCCGGGGCGGCGGGTGCGGAGCCCGGGGACACCACCACGACGGTCGGCTACTACGCGCCGTACCAGTGGGCCGTCGCGGTCGGCGGGTACGACGCGGACGCCGAGCGTGCGGTGACTGTCGTCCGGGAGGGCCGGACCACCATGCTCACCTGGCTGGTGGCCGCGGCCGTCCTGATCGCGCTGGCCGGGGCGGCCGCCGCCTTCCTGCAGGCCTCCCGGCTCGCCGGGCGGGTGTCCCGGCTCACCGGCGCGCTCACCCGGCTCGCCGAACGCGACCTCACGGTGTCCGTCCGGGACGGGGGACGGGACGAGATCGGCGAGGCCGGCGCCGCGCTGGACAGCGCGGTGGCCGAGTTGCGCACCGTGATGCAGGAGGTGCGGTCGGCGTCCGGAGAGGTCTCCGACACCGCCCAGCGGGTCTCCGCGACCGGCGGCGAGCTCACCGCCGCGGCCGACACCGCCGCGGACCGGGCCGGCTCGGTGAACGTCTCGGCGGAGACTGTCTCACACGTCGTGCAGACGGTGGCCGCGGGCGCCGACGAGATGGGCCTGTCGATCACCGAGATCTCGCAGAACGCCCAGGAGGCTGCCCGGGCCGGGCGCGACGGCGTCAGCCTCACCTCGGCGGCCGCCGGTGTGGTGGCCGAGCTCCGGAGTTCGACCGCCAAGATCACCGATGTGGTCCAGCTGATCGCGACCATCGCCGAGCAGACCAACCTGCTGGCCCTCAACGCGACCATCGAGGCGGCCCGGGCCGGCGAGACGGGGAAGGGCTTCGCGGTCGTCGCCGGCGAGGTGAAGGAGCTGGCCCAGGAGACCGCCCGGGCCACCGAGGACGTGACCGGCCGGGTGGCCGCGATCGAGGCGGACACCGCCCGCGCGGTCACCGCCATCGACGCCATCTCGGCGCGGATCGCGCAGGTCAACGACTATCAGACGGCGATCGCCGCGGCGGTCGAGGAGCAGGCCGCCACGACTGCCGAGATGGCCCGTAACATCGCCGAGGCGGCACAGGGCAGCCGGGAGATCGCGAACGGCATCGGCTCGGTCAGCGGCGCCGTGGAGGGGACCCGGCAGTCGGTGTCCGCGGCGCACCAGGCGGCCGACGAGCTGACCGCGACAGCGCAGCGGCTCACCGGCGTGGTCGGCCGCTTCACCGTCTGACGGGCAACCCGGGCTCGGTCCGGAAAGCGATCGCGGACCTCGGTAGGCTGGGGCGGTGACCGTACGCGTACGTTTCGCCCCGTCTCCCACCGGCATGTTCCACGTCGGCGGCGCCCGCTCGGCGCTGCAGAACTGGATCTATGCGCAGCAGCACGGCGGTGTCTTCGTCCTCCGCATCGAGGACACCGACGCCGCCCGCAACCGGCCCGAGTGGACCGAGGGCATCATCTCGGCGCTCGACTGGATCGGCATCGAACGTGGGACGTACGAAGGGCCCTATTTCCAGTCGTCCTACGCGGCTGACCACACCGCCGCCGCGACCCGCCTCTACGGCGAGGGCAAGGCCTACTACTGCGACTGCAAGCGTGAGGACGTGGTCGCCCGGAGCGGCAACACCCACACCGGCTACGACGGCTTCTGCCGCGAGCGCGCGCTCGGCCCCGGCGAGGGACGGGCCCTGCGCTTCCGGACGCCCGACGAGGGCGAGACCGTGGTCGAGGACCTGGTCCGCGGCAAGCCCACCTTCGAGAACAAGCTGATCGAGGACTTCGTCATCGCGCGCAGCGACGGCTCGGCGGTGTTCCTGCTGGCCAACGTGGTCGACGACATGACCATGGGCATCACCCACGTGTTCCGCGCCGAGGAGCACCTGCCGAACACGCCGAAGCAGCAGATGCTGTGGGAGGCGCTGGGCGTCACCCCGCCGATCTGGGGACACGTGCCGGTGATCGTCAACGAGAAGCGGCAGAAGCTGTCGAAGCGGCGGGACAAGGTCGCCCTCGAGTCGTACCGGGACGAGGGTTACCTCGCCGCCGCCATGCGCAACTACCTGATGCTGCTCGGCTGGGCGCCCACCGGCGACCGGGAGATCGTCCCGTGGTCGGTGGTCGAGCAGGAGTACCGCATCGAGGACGTCAACCACGCGCCGGCCTTCTTCGACGTGAAGAAGCTGCGGGCGTTCAACGGTGAGTACATCCGGGCCCTCTCGCCGGTCGAGTTCACCCAGGTCTGCGCGCCGTGGCTGAGCGGCACCGACACCATCCCGGCGCCGCCGTGGTCGCCGGACGCCTTCGACGTCGACGTTTTCACCGAGATCGCCCCGCTGGCACAGACCCGGATCGCGGTGCTGTCCGAGATCGTGGACTATGTCGACTTCCTCTTCCTGGATCAGCCCGTGCACGATGAGGCATCTTGGGCAAAGGCCATGAAGGACGGCGCAGCGGACATTCTGGATGCCGCGGCGGCCGCCTTCGGCGACCTTCCGGACTGGAACGCCGACGCGCTCAAGACCGCGCTCGAGGCCGTCGGCGAGGCGCGAGGTCTCAAATTGGGCAAGACCCAGGCTCCGGTACGCGTCGCCGCAACCGGCCGCACGATCGGCCTGCCGCTCTTCGAGTCACTGGAGACGCTCGGCCGGGAGCGCACCCTCGCGCGCATCTCCGCAGCTCGCGCGCGCCTTTAGGCCCACTACCGCATCCGGCGCCCGGCTCGCCAGAGCCGGTCGTCGGATGCGGTGACCCTTCCCCGCAGACGGGTGGCCGCCGCACCCACGGTTTGCCGGGACTTGATACTGTTCGGCCGCTGATCAACGGTCGTGTCGTCTCGCCAGCCGTCACCCGGATGACTCCAAATCCTGCCCCGAGATGCGGACAGGCCGGTGTCCGGGAAGGCTTGAGGCCTGGACCTGCCACGGGTCCACCAGTGGCCGAGCAGTGGGTCAGTGGTCCATGTCCATCCACGGGCGGGGGAGGTCGGATGGTCCGAGGGACGATCACACGGCTGGTCTCAGCAGTCGCGACGCTCGCCGTCGCGGTCCTGCTCGGAGCCGGCATCACGCCGTCGGCGGCGTTCGCGGAGGAGGGCGCTCCCAAGGCGCCGAAACCGACCGCGGTGGAAATCTCCGGCAAAGGTATCGCGTCGCCCGTCGTCGTGCGGCAGGAGAACGAGCCGAAATTGTTCACCATGCTGCTTCTCGAGGTCAGCTGGCTGACCTCGGAGCGGCCGCACTCCGCAGCGCCCAAAGCGGACAAGCTCGGCCCTAAATACACGGTCAAGCTTCTCGTCAAGGACGCGCCGCACCAGATCTTCGACCTGTACCCGCTGGCCGCCGGCGGCCCCCGGGCGTACCGGCCGTCCAAGCAGCCGACCGGCAAGAAGACAGCGGCGGGCTGGTTCTACGGCCGGCTCTCCATGTCGGAGTCGCTGCGCCTGGGCGGCGCGCCGCTGAAGGCCAAGCCGGACGTGGTGAACGGCGGCATCGGCGGCGGCATCGGCGAGGACCTCAACGCCGCGGAGTACAACCCGGTCGAGTCCATGGCCGAGGTGTTCACCGAGGTGCGCCGGCTGTTCCTGCTCAACGGCGCGGTCCTGCTGGTCATCCTGATCGGGCTGGCCGGCATGGCGTTCCTGATCCGCCGCCGGGTCTGATCCCGGCTTCGACCCATCGGCCCGGCTCGCAGCCCTTCACAGGTGGCGGGACCGGGCTGTTGCTGTTCCGGACGGAGCGCCGGGGGTCAGGAGCTGGTGGCGGTCCGGCGCACGGTGTTCTCGACCAGGGCGACCAGGTCGGCCAGGTCGGCGTCGAACTCCTCCCCCGCCTGGCATCCCGCGAGCGACTCCGCGCCGGTGTCGTCCGCCACCCGGGGCAGGCCACCGGTCACCTCGCCGGTCGTGTAACCGAGCAGGAACGCGCAGATCAGCCGGGCCAGGCGGGGCACCTCGGCGTCCGGCACACCGGCGTCGTGCAGGATGCCGCGCAGCGCGGCGGTCAGCCAGGAGGCCGAGGCTGCGGCCGCCGACCGGTTCAGCAGCAGCGGGAAGGCGCTGGGGTGGGCGTGCGCCAGGGAGCGGACGGCGCGGCCCAGCGCCCGCAGCCGGTCCCGCCAGTCGATGTCCGCGGGGTCGCTGCCGACCACCGAACCCAGCTCCATGTGCAGCAGGTCGACCAGGCCGTCGAGGAGGGCGTCCTTGCCGCCGACGTACGGGTAGAGCGCCATCGAGGTGAGCCCGACCCGCTCCGCCACGGCCCGCATGGACATCGCCGCGAGGCCCCGCTCGTCCACCAGAGCCAACGCCTGGTCGAGGATCTGCCGTCTCTTGTCGTCCACCGGGTCAAGGTGACCAGGCCGCGGGCCCGGACGCGGGGAAACGCGCCCAGGGCGTGCTGCCGTTCCACCCGTACGTGGTCGCCCGACGTGGCGCGGGGTCGTACCGAAGAGGAATCTGTCAGCACCAACGGCCCGGCGGCCGGCCGCGGCCCGCAGCCCGTCGCCGGGGCCGGACCGCGCCGTGCAGGTGGGCGCCGGCCCAGCCGCGCAGCTCGGTGCGGCAACCGACCCTGCCCAGGCCGGGGTCCTCGATCGGCTCCTCGTCGATCGGCGCGGCCACCGGCAGCTCTTCGAAAGCGGGATCACTTTCGGTCCGCGTGAACGCGTCGTCCCGTTCCGTCATCTCGCCTCCTCCAGTCGTGGGTTCGCTCGGCACCGTCTCTTCATCGGCACCGCGGCGCCGGGTGTTAACAACTGGCGACCCGGCGGACGCTAGTCCGACACAATGCCAGGTCACCGATCGGAATCGCGGGAGAGGCGCACCGCTATACCGGTCAAAAGTTATAAAACACCCTAAAAATCTTGGCTGTTCACGGTTTTACAACAGGTAATCCAGACGCTGGACCCGCCGCGCAGTCGTTCCCTGACCAGCGTGTCACGCTGAGACCGTGGCAGACACGCCCCGGCCGCCCGGCGCGGCAACCCCTGAACGACCCGCGCAGAGCGCGACCCAGGTCGATCCCCCGCGTGCCGGCGGCCCCGCGAACCCCCTGCTCCCAGGCACTCTGCGACGTATCGAGCGGCAGGCCGGCGCGCTCGCCACCGCCGCCGTGGCGCGCATGGACGAAACGTTGCCGTGGTTCCGGGAGCTGCCGGCCGACCAGCGGGCCTGGGTGATGCTCGTCGCACAGGCCGGCGTCCGGTCGCTGGTGGAGTGGCTCCGCTCGGGCGGCGCGGTCGCGGTGACACAGGAGATCGCCGACGAGGTGTTCGCCGCGGCGCCCCGGGCGCTGGCCCGGGTGATCACGCTGACCCAGACCGTGCAACTGGTCAAGGTGACCATCGACGTGGCCGAGCACGAGGTGCCGGGCTTCGCCGCGGCCGGTGAGCAGGACCAGCTGATCCAGGCGATCCTGCGGTTCTCCCGGGAGATCGCCTTCTCGGCGGCCCGGGTCTACGCGCGGGCCGCCGAGTCCCGGGGCGCCTGGGACGCCCGGCTGCAGGCACTGCTGGTGGACGCGCTGCTGCGGGGCGACTCGTCGGACGTGCTGGCCAGCCGGGCGGCCGCGCTGGGCTGGGCGGACGCGCCCCCGGTCACGGTGGTGGTGGGCCGGTCCCCGGGCGGCGACATCACCGCGGTGCTGCACGCGGTCTACCGGGTGGCCCGGCGCGCCCGCCTGGAGGTGGTCGGCGGCGTGCACGGCGACCGGCTCGTGGTCGTGGTGGGTCACGCTACCGACCCGGTGGCCACCGCAGGCACCCTGGCGGCCACCTTCGGCGACGGGCCGATCGTGGTCGGCCCGGCGGTGCCGTCGCTGGACCAGGCGACCGAGTCGGCGCGGGCCGCACTCGCCGGTTACCGTGCGGCGACCGCCTGGCCCGCCGCGCCGTCCCCGGTGGCCGCCGACGACCTGCTGCCGGAACGGGTCCTCTCCGGCGACATGGACGCGCGGCGCAAACTGCGGCACGACGTGTACGGCGCACTCAGCCGGGCCGGCAGCGGCCTGCTCGAGACGCTTGACGCCTTCTTCGCGTCCGGCGGGCTGGAGAGCGCGGCCCGGGAGCTGTACGTCCACCCCAACACGGTCCGGTACCGCCTCCGGCGCATCACCGAGGTGACCGGTTTGTCACCCTTGGACGGACGGGACGCGTTCGCTCTGCGGATGGCGCTGACGATCGGAAGACTTGACCCGGCCAGTTGAGGTGTCTGGAAACACACCGAGAAGGCAACTAACGACGTGCACCCTAAAACGGCGCAAGCTCCCCCAACCTGACCCCTCTTTTGTAGGAACCCTACAACGCAGGTCGTAGGGTTTGGTCGTGCGCCGCAGCCCCTAATCACCGTTCCATCCGGAAGAGTCGTGGACGTGCTCGCCGTACTCTCCCCCGGCCAGGGTTCCCAGAAGCCCGGCTTCCTGACTCCCTGGCTCGACCTCCCCGACGCCGAGGCCCGCCTCCGCGGCTGGTCCACCCTCGCCGGCGTGGACCTCGTCCACCTCGGCACCCGGGCCGACGCCGACGAGATCAAGGACACCGCGAGCACCCAGCCGCTGCTCGTCGCCGCCGCCCTGCTCACCGCCGGCCACCTGCCGGTCGGTGACGTCGACGTGGTGGCCGGGCACAGCGTGGGCGAGCTCGGCGCCGCCTCGATCGCCGGAGTGCTGTCCGCCGCGGACGCGATCACCCTGGCCGGCGTCCGAGGCCGCGAGATGGCCGCCGCCTGCGCGCTGGAACCGACCGGCATGAGCGCCGTGCTCGGCGGCGACCCGGACGAGGTGGTGGCGACCGTCGAGAAGCACGGGCTGCACCCGGCCAACCGCAACGGCGCCGGCCAGATCGTCGCCGCCGGCGCGCTGGAGGCGCTGAGCCGGCTGGCCGCCGAGCCGCCGGCCAAGGCGCGGATCATCGCGCTCTCCGTGGCGGGCGCCTTCCACACGCCGTACATGGCACCCGCGGAGGCCGCGTTGGCCGCCGCCGCGGCCGGGGTGGCGGTGCACGACCCGGCGCGCACCCTGCTGTCGAACCTGGACGGCACCGCGGTCACCGACGGCCGGGACATGGTGAGCCGCCTGGTCCGCCAGGTCACCGCCCCGGTCCGCTGGGATCTGTGCATGCGCACGCTCGTCGCCCTCGGAGTGACCGGCGTCATCGAGCTCGCCCCGGCCGGCACCCTGGCCGGTCTGGTGAAACGCGAGCTCAAGGGCGCGGGCGCGCCCGAGATCGTCACCCTGAACACGCCGGACGACCTACCAGCCGCCCGCGATCTGATCGCCAGGCACGGTGGACACCTAGGAGGAGCACGATGACCGCGGGTTCCCGCATCCTCGCGATGGGCCACTACCAGCCCTCTCGCGTGGTCACCAACGACGACCTGGCCAGCAACCTGGACACCAACGACGCGTGGATCAGGGACCGGGTGGGAATCGCCGAGCGGCGGATCGCGACCACCGAGTCGGTGGCCGACATGGCCACCTGGGCGGCGGAGAAGGCCCTCGCCGCGTCCGGGCTCACCGCGGCCGACATCGACATGGTCGTCGTCGCCACGTGTTCGGCGATCGACCGCTGCCCGAACGTGGCCACCCGCGTCGCGGCCCGCCTCGGCATCGCCGCGCCGGCCGCCTTCGACCTGAACACGGCCTGCTCCGGTTTCTCGTACGCGCTGGGCACCGCCGACCACGCGATCCGCGCCGGCGCCTCCCGCAATGCCCTGGTGATCGGCGCGGAGAAACTCTCCGACGTCGTCGACTGGTCCGACCGCACCACCGCCGTGCTGTTCGGTGACGGCGCCGGCGCCGCCGTGGTCGGCGCCGTGCCGGACGGCGAGGAGGCGGCGATCGGCCCGGTGCTCTGGGGCTCCACCCCGGACAAGGGTGACGCGCTGACCATCAACGGCTGGCAGCCGTACATCAAGCAGGAGGGCCAGACGGTCTTCCGCTGGGCCACCACCGCCCTGGCCCCGTTCGCGATCGAGGTGTGCAAGCGGGCCGGCGTCGAGCCGTCCGAGCTCGCCGCCTTCGTGCCGCACCAGGCCAACACCCGGATCATCGACGGCATCGTCAAGCGGCTCGGCCTGAGCCCGGACGCGATCGTCGCCAAGGACCTCGTCGAGTCGGGCAACACGTCCGCCGCGAGCGTCCCCCTGGCCCTGTCCAAGCTGATCGAGCGCCGCGAGGTGCCCTCCGGGGCGCCGGTGCTGCTCTTCGGCTTCGGCGGCGGCCTCACCTACGCCGGCCAGGTCGTCCGCTGCCCGTAACGGCGGCCCGGTTGTCGACAACCCACCATCGAGAGGAAAGAACCGACAAATGGCTACTCGCGAAGAGATCACCTCTGGCCTCGCCGAGATCCTTGAGGAGGTCGCCGGGGTGAACCCCGAGGACGTCGCCGAGGAGAAGTCCTTCACCGACGACCTGGACGTCGACTCGCTGTCCATGGTCGAGGTCGTGGTGGCCGCCGAGGAGAAGTTCGGCGTCAAGATCCCCGACAACGAGGTCCAGAACCTCAAGACCGTCGGTGACGCCGTCACCTACATCGAGGCGAATCACTGACATGAGCAGCGTAGACGTCGTCGTCACCGGGCTGGGCGCGACGACCCCGCTGGGCGGGGACGTCGCGTCCACCTGGGACGCTTTGCTCGCCGGCCGCTCCGGGGTGGGTCCGCTCACCCAGGAGTGGGCTGGTCAACTCTCCGTGCGGATCGCCGCACAGCTGGCCGTCGAGCCCTCTGAGGTGATCGAGCGGGTCCGGCTGCGCCGGATGGACCGCGCCGAGGCGATGGCCGTGATCGCGGCCAAGGAGGCCTGGGCGGACGCCGGACTGGCCGACGCCGGTGTCGATCAGGAGCGTCTGGCGGTGAGTTACGGCACCGGAATAGGTGGCGTGATCACCATGCTGGACCAGGACGACATCCTGGAGCAGTCGGGACCGCGGCGGGTCAGCCCGCACACGGTGCCGATGCTCATGCCGAACGGTCCGGCCGCGCACATCGGCCTCGAGCTGGGTGCCAAGGCGGGGGTACGCGCCATGGCCAGCGCCTGCGCGACCGGCGCCGAGGCGGTCGCCCTCGGTCTCGACCTGATCCGGGCGGGCCGTGCCGACGTGGTGGTGGTCGGGAGCACCGAAGCCGTGGTGCATCCGCTGCCGATAGCGGGATTCGCGTCGATGCGGGCGATGTCCACCCGCAACGACGAACCGGAGAAGGCGTCCCGCCCGTGGGACAAGAACCGCGACGGTTTCGTCCTCGGTGAGGGCGCCGGCGCGCTGATCCTGGAGCGGGCGGACTATGCTGCCGCCCGTGGCGCCCGGGTGTACGCGCGTCTCGCCGGAGCCGGGATCACCTCGGACGGATTCGACATCGTCCAGCCCGACCCCGAGTGCCGGGGCGGCATCCGCGCCATGCGGATGGCCATCCAGGACGCCGGCCTCACCGGCGCAGACATCCAGCACGTCAACGCCCACGCGACCTCGACCCCGGTCGGCGACATGGGCGAGATCAAGGGCATCCGGGAAGCGATCGGGACCCACCCCGTCCTGACCTCGACCAAGTCGATGACCGGTCACCTGCTCGGCGCGGCCGGCGCGCTCGAGTCGATCGCCACCATCCTGGCCATCCGGGACGGCGTCATCCCTCCGACCATCAACCTCGACGACCCCGACGAGCGCCTCGACCTCGAGGTGGCGGCGCACAAGGCGCGGCCCGCGGAGCTTTCGGCCGCGATGAACAACTCGTTCGGCTTCGGCGGTCACAACGTCGCGCTGGTCTTCACCCGCGCCTGACGTGTCCTGCTGAGCAGCCGTGGCCCTTCGGCCACGGCTGCTTCCGCTTTCGGGCGCCGAAATCCCCAGGCACCAAAATCCCTGCGGCGCTGCTATTTCGCGCAGGCGCTCCGGGGCAGCTTGCCCACCGGGAGCGGTGACTTGCCGGGCGCCTTGGCCTTGCCGGCGATCACCGCAGCCAGCGCCCGCATCGACAGCCGGCTCGACGAGTACGTGGCGATCAGCGTCGGCGACCTCGACGCCGCCAGCAGCCCCGGGCT
Source organism: Actinoplanes sp. 13 (assembly GCF_056134165.1). Classification (NCBI taxonomy): domain Bacteria; kingdom Bacillati; phylum Actinomycetota; class Actinomycetes; order Micromonosporales; family Micromonosporaceae; genus Actinoplanes; species Actinoplanes sp. 13. The sequence goes on along the minus strand of NZ_JBVYOQ010000008.1, from coordinate 38,755 downwards.
GTCCATCATCACCGTGATCGCGGCGGAGTCGTCCAGGTCGACCGGCTTGTCCCCGTATCCGACCAGATGGATCACCGCTCCGCCGGCGGCCCGGACCGGCACGCCCGCCTCCTGCAGCGCCTTGACCAGGTTGACCCGGGCCGTCTCGCGCGAGCCCGGCGCGCTCACCGTGACCGGCCCGCTCGCCAGCGCGCCGGAGCAGCGGCCGCGCAGCACCGTGACGGCGGCCGCGCCGAGCGCCGCGACCGCACGCTCGTTCTCCGCCGAGCCGACCACGGCGAGGTCCGGCTGGGCGGTCTGCGCGGTCCGGAACTTCAGCGTGAGAATCCGGGTGACCGCCTCGACCAGCCGCTCACGCTTGAGGCCGCCGTCGCGCAGCGCGGCCAGGATGCCGTCCCGGGCGGCCGCGATGTCCGGCGGCATCAGCAGCACGTCGTTGCCGGCGTTGAGAGCGCGTACCGCCGCCTCGCCCGCCGGCCACTTCCTGGCCGGGGCCATGTTCATCGCGTCGCTGACCGCGACGCCGGTGAACTTGAGCTGCCCGCGCAGCACATCCGTCATGATCTTGCGGGAGAAGGTGGCGGCCACGCCCTTGTCCACCGCCTGCAGGTTGAGGTGGCCGGACATCACCAGACCGGCCCCGGCCCCGATCCCGGAGCGGAACGGCGGCAGGTCCTGCGAGTCCCACGTCTTGCGGTCCGACTTGATCAACGGAAGGACGTCGTGGCTGTCACCGGCGGTGTGCCCGTGCCCGGGGAAGTGCTTCAGGGTGGCCGCCACGCCGGCCGACTGGAGCCCGCGGACGGCCGCGGCGACCTGGGCCGCGTTGGCACCGGCGTCGGCGCCGAACGAGCGCGAGCCGATCACCGAGCTGCCCTGCGCGCCGAGGGTGTCGGCGACCGGCGCGAAGTCGACGTTGACGCCCATGGCGGCCAGCTCCCGGCCGGCCGCGTGCCAGGCGGCCTCGGTCAGGCCCGGCTGTCCCGCCGCACCGAAGGCCAGCGCGGACGGCAGCATCGTGACACCCTCGGTGATCCGGGTGACCACGCCGTACTCCTGATCGGTCCCGATCATCAGCGGCGCCGCGGCGGGCAGTTTCGCGGCGGCCTCCTGAAGCCCCGCGGTGAGCGCGCGCACCTGCTTCGGATCCTCGACGTTCGAGGTCGGGTTGGTCGCGCCGGTCGGGTCCTCGGGCTTGAAGCCGACCAGGATCAGCCCGCCCAGCCGGAACTTGGCGATCATCTCGGCCGGGGTGTTCACTCCGGCCAGCCCCTGGTTGCCCGCGGCGACGGCCTTGTCCACCCTGGTCGCGGAGTTGCCGTAGGCGTACGGCATCAGGACCTGACCGGCCAGGTCCTCGTCGCTGAGCCGGGCCACCGTCGCGGCGGCCCGGGCGGCCGGATCGGCCGGCGGCGCGGAGGAGGAGGCGGCGGACACCGCCGGGCTGGGCGCGATCGTCGCGGACTCCGGTGCCTTCGGCGCGGGCCGGTCGTCTCCACAGGCTGCGGTCAACAGCAGCAGAGGTACGACAAAAGCGGCGCGCTGGAGGTTTTTCACGATCGTCATCGAACCAGGTCGCGGTTGTCGTCGCCACTTCATCCCCGGGTTGCACGCCTTACCGGGGTGTCATAACTCGCGGCATTCGCCCGATCCGGCGGCGGCGGGAGGTTCGCCGCCCGGCCGGTCCCGGGCCGTGCTCCGCCCGCGTCAGCTCAGCCGCCCTCCTGCGCCGCCCCGGCCGCAGCGGGGTGGCCCCGTCCGCCCACGCGCGGCCGGCTCGCCGGGCTGAAGCTCAGGCCGGCCGCGCGGACGCAGGCCGGACGCGCGGGCTCGAAGCGCCGGACGCGCGAGCTCGAAGCGCCGGGTGGGCGGGCTCGAAGCGCCGGGTGGGCGCGGGGGCCGGGGTCAGCCGACGCGCGTGAGCAGGGTGACCGGCGCGCCGTCCCCGGCGTACCGGTACGGCTCCAGCTCGGCGTCCCACGCCGTGCCGAGCGCCTTCTCCAGGGCATGGGCGAGGGCCTCGGGCGCACGCGCCGAGGCCATGATGGTGCGCAGCCGGTCCTCGCCGATCTGGATGTCCCCCGACGCACCCATGACTCCGTGGAAGAGACCACGACCGGGGACGTGCATGAAGCGCTCCCCGTCGACGCCCGCACTGGGCTCCTCGGTGACCTCAAAACGGATCATGGGCCACTGCCGGAGGGCAGCAGCCAGCTCGGCACCAGTACCGGCTCGTCCGGTCCAGCTGCACTCTGCTCGGCGCATGCCTGGATCGACCGGTTGCACGGTCCATTGCAGATTGACCGGCGCGGTCAGGACGCGCGCGATCGCCCACTCGACATGCTGGCACACGGCGAGTGGGGTCGAGTGGACGTATACGACGCCACACGTTGGCACGGTGACCTCCCGGAGACCGAGGTGCGTCTTCCCCTACGACCTCGACCGCGGTTGATCGTGCTCCATGATGCCGCGTGGTACGGATGGTGCGCCAGAGAATCCGCAACATCGACTGTCGGAGCCGCCGTAGTGGCACACCCTGTGCAACGGCTTTACCAGCTCCGACGGCACGGTTCCCGGGCTGTCGTGTAGAGTTGCTACGGCCTTTTCTGCGTTTAAGTTTTCCTCCAAGGAGTACCGCCGTGGCGAGCAACACCTCAAAGACCGCCCGCGCATCAGTCCGCGCCGGCCAGAGCGCCGGTGGCGCCCTCAGCGTGCTCGGTGAGTACAAGTACCTCATCCCGCTCGCCAACGGCCGCTTCGCGTACGTGCGCAACCTGACCAACGGCAAGACCACGCACCTGAAGACCGACTCGGACGCCTTCGTCGAGGAGATCCGGGCGATCGCCGCCGCCGGTCACGGTCCCAAGATCCGCGCCGAGCTCAACAGCCTGCACAGCGTCAGCCCCGAGCACGGCTGGGACGCCACCGAGAAGCGTCTCGTCGACGCCGGTGTCTTCGAGGGCTGAGCCTGCCGCACCGACGACAAAGGCGCCTGCCGGTCACCGCGACCGGCAGGCGCCTTTTCGCGCTTGATGATGATCAGGTCAAAGGGATCATGCCGGTTCGCCGCCGGACCCGGAGCCGGAGTCGGAGTCGGATTCGGAGTCGGTCAGGAACTCGACCCAGCCGGTGTCCAGGTCGTACACCGCGCCCTCGACCCGCACCTCGCCGGCCGCGATGGCCCGCGCCAGGCTGTCGACCTTGCGCAGCCGGTCGACGGTCCGGAACACGTGCGCCCGCACCGCCTTCTCCGCGGCGTCCGGGTCGCTCAGGCCCACCTCGTGCACGGCCGGGGCCAGCTGGTCCACCAGATAACCGATCTCGCCCTCGGAGACCTCGCCGGCGCGCAGCGCGTCGACCGTGGCGTGCACCGCGCCACAGCGCTTGTGCCCGACCACCAGGATCAGTGAGGCGTTCAACTTCGCCACGGCGAAACCGACCGAGCCGATCAGCGACCGGTCCAGCACGTGCGCGCCGGAGCGGACCACACAGATCGAGCCGAACGACTGGTCGAAGATCGCCTCGAGCGGGACCCGGGAGTCGATGCAGCCCAGCACCACCGAGTGCGGCTGCTGCCCGCCCGCGGTGGCGGCCGCCTGCGTGACGTCGTGCCCGTAACGCGGAGTTCCGTACACGAAGCGCTTGTTGCCCGTGATGAGCCTGCTCAAGGCCTCTGCGGGGCTGATCACCTGGGCATCTCGGGTCGACCTCATGTGGAAGATTTTCGCGCGCTGCGCTCCGGTGCATAGTGTTTGCGAGGTAACTCACTGTCCTTCCCGTCGGGGCCAGATCTTCGGGGCCGGCAGTGGCGAAGAACGTGATCGCGAGTGATGCTTATTACCCGTGGGTACTGCGGGGGCCGTGAACCACACGGAGGTGCCCATGTCCGAACGATCGGAGATCACGCTCGCCGACGGCGTACGGCTGCACGTGGAGACGTCCGGCCCGGTGGACGCGCCGGTGACCGTGGTGCTGCTGCACGGCTGGTGCCTGGACCGGCGGACCTGGCGGCATCAGGTGGCCGCGCTGGCCGGGATGGGGCGCAAGGCGCCACGGGTGATCGCGTACGACACCCGGGGGCACGGGCGCTCCGGCGCCACGCGGCTGCGCTCGGCCACGCTCGCACAGCTCGGCGACGATCTTGCCGAGGTCGTCCGGCAGTTCGCCCCGTCCGGCCCGGTGGTGCTCGCCGGCCACTCCATGGGCGGCATGACGATCATGGAGTACGCCCACCGCCATCCCGACGAGTTCGCCTCCCGGGTGGCCGGCCTGCTCTTCGTCTCCACCACCGCGGAGGGGCACACCCACACCCGGTACGGCCTTCCCCGGCATGTGGCGACCGTGCTGCGTGCCGGCGAGACCCTCGGCGCCGGCCTGCTCGCCCGGTCCGGGGCCTGGTGCCCGCACCGGGCCGTGCTGCCCGCCCTGCGCCCGGCGCTGCGCTGGCTGCTCTTCGGCGACCAGTGCCCCGAGGACGCGCTGCGGCTCACCGAACGCAGCGTCGCCCGCGCCCCGCTCCGCTCGATCGGTGGCTTCCGCTCGTCCATCGGCGCCCAGCAGCGCCTCGACACCCTGGCCCAGCTCGCCGAGCGCGGCGACATGCCGGCCGCGGCGCTGGTCGGTGACCAGGACCGGCTGACCCCGCCGGCCTGCGCCGAGTCGATCGCCGAGGCGCTGCCCTGCACCGAGCTGCAGGTGCTGCCCGGCGGCGGGCACATGCTGCCGCTGGAGCGCCCGGAGGCGGTGTCGACGGCGCTGACCACGATCGTCCGCCGGGTGGCCAGGGAGGCGAAGCGGGCCGGTGAGGCGAAGCAGATCCGGGAGACGAAGAAGGCGCGGCGCGGCCGCGCGCCCAAGGTCTCCACGGACACCCGCTGCCAACAGGCGGCCTAGTCGTTCAGTCATCGTGTCGATTCCGGCGAAACGGGCTCCTGACGGCGTTCCGGCGACGATCGTGGAAGGTTCGAAACGCGCTCCCGGTGACGGCCGTGCCGGGTTCGGGCGGCGGGCCGGGGAGGCCCCGTCGACGCGGGTGGGCGAACAGGAGTAAGTTCGATTGCCCCCTTCGCACGGGCGCCGGCGCCGTGCCGGTAGCACGAGGGGGGACACGCGGACCGGTCCGACGACGTCGTCGGACCGGCGCGAGCGGGGTGCGAGGACAGGGAGAACAGCCGACTTGAGCGACGCCACCGTCCTTGAACAGGAGATCGCCGTCGAGCAGCAGCACGTGGACCGGGTCTACACCCGTCTCGCCGAGCTGCGCCAGGACGCCTCCCGGGCCGAGAAGGAGGGCTACCGCCTGGCCGGCGTGGGCACCTTCGGCGCCCTGGTGGAACGCGATGCGATGGTCTATCACGCGGCCCGGCGCCGGCACGCCCTGGACACCGAGTACGAGGGCCTCGTCTTCGGCCGGCTCGACCAGAAGGACGGCGCCACCCACTACGTGGGCCGGATGGGCATCCGCGACCAGGACTCGAAGCCTCTGGTGGTGGACTGGCGGGCGCCGGCCGCCGCCGCGTTCTACCGGGCCACCGCGGCCGAGCCGCTCGGCGTGGTGCGCCGCCGCATGATCCAGTCCAGCCGGGAGCGGGTCATCGGCATCGAGGACGACCTGCTCGACCCGGACGCCGCCCCGCCGGACATGCGGGTGGTCGGCGACGGGGCGCTGCTGGCCAGCCTCGCCAAGGCGACCGGCCGCGGGATGCGCGACATCGTGGCGACCATCCAGCGCGAGCAGGACGAGGCGATCCGCTCCCCCGCCTCCGGGGTGACGATCGTGACCGGCGGCCCCGGCACCGGCAAGACCGCGGTCGCCCTGCACCGCGCCGCCTATCTGCTCTATTCGGACCGCAGCCGGTTCGCCGGCGGCGGCATCCTGGTGGTCGGGCCGTCCGGCGTGTTCGTGGAATACATCGCCACCGTCCTGCCCTCGCTCGGCGAGGAGACCGCCACGCTGCGGTCGCTGGGCTCGCTGGTGCCGGGCCACGACGCGACCCGGGTCGACCCCGGCCCGGTGGCCGCGATCAAGGGCTCGCTGCGGATGCGCCGGGTGCTGGAACGCGCCTCGCATGACGCGGTGCCGGGCGCCCCCACCGAGCTGCGCCTGCTCTACCGCGGCACGCTGCTGCGGCTCGACGCCGCCGCCCTGGACCGGATCCGGCGCCAGGCGCTGCCGCGGGGCGCGCGGCGCAACGAGGTGCGCGGGCACGGCTTCGACCGGATCTTCGACGCGCTCTGGGCACAGGTCCGGGAGCACCGGGTGACCGGTCTGCCGGAGAAGCGCGAGTTCGAGGCGGAGCTGGCCGATCGCACCGACTTCCGGGAGTTCCTGAAGGCCTGGTGGCCCCGGTTCACCCCGATGCGGGTGCTGCGCTGGCTGGCCCAGGAGAAACGGCTCCGGTCGTACGCGAACGGGGTGCTCTCCCGCGACGAGATCGCCGCGTTGCAGGGCTCGTTCGACGCGCTGGCCACCGAGGGCCCGACCATCGCGGACGTCGCGCTGCTGGACGAGCTGGACGAGCTGATGGGCCGGCCCCGGCAGCCGCAGCGCAGGTCGAAGAACCCGTTCCACGTGCGGGACGGGGTTCAGGAGGTCAGCACGTTCGCGGACCGGCAGGCCGCGGCCCGGGCGCAGCAGGCGCAGCGCGAGGAGGACTACCGGGAGTACGCGCACGTCGTGGTCGACGAGTCGCAGGACGTGTCGCCGATGCAGTGGCGGATGATCGGGCGGCGTGGGTCGTACGCTTCCTGGACGATCGTCGGCGACCCGGCGCAGACCGCCTGGTCGGGTGATCCGGACGAGCTGGACCGGGCGCGGGAGCGGGCCCTGGGCACCCGGAAGCGCAACAGTTACGCGCTGACCACCAACTACCGCAACTCGTCGGAGATCTTCGAGGTGGCCGCCTCGGTGATCCGGACGATCATGCCGGATCTGCCGTTGCCCTCGGCGGTGCGCAGCACCGGCGTCGCGCCGGTCGACGTGGTGACCGCGACGGCGGGCCTGCCGGACTCGGTGCGGGAGCTGACCGAGAAACAGCTCACCGAGGTGGACGGCACGATCGGCGTGATCATGCCGGTGCCCCGCCGGGACGAGGTGGCCGGCTGGGTGGCCGGCCTGCCGGAGCGGGTGCAGGTGGTGACCGCGCTGGAGGCCAAGGGCATGGAGTACGACGCCGTGGTCCTGGTCGAGCCGGCCGAGATCGCGGTCGATCCGGCCGGGGTCCGCACGCTGTACGTGGCGCTGTCCCGGGCCACCCAGCGCCTCACCACGGTCGGCACGAACCCGGCCTGGCGCCGCCGTTGACCAAGACCATGCGTGGTGACCCGGGGCGCGCAGCAGCCGGGGTCACCACGCATGGGCGGTGGGTCAGGGAATCCGCACGGCGACCGCGTTGTACGTGGTCGTGGGCGTCGGCGGGGTGGTGAAGCGGGCGTTCGGCAGGTAGAAGCGCTTGCCGTACTCCGCGATGGTGGTCGGCACGTCGAAGCGCGGATCACCGGTGCGGGAGAGCACCTCGCCCTCCGTACCGGCCCGGTCCAGCCTGATCTTGGTGATCACGTTGTTCCGGTTCTCCACGACATAGAGCGTGCGCCCGCGCAGCCACAGCCCGTCACCGAAGTTGACGAGCTCGCCGCCCAGGTCGATCTCGCTGGTCACGCCGGCCTTCGTGACGCGGAACAGCTTGCCGGTGTTGGACTGCACGATGATCAGCGCCCGGCCGTCCGGCGTGGCGCTGATGCCGTTGGCGTTGTTGCCGGTGAGTAGTTGGATGTCGCCGGTCAGCGGCACCGCGACCGCCGCGGCCGGCAGTCCGCCGTGCCGTCCGAACGGCACCTTGAACAGCGTGAGGCTGCGCGAGTCGGTGTACCAGGCGGCGTCGCGGGTGACGATCACGTCGTTGATGAACGGCGCGTCGGCGGCGGGCCGCAGCTGGTAGGTCTTGAGGAGCTTGCCGCTGCGCAGGTCGTAGACGCGGGCGTCGCCGCCCGCACCGCCGGCCACGAACAGCCGGCCGTCGTCGATCTTCATGCCGAGGGAGGCGGTGCCCGGGCCTTCGGCGAAGGTCCGGCCGGTTCCGGTGCGCAGGTCGACGCGGTAGATGTCGCCGTCGACCCGGGAGCCGAAGTACGCGTACGGCTTCGCGCCGATCGCGGTGCCCTCGGGCTGGAAACCGCTCGGCAGGGTGATTGTGCCGGGCAGGGGGTGCGAGTGGGCCGCGGATGCGGGCTGGGCCGCTACGGTCACCGCCAGAGTGGTGCAGAGGAGAACGTTCGCAAGGGCACGCCGAAGCACAAGACTTCCTTTCCGATGCGTAACGGGTCCTCAAGATTGCAACGCGTGGGAGCGCGAACCACAACTGATTGCACATATAGCGATGTGCGCATATATTGGCGAGGGCCCGCGCGAAGACGGAAGGTGGAACACATGGGAGCCGGCCATGACCACGGCACCGGGGCGGCACTGCACGGCGGGGCGCGGCATCGCAAGCGGCTCTGGTGGGCGGCCGGCCTGCTGACCGTCTTCATGATCGTGGAGGCGGTGGCGGCCGGGCTCACCGGTTCGCTCGCCCTGCTCTCCGACGCCGGGCACATGTTCACCGACGTGCTGGCCATCGCGATGACCCTGGCCGCGATCACCGCCGCCAAACGTGCCGGGACCGACTCGCGCCGCACCTTCGGGCTCTATCGGCTGGAGGTGCTCGCCGCCCTCGCCAACGCCGTGCTGCTGGCCGGCGTGGCCGGGTTCGTGCTGGTGCAGGCGGTGCGCCGGTTCACCGATCCGCCGGACGTGCCGGCCGGCTGGATGCTGGCGGTCGCGGTCGCCGGCCTGGTGGCGAACATCGTCGCCTTCGCGCTGCTGCGTTCCGGCGCCAAGGAGAACATCGCGGTCCGCGGGGCGTACCTCGAGGTGCTCGGCGACCTGCTCGGGTCGGTGGGCGTCATCGTGGCGGCCCTGGTCATCTGGCTCACCGGGTGGACGTACGCGGACCCGATCGTCGCCGTGGTGGTGGCCCTGATGATCCTCCCCCGCACCTTCGCCCTGGGCCGCTCCGCGGTGCGGATCCTGGTGCAGGCCGCCCCCGAGCACGTCGACATCACCGCGGTCCGCGCCCGCCTGGCCGCCGTCCCCGGCGTCTGTGACGTGCACGACCTGCACGTCTGGACGTTGACCTCGGGCATGGACGTGGCCTCGGCGCACCTGCGGCTGGGCCCGGAGGCCGAGCTGGGCGCGGTCCTGAGCGTGGCCCGGGAGGCGCTGCACGAGGACTTCGCCATCGACCACGCCACGCTCCAGGTGGAGCCGGCCGGCGCGGGGCGGCACTGCATCCCCACCGGGTGGTGAAGCCCGCCGGCTATGGCGATCATCATGCCCGGCGGGAGAGGATCGCCCCATGAGGGGGCTGGAGTCATAGAGCGGGGCATCTGTTCTTTTTGCGATCTCCCACGGCGGATGCGCAAAAAGATAACAATGCGAGACATGAGTGACGGCCGTGTCATGGTCTTCGCACCGGCGCCCCAGCTGACGGTGACCATCGAACAACATCACGACGAGCCCGAGCTGCACGTCCACCCGGGTGGTCAGGGCATCTGGCAGACCCGGATGATCACGTCGCTCGGGGCCCAGGTGACGCTGTGCGCGGCCGCCGGTGGCGAGGTCGGCCGGGTGCTGAGCCCGCTGCTGGAGCTGCCCGGGGTCACCCTGCGGCTGGTCATGCGCGAGCACGGCAGCGGGTGGTACGTGCACGATCGCCGCGGCGGCTCCCGGCAGGAGATCGCCGAGCGGCCGGGCACCCCGCTCTCCCGGCACGAGCTCGACGAGCTCTACAACCTGACGCTCGCCGAGGGCCTGCGGGCCGGCATCGCGATCCTCAGCGGCCCGGCGCACCCCTCGGTGATCAAGCCGGAGGTGTACGGCCGGCTCGCCGCCGACCTGCGGGCGAACGGGTGCAAGGTGATCGCCGACCTGTGCAGCCGGCACCTGGAGGCGGTGATGGAGGCGGGCATCTCGGTCCTGAAGATCAGCCACGAGGAGCTGATCGCGGACGGGACGGCACCGGACGGCTCGACCGAGTCCCTCACCAAGGCCCTGCTGCACCTGCACGAGCGGGGCGCCGAGTCGGTGCTGGTCTCGCGGGCCGACATGGGGGCGCTGGCCCTGTTCAACGACGAGATCTACAGCGTGGCGCTGCCCCGGCTCACCCCGGCCGAGCACCGCGGCGCCGGCGACTCCATGACGGCCGGGGTCGCGGCGGTCCTCGCGCACGGCGGCCCGATGGAGGAGGCGGTCCGCACCGGGGCCGCGGCGGGCGCGCTGAACGTCACCCGGCACGGACTCGGCACCGGACATGTGGACGCGGTCCGGGTGCTGACCGAACGTGTCCAGTTGACCCCCCTGCGGAAGGCATCATGAGCGGCGGACCCGGCAAGCAGGCGCCAATGAGAATTCTCATCACGAACGACGACGGCATCGACGCACCGGGCATCCGCTGGCTGGCGCGGGCGGTCGCGCATGCCGGGTACGAGGTGGTGGTGGCCGCGCCGCTGAGCGAGTCGAGCGGCAGCAGCGCCTCGATGACCGCGGTGGTGCAGGACGGCAAGATCTGTTTCGAGGAGCGGGAGCTGGCCGGCGCCAAGAACCTGCCGGCGTACGGGGTGGCCGCGTCCCCGGCGTACATCGTCCTGCTCGCCCTGCGGGAGGCGTTCGGGCCGACGCCCGACGTCGTGCTCTCCGGGATCAACCGCGGGGCCAACGCCGGCGCCGCGGTGGTGCACTCGGGCACCGTCGGCGCCACGCTGACGGCCTCGCACGCGGGCCTGCACGGGCTGGCCGTGTCGCTCGACGTGCTCACCCCGGCGGCCGCCTCAGCGGCCAGCGGGGGTGCCGCGATCGCCGCCCTGGACCGGATCGACGACGAACAGCACCACTGGGCCAGCGGCGCCGAGCTGGCGGTGCGGATGCTGCCCGCGCTGCTGCACACCCCGCCCGGGACGGTATTCAACCTGAACGTGCCGGACCTGCATCTGGACGGGATCCGCGGGCTGCGGCAGGCATCGCTGGCCCGGTTCGGCCAGGTCCAGATGAGCATCGCCGAAGCGGGCGACGGGTACGTCCGCACCGCCGTGCAGGCGGCCGAAGAAGACCTGGACCCGGGCAGCGACCTGGCCGCGCTGGCCGACAATTACGCCGTCATCACGCCGATCCGGGCACCGCACGAGGACACCGATGTGCGGATCAACGTCGAGGACGTCCGGGTACAGACTTCCTATTAAACGGTGGTGACCGTCTCCTCGTGCGGCTGCGGGTTGCCGAAGAGGCCCAGCAGGCCGGTCACCCACAGCTGCCGGTGCGCGAAACGGCTGGGCCGTGTCACGACGAGCTTCGCGCCGCTGACCGCGGCCAACTGGAAGGCGGCCACGAGGGCGCTGATGCCGACCGAGTCGATGAAACTCACGTGTTGCATGTTGAGCTCGATCCGGGCGGGTGCGCCACCGGCGAGCTGCGCGGCCACCGCCTCGCGGATCTCGTACGCGTTCTCGACGTCGATCTCACCGCGCGGCGAAACCTCGACCGCACCGTCGGCAAGCGTCGACGTCGTTACCGACAGCGTCACGCCTCTTCCCTCCACCCGCCCGGCGTCTCCAGGCGTTTGTTTCTCTGTTCGCGGGCCGCTCCGCAACACCTGCGAGCAGGGCGGAGGAGCTATCCACGGAAGGTTCGGTGAAACTGACCGCAAGGTTAGGCCCCGAACCTGTCAGGCACCTGAGTGACCCGTGTGAACGTGGTCAACAGTACTGCGGGACGTCAAATCGTTTCTGAACCGTGATGGCGTCCACAACGGACGTTTTTCCGCACTCCCCCCGGGGTAACCCGAGACCCTCAGGGGCCACCGCAGGAGGTACGACGATGTTCTCGAACAGGAAGAACCGGGCCGAGCGGACGGCGAGCCAAGCGTGGGAGCACCTTTCCGCCGCCATGGCCTCCGCCGGCGAGGCTGGGAAACATACCGCGGACACCGCCACCGGCGCCGCGTCCGACCTGGCAGGTAAAGCGGGCCGAAAGAGCCGCAGACTGGCCGGGCGGGCAAGTGACAAAGTGGGTTATGTCACAGATGAGTCGTGGCGGCGCGCGACCGCCGCGGCCGGCGCCCTCGCCGGTCACCGGCAGCCCCGCCCGTGGGGCCTGATCGCGCTGGTGGGACTGGCCGGCCTGGCCGTCGGCTGGGCGGTGGCCGGCGCCGCCCGCGCCACCATGGAGCAGCAGGCGCAGGAGGAGGAGCTGGAGCTGGCCGAGAAGGCGATCGTCGTCACCCCGACGTACGACGAGAGCTGATCCGGCCACGGTGGGTCCGCCGCGATCGCGCCGGGCCCGCCGTACGGCCGATGGGAACGATCCGACCAGCTGACCGCGGACCCCTTCGGTGGGGCGCCGAGTGCCCGCGCTGATCTCCCGCTGATGGGAACGGATCTGTACAGTTGACCGGCGTTCGGCTCCCTACCGCGGCACCTCCTCGCCGCCCGATCAGATAGGTCCCCTGGTGCTCAGTGCGGGAAGTCTGCTGGACAACCGTTATCGGTTGGACGAGCGGGTGGCCACCGGCGGGATGGGCGACGTCTGGCGGGGCACCGACGTGGTGCTGGGCCGTGTCGTCGCGGTGAAGGTGCTGCGCACCGCGATGCTGGAGGATCCGGAGTTCGCCACCCGGTTCTACGGCGAGGCCCGGATGATGGCCGCGTTCCGGCACCCGGGCGTCGTCGAGGTCTACGACTACGCCTCCGACGGCGACTACGACGGCCCGGAGAAGGTCGCCTATCTGGTGATGGCCTTCGTCGAGGGCGAGCCGCTCTCGAACCGGGTCAAGGAGGGACCGCTCGGCGTCGCCGAGACCATGTCGATCGTGGCGCAGGCCGCCGACGCCCTGCACGCCGCGCACGAGAACGGCATCGTGCACCGCGACGTCAAGCCGGGAAACCTGATCGTCAAGCCGACCGGCGCGGTGATCCTGGTCGACTTCGGCGTGGCCCGGTCGAACGCGATGACCAGCGTGACCGGCCTCAACGCGATCGTCGGCACCGCGCTCTACATGGCGCCCGAGCAGGTCGCCAAGGGCAATCTGACGCCGGCCACCGACATCTACGCGCTCGGCGCGGTGGCGTACCACTGCATCGCCGGCCGGCCGCCGTTCGACGGCGACAACGCTCTGCAGGTCGCGCTGCGCCACTTGGAGGACGAGCCGGCGCCGCTGCCCGACCATGTGCCGCGTGAGGTGCAGGAGCTGATCGCGCGGGCCATGGCGAAGCAGCCGGCCGACCGGTTCCAGAGCGCCTCGGAGTTCGCCGAGGCGGCGTTCGCCGCGGCCGGCCCGCTGGACTGGAAACGGATGACCGGCACCTCGCTGGTCGCCCCGGTCAGCCCGGCCCGGCTCGGCACGGGCCAGTTCCCCACCACCCCGCTGAGCGCCGCCGCGCCGATCAGCCCGGCCGTCCCGCCACGGCCCGCCCCGATGCCGTACTCCGCTCCGGCGTCCCGGCCGATGGCGCCCACGCGCAAGAGCCAGCCGACCGGCCAGCGGATGCTGATGATCGCGATCCTGGCGCTCTTCATGGTGGCCGGCGGCCTCGGAGTCATCTTCGCGCTGACCAAGGGGAACGACACGCCCACCAGTAACCCCGGCCAGCAGGCCGAGGTGCAGCAGACGACGGCAGCGCCGGAGGAGACCGAGGAGATCGAGCCCTCCAGCTCGCCCACCACGCAGGTCACCCGCCGGACCAACCGGCCGCGGCCGCAGACCGACAACACGCCGTCGGCGAGCGCGTCCTCGTCGTCGCCGACCCCGAGCGCCACGCCGACGACGACCACGCCGACGACGCCGCCCACCACCGAACCGACCACGACGCCGCCCACCACCGAGCCCACGACCACGCCGCCCACCACCGAGCCCACGACCGACCCGGAGGACCCGGGAACGGGTGGCGGCGGCGCTTGACCCTGACACTGTGTCAGGGCGGACGGTGTAGCGACCATGTTGAGCATCGGAGACTTCGCCGGGCTGGGCCGGGTGTCGGTTCGCGTGTTGCGTCACTACGACGCCATCGGCCTGCTGCGCCCCGCCCGTGTCGACCCGCACAGCGGCTACCGCTGGTACACCGCCGAGCAGCTGCGCGTCCTCAACCGGGTGCTGGCCCTCAAGGATCTCGGTTTCAGCCTGTCCCAGGTGCAGGTGATGATCGACGAGAAGCTGGACCCCGGTGAGCTGCGCGGGATGCTGCGGATGCGGCGGGCCGAGCTGGCGGCGCAGGTGGACCGCGACACCACGCGCCTGGCCCAGGTCGACGCACGTCTCCGGCTGATCGAGACGGAGGGACACATGAACACCGCTGACGTCGTCCGCAAGCACATCCCGGCGATCCGGGTCGCGGAACTGTCCGCCACCGCTACCGGTTACGACCACCCCAGCTCCATCACCGAGAACCTCAGCCCGCTCTATCCCCGGCTGATGGAGCTGATGGAGCAGGCCGGGGTGCCGATGACGGGTTCGCCGATCGCGTACTACCGGCCGGCGCCGGCCGGCCCCGGCGACGAGACCATCACTGTGCACGCGGCGTTCCCGATCGGGGACGCGCAGGTCACCGGGGCCGGCTTCGACGTCGTGGAGCTGCCGCCGATCGACGCGGCCACCGCGCTGCACCACGGCCCGATGTCGGAGGCGTTCCGCACCGGCCAGAAGATCGCCGTCTGGATCGAGGACAACGGGCACCGCACGGACGGACCCGGTTTCGCCCGCGAGGTTTACCTGGACTGCCCGCCCGGCGACTTCGACAAGTGGGTCACCGAGATGCAGGTGCCGCTCGACCCCGGCGGGATCACCAGTCCGGAGAGCTGATTCCTCATCTCCGGCCCCGGCCGGCCGATGGGCTCGGTCGGCACGGCATCGCAACCGTGCCGCTACCGAAAGGCCGGCACATGACAGTCCAGACACCACCGGGGCCGGGGCAGTACCCGACCGCTCCGCCGTGGGCGCCGCAGCCGGCGCCCGTTCCGGCGGTGGAGCGGGCCGAACCGCTGTACGGCGGGCTCGTCCCGCCGTACGGCGATCCGGAGAACAGGCACGGCCAGCTGCTCGTCAGATATCCCGGCGAGGTGCACGGCTCGGCCCGGCCGGAGGCACCCTCGTGGCGCCCGGTGGTGCTGCTGACGTTCTTCTTCGGCGTGGCCGGCGCCGTGTCGGCGCTGCGGCGCGCCGGCAAGGCGAAGCGGTACGGCCGGAGCCGCGCACCGTACTGGATCGCGTTCGGCACCACGTTCGTGACCGCCCTCGCCTTCTGGGCGGCACTGACGTTGTTCGTCGCGGTGCCCGCCTATGTGATCATCCGGGAGCAGGCGGTCGCCAAGGTGGTGCAGGGCGGCATCCTCGACGACGGCCGGGTCGAGCGGGAGCTGGGCGCGGACGCCACCGATGCCCAGTGCATGCCGGACGGCGACCGCGGCGCCGACGGGATGCGCCCTTACCTGTGCACCTTCAAGCTGGCCGAGGGTGGCCGGGCCCCGCTATTCGTCCGGGCCGACGAGCAGGGCAACTGGGAGCTGGCCAAGTGACGCTCAGAACGTGATCGGCACCCCGTCCCGGACCAGCCGCCAGTTCCGCACGAAGAAGTCGGCCGGGTCGATCACGCCGCGGGCCTGCGCCCAGTCGATCAGCAGCTGCCGGATCTCCTGCTGCGCGTTGTAGATCTGCTCCTTGACGATGCCGGCGAAGCTGCCGCCGCCGGAGCGCCGGTAGTTGTTCACCGCCACCACGAAGCGGGCGGCCGGGTCGACGTCCGCCCCGCCGATCTGAAGCCGGGTGATGCGGCTGCCCACCGGCCGGGCGATGTCGATGTCATAGTCGACGCCGGAGAACACGTCGTAGTTGTAGTCCGGCACCGCCGGGTCGCTGATCGTCGCCGGGTCGGCCGGCGCGCCCGGCGCGAGCGTGACGAAGTACTTCGCCGAGTACTCCAGGTAAGCCTTCACCTCGGCGCCGGTCAGGACGACGGCCTCCAGGGTGTTGTCGTAGATGTAGAGCCCCGCCACATCCTTGATCTTCACGTCGCCCCGCGGGAAGACCGCGGTCCGGCTGAACGGCGCGGCGATGGAGAGCATCGGCAGCGCCGACCACTCGGTGCCGGCGAGCGCCGCCGTGACGGTGTCGGTCTGCACCCGGTTGATGTAGTCGAGGATCGGCGTGTCCTCGTACCGCGAGGTGGCGGCGGAGAGCGTCTCGGTCGAGTTCGCGACGACCTGGTTCACGTACGCCACGGTCTTCTCGTGCTGCCGGCGCACCGCCGCCAGCACGAGCGGATCGGCATCGACCGTGTTGGTGTTCAGTGTGGTCGCCGCCTTCGCGGCGATCCGCCAACGGCCCTTCTCACGCACCAGGTCGAAGTCCATCCTGGTGAGCCGGGTGCCCCACCGGGACGGTTCGGAGAGCAGCACCTGCTCGCCGGTGGACCGGTTGGTGACGAACCGTTCCGGGACCTCGCGGTGCGCGTGACCGAAAAGGATCGCGTCGATGCCGGGCACCTGCTCGGCGATCAGGGCAGTCGGGTTCTCGTTCGGCAGTTCGGGGCCGTAACTCGAGGTGCCGCTGTCGCCGCCGTGGGCGGAGATGATCACGACGTCGGCGCCGCGGGCCCGCATGATCGGCACCCACTTCGCCGCCGACGCGATCATGTCGGTGAACGCGATCCGGCCCTCGACGTTCGCCCGGTCCCAGATCGCGGAGCCCGGGTTGGTGAGTCCCAGGATCCCGACGCGCAGCGCCGGGCCGTGCCGGCCGACCGACACCTTCTTGATGACGTACGGGGTGAACGCCGGCCGGCCGGTGCGGACACTGATCGCGTTGGCTGCCAGGGCCGGGAAGCCCAGCTGGCGGATCCACATGTTCAGCAGCGGCAGGCCGTAGTTGAACTCGTGGTTGCCCAGCGTCACCGCGTCGTAGCCCAGCACGTTCATGGCGCGGGCCATCGGGTGCTTCTCGCCGGTGGCGGTGATCGGCTCCTGCTTGGCGTAGTACGTCGCCAGCGGCGTGCCCTGGATCGTGTCGCCGGCGTCCAGGACCAGCACCGGGCCGGTCGCCTCGGCACGCAGCCTGTTGACCAGGGCGGCCAGCTTGGCGACGCCGACGTCGTTGTGGGCGGCGTCGTCGTACTCGGCGTCGGAGTAGTAGTCCCAGTTGTAGACGTTGCCGTGGGTGTCCGACGTGCCCAGAACGGTGAGCCGGTGGCTCCGCGGCGCCTGCGGGCGGGCCTGTGCCGCCTCGGCGGTGACGAGCGGGACGGCGGCGGCCGCGGCCGATCCCGCCAGCACGCCCCGCCGTGATACGCCGGTGAAGGAAGTCATGAGAGCGACCTTAACGGTCGATAGGGACGTCGGTCGATCATCAGAGCCGCCCGGGCGCCGGAAGACCCAGCAGACCCATTCCCAGGCGGAGGGTACGACCGGTGAGGCCGGCCAGGGCCAGCCGGCTCGCGCGCACCGCCCCCTCGGAGCGGAGCACGGGACACTTCTCGTAGAAGACGGAGAAGGCGACCGCCAGGTCGTGCAGGTAGGTCGCCAGCCGGTGCGGCTCCCGCAGGCCGGCGGCGGCGCGCACAGCCGGCTCCAGCTCGAGCAGGGCGAGACCAAGAGCGCGCTCGGCCGGGCCGGTGACCGTGATCGGCCCCGGTTCGCCATCGGTCCTGAGCAACAGCGACGAGATCCGGGCGTACGCGTACTGCAGGTAGGGCCCGGTGTTCCCGGTCGACGCGAGCATCCGGTCCCAGTCGAAGACGTAATCGCCGCGCCGGTCGCCGGAGAGGTCGGCGTATTTGATCGCGGCCAGCCCGATCTCCGGCGCCGACGCCCGGGCCACCGCCTCGTCCAGCAGTTCGGCGAGGCGGACGGTGCCGCCGGCCCGGGTCTTCAGCATCTTGCCGTCGGGGCCCAGGATCGAGCCGAAGCCGACGTGCTCGGCGGTAACCTCCGCGGGCAGCCAGCCGGCCTCCCGGGCTACCGCGAAGACCATCTGGAAGTGGATCCGCTGCGGCGACCCGACCACGTAGAGCAACTCGGTCGCGCCCACCTCCCGGACCCGGCGCCGCACGGCGGCCAAGTCGGTCGCCGCGTACCCGAAACCGCCGTCGGCCTTGCGGACGATGAGCGGAAGCGGTCCGCCGTCCCGGCCGGTGAACCCGGCCGGGAAGGCGCAGAGCGCGCCGTCGCTCTCCCGCAGCAGGCCCCGCGCGCTCAGGTCGGCGACGACGCCGGCCAGGTCGCCGGAATAGCTGCTCTCCCCCACGAAGTCGGCCGGCCCGAGCGTGACGTCCAGCCGCCGGTAGACGTCCAGGAACGCCTGCTCGGACTGGGTGACCAACTCGCGCCAGAGCTCGCCGGACGGCTCGTCGCCGGCCTGCAGCGCCACCACGCGCAGCCGGGCCCGGGTGCGGAAGTCCTCGTCGCTCTCGAACCGGGCGCGCGCCGCCCGGTAGAAGGCGGTGAGGTCGCCGAGCGAGTGCCCGCTCGCGCCCCCGTCCTCCGCCAGGTGCTCGATCAGCATCCCGAACGGTGTGCCCCAGTCGCCGAGGTGGTTGACCCGCCGCACGTCGTGGCCCTGCCACTCGAGGATCCGGGCCAGGGCGTCGCCGATGATCGTCGACCGCAGATGACCGACGTGCATCTCCTTGGCCACGTTCGGGCTGGAGTAATCGATCACGATCCGCGCGGGCCGGGCGACCGGTGGCACGCCGAGCCGGGCGTCACCGGCGAGCGTGTCGAGCGACGCGGTGAGCCACTCGTCGGCGATCGTGAGGTTCAGGAAGCCCGGGCCGGAGACCGTGATCCCGGCGAGACCGGTCAGGTCGGCCCCGGCGGCCACCTCGGCGGCGATCTCCCGCGGCGCGCGGCCCAGTTCGCGGGCCAGGGTCAGCGGCGCGGCGGATTGGAAGTCGGCGTGCGGCGAGACCCGCACGGCCGGGTCCACCGGGGCGCCGGCGACCGCGGCCAGCGCGGGTGCGAGCCGGTCGTGCAGGAGTGCTTCGAGATTCATGGTCGACCCCATCGACGGAGAGCGATGACGGGTCGAACCGGTCGCGTTCCGGCGCCGGCGGGTGACGACCCGCCGGGTGGGAAGCGCAGAGCTTCAGCGGCGGCCCTCGGGACGCCGGCGTCGCACGCTGAAGCTGAACATGCGGGGACTATAGCTGATCGTCGTGCGCGATCCGGGTCATCTGCGGCCAGAGCAGCGCCAGGAAGACCGCCGAGGCCACGAACGCGGCCCAGAACGGCGCGACGATGCCGTACTCCCTGGCCAGCAGTCCGCCGATCGCCGAGCCGATCACCAGCCCGCCGTAGACGCAGATCGCGTTGACCGCGTTCACCCGGCCCTGCAGCTGGGTCGGCACGGCCCGCTGCCGGACCGTGGCCGAGGTGGTGCCCCAGATGAACGCGTGCGCGCCGAAGAGGAAGAAGATCGGCAGCGCCACCCACGGCGAGGTGGTGGCGGCCAGGCCGAGATGGGTGAGCGTCTCGATGATCAGCCCGACCCGCATCAGGTTGCCCAGGCTGACCCGGGCGGTGAGCCGTCCGTAGAACGCGGTGCCGAGGATGCCGCCGGCCCCGGACACCGCGGTCACCAGACCGAACCCGAAGGAGCCGAGACCGATCCGGTCGGCGGCGTAGAGCACCAGCACCGACCAGGCGGCGCCGAAGGAGAGGTTGAAGACCAGGATGGTCAGGCACAGCGTGCGGACCGGCGGATGATGCCGGACCCAGCGGAGGCCCTCGACGATCTCCCGCCGCACGTCCGGCCGTCCCGACTCGCCGGCTGCCCGGCCGTGCGGCGGCAACGACAGCCGGCTGATCATCAGCATGCCGGCCGCGACCAGCAGCACCTGGGAGACCAGCGGCCACACCAGGCCGACAGTGAAGAGCGCGGCGCCCAGCGGTGGGCCGGCAAGCTGGTTCAGCGTGATGAAGCCGGTCTGCAGCCGGGCGTTGGCCAGCGCCAGATCGTCACGGCGCACCAGCATCGGGGGTAGCGTGCCGCTGGTGTTGTCGGCGAACACCTCGGCGGTGCTGATCAGGCCGAGCCCCAGCAGGGCCGCTTCGACGGTGAGCCGGTCGAGTGCCAGCGCACCGATCATCAGGAGCATCACCACGGCGCGGAGCGCGTTGGCGGTCAGCAGGATCCGCCGCCGGTCATGGCGGTCCGACAGCACACCGGCCCAGAGGCCGCAGATCAGCGGTGGCGCCCAGGTCATCATGGCGGCGAGCGAGATCAGGAACGGGTCGCCGGTGAGGGTGGCCACCAGCAGCGGGCCGGCCGCCGCGGCGATGCCGTCACCGAGATTCGTCGTCCAGGACGAGGCGAGAAGCCACCGGAAACCCGATCCGAGCCGTGCGGGGACGAAGGTCTGGACGAGCGAGCTCACAAGGAGAGCACATTACGTCGATCCGGCGGATCCGCGACATGATTTAGCGATGGCGACAGACGAGTGGGAGAAGAGCGGGACCGGAGTGCTGGTGCTGCCGTCCGGGCGGCTGCTGCGCGGCCGGGGGCTGCGGGACGCCATGCCGGCCGGGCATCCGCCCCAGTTCGGCGTCTATCTGCTGGGCTCGGCGCCACCGGAGTTCGGCTGGACCAGCCGGTGGATACGCTGGCCGGACTTCCGGCTGCCGGCCGATTCGTCGTACGCCCGAGAGGTCCTGATCGAAGCCTGGCGCCGCGCCGAGGGTGAGCGGGTCGAGATCGCCTGTGGTGGCGGCCGTGGCCGCACCGGCACCGCGCTGGCCTGCCTCGCGGTGCTGGACGGTGTGCCCCCGGCGGAGGCCGTCGCGTTCGTGCGCCGCGGCTATCACCCCCGCGCCGTGGAGACGCCGTGGCAGCGCCGTTACGTCACACGGTTCCGGTCGGAGTGATCGTCCTCGGACTCGGCGGCGTCCGTGGCGGCCCGGATCTGTGCCGACAGCTTCAGCGACTCCTGGTAGGACAGGTACGCCAGCACCAGGGTGATCATGCCGAGCGCCGCGGCCGTGACGCCGGCCAGCTGGTCGGCCAGGCTGGGGCCGAGCAGGCCGACCGCGACGATCACCAGGGCGAGCGAGCTGAGCAGCACCAGAAGCCCGGCACGCACCCGGGTGTCGATCACGCGCCCTCGCGGGGTCCGCGGCTGGGACCGCCCGCCGCGGACCACGACGGAGATCAGCCACTCGGCGACCACCACCAGGGCGATCGCCACCGCGACGAACAGCGGGACGTGCCATCCCTGCAGGCCGGAACCGGTCATCGCAGCGCCTCCTGGATGTCCTGGACGAACCGCTGGGTGAGCTGCTCACCCTGATAGAGGTACGCGTAGGTGTGCTCCTTGAAGCGCCGGGCGAAGTCGGCGTAACCGGGGTGCACGGGCCGCGGCCGGGCGCCCTCGACCGCGTACCGGACGACGGTGAGCTGGGGTGCGCCGGCCTCGAGGTCTTCGTCGATGTAGGCGTCCAGGCCGGTCGGCGCGAACCCGTAGGTCGCCAGCAGCTTCTGCGCCGGGATGTCGGTGAGGAAGTTGATCACCTGTTCGGCCTCCGCCCGGTGCGCGGTGTCCCGGTCGATGGCGAGGCTCTGCCCGCCGAGGATCCCGACCGGCAGCCGGCCGAGCCGGATCTCCGCGGTGTCCGTCTTCGCCCGCTCGTCCCGGTCCACGCCGGGGTACCAGACCGGCCAGTTCCGCATGTAACGCAGGTTGCGGCGCTCGAACGCGCGGAGGGTGTCCTCCTCGCCGGTCTCCGCCACGACGCGCTTCGCCCGGATCGCGTCGGCCAGCGGCGCCAGGGCGGTCCGCCACTGGCCCAGACTGAACGACACCACGCCGTCGGCGTCGAGGATCGCGTCGTCCTGGGCGAGGGCGTGCTCCAGCACGTTGACCACGAACGCCTCGTCGGTCTGCACGCCCACCGAGTCGAGCTGGCCGGCGAAGCTCCCCGTGCCGAGCACGTCGTCGAGACCCGGCTCGGAGTCGGCGGCGCCCTTGTCGGTGATCCGCCTGTACAGCATCCCGACGTCCGCGTTGAACGGCATGGCCCAGAACCGGTCCGGCTCGCCACGAACCTCGCACACCCGGCGCACCGGTCCGAGCAGCGAGATGTCGCTGCTCGGGGTGATCGGTTCGATGCGGCCGGCGGCGGCGAAGCGCGGGATGTGGATGGCGTCCAGGTTGTAGATGTCCGCCTTGTACTCGGTGAACTTCGCGAACTGGTCCAGGGTGGAGCTGTTGATCTCGAGAGGCTCGATCCGGATGTCCGGATGCATGTCGTTCCACAGGTTGATCAGCAACGCCCGGCCGCCCCCGGTCGGCTCGGCGCCGGTCGCCAGCGTGAGGGTGACCGGCTCACGGCGGGTGAGCAGGTAACCCGCGGCGGCGGAGAGCATCCCCGCGGTCATGACGCCCGCGAGAAACGACCGTCGTGAGTAGAGCGCCCCCATGTGATCCACGTTACTCGATGCGAGCCGTCTTTCCGTCCAGAGCGCCGACCAGATCGGCGAGCCCGTCCAGCAGTTCGTCGCCGACCGGCAGACCGGCCAGCATGCCACCGATCTCCGCCTCGACCCGGTCGTGCAGGCGCCGCCCGCGGGCGGCCAGGTGCACCCGGATACGCCGCCGGTCCACGTCGTCACCGCGGCGGTAGACGATGTTCTCCTCCACCAGGTGGTCGATCAGGCGGGTGAGACTGCCCGGCGGCAGGAAGCTCAGCTCGGAGAGCTCGGTCATGAAGTGGCCCTTGCCGTCGGCCAGCACGGTCACGACACGCCAGGCGTCCGCCGTGCAGTGCTCGGCCTCGAGAACCGTCGCCAGGCGGCGGGCCAGCAGCCGCTCGGCGCGGGTGAGCAGGTACATCACATTCGTTGGTCCCCGCATCGCTGGGATGTTACCGAGGCTGTCTGGAGATCGCGGGAACGATCCAGGACGATGAGGGCCATGCCGTCCCCGGGAACCTTCGACGTGGCCCTGGTGGTGCCGCTTCGAGGCCCGGCCGGCATCTTCGGGCCGAGCGCCGAGCTCTGCGCGCAGCTCGCCGCCGAGGAGGTGAACCGCTCCGGCGGGGTGCTCGGCCGCGAGTTGCGCCTGGTCCCGGTCGACGGCGGCGCTGCGCCGCGGGCGGTCGCCGCCGAGGTCGGTGCGCTGGTCGACGCCGGCGCCGTGCAGGGCGTCACCGGCTGGCACATCTCGTCGGTCCGGCAGGCGGTCGCCCCGCGGATCGCCGGCCGCGTGCCGTACGTCTACACCGCCCTCTACGAGGGTGGCGAACGCACCGAGGGCGTCTTCCTGACCAGCGAGACGCCCGATGTCCAGCTGTTCCCGGCGATGCGCCTGCTCGGCGCGGAACGCGCGGCCCGGCGCTGGCACATCGTGGGCAACGACTACGTCTGGCCACTGCGGACGGCCGCGGCCGCCCGCCGGTTCGCACACGACGCCGGCCTGAGCGTGGTGGGCGAAAGTTACGTCCCGCTCGCCACCCACGACTTCTCCGGCGTGCTGCGGCAGATCGAGCACTCCGGGGCGGACGCCGTGCTGATGCTGCTGGTCGGCACCGACGCGGTCCGGTTCAACCGGGCCTTCGCCCGGACCGGCCTGGACGCCCGCTGCCTGCGGCTGAGCACGCTGATGGACGAGAACATGCTGCTGGCCAGCGGCGCGGTGGCCACCCACGACCTGTTCAGCACGGCGGGCTTCTTCGCCTCCATGATCACGCGGGAGAACTTGGACTTCCACGGCCGGTACGCGGCCCGGTTCGGTGCCGAGGCGCCGCCGCTGGGCAGCCTCGGCGAGTCCTGTCACGAGGGTGTGCTGCTGCTCGCGGCGCTGATCGAGCGGGCCGGCGCGGTCGATCTGCCATCGGTCGCCGCCCTCGCCGACACGGTGTCCTACGAGGGCCCCCGTGGCCTGCTCAGTCTGCACGGACGGCACGTGCGCCAGCGGATCTACCTGGCCCGCGCCGACGGTGTGGACTTCGACGTCCTCACCCAGTTGCCTTGACAGCCTGCCGCCGCGCCCGCGAAGATGCTTCCAGCAGGAAGTAACTGCCTTTTGCCGACCTATTCGTGGTCGGCTTTTTCGTTTCTGGCCAAGGGTGACGGAAACCCCTTATTAAGGCACGGGAAACGGGCTGGAAATCGAAGGATCTAACACTGACGTTGCACCGCGAACCGGCACCGCCGCCGGTCAGGGCCTTGCCCTGCGGTACGACGACCGGAGAACCCGGCGGCCAGATCCTCATGCACGTCAATGTGAATCCGTTGAATTCAGCCGTGGAGGCTTAATGTTCAGGATCTCCGGCCGCCGCGCTGCGGCCATTGTCGCGTCGGTGGCAGCCGCCGCGGCGCTCACCGCGTGCGGCGCCAAGACCGGCGACACTGCCGCACCCGCCGCCGGCGCGGCCATCGACACGTCCGGCGACACCGTCAAGGTCGGGCTGCTCAACTCGCTCTCCGGCACCATGGCGATCAGCGAGGTGACCGTCCGGGACTCGCTCCAACTGGCCATCGAGGAGATCAACGCCGCGGGCGGCGTGCTGGGCAAGAAGATCGAGGCGGTGAGCGAGGACGGCGCGTCGGACTGGCCCACCTTCGCCGAGAAGTCGCAGAAGCTGATCAGCGAGGACAAGGTCGCGGCGGTCTTCGGCTGCTGGACCTCGGCCAGCCGCAAGGCGGTCAAGCCGGTCTTCGAGAAGAACAAGTCGCTGCTGTTCTACCCGGTGCAGTACGAGGGCCTGGAGCAGTCGCCGTACATCTTCTACACCGGCGCGACCACCAACCAGCAGATCGTTCCCGGCCTCGACTACCTGAAGGCGCAGGGCAAGACGTCGGTCTACCTGGTCGGGTCGGACTACGTCTTTCCGCGCACCGCCAACAAGATCATCAAGGCGTATGCCGAGGCGAACGGCATGAAGGTGCTCGGCGAGGACTACGCGCCGCTGGGCTCCACCGAGTTCTCCACGATCGTCAACAAGGTGAAGGCGTCCGGCGCCGCGGCGGTGTTCAACACCCTCAACGGCGACAGCAACGTGGCCTTCTTCAAGGAGTACAAGGCGGCCGGCCTGACCGCCGAGGGCATGCCGGTGGTCTCCGTCTCGATCGCCGAGGAGGAGGTCAAGAGCATCGGCACGCAGTACCTGGCCGGTCAGCTCACCGCGTGGAACTACTACCAGACCACCGAGGGCGCGGCCAACGACAAGTTCGTGCAGGCGTACAAGGCGAAGTACGGCGCGGACAAGCCGACCAGCGACCCGATGGAGGCGGCGTACGTCTCGGTCCACCTGTGGAAGGCGATGGTCGAGAAGGCCGGGTCGTTCGATGTCGAGAAGGTCAAGGCGGCGGCCGACGGCATCACCTTCGACGCACCCGAGGGCAAGGTCACCGTGGACGGCGCCACCCAGCACATCGCCAAGACCGCCCGAATCGGCGAGATCGGTCCCGACGGTCTGATCAAGGAGGTGTGGAACTCCGGCCAGCCGATCAAGCCGGACCCGTACCTCAAGGGCTACAGCTGGGCCGAGGGCCTCGCCTGAGACGTCACGAGCGGGCCGCCCGGTCACCGGGCGGCCCGCCGGAAGGGGTTCGCCACATGACTCTCGTCCTCAGCCAACTCTTCACCGGCATCAGCATCGGCGCCGTGCTGCTGCTGATCGCTCTCGGCCTGTCGCTCACCTTCGGCCAGATGGGCGTCATCAACATGGCGCACGGCGAGCTGATCATGGTCGGCGCCTACACCGTGTTCGTGCTGCAGCAGGTGATCACCGGCGCCGGCTGGTCGCTGCTGGTGGCCCTGCCGGTCGCGTTCGCCGTCACCGGCCTGCTGGGGGTGCTGCTGGAGGTGCTGCTGATCCGCCGCCTCTACGCACGGCCGCTGGACACGCTGCTGGTCACCTGGGGTGTCTCGCTGATCCTCCAGCAGCTCGCCCGGGACATCTTCGGCGCACCGAACGTGCAGACCCGCGCCCCCGAGTTCCTGACCGGCAGCATCACCGTCCTCGGCGACCTGGTGATCTCCAGCAGCCGGTTGTTCATCCTGGTCCTGGCCCTGACCGCGGTTGCCGCGCTGTCGATCGGGCTGAAGACCACCCCACTGGGCCGGCGGATCCGGGCGGTGGTCCAGAACCGCGACCTGGCCGCGGTGTCCGGGCTCGCCACCGGCCGGGTGGACCGGCTGACCTTCTTCATCGGATCGGGGCTGGCCGGCATCGCCGGGGTCGCGCTGACCCTGATCGGCCCGATCGGCCCGGCCATGGGCACCAACATCATCGTCAACGCGTTCCTGGTCGTCGTCGTGGGCGGCATCGGTCAGCTGAAGGGCACCGTCATCGTGGCGTTCGTCCTGGGCATCCTGCAGTCCATGGTGGAGTACGCGACCACCGTCAGCGTGGCCAGTGTGATCGTCTTCGTCGCGATCGTCGCCTTCCTCCAGTGGCGGCCACAGGGTCTGTTCACTCTCCGCACCAGGAGCCTGGCATGACCGCCTGCACCGAGCGGCACCCAGCCGCACCTACCGACGGCGTCGCGGGCGAGGGCCAGAAGGGGATGCCAATGGAGGGCACAGCATGAGAAACGTCTTCCTCGGGCGGTTCAAGGCGGCGTGGGGGTTCGGCATCGGGGCCGTCCTGCTCTTCGCCGTCGCGCCGGTGGCACTCGGCGACTTCCGGCTGAACCTGCTCGCCAAATACCTCTGCTTCGCGCTCATCGCGGTCGGCATCGGCCTGGCGTGGGGCCGCGGCGGCATGCTCACTCTCGGTCAGGGTGTCTTCTTCGGCCTCGGCGGTTACGCGATGGCCATGCACCTCAAGCTGGCCGACGCGGGCCCCGGCAATCTGCCGGACTTCATGCAGCTGTACGGCCAGCTCGACGCCCTGCCCTGGTGGTGGAAGCCGTTCGCGAACCCGCTGTTCGCCCTGGCCGCCACCGTGCTGCTGCCGATGCTGGTGGCGTTGCTGCTCGGACTGCTCATCTTCCGCCGGCGGGTCCGGGGCGCGTACTTCGCGATCCTCTCCCAGGCCCTCTGCGCCGCCTTCGCGATCTTCCTGATCGGTCAGCAGGGCACCACCGGCGGCACCAACGGGCTCACCGACATCCAGGGCTTCTTCTCCTACGACCTGAACGACCCGGTGAACCGCCGGATGATCTACTTCATCATCGCCGGCAGCCTGCTCGCGGTGCTGGCCCTGACCTGGCAGCTCATGCGCAGCCGGTACGGCGAACTGCTGGTGGCGGTGCGCGACGGCGAGGAGCGGGTCCGGTTCCTCGGCTACGACCCGGCGAACGTCAAGCTCGTCGCCTACGTCGCGGCCGCGGGCATGGCCGGGCTCGCCGGCGCCCTGTTCGTCCCGGCGGTCGGCATCATCTCGCCCGCGATGATCGGGGTGGTGCCCTCCATCGAGTTCGTCATCGGCGTGGCGGTCGGCGGGCGGGCCAGCCTGGTCGGCCCGGCACTCGGCGCCATCGCGGTGGCCTGGGCCAAGACCGCGCTGTCCGAGCGGGTGCCGTCCGCGTGGACGTACTTCGAGGGTCTGCTGTTCATCCTGCCGATCGTGTTCCTGCCCGGCGGCCTGGCTTCGCTCGCCGGCCTGATCCGCCGGCGCCGCTCGGCCACCGCGCCGCCGGCACCGACAGCGCCGGCCGTGCCGGCTCCCACCCCGGTGGAGGTACGGACATGAGTGGGCTCGCCATCCGTGATCTCCGGGTCGCCTTCGACGGATTCGTCGCGGTCGGCGGCGTCGACCTGGACGTCCCGGCCGGTGACGTGCGGTTCATCATCGGCCCCAACGGCGCCGGCAAGACCACGCTCGTCGACGCGGTCACCGGTCTGGCCAAGGCGACCGGCTCGGTGACCTTCGACGGGCACGAGTTGCTCGGCCGCAAGGTGCATCGGATCGCCCGGCTGGGGGTGGGCCGGACGTTCCAGACCGCGTCGGTCTTCGAGGAGCTGACCGTCCTGCAGAACCTGGACATCGCCGCCGGCTGGTCACGCGGGCCGCTCACCCTGCTGCGCACGCGCCGGGCCGTTCCGCCCGAGGTGGAGAAGGCTCTGGAGACGGTACGCCTGACGGCTGTCCGTGATCAGCAGGCCGGCACGCTCGCCCACGGGCAGAAGCAGTGGCTGGAGATCGGCATGCTGCTCGTGCAGAACGCCCAGCTGTTCCTGCTCGACGAGCCGGTGGCCGGGATGAGCCACGACGAACGCGATGCCACCGGTGAGCTGCTCGGCCACCTCAGCAAGGACCACACCGTCGTGGTGATCGAGCACGACATGGACTTCCTGCGGCGGTTCGCCCGGACGGTCACCGTCATGCACGCCGGGAGGATCCTCTCCGAGGGCACGGTCGCGCAGGTGCAGGCCGACCCCCGGGTGCAGGAGGTCTATCTCGGACACCCGGTCGAGAAACAGGAGGCGTGATGCTGCGGTTCGAGGACATCCACGCCGGGTACGGCCGGAGCATCGTCCTGCATGGCGTGAACCTGACCGTGCCCACCGACGGCGTCGCCGCGGTCCTCGGGCACAACGGCGCCGGCAAGAGCACGCTGCTGCGCGCCGCGATCGGGCTGATCCGGCCGCGGACCGGCCTGATCCTGCTGGACGGCGAGGACATCACCAGGCTGGCGCCGCACGAACGGGTGGCGCGCGGCATGGCGTACGTGCCGCAGGGCCAGCAGAGTTTCCCGCACCTGACCACGCTGGAGAACCTGCGTCTGGTGGCGGACGGCCGCAAGGACGGCAGGGCCGCGATGGCCGAGGCGCTGGACGTCTTCCCGGCGCTGCGCGAGTTGACCGGCCGCCGGGCGGGTCTGCTCTCCGGCGGTCAGAGGCAGCAGCTGGCGCTGGCCCGGGCCTTGATCACCCGTCCGCGGCTGCTGCTGCTCGACGAGCCGACCGAGGGCATCCAGCCGTCGGTGGTCGCCGAGATCGAGCAGATCATCCTGGGCCTGGCCGCCCGGGGCGGGATGTCGGTGCTGCTGGTCGAGCAGCACGTGGGCTTCGCGCTGCGGGCTGCCCAGAGCTATCACGTCCTGGAGGCCGGCCGGGTCACCTCGACCGGCGAGGGCGGCGCGGAGGCGGAGACCTCGGTCCGCCAGGCCCTCACCGTCTGACCGCCCCCGCCAGGCGTGTGAAGTTGCGGCTCGAATCGGACCGCAACTTCACACGCTGGTTCGGGGTGCTGGGGTCAGGACTGGGGCGGGTACTCGGAGAGCACCTTGTCCACCTCGGCGCTCAACGCCTCCACCTTGTCCTCGATGCGGTGGTGCTCGCTCGACGTGTACCGCAGGATCGAACCCGCCTCCTGCATGCTCGGGGCGGATCCGGGCTGCACGGCGATGTTCAGCTTCTGCTTCCAGACCCGCTCGGCGGCGCGGGTGGCGGCGGCGTCGATCTGGGCGGAGAGCCACTTCTTGTCGGCGTCGGTGAGTGCCACGGGGATGTCCTCCAGATGCCAGGATGCGGTGTCGGCCTCGCGTGCGGTCACGTACGAGGCGGAGAAGTGCGCGTGTCCGGTGTGCGGGTTGCTGCCGGTGTAACCACGCTGTCGCCAGCCGTTGGACGCCTCCCAGATCCGCCGGTTGAAGATGATGTATCGCAGGCGCTTCTCGGCGCCGCTGCGGCAGCGGGCCAGGATGTGCTGCACCACCTTCTCCATGGTCAGGTCCGGGGTGCGCAGGTCGACGTCCGCGTCGTACGCGTGGACCTCGTGCTTGGTGTCCGCGTCGCGGATCGGCACCCGCCCGACCTCGTCGTCGTTGTGATCGGAGACGGACGCCTGATGCGCCGTGTCGCCGATGGTGCCGTCCGATGTGCGATCGCGGCCGGGAGCGATCCGGTTCAACTCGGTGCGTAACTGCACCAGGCAGGGCACCAAAACCCAGCTCGCCATTTCGGGGGTCCTCTCGGCGCTGTCTTCGGTTGACTGAACGGTCGTTTCTCCGTTGTCCCGATAGCGGGAGACAGCGGGAATCATCCCCGCGCCGAGCCTGGGATAAAACGCCGGGAATCGACATGGAATCACCACAGCGAGTGAAAGAGGGCGCGAATGCGCTGGTCCGCGCAGTGCGCGGCGGATGTGCCAATTTCCGGCGATGTGACGCCGGTCACCATCCGAACCGGTCGGGGTACACCGCCTCGGCCAGCTCGTTCTGGCCCTCGACGTTCGGGTGGAAGTAGTCGATCTGGTTCACCAGGTCCAGCGAGAACCGCAGCTCGTGCGCCTCGCCGCCGTCCCACCGGCACCGCTTGCCGTACGCCTTGCAGGCCTTGCGCAGCTCCTCGTTGTACGCGTCGATGCGGTCCCGCACCCGCTCGCGCCGCGTCTCGTCGGCCTCGTCCGTGGAGGTGGGATCGGCCAGCATCGACGGGCAGATGCGGCCCCGGCGCCACACCTCCGCAACGCGCTCGTCGTCGCTGCCGAGCCGCCACAGCCTGTAGAGATCGGGGATGCTGACGACCAGCACGCGCGTCTTGGGCAGGCCTTTCTTGAGCCGGGCCAGGCCGCGGCCGACCTCGGTGCGGAACGTCCGCACCGGGGTCATGTCCGCAACGTCCCGCGAGCACGCGTCGTTGGCGCCGATCAGGATCGTCACGTACTGCGCCTTCATCTCGACCGCCTGGCCGGCCTGCGCGGCCAGCGCGTCGGCCTCGGCGCCGGGCTCGGCGAAGTTGCGGGCCTTCCCCTTGATCTTCGGGTTCTTCTCGAGGATCCGGCGGTAGTGACTGTCCACAGCCGAGCCGCTGCCGGTCGACCAGGAGTTACGGGTGCACGCGACGAAGGCGAGGCAGCTACCGAAGCCGGCCGTGATCGAGTCACCCAGGGCGGCCATCGACGAGGGCAGACCGGACGGCGGCCTGCTGGTGGGCGCGTCGTCCGGCGGCTCGGGCGTGGCGCCCGCGCCCTCACAGGCCAGCGTGAAGGCGGCGAGAAGGGCCAGAACGGCGAGGTGCCAGCGGCGGATCATCTTCCTCCCGTGCAGCGGGGAGCACCGACGCCAGAACGATATGTCATCCGGCCGGGATCGTCACGCATCCGGCATCGAATGATCACTATCCGCTGTCATCCGCAACCTGAGTGCCATTCGGCAGGCGCCAGGACACTTAGACGGACGTCATTGCCGGAATCCCGGGCATCTCCTGCACGAATGACGCTCGCGCCCTTTCGCTGCGTAACGGCGGCCGGAAGACCGCACGGCCAGCTCGGAAGATCAAACATTTTCGAACACCCGTTGACAAGGTCGTCGGTTTGTTGCAAGTGTGCGTCCACCACGTTTCATGTGTGGTCTTGTGAACACGTCCTCCAGGAGGGCTCGATGTCACTGACAACTCCTCGCTCCCGTTCTTCGTTTCGCACCGGCGGTGCCCTGCTGGGCGCCGTACTCCTCTCGCTGGCGTGTGTGAACGTTCCCACATCGGCCTCGGCAGGCCCGAAGACGCCGTCCGACACCTCCTGTGCCACCACCGGGTCGATCGACTTCGGGGTCGACCTGGCCGGCGACGGCTGGAAGTTCACCACCGGCGACGACGCCTCCTGGGCCGACCCCGCGTTCGCGGACGCGAGCTGGCGCGACTGGAGCGTCCCGGACAACTGGGGCGCGCACACCGACCTGGTGTCGTACGACGGCTTCGCCTGGTACCGCAAGACGTTCACGCTGCCCGCGCGGCCGGCCGGGGTCACCGACTCCGCGGTCGTCGCCGCCCTGGGCAAGATCGACGATGCTGACCAGACGTTCCTCAACGGCCAGGAGATCGGGCGTACCGGCGGGTTCCCGCCGTCGTTCGACTCGACCTGGGAGGTGCCGCGCGAGTACTACCCGGCCGACGGGCTGCTCCGCTGGGGCGGCACCAACGTGCTGGCGGTACGCGTCTACGACGGCACCGGTGGCGGCGGCTTCTACCAGGGGCCGATCGGCCTGTATTCCAAGTCGCGTCTGCGTGCCCTCGCCGGTGTCACGGGCACGGCTGCCTCGCGTACCCAATTGGCACATGCCTGCGCCGTGCTCGGCCGGCAGCAGCGCGCCGTGGCCGCGGGTGATCTCCGTGGCTATGCCGCGACGCTGGCGCCCGGCTTCTTCCACTCCGGTGACACCGCCGACCGGCGCCTGGCCGATCTGAAGGCGCTGCTCAAGGCCGGCAAGGTGACGCTGACCGACGCTCAGGCCGAGGTCTTCGTGGACAGCCAGGGCCGGCTCGTGGTGGACACCATCCGCACCTGGACCGGGCTGCCGCCGACCCGCGAGTTGCTCTATCTGGACCCGCGCCGGCAGCTGGAGCTGGGCGACCACTCGCGGTTCTTCCGAGACGACTACGCCTCCGCGGCGATGAACCGCCGGGCGCAGTTCAACGTCTACCTGCCGCAGAGCTACACCCGCACCACCGCGCAGCGGTACCCGGTGGTCTACCTGCTCAACGGCTTCAACGGCAGCAACATCGAGTGGGAGGCACGGGACATCGACACCGTGCTGGACAAGCTGATCAAGGAGAAGGGGCTGGCCGAGACGATCGTCGTGTTCCCGGACGGCGGCAGCGGCTGGTACGTCGACACCTCCGAGGGCAGGTACCGCTCGATGATCGTCGACGAGATCGTCCCGCTGGTCGACCGGAACTACCGGACGATCGCCGACCGTGAGCACCGCGGCATCAGCGGCGTCTCGATGGGCGGGCAGGGCGCGTTCACGCTCGCCTGGAAGAACCCGGCGGTGTTCAGCTCGATCGCCAGCCACATGGGCGCGCTGAGCCTCGCGCCGCTGATCGGCACCGCCGAGGAGCGGGCCGCCAACGCCGGGCTGCGGCCGCTGACCCTGGTCGCGAGCATGCCGGTGGCCGACCTGAACCGGCACCGGTACTACTTCGACGGCGGTGACCAGGACGGTTACCGGTTCGGCGCGGCCGCGCAGCAGATGAGCACGGCGCTGGCGGCGAAGGGCGTGCGGCACGACTATCAGCTCGGCCCGGGCGCGCACGACGACGCTTACTGGATGCCGAAGCTGGACCGGTCGTTCGGGGTGCACACCGAGCAGTTCCGGGCGCACCCGGTGAAGCAGCCGAGGGAGCCGAAACCGGTCAAGGACGGTTACGTCTGGCCGTGACGGCTGAAGTACACCGCGGATGACACGGCGCGTCGCCAGTTCTCGTACTCGGCGGCGCGCCGTCGTTCGTCCACGGTCGGCGTCCACCGGCCGGCCCGGTGCCGGTTGGCCCGCAGATCGCGCAGGTCGGACCAGTACCCGACGGCCAGCCCGGCGGCGTACGCGGCGCCCAGCGACACTGTCTCGGCGACCATCGGCCGGACCACCGGCACCTGCAGGACGTCCGCGACGATCTGCATGAGCAGGTTGTCGGCGGTCATCCCGCCGTCCACGTTCAGCCCGGTCAGGGCCAGGCCGGAGTCGGCGTTCATCGCGTCGACCACGTCGCGGGTCTGGAAGCCGGTCGCCTCCAGGACCGCCCGGGCCACGTGCCCCTTGGTGATGTACGACGTCAGGCCCACGATGACGCCGCGCGCCTCACTGTGCCAGTACGGCGCGTACAGGCCGGAGAACGCCGGGACGATGTAGCAGCCCCCGTTGTCGTCCACCGTCCCGGCCAGCGTCTCGATCTCGGCGGCGGTGCTGATCAGACCGAGGCCGTCGCGGATCCACTGCACCAGCGAGCCGGCGATCGCGATCGAGCCCTCCAGTGCGAAGACCGGCGGCTCGGCGCCGATCCGGTAGCCGACCGTGGTGATCAGCCCGTGGCTCGACCGGACCAGCTCGGTGCCGGTGTTCATCAGCAGGAAGCCGCCGGTGCCGTAGGTGCACTTCGCGTCGCCCGGCGCGAAACAGGTCTGCCCGAACAGCGCCGCCTGCTGGTCGCCGATGGCCGCCGCGATCGGCACCCCCGGCAGCAACTCCTCCGCGGTCCCGTAGACCTCCGCCGAGGATCGGATCTCCGGCAGCATGGCGCGCGGGATCCCGAAGGTCTCCAGCAGGCCGGGATCCCAGTCCAGCGTCGACAGGTCCATCAGCATGGTGCGGCTGGCGTTCGTCACGTCGGTCAGGTGCCGGCCGGTGAGGTTCCAGATCAGCCAGCTGTCCATGGTTCCGAACAGGATCTCGCCCCGGGCGGCACGCTCCTGGAGCCCGTGGTGCGCCAGCAACCACTGGATCTTCGTGGCGGAGAAGTACGTGGCCGGCCGCAACCCGGTCCGCTCCGAGATCATGGCCGCGTCCAGTCCGGCGATCATGGATTCGGTGCGGGTGTCCTGCCAGACGATCGCGGGTGCCACCGGCGTGCCGCTCGCGCGGTCCCAGAGCACCACGGTCTCGCGCTGGTTGGCGACACCGATCGCCGCCACCTGCGCCGCCCCGATCCCGGCCCCGCTCAGCGCCTGCCTGATCAGTTTCCGCACGTCCCGCCAGATCCGGGCGGCGTCGTGCTCCACCCAGCCGGGCCGCGGATAGGACTGCGGATGCTCGGCGCGGACCGCCGCCACCACCGTGGCGCGCCGGTCGAACACGATGCACCGGGTCGAGGTGGTGCCCTGGTCGAGAGCGAGGACGTACCGCTCGGTCACGAGGAGGGCCCGGACAGATCGCGGGAGATCGACCGGGCGGCGGCCAGCACGTGGTCGACGAGCGCCGGCCGGGCCTGCAGCCGGGTGTCACACAGCCGCTCCACCGGTCCGGAGATGCCGATGGCGCCCACCACCAGGCCGCCGATCGAACGGATCGGCGCGGCGACGCCGGCCCGACCCGGCTCCAGCTCCTCGACGGCCAGACCCCAGCCTCGGGCGCGGGTCGCGGTGAGTGCCCGGGCCAGCTCCGCGCGGTTCGTCAAAGACCTTCTGGTGTACGCGTCGAGCACGGTCCCCGCTTTTCCTTGTGCTGCCGTCACGTCGTACGCCAGAAGCACCTTGCCCAGCGCCGTCGCGTGCGCCGGCAGCAGCTGGCCGGTCCGCAGCGCCTGGGCCGAGTCGTCCGGCCGGAACACGTGGTGCACCACGAGCACCTGATGATCGCGGAGCGCCCCGATGCGCACCTCCTCACCGCTGCGCGCGGCGAGCGCGTCCGCCCAGGTGAGCGCGCGTCCCCGCAGCTCGTTGACGTCGAGGCCGGTGTCGCCGAGGTCGAGCAGGCCGCGACCGAGCCGATATCGGCTGGTCCGCGGGTCCTGCTCGACGAAGCCGACGTGCTCGAGGGTGCGCAGGATGCCGTGCGCGGTCGACTTGGGCAGGCCGAGCGCGTCGGCGATCTCCTTGACGCGCAGCCGGTCCGGCCCCGCGGCGAGCAGCCGGAGCACGGCCGAGGACCGCTCGATGGACTGGATCAGGCCGGGCACGTGCGACATTGTCGCACGCACGCCGTTGCCGCGGCGCTGTTCGCTGCCTAACGTCCGAGCCCGGAGCGCGAGACCGGGAGGTTCCATGGCGCGGTTCGTCGGCGCGATCGATCAGGGCACCACCAGCACCCGCTTCATGATCTTCGACCGGACCGGCGCCGAGATCGGCCGGCACCAGATCGAGCACCGCCAGATCCTGCCCGCCTCCGGCCGGGTCGAGCACGACGCTGTGGAGATCTGGGAGAACACCCGCAAGACCATCGACGTGGCACTGGCCGGCGCCGGCCTCGGCCCGGCCGACCTGGCCGCCGTGGGCATCACCAACCAGCGGGAGACCGTGGTGCTCTGGGACCGCGCGACCGGCACACCGGTGGCGCCCGCGATCGTCTGGCAGGACACCCGCACCGAACACCTGGTCGCCGGACTGGACGCGGCCATGATCTCGGAGCGGACCGGGTTGCGGCCGGCCACATACTTCTCCGCCACGAAGATCCAGTGGTTACTGGACCACCACCGGCTCCAGGAGCGTGCCGCCCGGGGCGAGATCCTGTTCGGGACCATGGACAGCTGGCTGATCTGGAACCTCACCGGCCGGCACCTGACCGACGTGACGAACGCCAGCCGCACCATGCTGATGGACCTGTCGACGCTGGACTGGGATCCCGGCCTGCTGGAGACCTTCGGGATCCCGCGCGCCATGCTGCCGGAGATCCGATCCTCGGCGGAGGTCTACGGGACCGCGGAGGAGTTGCTGCCGGGGGTGCCGATCGCGGCGGCCATCGGCGACCAGCAGGCGGCGCTGTTCGGGCAGACCTGTTTCGCGCCGGGCGACGCGAAGTGCACCTACGGCACCGGGGGCTTCCTGCTGATGAACACCGGCGCCCAACCGGTCCGGTCGAGCCACGGGCTGATCACCACGGTCGCCTACCAGTTCGGCGCCGAGCCGCCGGTCTTCGCGCTGGAAGGCTCGATCGCGGCGGCCGGCGCCGCCGTCCAGTGGCTGCGCGATCAGCTCGGCGTCCTCGACTCGGCCGCCGAGAGCGAGACGCTGGCCGGCTCGGTCGACGACAGCGCCGGCGTCTGCTTCGTCCCCGCCTTCTCCGGCCTGTACGCGCCGTACTGGCGCCCGGACGCCCGGGCCGCGATCGTCGGGCTGTCCCGTTTCCACACCGCGGCGCACCTCACCCGGGCCGCGCTCGAGGCGATCTGCCACCAGACCCGCGACGTGGCCGAGGCGATGGCCCACGACTCCGGATCCACACTCGACTGCCTCCAGGTCGACGGCGGGGTCACGGCCAACGCGCTCTGCATGCAACTTCAGGCCGACATCCTCGGCGTACCGGTCAGCCGCCCCGCGGTCGCCGAGACCACGGCCCTCGGCGCGGCGTACGCGGCCGGCCTCGCGGTCGGCTTCTGGGAATCCGTCGACGACCTGCGGGAGAACTGGCACGAGGACCGGCGCTGGCAGCCGTCCTGGAGCACCACCCGGCGCACCGAATCCGCCACCCGCTGGCGGGCAGCCGTCGACCGCACCCTCGACTGGGTCAGCTGACCATCGAAAGAGGAGCCATGAACACTGGAATGATCTCGCCGCAGTCGCGTGCGGCGGCGCTGACCGCGATGGCCGGCGACGAACTGGACGTGCTGGTCGTCGGCGCCGGCGTGGTCGGCGCGGGCGCGGCGCTCGACGCGGCCACCCGCGGGCTCTCGGTCGGCCTCCTGGAGGCCCGGGACTTCGCCGGCGGCACCTCCAGCCGGTCCAGCAAACTCATCCACGGCGGCCTGCGCTACCTCGAGATGCTCGACTTCGCCCTGGTCCGGGAGGCGCTGCGCGAGCGTGGCCTGCTCATCCAGCGGCTCGCGCCCCACCTGGTCCGGCCGGTGCCGTTCCTCTACCCGCTGCAGCACCGCGCCTGGGAGCGGCTCTACGTGGGCGCCGGCGTCGCCCTCTACGACACCCTCGCGCTCTCCGCGGACGGCGCGGGCCTGCCGCGGCACCGGCACCTGAGCCGCAAGGAGGCGCTCAAGGCGTTCCCGTCCCTGCGGCCGGAGTCGCTGGTCGGCGCCATCCGCTACTACGACGCCCAGGTCGACGACGCCCGGCACACCATGTTCCTGGTGCGCACCGCGATGGCCAACGGCGCCCACGTGGCCGCGCGCACCGAGATGACCGGCTTCCTGCGGGAGGGCCGCCGGGTGGTCGGTGTCCGGGCCCGCGACGCCGAGACCGGCGCCGACATGGAGATCCGCGCCCGCACGGTGATCAACGCGACCGGGGTGTGGACCGGGGACAGCCAGGCGCTGCTGGCCGGCGAGCGGGGCCAGTTCCGGATCACCGCGAGCAAGGGGATCCACCTGGTGGTGCCGCGCGACCGGATCTCCGGCCGCACCGGCATGATCCTGCGTACGGCCACCAGCGTGCTGTTCGTGATCCCGTGGGACCGGCATTGGATCATCGGCACCACCGACACCGCGTGGGAGCTGGACAAGGCGGACCCGGCCGCGTCCAGCGCCGACCTCGACTATCTGCTCGCCGAGGTGAACAAGGTGCTGGCCACCCCGCTCACCCGGGACGACGTGCAGGGCGTCTATGCCGGGTTGCGCCCGCTGCTCTCCACCGAGGCGTCGGCCACCGGATCGGCGACCACCACGAAGCTTTCCCGCGAGCACGCCGTCGGCAACCCGGTGCCGGGACTGGTGGTGGTGGCCGGCGGCAAGTACACGACATATCGGGTGATGGCCAGGGACGCGGTGGACGCCGCGGCCGGTGACCTCGCCACCCGGGTGCCGGCCTCCTGCACCGAGCAGGTGCCGCTGCTGGGCGCCGACGGCTTCCGGGCCGCCTGGAACCGGCGGGCGCTGCTGGCCCGGCGCGCGGGCCTGCACGTCGGGCGCGTCGAACACCTGCTGCGCCGGTACGGCACGCTGGTCGACGAGGTGCTCACGCTGGTCGAGGCGGACCCGGCGCTGGGCACGCCGCTCGAGGGCGCACCCGACTATCTGCGCGCGGAGATCGTTTACGCGGTCACCCACGAGGGGGCGCGGCACCTCGAGGACGTGCTCGTCCGCCGTACCCGCATCGCCATGGAGACCGCGGATCGCGGGGTCGCCGCGGCCCGGACCACCGCGGACCTGGTCGCCGGGCCGCTCGGCTGGAGCGAGGCGGAGACCGAGCGGGAGGTCGCCCGGTACCACGCCCGGATCGCCGCGGAGCTGGCCGCCCAGCAGCAACCGGACGATGCCAGCGCCGACGCCGCGCAGCGCTTCGCGACCGGCATCCCCCTCGCCGCCTGACCACCGCATCACCCACGCAGCGCGCTCGTCCGCACCGCGCTCGTCCGCACCGCGCTCGTCCGCACCGCGCTCGTCCGCACCGCGCTCGTCCGCACCGCGCTCGTCCGCACCG